>JAETQR010000024.1 GCA_021770615.1 Lachnospiraceae bacterium | reverse complement strand
ATATCCTCGTCTGTCTTCTGGGACTGTATCATCTGCTCGGTCACAAGGATGGTGTCCTGCGACACGTTCAGTTCTCTGGCTGCCGCCTGAATCTTTATGGCAGTCTCTTCGGAGACACCAAGTCCGTCGGTGATCGCAGACAGGTCATTATCCGGAGACGGAGTTTTGCTTGGAACCGGAGATTTGGCGGGAACCGGCATTGGAGTTGCGGTCGGAGGCGGTGTTGAAACCGGAGCAGGTTTTTCTGTCCGGGGTGGGTTCTGTGTCGGAAGAGGCATCTTTTCTGTAAATTCCACAACAATGTCATGATCCTGCCCTATATGCGGAATCGTATAGCTGTTTCCGTCAATTTCCTGTTTCTGCCCGTCAACCGTAAGTGAAACAAAAGAACATCCTTCTTCCGGGATAAATATGAAAATGGCCTCACCACCTCCGTCCACTATCAGTTCTGCCTTCTGTCTCGTACTGACATAAACCAGATTCGTTCTTATCGTCGTCGCACCGTTTCCTTTTACCGTTACTGTCATTTTATGCATCGGAGGCTGAGAAGCTGGCGGAAGCAAAGGCGTAGATATGGGCGGGGTCAATGTTTCGGGCGGGTCCGGAGATGCCGTTGCTGCGGGTGTTGGTGTTGTAACCGGTGGCGGGGTGAGGGAAGGGGATACGGTTACTTTGGGGGACTGAGTTGGTGTCGGAGTGACAACCGGGGTCGCTGTCGGAGTAGAAGACGGTAGCTCAGATATTTCCCCTGACGAGGATACTGTCCCTGCTTTTGACCATACTGAAGTAAATGCCAGATTCAAATGCAAAACAGGTCGGACGCCACGAACGTGTTCAACATTGTCTCCATCCTGAGTCACGCTACCAGTGGTTCTCACACCGGATGCGAGAATACTGTCGTAGCCCGGCGACCGCAACCACCAGTAGGGAATAGCATTGCCCGTCGATGAATTTTTTGCTACCCTTGTCTTTGTCTCAGCTGTCGTCGATGTGAAACCATAAGATCGATCCATCACCTCGCTTAGTGAAAGGAGATACACTTTGTCTGTTGTATCGTTACCACCTACTGTTCCATAATACGAGTTGTCCCTATTAACCACCTTCGTATCTTTAATTGCTACCTGTTCGGCTGCCGTAAACGCATGATCCAAAAAATTATCACTGAGGTAATCCATTGCATTCCAGTTCTGGTTCTCATCGTAACCGTTCAACCAGCTCCGGAGCGTACATAACTCCCATGTGACATTGACGTTGGTGAATCTAGCATTATATGGCTGGTAATCCAGAACTTTATCTGCCATCAGAAAAGCATCATCTCCATCCACAGACAGAACACGCCATTTGACCGGCGTCTTGGCATCCGATTGATCAGCCACCCCATCCCCATTCGTATCCTCCTGCCAGTAATTTCCGAACCAGACACAGTCCCATGTCGTATTTATCGAACCCGTACTAGGGTTGTTTAACTCTTGATCCGTTTGGGCATCCGCTAGGGCAGAGATTTCGTCTGACTTTCCCTGCGCCTGCTCTGTCGGCAAAACTCCTATGACCAAAGCCAGCACAAGAATAAGCGCCCATCTTCTTTTTCCATCATGTTTCATCTGTTTTATCCCCTCCTTTTACCTTTGATATATCAAAAATCAAGTCACACCAATCTTATTTCCCCGCCTTATTTTACCGTAACCTTCACCGTCTTATAAACACCACTCTGCGCATAAGCAAACACCATACATTTTCCTTTCTTTTTCGCCTTTATGCGCCCCTTTTTTGAGATTGTAGCCACATCTGGATTGCTCGATTCATAGCTTACCTCCCGGTGGTGCCGGAGCGGTTTAAATTCTTTAATCTCCCTTGCTTTTAACTTTATGTCCTTTCCTGCTTTCAATGATACCTTCTTTTTATTTACCTTCACCGACTTTGCATTTCCGTTCTTCCCTCCGGCCGTCGTTACATGGATTGTTTTCGAAGCGGCGATCGTCACCTTTTTCCCATCAATGATCTTATAGGCACGCACGATATATTTGTAATACATCCCTTTTTTACAATTCTGGTCGATAAAGGATTTTTTGTTCCCTTTCTCAATCGTCTTCATCTTCTTGTATTTATAGATCCATTTTTTCGTATTACAGCGGTTCCCATAAATTTCATAACCATCCGCTCCATTCACGCGGTTCCATGACAACTTGATGTTTTTCTGCGTAATTTGGGAGGCTCTTGCCTGAATACGGGAAAAATATGCTCCTTTTATATCATCGTCTGTCTTCTGTGACTGTATCATCTGCTCAGTCACAAGAAGGGTATCCATTGAAACATCCAATTCCTCTGCCGCCATCTGAATCTTCACCGCTATATCCTCCGGGACACCAAGCCCGTCTACGATCACGGACAAGTTTTCGTCTGGGGAAGGAATTTGGGTAGGAACTGACGTTTGGAATGCGGTTGGATGCAACGTTGAAACCAAAGCAGGTTTTTCTGTATGAGGCGGATCCTGTGTCGGAAGAGGCATCTTTTCTGTAAATTCCACAACAATGTCATGGCCCTTGCCTATATGCGGAATCGTATAGGTCTCCCCATCACATTCCTGTTTCTGCCCGTCGACCGTCAATGAAACAAAAGAATGTCCTTCTTCCGGGATAAACACCAAAATAACTTCACCATTTCCTTCCACTGTCAATTCTGCCATCTGTTCCGTGCTGACATAACCCTGATTCGTTCTTACCGTTGTCACACCGTTTCCTTTTATCGTTACCGTCATTTTATACATTGAAGGCAGGGATGAAGGCGGAATCAAAGGCGTGGATGTGGCCGGAGTCAATGTTGCAGACGATCCCTGAGATGCTGTCGGCGCTGGAGTCACAACCGGAGATGGCGTCGGAGTAAAAAACGGGGTCTCATTCACATCTCCTAACGAGGATACTGTCCCAGCTTTTGACCATACTGAGGTAGAAGCCAAATCCAAATGTAACACAGGATGTACAGCGTAAATAAGGTCGCAAACATTGTAACCATCCTGAGTCACGTAGCCATTGTTATAAACATTGGACGCAGTATAACTACTATTACTACTGATACTGAAACCCGGCGACCGCAACCACCAGAAGCCATTCCTTGAAATAGTATAAGCGCCCTGTGCCTTCGCATACGCCGTGTTCTTTGCCCGTCTACCCGCATCATTCTTATCGCAATCCGATGCAAACCCATACTTTGTCTCCGACACCTCACTGATTGAAAGAAGGTACACTTTATCTGTTGTATCATTACCACCTTCCGTACCATACTGCGGGTTGTTCTCATTGACCACCTTTGTATCTTTAATTGCGGACTGCTCGGATAAGGTAAACACATGGTCCAAAAAACTATCACTGCTGTAATCCACTGCATCGTGGTTCTGGTTCGCACCGTATCCATTCAGCCAGCTTCGCATCGTACATGTCTCCCATGTGACATCGGCGAACGTAGTATTATATGGCTGGCAATCCAAAGATTTATCCGCCAGCAGGAACGCATCATCCCCATCCACTGACAGGACACGCCACTTAACCGGCGTCTTATCATCTGTTTGATCAGCTACTCCGTCCCCATTCGTATCCTCCTGCCAGTAATTTCCAAACCAGACACAGTCCCATGTCGTAACTCCCTCACTTGTAGTGGGGTTACTCAACCCATAATCCGCCTGGGTGTCCGCTGGATCGTTCTCTTCTTCCGCCTGTGCCTGGCCTGTTGGCAAAAATCCCATAACTATAGCCAGCACGAGGATAAGCGCCCATCTTCTTTTTCCATCACGTTCCATCTGCTTCATCCCTCCTTGCCCTGTTTTTGATGACCATAAACAAAGCGATACGTTTTGCTTATAGCTGATCATGTATTATTTTATGATCATGCTTCGGGTATCAAAAGCCCCTTTTCACCAAGGGGTCTGGCAACATGCACAAAAAACAATAAGATGAGCAGCATTATGCACGATGGAGATGAGACTCTGGGAATCGTGGAAGCCTTTGCTGAACACGATTTCCACGCTTGAGGCTCTGCGAAATGATTCGTGCATCCGGCTGCGAAAATATTGTTTTTTATGCATGTTGTCAGTACATGAAAAAACAAGAGCTTTTAACACCCTGACCATCTGATCTATCAAAATTCAGGTCGCATCAATCTAATTTATTTTCCCTTCTTTACTTCTATCATCACTTCACGGTCACTTTAACTTTACGGAACACTCCGCTCTGCGCATAGGCAAATACCGTACATTTTCCCCTCTTTTTCGCCTTTATACGGCCGGTTTTCGATACTGTCACCACATTCGGATCGCCGGATTCATAGCTTACCTCCCGGTGATGCCGGAGCGGTTTGTCTTCTTTAATCTCCCTTGCCCTGAGTTTCAACTTCTTCCCGGCCGTTAATGATACCTTCTTTTTATTTATCTTCACCGACTTCGCATTTCCGTTCTTTCCGCCTGTCGTCGTCACATGGATCGTCTTTGAGGCGGCGATCGTCACCTTTTTCCCATCAATGATCTTATAGGCTCGCACGATATATTTGTAATACGTTCCCTTTTTACAGTTCCGATCGATGAAGGATTTTTTGTTCCCGTTTTCGATCGTTTTCATCTTCTTATATTCGTAAATCCACTTTTTTGTGTTACAGCGGTTTCCGTAAATTTCATAACCGTCTGCTCCATTCACACGGTTCCATGACAGCTTGATGTTCTTCTGCGTAATCTGGGAGGCTCTTGCCTGGATGCGGGCAAAATATGCCCCCTTTATATCATCATCTGTCCTCTGGGACTGTATCGTCTGTTCGGTCACAAGGATCGTGTCCTGTGACACGTTCAGTTCTCTGGCTGCCGCCTGGATCTTGACCGCAGTCTCTTCGGAGACGCCAAGTCCGTCTGTGATTGCAGACAGGTCTTTATTCGGAGACGGCGTTTGGGTGGGAACCGGACTTGCCACCGGGACTGGTGTCAGGGCCGGAACAGGTTTTTCTGTCTGTGCCGGCGGCTGTGATGCCGGGCTCGCCGAAGCAAGAGCGGGTATCTCTGTCTGTGGAGGAACTTCCGTCGGTACCGGACTCTGTGTCGGCGGGGATGCCTTTTCTGTAAATTCCACAAGGATATCATGATCCTGCCCTATATGCGGGATCGTATAGGTATTCCCATCAAATTCCTGTTTTTGCCCATCGATCGTAAGTGAAACGAAAGAACATCCTTCTTTCGGGATAAATGTCAGGCTGAGATCATCTCCTCCGGCTACTGTCAATTCTGCCATCTGTTCTGTACTGACATAAATCTGATCCGTTCTTATCGTCGTCACACCATCTCCCTTTACCGTTACGGTTGCCTCATGATAGATCCGGCGTCCCTCTCCGGTGATCACGATCTTTCCATCGATCGAAGCTTTCAGAACCACCACCTCCCCGGTGACCGGATCATAAGTATAATCGGTCTCCGGGACAGCCTCTTTTTCCCCGATCGTCACATGGATCTGCTCCGGAAGCTCATAAAAACTTCCTTCTTCCCCTTCTCCGCTTAAAACAGCCTTATAATCCCCCTCCGAACTTTTCCAGACAGAGCTGGTATTACTTGTGACAAGATGTGTCAGACGGTTCTCTACCTCATAACTCCTCCCGATTTCCCAGCCATACCACAACCCATCTGTTGTATCGCCATCATCTTCTGCCAGATACCTCGCGGCCACTTCATCTACTGTCGGCTCCGTATCGTCAGACAACATTGTGCCATCCGGCAAATAAAAGAACAGGGCCGGGGTTTCTGTCTTTGAAAAAGCAAACCCAAAATCCTCCGCCTGCATACATTTAACCGGCGTCATATTCTCCGCTGTCTCCCCTTCTTTTAGTACAATATTCAGCGTACTGAGCTGACAGAAAACAAACATAGGCTGAAAAAGAGGATCGCGGTAAGAGGGGGGATCCTCATAATCCAGGATCAACCCATTTGGAAATGTGATCTCTTTCAGATTCGAACACTTGACAAATATACTTGCTTCTAATTTTTGAAGTCCTTCTTTGATCGTCACCTTTTCAAGACCTGTGCACCCCTCAAAAGCCCCCATGCCAAGTTTGGATACCCCCTGGGGAATCGTTATTTCTTTTATGCCGGAACACTTCTCAAAGGCCAGATCCTCGATCGTCTGAAGGCTGTCCGGGAATACCACTTCCCGGAGTTTTCCACAGCCGTTAAATGTTCCGCCCCCTATGTATTTTAAACCATCCGGAAAATTAATCTCCTGAAGATTTTCACATTCACTAAAAGCCCGCCCATTAAGCGTCCTCAGGCCATCCGGAAGCTTTACCTTCTGTAGATTTTCACAGTTTTCAAATGCATATCGCATTAACATTTCCACACCTTCCGGAATCTCGATCTGCTGAAGGCTGCTGCATTTACTAAATGTATACTCCCCGATTTTAGTCACACCAACCGGGAGTATGACCTGCTGAAGATCACCGCACTCATAAAATGCATAGTTCCCGATACTGGAAATTCCCTTCGGAAGAACCACTGTCCGGAGAGATTTGGGAAATGTCGTGGTTGTAGTCCTGTCAGCGATATCCTGGCCTTCCACCCCCTCTTCTGCCACGATACCGGTCAGGCTCTTATAAGAATCATCCGTCGGATCTTCTGTACTTCCATTGTGTGTACAAATATCGTACCAGTCCGCTGTTTTGATCGTCCCTCCGGTCACTTTCAGACACGTTATATCTGCCCGTTTTATTCCATTCTCCGATAATGCCAGCCGCAGATTCGTTCCACTGACTGCCTTTACTTCTTCCCCGCCGGATTCCGTCTTTACTGTAACTTCCAGTGTGATCTCTGCATTTGCCAGAGCAGCCGCACCATTATTTTCTCTGACAGCCGCATATAAATCCGGTACCACCGCTATATTACATATCAGGGCGATCATCAGTAGACAGGAAATGCCTGTTTTAAATAGGATCAATACACTTTTTTGTTTCATAAAACCCTCCTTCGTGAGCAAAATACCCCTCTTCTTTCCCCTCTTTACTTCAATCACTTCACTGTCACTTTAACTTTGCGGAACACTCCGCTCTGTGCATAAGCAAAAATGGTACATTTTCCTTTCTTTTTCGCCTTTATGCGTCCCTTTTTTGAGATTGTAGCCACATCCGGATCACTGGATTCATAGCTTACCTCCCGGTGGTGCCGGAGCGGTTTGTCTTCTTTGATCTCCCTTGCCCTGATTTTTAGCTTCTTCCCGGCCGCTAGAGATATCTTCTTTTTGTTTACCTTCACCGACTTTGCATTTCCGTTCTTTCCGCCTGTCGTCGTCACATGGATCGTCTTCGAGGCGGCGATCGTCACTTTCTTTCCGTCGATGATCTTATAAGCACGCACGATATATTTGTAATACGTCCCTTTTTTACAGTTCCGGTCGATAAAGGATTTTTTATTCCCGTTTTCAATCGTCTTCATCTTCTTGTATTCGTAGATCCATTTTTTCGTGTTACAGCGGTTATATCCTCGTCTGTCTTCTGGGACTGTATCATCTGCTCGGTCACAAGGATGGTGTCCTGCGACACGTTCAGTTCTCTGGCTGCCGCCTGAATCTTTATGGCAGTCTCTTCGGAGACGCCAAGTCCGTCAGTGATCGCAGACAGGTCATTGTCCGGGGGCGGCATTTTGCTTGGAACCGAAGATTTGGCGGGAACCGGCGTTGGAGTTGCGGTCGGAGGCGGTGTTGGAATCAGAACAGGGGGTTCTGTCCGGGGTGGTGGAACTTCCGTCGGTACCGGACTCTGTGCCGGGAGAGGCATCTTTTCTGTAAATTCCACAAGGATGTCATGATCCTGCCCTATATATGAAATCGTATAGACGTTCCCGACAAAAGCTTCCGGTTTCTGACCGTCAACTGTCACTGAGATAAAAGAACATCCTTCTTCCGGGATAAATGTGAAAACGGCCTGATTGCCTTCAGTCACTGTCAATTCTGCCATCTGTTCCGTGCTGACATAAACCCGGTTCGTTCTTACCGTCGTTGCACCGTTTCCTTTTACCGTTACTTTCATTTTATGTATCGGAGGCTGGGAGACAGGCGGAAGGGAGGGCGTAGATGTGGGCGGGGGCAATGTTTCGGATACAACCGGAGACTGAGTTGGGCACACGGTCGGTGTTGCTGTAGGCACCACAGTTGGATCTGGATAGGGTATTTCCTCCTCAGCTCCCGTCGAAGATACTGTCCCTGCCTTTGACCACACGGAAGATGCCACATTCAAATGCAAAGCCGGCCGAACGGCAATAGCATTATCGGTGACCTCGTTAAGAGCTGAAGAGCTTGTCACTCCTCCGCCTCCATCCCCTACAAAAGATGCACGATGATTATTATTCGGCGATCGGAGCCACCATGTACCACTCCTCTCGATACTTCCTATAGTACTCCCACGTGTTTCCACATATTCAGTGTTTTTGCCCTCTCTCGTCTTAGTATTTAACTCTGTCGACGTAAATCCATACGCAGTGTTCATTATCTCTGTAAGTGAAAGCAGATACACCTTGTCTGTCGTATCATTTCCACCTGGTGTTCCAGAATACGGGTTTTTGTTATTGACCACATTCGTGACCTGAATTGCTGCCTGCTCAGATAATGTAAATGCATTGTTAAGAAAATTATTGATATTATAATCCTCTCCATTTATGTTTTTATCCGCACCATAACCATTCAGCCAACTTCGCATCGTACAATTTTCCCATGTAACACTGAAATAAGTTCCATGATAATTTTCTAAATAACAATATGGTTGGCGTTCTAGATTTTCATCGGCCAACAGGAATGCATCATCCCCATCCACAGACAGTACTCTCCACTTGATTGGTTTTTTATCATCATTCGTATCTGCTGTTCCATCCCCATTCGTGTCCTCCTGCCAGTAATTCCCAAACCAGACACAATCCCATGTTGTAACCCCTTTTTCAGTACGAGGAGATTGTAACCCATGAGTCGGCAGTACTGTGGGCGACACAGTTGGATTTGCCGCATCCCCTGCCAAGGATATCGTTCCTGCTTTTGACCATTCTGAGGTAGATGCCAGATTCAAATGCAAAGCCGGACGCACCCCAACGATACTATTGTTGACATTGTAAGAAGTCTGATGCACATGACCATCGCTGTACACGATAGATGCACTATTACTAACGTAGCCCGGCGACCGCAGCCACCAATGACTATTCCCCTCATTCCCTGTAACATCACTTACATAAATCTTCTTTCCTTTCGCATACTCTGTAGGTTTTGCCTCCCTTATTCCAGTAGCATCCCCTGTCGAAATAAAGCCATAGGCAGTGTTCATCGCCTCCGCAAGCGAAAGCAAATACACTTTATCTGTCGTATTCCCCCCACCTCCTGTTCCATAGGTTGGGTTCTTAACATTGACTACGGTTGTATCCAAAATTGCTGTCTGCTCGGACGATATAAATGCATTGTTCAAGAAATTATCGCTACTATAATCCACCCCATCTACGTTCTTATCCGTACCATACCCATTCAGCCAACTTCGCATCGTAGATGTTTCCCATGTGATACGGGCATAACTGTCACGGTATAACTTATTATTATATGGTTGGCAGTCCAGAATTTCATCCGCCACCAAAAACGCATCATCTCCATTTACAGACAGGACACGCCACTTGACTGGTGTCTTGGCATCCGTTTGATCAACTCTTCCATTCCCATTCGTATCCTCCTGCCAGTAGTTCCCAAACCAGACACAGTCCCATGTTGTAACCCCATCCTTATCCGTAGTGGGGTTGCTTAACCCATAATCCGCCTGAGTGTCCGCTGAAGCGGTTTTTCCTTCCGCCAGGGAATAGGGTTCCTCTTCTTTGCCCCACCCCTGCCTTGCTGGCAAAACTCCCATAACCATGACTAGCACAAGAACAAACGCCCATCTTCTTTTTCCATCACGTTTCATCCGCTTCATCCCTCCTATCATGTTTTGGATAGCCATAAACAAAGCTATATATTTATTAATTGTATACCAACCCCATCTTTTAATCAAGATGATTTGGTATCACAAACAGACCGAATTTTTCTCTTGACCCTGCATTTTATGAATGATAAAATTATAATAATTATATTTAAGGAGGCTTTGGGAAAATATGGATCATGAAACAATGTACAAAAATAAACTGACTACTGCAAAAGAAGCGGCAAAGACAGTCCGCTCCGGCGACTGGGTCGACTATGGATGGTGTGTAAATACCCCGGTTGCCGTGGATGCCGCGATTGCCGAACGGATGAACGAGCTGTCGGATGTGAAATTCCGCGGCGGAATCCTGATGTGGGTTCCGGAGATTTTTAAGATCGACGATCCGGCGGCACATCTTTCCTGGAACTCATGGCATATGGGCGGCATCGAAAGAAAAGCGGCCGCACAGGGATTTTCTTTCTATGCCCCGATCCGCTACTCCGAACTTCCAAGGTATTACAGGGATTTACCCTGTCCTTCCCGGGTAGCCATTTTTCAGGTGGCTCCGATGGATTCCCACGGTTATTTCAATTTCGGCCCAAGCGCATCTCATCTTGGCGCTTGCTGCGAACGTGCAGAAACTATTATCGTGGAAGTAAATAAAAATATGCCAAGATGCCTTGGCGGAAAAGAAGAAGGCATCCACATCTCCCAGGTAGATATGATCGTAGAAGGGGACAACCCTTCTATTGCTGAAATGGGGGGTGCTGCCGCCGCTACAGAAGTCGATCAGGCTGTCGCCAAGCTGATCGTAGAAGAAATTCCGGACGGTGCCTGTCTACAGCTCGGGATCGGAGGCATGCCAAATGCAGTCGGTACGATGATCGCAGAATCCGATCTGAAAGATCTCGGCGTCCATACTGAAATGTACGTGGATGCCTTTGTCGATATTTCCAGAGCAGGAAAGATCACCGGGGCCAGGAAAAATATCGACCGTTTCCGTCAGACATACGCTTTTGCTGCCGGAACAAAAAAACTTTATGATTTTCTGGATGACAATCCGGAGTGCATGAGTGCCCCTGTCGACTATACGAATGACATCCGTTCCATCAGTGCGCTGGATAACTTTATTTCGATCAACAACGCCGTAGACATCGACCTCTATGGACAGGTCAATGCAGAGAGCGCCGGAACAAAAAATATAAGCGGTGCCGGAGGACAGCTTGATTTCGTCCTTGGCGCATATTTGTCAAAAGGCGGAAAAAGCTTTATCTGCTGTTCCTCTACTTTTACAAACAAACAAGGGGAGCTGGTATCCCGTATCCGCCCGACACTGGCAGACGGTTCCATCGTAACAGATACGAGGGCAAATACACACTACTTCGTAACAGAGTACGGAAAAGTAAACTTAAAGGGACTCTCCGGCTGGCAGCGGGCAGAAGCTCTGATCTCGGTCGCACATCCACAGTTCAGGGACGACCTGATCAAAGAAGCGGAGAAGATGAATATCTGGAGAAGATCCAATAAATAACAGGCATGATATAAAAAAACCGGCCACACACCACAGTTCTTGTGTGAATGCCGGTTTTTTTATATCATGCCTTCTTTGTTACGCTTCCGCATAATAGTAGAAATCAACTTCTTTTTAATCCATACTGCTATGGCGGATCTCCTGCTCGATCGAGCCGATCAGTTTCATATTCAGGCGTATAAGCTCCCGCATGTCCTCTTCCCCCATGATCCCCACGCTCCTCTCACCGATCTTATACAGCAATTCCATACATTCCATCCTTTTTTTTTCTCCCTGATCAGTCAGTGAAACATACGTGATACGCCGGTCTTTTTTGTCACGTTTCCGTTCGACAAAACCTTTATCTTCAAGTCCCTTGATCATACGGGAAACTGCCGGGGAAGAAATCTGCAGATGTGCCGCCAGATCACTGATCCGGATACCATTTTTTTCACTGCTCTCTGAAAAAATCACCTGCAGCATGACAAATTCACTTCGGGAGATTCCGCAAAACTTAACCATACCATGTATTTTTTGAAAGGCAGCCACCATTTCCAGAAATTCAATTTTTATCTTATCCTGACATCCCATACGATCATCTCCAAAAAAATCAACTACACTTATTGAGAAGCTCCTCCCACCTCCGGTCTACTTCCTTTTGGAATTGCTCAATGAGATGCTCATTTCCCGGTTTAAACAAATGTTTAAACCTTCCCTGTCTTTTTAGGAAATCTTCAACCGGAAGCTTCTTCTTCGGTTCATAATTTAAGATCCATTTTCCCTCAACCACCTCAAACAGCGGCCAGTAACATGTCTCGACTGCAGATTTACACACATCGATGATATCCGGAGCATCATATCTCCATCCGCGGGGACATGGCGCCATAATGTTTAAAAAGGCAGGGCCCTCTGTATAGATTGCTTTTTCGGATTTGGTATATAGATCTTTCATGTTCCCGATAAAAGTAGTCTGGCCTACATAAGGAATATTATGAGCTGCCATGATCGCTGCCAGATCCTTTCTCGCCTGCGGCTTTCCACCGGATACCTTGCCGGCCGGACTTGTCGTCGTATCCGCAAACATCGGGGTCGCCGAAGATCGCTGGATGCCGGTATTCATGTATGCACCATTATCATAGCAGACATATACCATATCATGTCCTCTCTCCATCGCTCCGGAAAGGGACTGAAATCCAATATCGTAAGTTCCCCCGTCGCCGCCAAACGTAATAAATTTATAATTCTCATCCAGCCTGCCCGTTTTCTTCATATACCGGTACGCCGTTTCTACTCCGCTTAAAGTAGCTCCGGCATTCTCAAATGCATTATGGATATAACTGTCCTGATAGGCTGTAAACGGATACATAAAAGAAGAAACCTCCAGGCATCCCGTGGCATTTCCCACCACCGCCTTGTCTCCGGGATGGAGAGCTTTCAGTACATTCCTTACTGCGATGGTCCCTCCACAGCCGGCACACATCCGGTGTCCCGGAGCCAGACGCTCTTCTCTTCCCTGAATTTCTTTAAAATCAAATGTCTGTTCCATCTCGTCTCCTCCATTTACATGATTATATCTCTTCTTTATCTCTCAGACCGATATAACGGTATTTTTCATCCCGGACGCCATGTTCGGCAGCTGCTTCCAGTTCGCTATATACAGTCTCTACCTGTTCTACCGTCAGGTCTCTTCCCGACAGACCATAAACATAATTAATAACCTCACATGTATTTTTATTGCGGTAAAGCGCAGCCTCTAATTCAGCTGCAAGCGGCCCGCCGTTTGCACTGTAACTCTCACAACGGTCAAATACAGCTACTGCCTTGCATTTCTTTAATGCTTTTGCCATTTCTTTTCCCGGGAACGGACGGAACACACGGACTTTCAAAAGTCCTGCCTTTTTCCCGGCCTTTCTCAGGCGATCCACAGTATCCTTGATCGTTCCACAGGAAGAACCGATCGCCACGATCGCATATTCGGCATCTTTTAATTTATACTCTTCAAACAATCCATATTTTCTTCCGGTCAGCGCTTCGTATTCCTTTGCCACATCAAGGATTACCTTTTTCGCACGGATCATCGCCTCCGCCTGTGCCTTTTTTGCTTCCATACAATAATTGGAAACCGCATATGGACCGATTGCCAGTGGCTCATCCGGATTCAGAAGATAATGTTCCGGCTCGTACCGGCCGACAAATTTTTTAACGGTCTCCGTATCTTCCAATGTAATGTTCTCCACAGCATGGCTTGTAATAAAACCATCCTGACAGATCATGATCGGCAGCATGACATCTTTATGCTCTGCGATCCGGTATGCCTGAATGAAATTATCATATACTTCCTGGTTATTTTCCGCATAAATCTGAAGCCATCCCGAATCTCTGGCGCCCATACTGTCTGAATGTTCACTGTTGATATTCAGAGGACCAGAAAGTGCCCGGTTTACAACAGCCATACAAACCGGCAGCCGGTTGGATGCCGCCACATAAAGTACTTCCCACATAAGTGCAAGTCCACAGGAAGACGTCGCCGTAAGCGCCCTTGCTCCCGCTGCGGATGCACCGATCGCCGCACTCATGGAACTGTGTTCACTCTCCACTGGTATAAATTCCGTATTGATCTCGCCATTTGCAATAAAATTGGAGACATACTGTGGTAATTCAGTCGAAGGGGTGATCGGAAACGCAGGCATAACATCCGGTTCTACCTGTTTGATTGCATGCGCGACTGCTTCATTTCCTGACATTCTGTCATATGTAGCCATTTTACTTCCCCTCCTTCATCGTGATTGCACCAAAAGGACATGCCTTTACACAGATTCCGCATCCCTTACAGTGGAGCAGGTCAAATTTTTCCCGCTCTCCGTTCCTGACCGGAATCGCACTGTCCGGACAATACGGAACACAGAGCAGACACTGCCTGCACTTTTCTTTATCAAATACCGGAGTATTGACCCTCCACTCTCCGGTCTCAAACCGCTTTGAAGTGGCAGGCTCATAAATCTGAAGTCCCGGAGTCAGATCCTGCCATGGGGTCTTTTCGTTTATTTCCTTTGCCTTCAACATATTAGTGCACCTCCTGTAATGCCATCCGAAGTGCCTTCATGTTACCTTCAAGTACTTCCGGCTTCTTTTCAAATTTATGACTAAGGGATGCTTCCATCTCTTTTATGAACCGATCCTCTTCCATAATGCCTGATATCTTTACGATCGCCGCAAGCATAGGCGTGTTCGGAAAATATTTTCCCAAAGTCTTCATGCATACTTTTCTGGCATCGATCGTATATACTCTACCCTGATAACCGTGAAGATGCGTATAAATTTCTTCACTGGATCTGGATGTATTGACAAGGATCGCACCATCTTTTTTCAAGCCTTTTGTTACATTCACAGAATTTAAAAGTGTCTCATCTACCACCACAACATAATCCGGTTCATATATATTCGAGTGGACCCGGATCTCCTTTTCACTGATCCTGTCATACGCTGTAATCGGCGCCCCCATTCTCTCCGGGCCATACTCAGGAAATCCCTGAACATGTTTACCGGTCTTAAATGCTACATCTGCCAAAAGCAGTGCTGCCGTTTTAGCACCCTGGCCGCCACGTCCGTGCCAACGAAATTCAGTTAATCCGTTCACCTGTTTCTCCCTCTTTCTTTTGCAATATAATAGTGTCGTTCTACCATAAAACGACACTAAACTAATACGATTATAATATCATTTACCGTTCTTGTAAAGTATTTTTTACAAATACCACATTGACACGGGTTCCTTTCCCCACTTCACTCTCAAGCGTGATCTGTGCATTATGCTGTGCAATGATGTGCTTTACAATGGCAAGTCCGAGACCGGTTCCCCCGGTCTGTTTCGACCGGCTTTTATCTACGCGGTAAAAGCGCTCAAATACATGATCTCTGCTTTTTTCGGGAATCCCAATCCCGGTATCCGTTACCGACAGTTCCGTCCGGTCTGAAAAATCTTCTACCAAAACCCGGACCTCTCCCCCGTTATTATTATAACGGATCGCATTATCACATAAATTATATAAAAGTTCCTCCATCATATCTTTGTTAGCCCGGATCACACTGCTTTTCCCCGATAATGTAATCGACACCTCATGTTTATCCGCACTCACCTGAAGCATGTCCACACATTTTCCGGCAACTGCAAACAAATCGACTTGTTCAAACTTAGTCGTCTTCTCCGTGACATCCAGTTCTGCAAGCCGTATCGTATCGTTGATCAGAGTCAGCAAACGGTTTGAATTACGGTGGATCTCCCCGGCAAACCGTGTTATATCTTCTTGATCCGCCATTCCGTTTTCGATCAGTTCGGCATACCCGGAGATCGCAGTAAGCGGAGTCTTTAACTCATGAGACACACTTGCCGTAAACGCCTGACGTATATTGGCATTCTTCATAATGTCTTCATGCTGTTCCTTAATTCTCTGTATAAAAGGAACCAATTCTTTATAAGTTCTTGCCGCATCAATCGAATCCATATCATCTGCCATACGCTCGATCGGTTTTAAAATACTTTTTGCAAGAAAACGGGTCAGAATAAAACTGATGATAAAAATAAACAAAACAATACCTGCAATTTTAGGGATACTTCCTGTAAAAATGCTATACAGGCTGTCTGCTTCTTTTGCTACACGAAGCACACTTCCATCCGATAATCTCATCGCATAGTAAAAGGTATCTTTTGACATCGTTTCTGACCGTCTTATGGAATGCCCCTCACCATTTTTAAATGCTTCATCAACCTCAGGCCGCTCCCGGTGGTTTGCCATCGAACCGATGTCTGCATTGCTATCGAAATATACGTCCCCCTCCGGGCCGATCAGTGTCACACGAAGATTTCCGATCTCCCTGTCATAAACAATATGTCCTGTTTCTTTCAGAGAACCGGTACTCTCCAGTATTCTGGCATTCATCTCGAGATTATCTGTCACTTCATCCACAAAAAGCTGATAAAATACCATCGTAAGCAGAGTGATGGTAAACAATATCGTAAGTCCCGCGATCATCAAAAACGTTCTGTTTAACCTCGATCTCATTCAATCATATACCCCACATTCCGTACGGTCTTGATCCTCCGGCCTTCTTCTCCCAGCTTTTTCCGCAAAGTCTTGATATGCATATCGAGAGTTCTTGATCCACCCTCATAGTCTGCTCCCCAGATCCGTTCCATGATCCGCTCCCTGGCCAAAACAATACCGGTATTCTGGATCAGATATTTTAAAAGCTTATATTCTTTATAGGTAAGCTCACAGATCTCATCGTTTACAAAAACACTATGCCTTTCTCCATCGATAAATATATTTCCGACCGAAAGGCATTTTTCCTCCTCCATATCCCGGCTCCTCCGCAGGAGCGCCTTTACACGGGAAATCAGTTCCATAACACCGAATGGTTTTGCAAGATAATCATCCGCCCCCAGGTCAAGTCCCTTGACCTTATCGATCTCGGAAGTTTTTGCCGATACAAAGATTACAGGTATCTTCTTCCAAAGCGGAATACTTCTGACCTTTTTTAAGATCGACAATCCATCCATATCCGGAAGCATGACATCAAGAAGGATCAGATCCGGTACTTTTTCCTCCAGTTTACGAAAAAAGTCCCCTGCATTCTGAAATCCTTCCACCTGATACCCACTGTTTTTCAGAGAAAAACTTTCAATTTCAAGTATGTTCGTATCATCTTCAACGATATAGATCATTTCCATTTATACAGTAACTCCAAAACCAAGTATGGTAAATCTCTTTTCCTCATCACCAGGATGCATAACGATCCTCACCTGATGTTCTTTACTCTCCGTCTCATCAAGAATGATCTGCGGATTACAGTGATCCCATCCGTTCACGAGCGGATCCGGTGTGAGTACTAATTTATCATCCACATAAACGTCTGCCTTCCCAAACTGCGGGCTTCCGGAGTCTTTTGATACAAGAATGAGGTTCTTACATGTTATCGTCATATTAAACTCTGCATTTTTCGTACCGCTCTTTTTCGCCCATCCGTTCTCAAGCACAGGAGTGGAAAAATTATCCATATTCCGTTCTACGCGCTGGATCTCCGTATCTTTATAATCAAAACCATTCTCTGTAACAGAAGCAAAGTCTGAGATATTCACAGAGTCCACAAGTACGATGTCTTCAAACTGGCTTCCTTTTACCGGCGGTTTGGAAAAGTCACTGTCACAGTCAGGCATCTCTGCCTCATCTGCCTTTTCAAACAAATGAATGAGACAATCCGCCATTACCCGGTGCCCGTCATTGGTCGGGTGGAAGATATCATAAAAATACTGTCGCTTCGTGATCACCGTGTCTTTATTAAACTGCGGCACCACGGCAGCCTTTACGCTCACCATCGGCAGATCATAATTTTCACCGACCGGAACAAGCCGGCTCTCTAAATTCCACTCGCTCATAAATACCGCAAAATTTAAAATAACAGCAGGTTCATTCTCTGCCTTTGCGATTTTTCTCACAAGGCTTTCATAGCTGACGCCTTCCGTCTCATCCCCCTCGTCGTTTACAGCAAATTCCACAATAACGATATCCGGTTTTATGTTTCCATAATCCGTGACATCTTTTTCATATCGTATCATACCCAGCTCAGAAGGAGTCCCTCCTACACCGGCCTTTACAAATTTGACATTCTTTCCCCCGTCTTTTGTAAACAGGTCGCAAAATCCTCTGTATGACAAATAGGCATAGGATTTTTCCGTGATCGGCTTCGCACCAGCACCCTGGGTGATCGAACCTCCGATATAGGCGATCACCACATCTTCGCCTCTTTTTGCCTTTTCGATCGCCCGCTTAAGACGCATTGTATTGCCAAGACTTAATAACGAATTCCCGATCATCTTACGATAATTTTCCGAATCAAATTCAATCGGTGGATCCACTTCGATCTCCGGTACATGAAAGCCATCATTCAGATAGAATTTGAGCGTCACACAGGCACTTTTGCATGTCTGTGGAAAATCAAAATGAAAAGCACCGATAATATCATCCTGCTCTCCGAGCCCCATCCCAGCTACCGGAAGAAGCACTTCCTCTCCATTGCAGGGGCATTTTGTCCTGACATTCGTTCCTGTCGCATATTTATCGGTCTTTCCATAACATTGCATGACAAACCCGATAAATTCATTTTTTTCCTCTTCGGAAGATGCCGTAATGCTGATGCCGACACTATGTACCAGTTTGGTAAATCCTTCTATATTTTCCAGAAGCTTTAATATTTCTTCATCCACATCTCCGCATATTCCCTTTACCTGTTCGATCAGACGCCCTTCCATATAATTCGTATCCCGGCAGGAGCCATCGTTTCCCGGCATTCCGGCGATATCCTGATCCAGCATCATATACAGGCAGGGTCTTTTCTTCGTTGGGTCTTTTGGTGCAGTTGGTCCTCTCATATCATTCCCTCATTCCTTCACTTTTTTGTAACAACAAATTTTCGCCAGTCCACAGACTGACAGAAAGCTGTGTGATAAATAATCCCCGGATTTCCATCCCGCAAATCCAGAAAAAGCTATATATTAGTATGCATCAATTCAAAAAATTTTGCAAGCAGATTTTAGGGATTTTATTTTCATTTTAGGCAATACTAATAAAAACATGAATGGAGGTAATGAAATGACAGATCTATCAGAAAAAGAATTATCTGCGGTTCAGGATATCCTGAACGAAGAAGACCTGCTGATCAAGAAGTTTAAAAATCTTTCTGACCAGTGTCAGGACAAGGAGATCAAAGAGAAGCTTTTAAACATTTCCGACAGGCACCAGAAACATTTTAATTCAATCTATTCCCAGTTAAACTAAGAAATCTGAAAGGAGAAGACAATGGAATACAGTGAAAAGGAAATACTTGCTGACGCACTTGCCGCTGAAAAGGCTGCAACCGGCAACTACAACAAATTCGCCAATGAGTGTGTACACGACGGCGTGAGAAATGCGATCCTCAAATGCCTGGACGAAGAGCATGAGATCCAGAAAAACGTATTTGATGAAATGCACGCCAGAGGATATTATCCGACACCTGCAGCTGAATCTACAAAAGTAGAACAAGTAAAACAAAAATTCCAGCAGTGCGTGAAATAAAGGGCTATCGGCAATAAGAAAAAATAGTAAGAGTGAACATCGGAATGCACAAATCATTCCCATATTCATTCTTATTATTTTTTTAGTTTCACATCCAACTGGTTGAACGGGATCACGATGCCTTCTTCATCAAACCGTTCTTTGATCTCTTCTAACATCGCCCACCGTACCGGCCAGTAATCCTCTTTCTTTACCCACACATGAATGAGCATATCGACGGAACTGCTGTTTAACGCCCCGACGACGACATCGACCGGCTGATCAGAAAGGATAGCATCCTGTCCCCCGATGATTTCATTTAAAATATCCCTCACCTGTTTGATATCCTCCGAATAATCCACGCCCACCTCGATATCGATTCTTCTCTTATCCTGATTCGTCACGTTTATGATATTGGAATCCGCAAGCGTGCCATTTGGCATGATAACTGTTTTATTATCTACCATCTGAAGCTTTGTATAAATGATATCAATGCTGACCACTGTCCCCTCTTTATCCCCCACGATGATATAATCCCCAACCAGAAACGGTTTCGTGAGCAGGATCAGCACCCCTCCCGCAAAATTAGCAAGGCTTCCCTGCAGGGCCAGACCGACTGCCAGTCCCGCCGAACCGAGAAGTGCGATCACCGAACTTGTGGCCAGGCCTAAAAACTGACAGATGATAAGAATAAGCACAAAATAAAGCGCAAATTTTATAATGGACAGAAGAAATGCAGCCACCCCTTCTTCCATCTTACTCTTATAAAACGATTTTTTTAAAAATTTCAGCATGATCTTCATTATCTTTTTTCCCACAAAATAAATGATCAATGCAATAATGATGTGCAGGCAGAAGTCTGCCGCAGCAGGAAGTTTTCCCTGAATGTACGTCAATATATCCATCTCTTTTTCCTTTCCTGTCTTCTGTGTGCGCAGCCTGACGATGTCAGGCTGATAAAAATGCATCGGCACACTAATAATCTAACCGGCGGAAGCTTCCTTTTTCAAAAGAGTATTCCGGCGTCCACAAAGGATACGATATGTCCTCCACATAATACCACGGATCTTCTTCATGCGACGGATTTTTCAATAAATGAAATTCCTGTGCCGGCATATATCCCTGCCCAAGTAAAAACGCCTTTTTCCCATCGGCAGATTCACACACATCTACTACCATCACGACATGTCCCGGGCTTCCGGCTTCCAGAAAAATATCCCCGGCCTCCACTTTGGAGAGCTTTATTTTTTTCGACTCGTGCTCCATCGAAAGAGTACTTGCATAGGCAAATACCATTCTCAGATATTTTTTAAAATTTGCATAAGAATCGTCGTACGCTCCACCCGGTACCCATGAAGACCGGGAGCCTTCTGCACGGATCCGGTATCCCGACCGCCATTTTGAGTATTCCGCCTGAAAGCCGTCCACAAACCGGAACGAGATCCGCTCCTTCTGCCCGGTTTTCCAAAAATATTCCGCATATACCCGCATCACCGTATCCGCACACTGCTGCAGGTCTTCTTTTTCCAGTGGGAGTTTGAACACTGCCACATGGGCGCCCCTGTTTCCTTTTTCTTCCCCATTATATAAAAGAACCGGCTTCCCCGCCTTCTTCAAAGGATATTCCCGCAAAAACGAAACCAGGCTATCCGGTTCTGCTTCCACTCTCTCATACCCCGGCGGCGGAGCGATCCTCGCCCGCAGGGTATTTCCTTCCGGATTTATGATCGACACCGTTTCTCCGGTATCCGGATCTGGCTGTTTTACCGGTTCGTCAGAGGCCGCCGGAGATGGTACCGGCATCGGCGGAATCGGATCGGGTAACGTCTCCGGCCGGAGAACCAGCGTTGCTGCCATCACGGTCAACAGCACTGCCAAACCACCTATGCCCAAAAAGATCGTCCTCTTTTTCCGGTTTTGTTTTCTCTCCAACTGGCTCATTGCACACACTCTCTTTCTCAACATGTCTAAACAGTATCAAACTCAATCGTCATAATCCTCTTCCCATACACGGTCATAATAGAGCTCATAATACTCAGGCATGCCCTTTTTAACCGGCTTACCTTTCCCCGTTTTGCGGTCAAACAGAATATATTTTTCGCCATCCAGAAATTCCATCGTACCCGGATTCAGATATGCCCGTTCCTCTCCGATGGCAGCATAGAAACCCGCATTATAACAGATTTCCTCTATACCTCCCTCTTTTGCTTTCGCACCAAAAGTATAATCGTTAAATTTCTTTGGTTCTCCTCTTCTTGTCTTTCCGTATTTGCGGATACATTCTGTCAATCCTTCTTCATACTGCAGTTTTCCCTCTGTTCCCAGCTCCCGGCTTAAGATCACATCCTGTACATTCCAGCATGCCCCTTTTGTCCATTCCAGATACAGGGTAAGATACAGACGTTCTCCTACTACTTCCAGATCCATCGCACATTCCCTGACTGAGTTTTCTTTTATCCCCGCTTTCTCTTCGAGCACACTTTTTATCTCCCGCTCTGTCACAAATGTCGTTGTATCCTGCGTAGAAAAATCCACACGTTTCACTTCCGGCCACCCGGGATCTCCTAAATACCAGCTGTAATAGAGACCATCATCGGCAGACGCAGTAACCGAATCTGCACTATCCCAATCCTCATTCTCCTTCTCAGGCAGTTGTATATTGATCATCTTTCCCGTGTTTTTATCCCGGACTCCGATGATATCCCCATCATCCGTATCACTATAAAAAATAGTTTTTTCTTTTCGCTTTTCAACTCCTGTACAATATTCTAACGGTACGGCCTCTCCTTTTTTCTCTTTCCTGTCATACTGTATCATTCCCTGTGAACCATATGGAATATAATAAATCGACTCTTCATCCATCAGCGGATAGTTTTCATACGAGAGCGGCGGTATATCCTCCAGACGTTCTTCTTTTTGCACAAGTGGCTTTTCCAAACCATCTTCCCCGGAAACGATCGGCATGCTGCAGATCCGGTATTGATCTTCCGGCTCTCCATCTTCATTCTCACCATCCCAGAAACTCTTCGTATAATAGATCTTGTCCTTTTCCACAAGAAGCACGCCGAGAAGTCCTTTTACTTCATATGACTTTTCCTTGCCTGTCTTTATACAATACTGTATCAATTCATTCTTATCACTATCTGCCATATAAAGGCAGTTTGCCGAACAAAATTGATGATCCTCAAGAGGCATGTCCGTAGAATCCTTTTCCTTCCCGGATTTCTCCGTCCCATCCGGGCGGACAGCTTCTCCGGACACAGAATCCCCTGACACCGCCTCCCCGGATACTGCGCTTCCCGATGCCGCCTGCCACTGCGGATCTTCTGCAAATTCACCGCCGCAGCCGGATACCAGCACGGACATGATACATAACAAACCCAGATAAGAAATTATTTTCTTCATTTTTATCGTGATGCCTCCTTTCAAAAACGGATCACAACATCCACTGCATTATTTTTCGTTTTCAGGTCGTCTATGATCCAGAGATAATACGTCTCCTGACCTTTTGAGAACTCAACGACTTCATCGACTGCCTGCCCGTCAAAGGTCACCTTTCTCACCTGTTCCCTGTCCGAGACCCCCCATGCCGGGCAAATCATATATTTTGTCCCGATATTAATGATATTTCTATAACTCGTTTTCGTGCTGTAGCTCAAATCCGAGCGGAGCGTCGCCTCCCATTCATATTCTTTTTCGGAACCCATTCCATTTATGATCAGTTTTCGTTCTCCTACGTAATGATATTTTTCTTCTTTTACGATAAATTCGTACCCGGTCACTTCGTCTCCGTTTACCATAAATACCCTGGCCACATTTCCTGTATGCGCCATATAGAGCACCTTTTCTTTTTCGTAATTCTCATTATGAGATTTCATTGCCTCATCTATCGTCCCATATGCCTGTGCTCCGAGCTCCCGGATATACCATGTGACATTTTGGTTGTTTCCCGGTACATTATTGTCCGGATCATAAATTCCGCTCACTCTAAAAACCAATGCTGCGATCCCAGCCACTGCCACAATGGCAAGCAACGCGATCACTTTTTTCCGTTTCTTCATTTTCAGCCTCCGTGTTTTCCCTCCTCCAGAGGATACTTTAATGCCACATTCACAATATGGGCGATATTCTGGTCTCCCGCAAACTTTTCCGGATCAGCAAAATCTTCTGTTAAGGAAAGCCATTCCAGTGGATTCACCTCTTCGACCAGTTCTTTCCGGACTGCCAATTTCCCCACATATAATTCCAAAATAAAGTTTTGGTGATAATAAGTAAAATCCATAAAATGAAATAATCGGATCTCATTAGAAGAAATACCTGTCTCTTCGTACAATTCCCTGTAGGCAGCGCTCATGCTGTCTTCACCATCGTCTATTTTTCCCCCGACAAAATTGTAACAGCCCTTAAAAGGCTCTTTTGTCCTTTTGCAGAACAATAATTTTGTCTTGTCATCATTAAATACGACGATACAGTTAAATCTTTTCATGATTTTCACCTTTCCCACTTCACATATTTTCTACAGTTTACCATATTTCACATGCTTTCTCAATTCAAATATTTTTCGTCCATCCGGGTATACTAATCAAAAACAGAACCGAGGTGCTCTTTATGACGACAGAAAATAATGAAGAAAATGATGATTCCATTGAATTACTCAAAGAATGCGATGCCGGTACAAAAATGGCCATTTCCTCTCTTGATGAGGTTTTGGAAAAGGTCAATGATCCTCATATGAAACAGATCCTTACGGAAAGCAAAGGACACCATGAGAAACTGCGGGACGAGATCTTCGACCAACTGATGCGCAAAGACAGCGAAGAAAAAGAACCAAACCCTCTTGCCAAAAGTATGTCATGGCTGAAAACAAATATGAAGATCGGAATGGATAACAGCGATGCCACTGTAGCTGACCTGATCACTGACGGCTGCGACATGGGGATAAAATCCCTTCACAAATATTTAAATCAGTACAAGGCAGCGAATGATGACGCAAAAGACTTTTGCCACCGGCTGATCACGATCGAAGAAGAACTCCGGAAAGCACTTCAGCCTTACCTTTGAATTCCCGGCTATCAGAAGGAAACAGGATGGACGCCCTGTCCATCCTGTTTCTATCCTCCCAATGTCACATCTTGTTTTTGATACCAGTTCAACGCATATTCAAACTGTTTCTCCTCAAAATCCGGCCACAAATCCTGAATGATACAAAAATCCGAGTACACGGTCTGGATCGGAAGAAATCCGGATAACCGGCACATACCACCCCAGCGTATCACCAGATCCACCCTTGGGATCGTTTTTGAGACCCAGTCATTCTTCATATCCCATTCCCACCCGTAGTTTACGAGAAGATTGACCCTCATCACATCCGGATCATTTTTTCCCGGCGCCAAAAACCTGGTGTACGGGATCAACTCTTTGGGAAAGCAGGAAGATTTCGTATTTCCCACTACATATGGTCTCACATTTTCCCGCTCCATCATCTTCACTGCCTCCACACAGGCATTGGAAAAGGCTTTGACCTGTTCCCCGGGACGTTTGCAGTTGTCTACAGTAAACCCATAATATGTCAACTCACGGACACCATATTTTTTAGCCGTCCGAAGAAGCTCCAGCCCCGGTTCCAGCCCAAACGCATACCCTTCTTCTTTTTTTAAACCATTTTCTCTCGCCCACCTTCTATTACCATCTGGAATGATCCCGATATGTTTTGGAATCCGAAACATATTCTTTCTCACTTTCTCTCATCTATTTCCAAAAAATCTTCATTCCGGAGCGTTTCCACGCCGTGTAAAGACCTGGTATTATTTAGTATAAACGGAAGCAAACTGAATTATTCACCAATAATCTTTTCATTCATGCTTTTACCGTCACCTTGATCTTATTTGCCACGCCGTTATTCGCAATGACAAAAACCGTACAGACACCTTTCTTTTTGGCCCGGATCCTGCCCTTCTTCGACACATCCACAACACTCCTGTCATCGACATAATACCGGAACTTTTCTTCGTGTTCCAAAAGCTTTTTGTCTTTATTTTCTTTTTTCACAAACGCCTTGATCTGAAAGGTCTGATTGTTCTTTAGTGTCACTTTCCCTTTATTCAGTTTAATGCTTTTCGCATTGGTTCGCGGTTCCCGATTCATCGCCACATGGATAGTCGGAGATTTTGCGAGATAATACTTTCTTCCGTCCTTGATCTCATATGTGGCAACATAGTACTTGTACGCTCTGTCTTTTTTTAGTTCTTTATGATCCCCCACACGCTTTCCTGTGCTCGATACCGTCTTCAGTTTTTTATAGTTCCGTTTCCCGTCACAAAATGACCAGTATACCTCATAACCGGAGCAGCCCTCCCACTTTCTCCATGTCAGTCTGACACCGCTTTTCCCTTTCTGTTTTCCTGTGGCCAGCAGAAGGGAGAGGTCTTTGCGTTCTTCAATCTCGTTTCCGCTCTGTTTTGATTCATCCGGCTTCCGCGTCGGTGTTGCCGGACTCAGCGTCTTCACCGGCATCGTCGAAACTGGTGCGTAGGGAGTTGGTATGAGTACAGTTGATGCCGATGGTTCCGGTGTCTGTATCTGTGGTGTCGGAGTCGGCATCTGTGGCACCGGGGTTTGCACTGGGGTAGGCATCGGAACCGGCGTTGATGCTGCCGGTGTCGGGGTCGGTACTTCCGGTGTCGGGGTCGGCTCTGCCGGCGTTGGCGTCGACGGCGTCGGCACACCGCCCGCTACGGTTACCGGAATATCAATATCTGAAACTTCGATATATTTATAAGACTCGCTCGTTGGTTTATATTTCGCCTTATATGTATATTCCCCCGCTTTTTCCAGACTTAGTTTGGAGTTCTCCCATGTAAATCCGGCAGGCAGGGTGACATCGGCAAGCGTATCACCCACTTCCGCTGTCAGACCTTGCGGGATCTCATAGGATGGAACATGTTTCAGGGTACCGGTAAATGTAGATCCGCTTATTTTTCCTCCCCTCACGGTCACCAGCACCTCTGTTCTGCTCAGGGGTATGTCCGCATCAATGGTAATCTTTTTTAAATCGTCAGAAATACTGCAAATACGATAGAAGCTATCACCACACTTTAACTTTTGATCGAGAGTGCTATACAAACCATCCGTTTCATCAAAAACCTTTTGAATCAGCCCCTGCATCTCTTCCGGAATCGTATATTCCCGTCCCTCAACAAACTCCCCCGGAATCTTATACCCCTGGTTTTTCAGGTTAAGTTTATCATTCCTTTCACACCCTGCAAAATCACTGATCGTATTCTCCTCCAGATTGACTTCCGTATTCCCATTGTACCCCTGAAATCCCTCCAGGGAAGTGATGCCACATCCCCTTAAGTCAAGTTCTTGCAATCCCGTAAAACCATTCAGGAATGATATCCATTCGGCATCTGTTAACTTATTCATACTGTCGCCGGAAGCGTTCCATTGAGTCCCCGTTGCGCTCTTAACGTATTTCCCAAAGTTGAGAACCTTTAATTTAGATAAACTTTCTTTCATGGCAACCAGCTCGTCGATGACCGAAGCATTAAGCTTGTTATCGCCTAAAGACAGATAGGTTAAGTTGTTTAGATCCAGTTTTTTCATAAACCGGACTGTCGTCAGACTGCAGCGATCCATATACAGGTGATCCAGCTTTGGAAAATTTTCTTTGGTTAATGCATCACAGGCACCATCCGCAGACAGAGCAATATTCCGTGACAGGCACAGGGTCGTTAAGTTCGCTAATCTCAGATCAGGCATCTGTTTCAGGCTGCTCCCTACCACATACAAAGTCGTCAGACTTGTCTTATCATTAAGGCCGGAAAGATCAAAGTCACCCAATGTACAATCAGACAGCCTCAACTCTGATAACTTTTCACAGCTCTCGATCAGGCTGTTAAACTGTTCCATGGAATTGCCCTTTGTCATGTTCGCATTATTCAGCAGGATTGATGTAACTTTCTCCGTATCCACTTTAAGCTTCTGCCCGTTGTCATCATACTCAGCCACTGCATTTCCCAACGCACTTTTTATCTTCGTATAAAAACTCTTATCGGTAAACGTAAATTCCTGCCGACTGACAGCCGCCTCACCTGCGGCCCAAACGGCCGTCTGCATCTGAGGCACCACCGCACTGGCGGTAAGTGCCAGTACGAGCATGATTGATAATATCTTTCTTTTTGTGTTCATGTTGTTTCTCCTCGCTTACAATCTCTTAATAATCTAATCTTTAAATGGCTCATAACCCTTTTGCTGCATTTTGTAATTGCACCACTCCTCCGCATAACACCGATATCCGATCCATCCTACATTTTTCTTCCATGCATGCAGCCGTTTCAGGGACAATTCCGGACTCTTTCCCTTTTGATCACAGATACAGATTGCTGTATCAGGAATAGCATTGTCAAAAAGAAGTTTTCCAAAACCATTCTGCTCCGGATTCTTATGAAAATCCTTGACCAGATATATTTCATCTTTCGTCACCCACAAATACTCTCTTGCCCTGTTATCCAACTGTCCTCCCCACCACGACCGCGGTTTCTCTTTCCCTGTCTTCGTATCAATTACATTTTTAATATCGGTATCATTGATGAAATACAATGTTCCCTCTGTTCCTACCGCCACTTTATAAATGGTATATACCATTTCTCCGGTAATCCCTTCATGATTCTGCCAGAAAATCTGCATCGGAACAGTCTGTTCCTCTTCATGATACGGGAAATAGGGATTCTCAACTTCTTCTCCCATCTCGTCCATATAACGGATCCGAAACTCCTTTGCTAACCGCATCAGTTCCTGATACAATTCATCCTCTGATAATTGCCTTCGCCAACTGCCATCATCCTTGCCCAGATCCGACCACTCGATGCGGTAATAAAAAGTCCTTTTTTCGGCGAGAATAGTCTGCGCATCGGAACGGCTGCAACCTTCTATCTTCTCTTCCGATTTTGTCATGTCTGAAAAATCATCCCGGTTTTCGCCTATAAGCCAACGCCAAGGCTCTTGCGGATATATATAATGCCAGGTATCAGTATCCTGGTCATAATATCCAATGCCATACCCATCATCCGTATCGATCAGATAACCGCTTTTGTTTTTCTTCTCTAATCGGATTTCCATCAGATCATCGTTCTGCTCATTGACTTCCCAGAAGGTATTCCTGTATCCCATATCTTCTTCGTACTCGCTCCGGCAGATTTCCAGCTTTCCATTCTGGTCAAAATCTGTCACGCTGTAATCATTGAAAGCATCCTCATCCCATGTCAACATCCATTTGTCCCTTTTTTCCACAATAAGCTTTAACTGTGCCTCGATATCTGCTATATCTGTACGCTGTTCTGCCTGCCCCTCCGACAGAACACTCCCACTTACTGCACCACTGCTGGCAGCATTGTTCTGCCGCATTGCCGGTCGTCCCGTGGTGCCGCCACACGACACAACAAAAACAAGTACGCTGCAAATAAATATTGTAAGTATTATTTTATTATATTTCATTCTCCTTCTCCCTCGTTGTTGCATTCCTCAGAAAAACGATTCCACTGCACAAATGCTTCCTGCCATGTTTCCTTCGCAAAAGGCCGCCTGCCATCACCAATCTTATTCGCATAATCATTTACATATTTAAGGAAAAAATCTATATGGTCCCTGCTATGTATCCACTCTTTAAAAGTAACTTCACTCCATACATAAGCTTCTTTATACTGATCAGTCCTCTTGACTTTATCAATCAAATCGTACACATTATATTTTACTCTTCGTTCTTCAACACGGATCCCATTCTTGTCTATAGTGAGCAACGTATATGGTGCACCAAATTTTTCGCAGTCCAGAGGCAATCCACATGAGCCCGGATTAATATATAAGTGTCCCTCTATTTCTTTATGCCATTGTATATGAGAATGTCCAAAAATATAAATCCCTTTTGGTATCTGTCCCTGCCCATTCACAAACTCCTTATTCTGGTCCAGAATATCATTTATCCCAGACAACATTTTTTCATGTGGAATAGTTTTATTTTTTGTTGCAATCAGGCAGGGGCCAAACTCATCAAATTCAACCGTCCCAATAACTTTTTCTGATTTATGTGTAATGTAAATATTATAATATTCATCCCTTATTTGTAACTGTTCCGGAAGCTGGTTCAACCATTCGATCTGCTCCGGGTGCAGCTGATGCTTACACCATCTGGATATTTCAAACTGACCATCATTTCCCTCATGAATATTTAAATAATTCTCCTCGTTCCCTTTAACAATAAATGTATTTTTCATACTTTGAAGTGTTTCTGTCACTTCTTTTGGCCATGGGGCACACACGCAATAATCCCCCGCAAAAATATAGGCGTCCGTCTTATTTTTTCTCGCATCATCTATTACCTTCTGCAAAGCAATGTTATTGCCATGTATGTCCGATATGATTGCATATTTCATCACAAAAACCCTCCTTCATTTGTAATACGGTTTACCCTTACATACCGGGGTTAGTTTTAAAATTCACCCTTTGAAAATCTTTTCCCAATACTGTTTCATTTAATCTTAATTTTTTACCATAACTTTTTTATAACTCTGGTGTCTGTCCCCCAATAAAATTCCTGTTCTTCTTTTGCATCGCCATTTCCAACATAAGATTCATTTTTTTGCACAAGCAATAAATTGTCTCTCACTGTTACTCCGATTGCACCATCATAATCCAAAATCTTCTCTTCCTTGCTCATAGTCTGGTCGATATAATATACCCCATCCTCTTTATGAATAAGTACATGATCCCCATCATCATAGATTAATTCTACTTTTTCATACCTGTTTATTTTCTCCAATGTGTCCGTAATTTCATTATAGAAAAATGAAAAGCTGTAATCAACGCAGTTTGTATCCATCTGGGAAAGGAAGCCTGACCCACCTGTATATACATTACAAACTCCATACATAATGCCATTCACTTCACTGGCAAATGTTACCCAGTTCTTTTCCCTGTTTTTCATCATGGCATATAGTTCTTCTAAATATTTTGAACCGATCGCCCTCTCTCGAGGGGTAGCCAATTCCCCATCCTTATACTGTGTAAAATATAACTGCTGGATTTCCTGCAGGTATTTATCATCACTGTAATATGATTTTTTATGTATTACACCATCTGCCGGGTATCGATAAAATGTTTTTGACGCAATCTGCAGCGTATCGCCCTCCATTTCATTCCAATCTGAATTTTTATCCGGAAAATCCGCCAGAAAAATTTTTTCACTTAAACAATGTGTCGCCTCTATATGACCCATCCTTCGATCAAAACTCTGAAGTTCATAATCGAGCCCCCAATACACATATATCATTCCATCTGAAACAAATATTGTCTGAAAAGGGACTTCCAGTTCCTTAAACAGCACTCCATCTACCGTATATATTTTAAGATAACATGGTTCTGTTTCCATTGCTCCCGAAGAGTCTCTCATGAGAATGTAAAAATATTTTTCCCCTGCTGACACCGCTAAAACCTGCTGCCAATCAGGAATATCATCTGTTATCATCTTTTCCGTTACCATATCGTAGAAACAGACATATAAATTCGTGGTGTATGCTATTGTATTATCAATACAGGCAAGATCCTCCGTATTAGCCACTCCATCAATCCTGCTGCTCCATTTTCCCGTACTATCGTATAAACTACTATCATTCGTCTGTCTTGAACACCCACAAAACAATAACAGCACAACACATACAAATATCCCCCATCTCTTCATAATAATCATTCTCCTTACCACATCTTCTCCTTTTACCGCTTGTATTGATAATACCGAAACTCATCATCCTCTCTTTCTTCTACAAAGCCAACCTTTTCCAGAATATGCTGGCTTCTTTTATTTTTCAATAACACATCTGCTCGTACTGTCTGTAATCCTAATTGTCCAAAAGCATACTGTAACGCTAGCTTTTCTGCTTTTGTTCCGAATCCTTTTCCCTTTACTGATTCGTTTTGCATATGTATTCCTAAACTACACTCCTTTTTCTGGTAATCAATTTCTTTTATTTTAACTTCCCCGATTGGTTGTTCCCCTTTCATTAAATAAAGAACAATACGCGACTTTTTTTGGTTTTCATCAAAATAACGATTGACCTTTTGCCTGTTATACCTGTATTTAGAAAATGCATTCATATCCACAAAGATATCAGAATCGTTTTCAAAATTCTTATAAAACTTATGGCACAATTCTCTTGTCCATGGAATTAAATATAATTTAGGCATTCTATCATGCTCTCCTTTTTTACACATCTCATTTATTTATGGTACGGTTCTCCATGACTGGGGCAAGTGAGGTTTCAGGGGATTCTATCCCACAAAAAGCAAGTAATATTGCTACCTAATTTCTCTATACTCTTCCAGAGTTTTTCCATCATCCGATATTACACCTACCAGACTATCAAGTATTTGATCTATGGATTCATCTGGCATCTCTTTTTTACTTTTACTATGGGAATACAAAAAACGAGCATAACTGTATATATGCTCAAGTTGATATTCTGGCATTGTATTCAATAAATTTATCGTTTTTTCTAATGTTGACATCCTGCGACCTCCTTTTTGGTTTTACTGCCATTTATAAGTAAAGCACTTGCCTCTTCCATTGTCAGCTGATATTGTTCCATTAACTGCTGGAGAATCCCTTCATCGGAAATATTATAAAATCTTAGACTCGCAATTAATTTTCTGATGTCCTCTCATCTCGTTTCTTCCCTCGTTTCCCGCTTAATCGCTCTTTCTCTCATCATTAACGTCATATATTCCCGCCTCCATTTTTTACTTGGCTTAACTTTTGCTACTTTGTTATAAATTATCCAGAGAAAAGGATTATCGCTTTTTTCTCCATTTACATTGCACAATTCAAAACACCATTTAATAAACGACTGCTTTCTGCTCTTTCTCCAAAGTCTCCACAACTTCAATGTCAAGTCCTGAAATCTCTGCTATTTCCTTTTTAGAAAGTTTGCCATTTTTCAATAGCCTTACAGTTATTTCCCTCTTTTCCTCGTCAATCAGTTCTGCTACAATTCCGCTCATAGTCTGCACTCCTTCCTCGTTTTCCTTAAAATATCGTACCCTGTCTGCTAATTTGGGGTGCATTGGCATCCAGCAGACTGCTGTGATATCTTGCTATGAAAGTTACCATTTTTTGTCAGATATGATTCCACTTCATCACAAAATCTAACTGCATTTTCAATTTGTTCATTCACTTCTTCTACAGATATTTGCTACCCCTTTATAATCGCCAATCTCTACCAGTGCTTTTGCAGATGTGATATACTGTCTCGCCTGCTCCATTCGATATTTTGAAAGTTCCTTCCTCTCATTCTCCATATAATCCCCCCCTCATTCTCAATATTCTGATAAAACGGTAAAATGACCCGTCTATCTTCAAAAGATTTCCTATTTTTGAGAAGAAGAGAAACTTCTATATCATTTTCAAGACTGATCCGACTAGCTAATACCGAAACTCTCTTGCGGTAATTTCTCAGTTCTTTCTCATCACAATCCAGTAAGATTATAATATCTACATCGGATTCTGTATCAAAATCTCCTCTGGCATAAGAACCATAAAGGATGATTTTATAAATCCTATCTTCCATCAGCTCCAAGACAGACTGAACGACCACTTACGTTATCTTTTGTAATTCTGTTTTTGTAGACATACCACTACCTCCCTGAATCCGTTCTCCCCTTTCCCTATAAAAATAACTCCCTCTCGTTCTCAACCATATCCTGTACAAGATATTTGTAGTCCATATTTTCTATCCCATACAGTCCTTGAGAAATTTGCTCTGCCAATCTGCTGTGATAGTATAGATCCGTTGCCTGACGCAAATCAATCTTTTTAACCTCGGAAAGGTATTGAATGATATTATCTTCCAAATTCTGCTTGTAGACAAACTCCAAACTATTTTTATCTATCATTTTCTTTCACCTCATATGATTTCTGGAAAGTAAGTATCTGCTCCAAAATTTCTTGATATACAATACAGATCTGATTGTTCATTTTATAATAACGCAACTCTTCCAATGCCTTTTCCTTGCCCCAAAGTCCCCGAAAATACATATCCACAGTTTTAAATACATCATCATCCGCAACACCGCCAATAATAACATCATAATTCTGATATTCTTTATCTCCCCTTCGACAGGCACAGACAAAATCCAGCCACTTCTCATTTTCCTTTTCAAAATCCAGCACTTTAAAAGAAGTCAAGTCATCAGCCATTTCATATACATTAACATATGATGGCTTCTGCTTTCGCACTCCTTTTCTCAAAGCCCACCTTTCTGCCTGCTCCTGATAGGTGGTAACATAAAATCCCTTCCCAAAATCCAGATAATCTTTTGAAAATGCCACATCTGGCTCTTTCAGTACCATCGTCGTTCCATGATATACAATCATACCTGTACTCCCTTCTCTCTCGTAAATTCTGTAATATCCTCTGTCAGATATTCCGCTCCCAGCGTATGGAGCGTATCATAGCACGCAATAATATAATCATCCAGAATACGGGTATCATTCAGTATTTTATATACCTCTGGTGGTGTCTTATTCCATTTCTCCGATAACTGATAAATGATAAAAAGACTAAATTCCAATTCTTTCTTTGTACACATACCGCCACCTCCCCAAATCCGATATCCTCATTATAACCCCACCGCCCCAAACTTACAACCAAAACAAAAACCTCATTTATTTATGGTACGGTTCTCCATGACTGGAGCAAGTGAGGTTTTTCCCTTGTTTTTATTTGTTTTAGGAGAAAAACTATATAACAAAAAATCTATACTTACTTTATCATAATATTACTATTTGCAAACATTCAAAATATTCAAATTTATACATCTGCTTTTAGCTTAAATGCCAAATCTTGTAAATCAACATTATATTGCGACAATAATACACGAAGCATATCAATTTTTGCTTGAGTATTTAACTTTGTTTCTATATAAATTCCGTCCGCAACTCTATGATAATTTCTTAAAGTATCAGCAGTTTTTGAAAATCTTTTTTCAAGAATTCTATTTTCAGGAAACTCCTTGTTTACAATAGATTCAAAAGGTGTAGCGTCAAGTCTATATAGTGTATTTGCTATATCTCTAAACATTGCTGTCCAATCTGTTGCTGGAATAACATCATTCAAAAACCTATATTGACTTATTTGTTTTCCTGTATAATCAATAGTTTCTTCATCTAACCCATACCAATCTTCCTCATTCTCTTTGACAAATGAACATTCTGGTAATTTCCATATTAACAATGCCCTTTCAAGTAAAAACTCAGCACGTTTTTTCATTTCATACTCTGTCCATTTTTCTTGTTGTCCAACAAATTTATTCAAAAAAAGTCGGCTCTCTTTAAATCCTTTATCCATATCTCGTTTTCTTTGAAATGGGTAATTACTGTACTTGCTATTATATCCTGTAAGAGTTAAATTACCTATAGTATGAATATACTTTTCGTGTACTATTTCCCAATCTTCTCCCAGTTCCTTTTTCCATTCTTCCTTTAATGTTTGAGGCATAATATGTTCAATTGATAACTCACCATTATCTAATTGGCTGTAAATATCCAATCTTTCTTTATTATCATAATTTTCAATTTCAGCAAAAATATATTTTTTATACTTAGGTGAAATTGAATAAATATCTCTCTGGATAAATTTCTCTTCAAACTCAAAATCACGTGGAAAGCGGTAGTGTCCAGTATAATTTAATATAACGTATTTAAAAGCTACTATATATGAAATTTTTTCATCATCTACTAAGTTTTTGATTGTATTTCCCATAAATGCAAAAGTTTTGTTCAATGACTCGAATGATATACCACATATTACTCTCCTAATTATATATGTTTCTAGAATTTTTAATATCTCTTCAAAATCATTCTTCGATATCATATGGCTAGCTTGTGCATCAAATAATTCCATTAAAAAGGGATAAACCATACTCAAATCCATCATTTTAATTCTTGTTATAGAGCCATTATATCCTTCATTCCCCTCAGCACTCAATATCTTATTATAATACTTTGCATACTTTAATAAATCTTTTAATAGAATACTTTTATCATCAAACTTTTTTATTATAACATATTGCTTAAAATTTTTATAAAGCAAAGAAGGCGAATAAAGTTTTTGTTCTTTAATCGCTAAATAGAATCTTATAAAAGTACTAACATTATAAAGTGTTTCACTTTCTATTTTAGACCAGTACTTAGTATAATATTTTTCTTGCTCTTCCACCTTTAAATCCATCAGTATAAAATTTCTTATTTTATCAGCTTCTTCCAAATCAAGACCTGTAGAATTCAGACTTTCAAAAATCAACTGGGGATTATCTCCATGAGTAGGTTTAATTGAGATTTTAACAACAACCAATTTTTGTATTGCTAAATAAACCCCCTCAATTTCATTTATCTCCATATTAGAAATTCTCTTATAAAAATATATGTAATTACCATTAATTTTGGAATCTGAAACTCTTGTTTCATCCGAAAATAAACTTTCATAAGCAACTCTATCATTCTTAATCAATTTAAGTTTCAACTTTACCTCTTCTGTTGAATATTCATCCACAAGATAACTATCTCTTATCTTTTTAGCATTCAATATTTTACTTTCTATGTTTTTATCATTTATATAATTATAAATTGCCAACAACAAGAGTGAAATTGTAGTTAATCGTTGTTGACCATCTATAATAGAATATTCTGGTCCTGAAGCATTATCATCACCAACAAAAACTATGCTGCCAAAGAAATGGGTTGCTAATTGATTTCTATATACTGCTATTAAATCCTCTAGTAATGTTTCGCAATGTTCCTTTTTCCAATCATAGTTTCTTTGATAAACAGGAATAATAAATCGCTTATCCGCCCCCTCCATAAATCTTAACAAAGAACCTTGTGTTGCTTCCATTTTTTACCTCCTAATACTTTTCACTAAATAAATTAAAATTAATTTCTTATCCAACAAATATAACTTTCATTATTTAATAACAGTCTCCCTTTCTATTTATAGAACTGGTACTCAACCTAATAGTTACTCCTATTTAATAAATACTAATGTTTCTTTTTTGATAAACCAACTTATTCTACAACTGCTTCATTTAGAATTTAAAAGGACTTTTATGTTTCAACAGATATCTTAATATCCTGCCTCACAACAATAATGTTATATATTCCTTGCCTCTTTTCAATGCCAGTTTAATCAATCATCCCTTGAAATAACAACTTCGATATAGCAACTTTTACTGAGACAGATATAAACATCCCAGCTTACATCTGTCCCAACACTGGTTTCTTATCAAAACTCCATTTAATAAACGACTGCTTTCTGCTCTTTCTCCAAAGTCTCCACAACTTCAATGTCAAGTCCTGAAATCTCTGCTATTTCCTTTTTAGAAAGTTTGCCATTTTTCAATAGCTTTACAGTCATTTCCCTCTTTTCCTCATCGATCAGTTCTGCTACAATTCCACTCATAGTCTGCACTCCTTCCTCGTTTTCCTTAAAATATCGTACCCTATCTGCTAATTTTTTATAATGCATATCCGAAGCATTCATACAGGAAAAATCTCGCATGAGCAATCCCAAAGGTGATTCATCACGATATGCCCCATTCACATATAAGATATGCGAACAATCTCCGAAAACTTCTCCCGTCTCTTCTATGTATCGGTTGATATGATAAATCGGCTTATCCTTTCCCAAAACGTCATTTTCAGTTATGAATATTACATAAGTTTCTGGCAGGTTTTCCGTTTCATCGGATGCTAATAGTACATTGGCATCCAGCAGACTGCTGTGATACCTTGCACGTTTTGGTTTTGCTCCACTATCCGCCCGTTGAATTTCTATATCATACTCTTTCTGTTCCTTATCGGTCGCATGAATATCCAGAGTTAGAGAACGCCCCTGCAAGTTCTTTATCACATGCTGGACTTGGGTTTTCTTTACTTTCAAATCCGGTTTATCCATGATAATGTGGAGAACAAGCTCCGTACACTCTATATCATCCTCAAAAATTTTCGTCATAAACTCATCATCAAACAGCCGGAAATCTTTGATACGTTTTTCTATCTTCTTCCGCTTTTCTTCTGCATTGCTGACTGGCACTGCACCACCTTCTTTCGTTCGTTCTTATGTTGCTTATAGTTTACCACGTTTCACACATTTACACAATTCAAATTTTCCCTCTGAAACAGTTCCTGAAACGGGAAAGCAGAAATCAATTTCCGACAAGTTCCACTTCGCCACTCTCTGGATTAAAATAATACACAGAATCCGATAAGCGTTCTTCGGGAAGCAAATCTGACTGATTGATTCTCTGTACTATACTTTTCAGATAATCCACAGATACCCCTATAAACTCCGGGAAAATAATCAATTCATGCACGGAAGATGGCAGGATATAAAAACCTCCTGCCTGATCCGCAAACGCTTTCAGCTCTTGCGTAGCAAGCATCCCTATTGAACCAAAACAGTACGGAACTGCGGATAATACATACATATGATGCAAAAGAAACTGATACAATTTCTTCCTTTCCTCTAAATCTGTCTTTTCTTTTTTAAGGTCTGCTCCCGGTTCCTCTCCCATAAATTGAGAAATAAATTTATCAATTCCGCTTACCTCAAAGTGACTGTGCTCATGCAGATGCTCCATTCCTGCCTGAAAAAGTTCGTCCTCACTGGTTCCCCAGATTGCCATAATTTCATTTGTCACAGGCATGGAGTAAACAGCATCTTCTGTTTTTTCCAACAGCAGATGAAATGTGACAGCCAAATTCAGATATTCTTTATAGGGTACGGTTTCCAGATAGCCCCGGTTCCATTCCCGACAGACCAGCCGGAGCAAAATACGTCCCCGGCATTCTTCCCATATTTGGGGTATATTACATACTGGCATTTCTTTTCTTCTCTCGGCAAGCTGTTTTACCATCTGCACACAAAGTTTCATATCCCCGGTTTCCTCATAGCACTGATACAACTCCCTCAGATAAATGCAGGGAACAATGTGTTCCCCTTTATCACGGATCACCAGCCGTTCTTTACTGATTCCGTTATTCCTTCCCACGATTTCCGTATATATGTCTGCCTCTGTATACTCGCTCTGAATCTGTTTCTGCAGATTCTCCTTAAATTCTTTATATTTCATAGTTTTCTCTCCTTTTTTCTTTTTGTTTCAGGTCTATATTGCAAATTCCAAATCTAATGACGGATGCCCCATTTTATCGCATAAAAAATCAGGCGGAACGCCCCTTAAGGTGGTTCCGTCTGCACTTTGTAAAAACTGTACCAGCTCCCCGGTAAGATGGAGATGGATGGTATCAATCTCTTTTCTCTTATCAATGGTTATTTCCGAAATCAGCATATGGAGCAACTGCTTTTTCAAGCCACGTTCAATTCCATCGCTGTTCAGTACCCTGCTGAAATTCTGCAGAATATCCCGGACAGTTTCATAGGGAATTTCCTTTTGTCTTTTCTGCCCGGTCAGGGTGGTAAGTTCTATCATCCTTTTTTGAACGCATTCTGACTCCCCGGCAATCTCATTTTTCCGTTTCAGAAATTCATCCCTTGTCAGAATGCCATCTTCATAGGCTTCAAAGGCTTTTTTGCGTCGGTTTTCGTACTGTTGTAATTCTTTCTCTGCACTCGCCCATTCTTTTTCTGCCTGTGCAGTCTGCCTTCGGTTCTCTTCGTTGACCTTCGCAAGAATCATTTTCAAAAATTTCTCATTGGAAAAAACTTTTTCCAGTTCATGGAACACAACCGCATTTGCCTTATCTACCCGGATGGAATTGCTGTGGCAGACAGCGGTTCCCTTGTTTTTCCATGCACCACAGGCATAATAAACAATCCTCTTTTTCGTACCGTCTTTCAGGGTATTAGTCGTCCGGGAGATTACCATTCCGGCTCCGCACTCCGGGCATCGTAGTATTCCCGTAAGCGGATATTCCCCGTCATAAATTCTGGATGGTTTACCTGATTTCTGTTTCATGATGCCCTGCACCCGGTTCCACAATTCATCTGATATAATCGGCTTGTGGATACCCTCTGCTATGATGGGGTTCGGATTGATGTTCTGTCTGCGTTTCTCGCTCCAGTTCCTCCGTACATCAAATCTTACTTTACCGATATATACGGGATTCATCAGAATGCCTTTAAGCTGTGCCACGGAAAATGGATTGCCCCGTTTCGTCTTGTACCCTTCTTTATTGAGATGGTTGACGATTGCTTTGTAGCCTTTCCCGGATGCATAAAGTTCAAAAATCTTACGGATGGTTTCGGCTTCTTCCTCGTTAACTTCAAGACGGGATTTTCTTCTGACGGACTGCTCCGTTCCCTCCATCGGCACCCAGTCATAACCAAGCGGTGCGATGCCACCGCACCACTCTCCGCTTCTGGCTTTGGCACACATGCCCATTTTAACATTCTGGGCAATCGTATTTCTCTCAAATTCGCCCAGCAGAGCCATGAGCTGGAACTGCATGCGACCTGCCGGGGTATCCGATTCAAAAGGCTCGGAATAAGAGCGGTAGGCGATTCCGTATTTTTCCAAGATTTCTACGATCTTAATCGCATCTGTCAGTTTGCGGCTCATACGGTTGATCTTCCATGAAATAACCAGATTAAACCGCTTTTCTGACGCATCCCTGAGAAGTTCCTGAATCGCCGGACGATGCTTGATGTCTTTCCCACTGATGCCCTTATCTGCATAAGTTTTGTATATATCAAAACCATTTTTATCACAGTAATCCATCAGCACACGCTCCTGCTCACCTATCGAATATCCTTCTTCTGCCTGTTCGGTTGTGCTGACCCGGCAGTAGATTGCTACGACTTTTGCTTTTGTTTCCGGGTTATTTTCTGTTTCATTTATGTATTTCATGATACGTTGTACCTCCTTCGGTTTTATAATATGTATTTAAAATGGTTTTTCTTTCGCTTTTCTCTCATTTTTCCCTGCCACCACAAACGAATCTCTTCCTCCATGATGGCAGGGAACATCTTCAAATTAGATAACCCGTCCTTCTGTCTTGCGAATACCTTTTGCATCCCTTCCGGCAATGCCTTTTTCCATACTCTGGTTATCCGCTATATCCGGGACGGATTCTGTACTCTCATTCCGACTTTCTGCTCTTAAATACTGGCATACTATCGTTGCAAGTACATCCGTTAATGAGTCGATATAGCTCATATTAAAAACCATCCTCCGTTTGCCCTTTGTCCTGTTACATCTCAGGAAAGCTGTTCTGGTTTCTCTAAGAAACCAGCAGCTTATCCTGAATAATCCGCAGAACTGCGGATTTCTATTTCTTATGCCTCAGAGTCCGCCCTGGCGAACTCTTCTGCGAATGATACAATATACTCCCAGAAAGATTCTGAATAACCTTCTGATATATATTCTTCAAGAAGCTCCAAGTCCGACTGGTTGTTGTCTTCCTGCATGATGCCACCTCCTTGCTTACCGCCAATACCACCATAATATCGCCAGTCAAAAAAACGTATTGAGACTTGGCTTTTATGAGACCACTGATGATATTGTGATATTTTTATACAATAAATCGTAATTATTCAAATGTAAAAAAACTGAATCCGATCATTAGAATATCATCAACAATGCTGTTTCATCCTATTATGAATTGATGAATCTGCTGACGATATTTTGATGATTACGCAACCACTTTATTCCACCCATATGTCTATCTCATGGTATCTCCCATTGCTACGTTTTTTATATTTGATGCCATATAGTAGTTCCAACTCGGATTGAATTTCACCTAGTCTTCGGCTAAATACATTCGTTTCTTCGGGGACTACATTTTTTGCCATGTGCCTATCTTTTGCGATCTTTTGTATCTCTTCTTTAAACTCTCTTACTAAACCCGTAAAAGATTCATATTCTTCAAAGAAGGCAATGATACACTCTCCAAAAGGACTGTCAAAAATTGTATGCAGACTAACTTTCTTTTGATTTTTCCAAAGTATGTCTGCGGTATACTCATCGTCAAATCCCATTGCTCTTCCCACTTTGACCATAAGCTCAAATGCGGAAGCCATTCTGGTCTTCGGCACATCAACTGGAGTGTCATCATTAACCGCTATAGCCAAAAGTTTCAAGCACGCTCCCAATATTTTGGGAAGGTTTTCCTGAAATGCTTCTTCCAGTTCTTTTTCACCCATTATTTCGTCCGGTTTTAAACGTTCCAGAAACAATAAAATGCTTCGGTCTTTTACGTCTGACTTTTTTGCCACCACCTCAATACCCGTAAGTATGAGAATCGACCTTAAATCCAATTTTGTTTCTTCGGAATTCTGATAAAGAGTCCTTTTTACATAACAAATTCCCCCCGTTGCGCACTGTGCTATAATGTCACTGAATCCTGAATTCAGATATGATATGTTATCCAGCACCGTTATATACGAATTATGTAGTCTAATTGCAAGGTCATCTTTCGTCTTGGGCAGGGAAACAAGGTCAAGATCCTGCGGATCTACAATACGAAGAAGCAGTCTTGCTGCCCGTGATTTTCCACTTCCTTTTGAACCTGCTAATATCAGAATATTGTGTGGAGTACTGGTTCCAGAAAATGCTGATACCAAAAAAAGAGAGAGTACAAGTAAATCATCTTTCTTAAAATGGAAGTGCCTTTCTAAAAACTTGGGAAGCAAATGAGGCTTTATTTTTAAATTTGGCTCAACCTGATTCCTTATTGATGGGTCATACTTAAAACGCATCTCAGGCATTTCCTCAAGAGTTGCCTTTCCATTTTTGATATAAACCGCCTGACTTTTATCAGGATTGAGATTATATATGATTGTACCATCTTCTTCACGAAAAATTCGTGTTTCCAAGTCATAATCTACTCTATTCTCATACGCATCCAATCTCATCACTGCCAGTACCTTTTCATACTGATTTCTAGAAATCATCTCCTTTTTCTGTTTCCTATAAATTCGTTTATATTCCATTTCAAACTCATGGGATGACAGCGAAAAAATCCGTATCCTGCCACCATACTTAACTTGGCAGAATGCTTCTCCACTGAGAGCTGTAAATGGTTTAAAAATTCTCTTTTCATATTTTGATATTTTCAATTTTATTTACCTCCAATTTTTTTATATTTTTGCATTATATTAATGCGTTTTTAATTCTCTCCCCCTAATCCGCTCAAATAAAAAAACTGTAAGTTGACAGAAAAACTAAGAAATTACCTAGTTTCCCCTTGTCACACGATACAGTTTTACAAAATAGTAATATTTAGCTATAAGATAGGAAGTCGACCTATCTCTTCTTTTTTTTTAATAAGCAGTAATTACATATGTTCTTTAATCGGGATTTAAATCATAGATAGTATATTCTTCAATAATTATTATGGACTCAACAGAAAAATTATTAATATCTACGGATAGCGTTCCTTTGCTGGAATCCAACAGCTAAAAACTCCGTTCATTATTATAGACTTAAGTCTCTTTTGAGCTATGCTCATCGTATATACGCATTACATGGTAACACCATTTGAATTACTTGTCAACTATTTTTTTGATAATTTTTCATATTTTTCATATTGTTTTCTTCTAAAAGCAAAAAAAATTAAGCACCGGGGAAAAGCACCTTTTCTGGTGCCTTCCCCTACTGCCTGAATATTTGCGATTTTCTTTGAAATCTTTTATCTTCTTCTCCGTCCAGTCTTTCTTCCAGTCCGGCAAATTCCATATAATGCCACTACAGTTGTAATCCCTTCGAGAAAGCATCCAAAAAATCCTGCTGCCATCAGCCACCCCTCCTTTCACGTTCAATTTCCTCCAGTACCACAATACATGCTAATGCGGTTACTACACCGAGCGAAAATGCAACATAATTCATCCGTTTTTCTCCTTTCTTCCGGCTGGATATACAATCGTAATCCCATACTCACTTCCTGCTAAAAATAAAACAATATGCCACTCTTTCTGCCTGTCCTGAATGATCACATCCTCAAACTCAGCCAGTTCCTGTTGCAAAGAATATTTCTGCAGTATGGCGTCATATGCTTTATTTATTTCTTCCTCATTTTCAGATAACAAGAGCAAAACGAAACCGCCATCATCCCGATCCACGTCCCGGTCATCTCCATAATTGCTGTCTAATATCAAGATTGTCTTTTGTATTTCCTTCACTACCTCAGGCGGAATCTGAAATTTTTCAGCCAGCTCTTCCAACCGTGGAAACTGCAACGCTGTCCACAACCGTTCCTTTATCTGCATTGACTAATATCCTCCCTTCCCATCAATGTGTTTCTGTTTCATAGAGTATATGACAAAAATTTTCTGATTTTCTTCCTCTACCCATAGTTCCGAGCATGTCCATGCCACTTTTTTCTTCTTTTTCGTCTGAATGGTATAAATGTTTTCATCACTAAACTCTGCCTTCACTGGATAGAACTGTAACCCATCCAGTATCTCTGCTGTATCATTTTTCACCGGCTTGAGAAAAAGGGCGATAAAATCCTTCTTATTCTGGCATCTGCTTTTCTGGATTTTTCCCATTTCGTGAAGCACTTCTTTCGGCAGTTGGTGTTTTCCCAGATACGGATTGAGCTTTCTGAGTATGATTAGCTGACTTTCTTTGCTGATTTTTATGTACATCTGGTGTACCCTCCTTTATGTTTTTATTCTTCTCCATCATATACTTCCTGAACTTCCAGCTGCCAGAAAACCGCTGTCCGGCAAAAAGTGGATGGATGGTTCGTAGTCTTGCATATTTTTCTTCTTTGTCTACCAGTTCCACCGCTTTCTTGCCAGAATCCTTTAAAAACTGGTCGAATTGTGCTTTCTGTTCTGCAACCAGTTTATTTGTAGCAAAGGTATTCCCATAGCCAACCAGTATTGCATTGAAATCCCTTTCCAGTACAGATTTCAGATAAGCAATGTTAGCGTCCCCATCGTCCCTTGCGTCCCTGATCGTCAGCTTCCCGCAGATCGTTGAAAACAGATTACACAGAGTGATCGTGGTGTAGCCTGATGGGAAGAGGTTATTCATCAGATAGTTTGTAGTGCTATCCGTAATCAGCAGGTCATCCGATGCCGGATTCAGACATAGCACAAGGATGCTCTTTCCTTTCTGATCTGGCAGTGACAGCGTGAGTTCGTACCGATGCTTTTTGTCTTTACTGTATACTGCATGCTTTTCAATCGTTACTGTGTTTTGTGTTGTGTTTGTCATGTTTGGTTCCTCCTTTTTGATTTTGGGGCATAGAAAAAGAGCCAGCATGTGGGTGGACTGACTCTTTTCTTTATTGCTATTGAAATAAACCCTTTTCATTTACAATATATGAAATTCATAAATTATTTCTGTTTTTCCCAATTATGTGGTATCATTTTTCCATTCTTATCTTTTTTGCATGGTCCGGCAACAGGTTTTCCATCATTTGTCGTTACCGTTTTACCACAATTTTTACATTTCCATCTCATAGTAATTCACCCCCTCATCTTTCTTAATTTTGTATATTTATTGTTTCATTACAATGGCAGCTCCCCACGGTGAACCTGTTGCTGTTCCATTGTATATGACCCTTTTTACACCCTGAAATGCATTTGCACCAATACTGGTTACACTATTTGGTATCGTAATACTCGTCAAGTCACTACATCCATGGAATGCCTGATCTCCTATGCTCGTTATCCCTTCCGGGAGCGTGATGCTCGTCAAACTACTGCATCCACTGAATGCTCCATATCCGATGCTCGTTATCCCTTCCGAGAGCGTGATGCTCGTCAAACTACTGCATCCACTGAATGCATAATCTCCTATGCTCGTTATCCCTTCCGGGAGCGTGATGTTCGTCAAACTACTGCAGTCCCTGAATGCAGAGTCTCCTATGCTCGTTATCCCTTCCGGGAGCGTGATGCTCGTCAAACTACTGCAATTACTGAATGCCCAATCTCCTATGCTCGTTATCCCTTCCGGGAGCGTAATGCTCGTCAAACTACTGCATCCTCTGAATGCTTCATATCCGATGCTCGTTATCCCTTCCGGGAGCGTAATGCTCGTCAAACTACTGCATCTTCTGAATGCTCCGTATCCGATGCTCGTTATCCCTTCCGGGAGCGTGATGCTCGTCAAACTACTGCAGTCACTGAATGCAGAGTCTCCTATACTGGTTACGCTATTCGGGAGCGTAATGCTCGTCAAACTACTACAGTTATCGAATGCCTGAGCTCCAATACTCGTCACACTATCTGGAATCGTGATACTTGTCAAACTACTACAGTACCAGAATGCGAGACTTCCAATACTAGTCACACTATCTGGAATTGTGATACTCGTCAAACTACTACAATTACTGAATGCCCAATCTCCTATGCTCGTTATCCCTTCCGGGAGCGTAATGCTCGTCAAATTATAGCAGTCACTGAATGCGCCCCTTCCTATACTAGTCACACTATCTGGGATCGTAATACTCGTCAAATTATAGCAGTCACTGAATGCGTCCCTTCCTATACTAGTCACACTATCTGGGATCGTAATACTCGTCAAACTATTACAGTGCTCGAATGCATAATCTCCGATACTAGTCACACTATCCGGTATGACAGTTTTTCCACATCCGACTATAAGTTCATTTGTTTCTGTTTTTATAATTGCATTACAGTCTTCGCGACTATCATAAACTGTACTACTTGAATCTACTTTTATATTCGTTAAATTTACACAATTCCAGAATGCGCCTCCTTCAATACTAGTCACACTATATGGAATCGTGACACTTGTCAAACTATTACAGTACCAGAATGCGCATCCTCCAATACTCGTCACACTATCCGGTATGGTAATACTCGTCAAACTATTACAGTGCTCGAATGCATACCCCCCAATACTAGTCACACTATCCGGTATGGTAACACTCGTCAAACTACTACAATTACTGAATGCGCCCCATCCGATACTCTTTATACCATCTGGCATTGTAATACTTATCAAACTCTTACAGTCCTTGAATGCATCACTTCCAATACTCGTTACACCATCAGGAATATTCAATACCCCTGATAACTTTGGGTCACAATAAGTAAGCACAGTATCCACTACAGATACATATTCTTTTTCTACTAATTCACCCCAATTTAAGATTGGTACCTTTGTAGCTGTAGGGATATTAGTTTCAGTCGGAGTAACTGATGGTGTCGGCTCTTCTGTTACCAATGGAGTATTCGTTATACTCGGCTCATATGTTACATCTGGACTGACTGATGGTTCCTCTGTAAAAGTCGGAGTATCGGTTTCTTTTGGTTTTCCTGATGCCCCCGGACTATACACTGGATCTGATGGGGGTGTTGCATCAGGGCGCCCTGACGGATATCCGATGGATGGATTTTGCGGAATTTCCGGCTGTTTCGTCACTATGGGAGCGTTTCCTATTGGAGTTGGCGATGCCATAACTGAACTATTTGAGCCAGACTGTGCTGATGCCCTCCCCTCACTTTCTCCCTCTTTAATCGCAACTTTTACATTCAACGACAGCTTCTTCGTCTTAATCTTTCCTGCCTTTGTATAGCGAACGGACACAGTAACTTTTGTACTGCCTTTCTTCTTAGCCCTGATCGTCAATGTCGGTGCAGATTTTCCCTTAACAGAAACTTTAGCAACGCTTTTCTTCTTCACTTTACAACTGACTTTTTTTATCTTAACCCCCTTACCCCTTTTAATTTTAACTTTAGCGGTTCCATACTTTGACTTTTCAATCGTTAAAGATACGGATTTCTTGGAAAGTTTTACATCGGCACCTGCCGCAGATACCTTCGCATCTCCTATACCAAACACACTCACTATTATCAGTGCCATACTCAATAACCATGCTTCGATTTGTTTAGATTTAGTCATGACTTTGTTTCTCCCTTTCTTTACATAATAATATCTTCCCTGTAAACAACTTATAATTTTGCCAGCAGTTCTGATTTTTTTACTGAAAATTCCTCTTCAGATAAAACACCTGCGTCCTTAAGTTTCGATAATTTTTCAACCTGCTCCAATATATCATCTCCACTTGATGCTGGTTTTTCTGATTTTTTTAGTTTATCTAAAATATCATTCTTTCGAAGCAAATCCATAAGTTCCTTACATTTTGCTGCCTGATTAAAAATAGTCACACCTGTAAGCATCTCAACACGGAGCGTCGCATTTCTCCCCTGTTCATCCTTGTGTTCAATTACTATTACATTCTCCTGCTCCTGATTTGCATCGTTTCCTGCTCCGAGAAGGACTTCTGCATTGGAAATCGTCCTTTTCTCTATGCGGATATCGGTCACATCTTCATAAGCTATATCCAGATCATAAAGCCAGTTTTTGGTCGTGCTTGTCACCCTAAATGCAAAACGGTCAGGCATTACATTCATTCCCCATGCTCCAGCTTTTGCCTTAGGGATATCATCTAATCCTCCCACATATGTAAATTCATACCGAATCAATGCGCCTTCCAGCGGTTGTTTCAGTTTTTTTGACTCTTCATTATTGGCTTTGATCGAAGATGCTGTGTCATCCAGTGCTTTCTTTAATGAACCCGTGGCATCACCAAGCTTTTCCCCGATATTTTTTTCATCTGCAAACTTTACCGCTGCATCCTTTGCCTGATTTGCCGTCTCTTTGACTTTGTCAAATATTCCCATCGTCTGTTCCTCCTAGATTAATATTTTCTGTTTGAATCGGCTGTAAACCACCATTACTGCCACATAAAACCCACTTTTTCGCCCCTTGCACATTTATACAATATATATCTACACCACTATTCTACAATAAATATCCATCATTTACAATAGCAATAAGAATAAATTAAGATATATACAGGAGGTTTATACCCTATGAATGATTCAGAATTTGGAACTATAAAGCTCTATCTCAAGGAACGGATGGAAGAACGAAACCTATCCTTATCAAAACTCTCATTCCGGGCTGAGATGCAGAGAACACAGCTAAAACATTACTACGATGGCGATATTCAGCGTCTGGATATGGCTGTATTATCACGTCTGTGCTATGCTTTAGACTGCGACCTGCACGACTTACTGGAGTATATACCACCCGTTCAGAAAGACAAATGATCCATTCTTTCTCTCGCTCCGTCTGCAAACAGTATAACAACTAAGCCAGACACCCATCCGTCCTTATAAAATTTTGCATACAAATAACCCATTGAAGCATTGTATGAATGCCCCAATGGGTATTTTTATAATAGAAATAATTCGTTATACTAATAAAATGCTCTGTTACACTAATCTACTCAACCCAATCTTCCACCGCAAGACCATCAACTCTGGAAAATTCCCTTAGATTATTTGTAACAAGTATTAGTTCTAATGCTTTTGCATGTGCTGCAATCAATGTATCCATTGGTCCTATTGGTACTCCTCGGTTTTGTAAATCTGCTTTTATAACACCATATGATTGGGCAGCCAAAGAATCAAAAGAAAGAATCTGTATTTCTGATAAAAACATTGTTAATGCTATTCGATTTTTCTCCTTTGCTTTGCTCTTTTCCACACCATGCATCAACTCGGCATATGTAATTGAAGAAATACATATATCCTCTGGTTTGTTTTTCATAAACTTTTGAATAACTGATTCTGGTTTATTCTTAATCAAAAAGATACATATATTGGTATCTAACATATATTTCATAATGTTTCCCTTTCCTGCTCTGTCTCCTGTTCACGACCATCTTCCATAAAATCATCCGAAAACATATTTAAACTATTTAGAAAGCCACCCCATTCGAAAGATTTTGGAATAAGCATGACAATCTCGCCAACTTTATTAACAAATACTTCATCTTCTGAAATGTGGCATTCTTGGGGAATTGTAACCGCTTGACTTGTTCCATTTTCCAATACTTTTGCTGTTATCATATATATTTCCCTCCTTCTTTTCTGTCATTATACATTCATACCCGTATCTGATAATCTCATTATAACCCAGCAAACCTCACTTTACAATAAAAATCAAAAACCTCCGTTATTTGTGGTACGGTTCTCCCTTTATGATCCGAAAACTCCTGTAGATCTGCTCCAGAAGGATGACCCGCATCAGCTGGTGCGGAAATGTCATCTTAGAGAAACTGACTGTTTCGTCTGCTCTCTTTATCACTTCCTCGGCAAGCCCAAGCGATCCGCCAATGACAAATACCACATTTCCCGTCCCATGGATTCCAAACCGGTTTATTTTTTCAGAAAAGGAAAGAGAATCATACTGGGGTGCGTCAATGGCAAGCACGATCACATGATCCTCTTTCTTTATATGCTTCAGCAGACGTTCGCCTTCACTGTCCCGGATCTGACGCTCTTCCTTTTCAGACGCCTGATCAGGAGTCTTTTCATCTGCAACTTCGATAATCTCCAATTTTGCATATCTTGATAATCTCTTGCGGTACTCCCCGGATGCCTCACGCAAATACTTTTCTTTCAACCTTCCCACACACAAAATCGTAATCTTCAATCTGTTTTCCTCATTCCTTTTCTTTCGATGGTTTATACTGAAACGGCCGCTTATAATCCGGAATCTCATACAAATAAAGAATTCCATTTTTCACACGCCGCACCTCTCTCCCCATAAATCCAAGGCGAAACAGTTCATAAATAAAATTAAAGATAAGAAAGCCATGGGACACGATCAGCACATTATCCTTTGACCAGTCGATCTGCCGGAAAAAACGGCGCACGCGCTTTCTCGTCCCCTTAATATCCTCCGGCTGGCTCTTCGACTTAAAAAACCACGCAAGTCTCCCGCAGAAATGCCATACCGGAAATGGAAGCCGTAGCCGCTCTGTGTGGATAAATGGCGCATTATCCACTTCCCGGAGCAGCTTGTCTATATAGATATTACCACTGTACACTTCCTTCGCTGTCTCCACGGCCCTCTCCAGGTCACTACAATAGCACACGTCCCAGCTTATACCAGACATATTTACTTTTTTCTTCAAAATCCTGGCGTGTTCATATTTCTCCGACCACTCCCTGAATTCCTCTGATGTCATCATCACCTTATGAGGACAGTCAACTTTGAAATGCCTGACCAATCCAATCTTCATCTGTATTCCTCCACAAAAAACTAATGATATACTTAGTATAACAATAAGAACCGGGACAATGCAATAAGATTTTATAGCTTTTTAACATTTCACCATTTTGACACAAAAATGACACAAATTCTTTGTACTATAACAATCGGAAAGTATAAACTTTCTACTCCCACCCTATTATACGCTTAGGTACCCTTGGGTACCACAAAAGACACCTCCTCCCAGAGGTGTCTTTTGTTTGTCTTTTTTCTTTCTGGCTCATGGCGTTAAGCTATGTATTAAGATCAAGGCTTATGGCCAGCGCCTTATTGATTTCCTTCAAAACTCTTTCGTCCAGATGGCACACCTTTTCTCTTAATCTTGATTTGTCGATCGTCCTCACCTGCTCCAGCAAAATGACAGAATCCTTGACGATCCCATAACTCTCTGAGTCAAGCGAAATGTGCGTGGGCAGCTTTGCCTTATTTAGTTTCGATGTGATCGCCGCACAGATCACGGTTGGACTGTATCGGTTTCCCATATCATTTTGTATGATCAAGACCGGACGCACGCCACCCTGCTCGGAGCCTACAACCGGTCTTAAATCCGCATAATAAATATCGCCTCTTTTTACTACCATCGTGATTACTCCCTTTGTATCGTAGATTTTTATTATGTACCTATTATTTCCAATATACGGGAGTTTATACCATCGGTACTAAGATAATTTATATTTTCTTGGAACTCTTTTACTGATTCCACAAATGTATTCATAATTAAAAGAGTGTGAAAGTTCTGCGACTTCCTCGACAGAAATGGCATGTTCCCCATCTCTTCCGATCAAAGTAACCTCATCTCCTTCCAAAACAGGATCAATATGCGTGACATCAACCATAAACTGATCCATACAGACCCTTCCAATGATCGGAGCATACTGACCGCGGATGAGCACTTTTCCCTTTCCGGAGAGTTCCCTCCTGACCCCGTCCGCATATCCGACAGGGATCGTAGCTACTTTCGTATCCCTTTTTGCAACAAATGTCCCACCATAACTTACACTTGTCCCTGAATGGATCCATTTCACAAAAGAAATGACCGATTTCCACTGAAGTGCCGGTTTCAGACAAATATTGTCTTTTTGTACATCTTCCGATGGATAAAGACCATACGTTGAAATACCCGAACGGACCATATCCAGACAGGAATCCGGAAACTGTAAGATCGCCGCACTGTTCGCCGCATGCTTCACCGGTATATGAATCCCACGGTTTTCGAGTTCACTCACAAACATCATATACTTTTCAAAAGGCTCTCTGGCAGCGTCCGGTGTCTTCTCATCCGCACGCGCAAAATGTGTAAAGATTCCTTCAATCTCAAGTCCGGGAAGCTCACTGATGGAATGAATCACTTCGATATTATCTTTTACCGGCATAAATCCGATCCGGCTCATACCAGTATCGATCTTAATATGGATCCGGGCTTTTTTATCCAGCCGGCAGGCTGCATCACTCAGTCTTCTTGCCATTTCATAATTATATACGGTCTGGGAAATATCATTCTCAATGATATCCTCAAACCAGTCACTCCCTGTATATCCAAGGATAAGGATCATTTTCCGGACTCCCCTCTCCCTGAGACGGAGCGCTTCCTCCGGTATCGCAACGCCATAGGCATCCACCAGATCACGCAGAACCTCTGCCACCTCACAGTCCCCGTGTCCATACGCATCCGCCTTGATGACTGCCATGATCTTTACATCCTTTCCGACAAACTTTTTCTCCTCGGAAATATTATATCTTATCGCATTGAGATCAATCTCGGCATAAGTTCTGTCATATATTTTTTGTTCCCATTTCTTTTCCATGATACCGACCTTTCCCCTTTTCAGTCATTAATTTTAAGGATATATTTGAGACTCTGTATCAGACCGGACGCCGTAAGGGAATATTCATTGTACTCTTTTACAAAATGATCCCCCGCAAGGCCATGTACATACACTCCGGCTTTCGCCGCCTCAAATAACGAAACTCCCTGCACCAGAAACGCCGCTATGATGCCGGTCAACACATCACCGCTCCCTCCGGTCCCCATACCGGAATTGCCGGAGACATTTACATAAATCTCTTTTCCATCTCCTACAATCGTCCTCGCATCCTTTCCCACCACGATACAGCCCGTCTCCTCTGAAAAAGCGGACACCGCTGAAAGCAGATCTGCTTTTAATACCTCTGTCTTCTTTCCTGAGATCACAGAAAATTCTTTCGGATGCGGTGTGAGAATAACATGATTCTTTCCGGATAACTGCGCCTTTTTGCACAATGTAATACCATCTCCGTCCAGAATAACCGGCTTATCGCAGCTTCGCAGCACATACTCCACAATCTCCCCGGACAGAGGCTTTTTCCCAAGCCCGGGCCCAAGTACGACCGCATCCGAAAAGGAAATCACCCGGTCCAGTGCCTCACGGTCTATCCCATTCTTTTCATCTCCATAGCTGCTAAATAAAATCTCAGGTATCCCGGAGAGAAGGATCTCTCTGTTTTCCTTCGCAGAACATACATGGACAAGTCCGGCTCCCGCCGCATACGCTGCCCTGGCAGAAAGAAGAGCGGCCCCGCTCATCTCCCTGCTTCCACCGATCACAGACACGTGCCCAAAACTTCCTTTGTGGCCGTCAGGTCTGCGGACCGGGATGATTTTTTTCAGATCCTCCGGTTCATAATAATAGGCCGGATTCTCAACCGCCCGGTAACTCGCCTCCGGATATCCGATATCTCCCACGATCACCTCACCTGCATAAAGACATCCGGGATAAAGTACCAGTCCAAGTTTATTAACGCCAAACGTCACCGTGATATCTGCCTTCACGGCAACATTCATGACCGTCCCGTCATTTCCATTGATCCCTGACGGAACGTCGACGGCATACACTTTCTTACCGGACTGGTTGATATCCTGTATCACTTTTTCATATACACCGGTTACATCCCTGCTCAATCCCACGCCAAAAAGCCCGTCGACGATCACATCGTAGGCAGGCGAAAAAATCGCTTCCTCCGTCACTGCCGGCACGTCACATGCCGCAGCAAGTTCTACTTGTTTTTTTGCATCGGGCGACAACTTCCCCGCATCCCCGATCAAAAGGATGGCAGTCCGAAATCCCTGCTGATGCAACATGCGCGCCGCTGCCAGACCGTCTCCGCCATTATTGCCGGTGCCACATACAAAGAGCACTCCCCTCTCCGGCCGCTCCCGTTCCATGATCACAGAAACGAGCGTCATCGCCGCCTTTTCCATGAGCACCAGTCCGGGGAAACCAACTGTATCGATCGCATGCATATCTAACTCTTTCGACTGCCGTCCCGTGAATAAATACCTCAAAATGCTACCTCTTCCTCATCACTTCCCACTGCAAAAGCCGTCGCTGTGTCTGAAGTGTTTGTGATACTGATCTTTATATTTGTGATCCCAAGCTCTTTTGCTATCTTCCTGGCTCCGCCATATAATTTCACATACGGCGCTCCCTTTTCATTCCGGAGAATCTCGATATCTGCCGGCTGACACCCGGCAAAACCGGTGCCAAACACTTTGGCTACCGCTTCCTTCCCGGCAAAATCAGAAGCCGCCCGGATCTTACGCTTATCAAACTGGGCGATCTCATCTTTCGTAAATATCCGCTCTGTAAAATGGCTTCTCTCACAGGCATGTTTCACTCTGTCGATCTCCACAGCATCCACACCTACACCAATGATCATAAACGTTTCCCCTTATATTTTATTCTTATCAAACAGATTCATCACTTCCCTGCCTAACAGTGCATGCATAAGCGAATAAGTAACATCGATACTTTCTTCCAGATCGACCTTATAGGCTACCTTTTCCTTGATCTCTTCCCGCATCGTATCGATTTCCTTTGTCAGCTCTTCCAACTCTTCTGTACGATGTTTCCACTGATCGTGGCAGTACCGTATGCCTGTGACCAGAAGTTGTTGATTCACCGCCTTGATCTCATAGGGAAGCTCCATAAGACGGTCAGATTCCTTTTCGATCCGTTCATTCGTCTCCAGAAGCAGTTTTTGCTGTTTTTCCCGTTTTTTGTCGTTCTCCTGACTGCTCATCCCGGAAACGATAGCATCCATCAGTTTCTTTTTTCCCTTTTTCAGATCTTTAATGCCGTTTACCAGTTTTCCCTGCTCCTTCAGGCACTTATTCAACTGTTTTTCAAGTTCCACCACTTCCTCCGGCTTTTTCCCGCCCGGAAAAAGCTTATGCCATCTCTGGTCAAGCACGAGTATCGGAATCTTTTTTCCTTTTAAAAGCTGTTCAATGGGTATGTTTTCCTCACTTTTTTTCATTGCATGATCCTCCCATCTTGATCTTCATTTCCATGCGTTTTCACGCCGGCTACTTAGTATTTCTCTGATAATTTGTAAGATAATCTCATCAGACTTTCCGCCAGATGCACATTCTCAACCACAGCATATGACGGAAGATTCAGATCCGTAGACGCAAAATTCCAAAATGCCTTTACGCCCATTTCCGCCAGTCGTCTGGCAATCTGGGACGCCTGATCTTTCGGAAGCGTAAGAGCTGCTATATGGATTGGATGAGCATCCATAAATTCTTCCAGATCCATGACCGACATCACCGGAATACCATTGATCACTTTCCCGATCACCGCCTGATTGATATCAAAGATACCGGAAATCCGAAAACCGTGCTTCGTAAATCCACTGTAATTGGCCAGCGCCTGCCCCAGATTTCCTGCCCCAATGATAACGACATTGTAATTGTGTTCCAGCCCAAGGATCCTCCCGATCTCGTCATAAAGAAAACTTACATTATATCCGTATCCCTGCTGTCCAAATCCCCCAAAATTGTTAAAATCCTGACGGATCTGGGATGCGGTAACATTCATCTTTTTACTTAATTCCTGTGATGAGATCCGGTCAATCCCTTTCTCTAAAAGCTCACTGAGGTATCTATAATAACGTGGCAGCCTTTTTATCACCGCCGAAGAAATCTTTTTATCCTCCATGAAATAAAACCTCCATGTCAACTATCCATTTCATCGTTACAGACATATTGGTCATATCTGTATCTTCCATAATTATACTACAATTTTTCTTATAAAAAAAGATGTAAAAGTTATATTTTTGTGATACAATGCATTTAGTCACGATACAGAAAAACAAAAGAATGGAGATTCCTATGATATTAGCATGCAGCCATATATACAAACAATTCGGTGATGACTCCCTATTTGAGGACGTCACCTTCCATATAAATGACGGCGAACGGGCCGCTCTTGTCGGAATGAACGGAACCGGAAAAACCACGCTTCTTCGCATCATCATGGGCGAACTGACAGCAGATTCCGGTGAGATCACTACCGCAAAAGACAAAACATTTGGTTATCTTCCCCAGCAACAGGGCTACCATTCTGACAATACGATCTACGAAGAGCTGCTGGAAGTCAAATCCGATATCGTAGAACTCGACCGCAGCATCCGGGAAATGGAACAAACCATGCAACATGCAGACGGCGCCAGACTGGAAAATCTTTTACAAAAATATCACCGCCTGCAGACCGAGTTTGAAGCAAAAGACGGTTATTCATGCAAAAGCCAGATCATGGGGATCATAAACGGGCTTGGGTTTTCCGAAAATGATGCCACTCGTTGTATCAACACACTGTCCGGCGGGGAAAAGACACGGATCGCCCTCGGCAGGCTTCTCCTTCTGGCGCCGGATCTTCTCATCCTCGATGAGCCGACCAACCACCTTGACCTCCCGGCGATCCAATGGCTTGAAACCTATCTCGCAAACTATAAAGGAAGCGTCCTGATCGTCTCACATGACCGGTATTTTCTGGATAAGATCTCTGAAAAAGTCATTGAGATCGACCACGGAAAGGTCAGGGTATTCCGCGGTAACTACAGCGATTATGCCGCTAAAAAAGAACAGCTTCGCAATACGCTCCTCAAAGAATATGAAAATTATCAGCGGACGGTAAAGCATCAGGAAGAAGTAATCGAAAAACTCCGCTCTTTCAACCGGGAAAAATCGATCAAACGTGCTGAAAGCCGGGAAAAAATGCTTGAAAAAATGACGCCGGTGGAAAAACCGGCAGAATATAATAAAACCATGCACTTTGAACTCACGCCGGAAAAAACAAGTGGAAACGACGTTCTTTCCGTTGAAAATTTTTCAAAGACATTTGACGGTAATTTTTTATTCTCCGGTATCCACTTTGACATAAAACGGGGTGAGCGTGCCGCCATCATCGGAAAGAACGGTACCGGAAAGACGACGCTTTTAAAAATCCTCTGTGAACTGGAGCATGCCGATTCCGGTATCGCTAAGTTTGGAACAAATGTAGAGATCGGTTATTATGATCAGGAACATAACGTCCTCAATGAAGAAAAAACGATATTTGACGAGATCCACGATGATCATCCTGACCTGACCACCACGAAAATACGTAACGTACTGGCCGCCTTTCTCTTTACCGGGGACGACGTTTATAAAAAGATCTCCCTGTTAAGCGGCGGTGAAAAGGGACGTGTATCCTTAGCGAAACTTATGCTGTCAAAGGCAAATTTCCTTCTTCTTGACGAGCCGACAAACCATCTTGATATCGACTCAAAAGAGATTCTCGAAAAGGCGCTCAACCACTATACCGGAACGGTGTTATACGTATCCCATGACCGGTATTTTATCAATAAAACAGCAACTAAGATCATGGAACTGACGCACCACAAACTTCTTACTTATGAGGGTGATTACTCCTACTATCTGGAGAAAAAAGATACCGTAGAAAACATATACCTGGATCATCCGGATGCTTCTTCCTCTGACGCAAAACCAGTCTCCGAGGCAAAACTAAACTGGAAAGAACAAAAAGAACGGGAGGCAAAACGTCGCCGTATTGAAGCAAATTATGAAAAAGCCGAACAAAAAATCGAGTTACTGGAAACACAGATTTCAGAAATCGATGACCAGATCTGCCTCCCCGAGTATTCTTCTGACGTGGCAAAACTCACAGAATTTACAAGACAGAAAGAATCCCTCGAGGAAGAACTCGGGCTTGTGATGGAACAATGGGAACAATATGCACAAGAACTGGAATCGTTCGGGCAGGCAGACAGTATGGCGTAAGTTTCCGGTCAAACAACCATAAAAGAGGCGGCACTTTTGTCCGCCCCTTTATTATGTGGAAATGATAGTATGCACACAATATTTCCATTAGAAATACCAGTTATAGGAACTATAGTAATCGTTGAACATGTTATATCTCCCCGTGCTTCCATAAGTGGATGCTGTGGAGACTGCTCTCGCCGCTGAAGAACTGATGCTCGCCGAACGGCTTGCCGTATAAGAAGCAAAAGATGATTTTCCATTGAACACTTTTTTAAGTGTATCAACATTCGCACTCTTTAACTTGTTCTCATCGACAGAAAGCTTATTATCCTTACCGACCGTGATCCCCACATCGGACAGGCTGCTCTTGTAAATACCGGTCATATTCGTCATGTACTGTGTATTTCTGGACACATTCTGGTTGGACGATTTCGAACCGGCCTCTACGGCTGAATTGTAGTCAGACACAAAAGAATTTACTGCTTTTGCGATAGCATCCATATCGTATTCCTGTGCAGTGGTCTTCTTTCCTGTCTCCTCATCGGTCACGGTGACTGTTTTCGCATGAAATAACGATCCCGAACCTGTCTGGGTCAGCTGGCTTGCCGACTTTGTAAGTTCATCTGCCTCTTTCTTTACAGCAGTCATTTCCTTATTGGAGTAAAACGACTTACTGTCAAGGATATTCCTGTATGCGTCATCCCTGCGGTTTGTCGTGTTTGCCGTATTTTTGGTGTCTGTTTTTTGATCCGCCTTTGCTTTTGCATAATAAGAAGTCAGAAGTCTTTTGTAACTTCCCGTCCGTATGCTCGAGTAATTACCAAGCGCACCATAAAAACTGCTGCTTGAACTTCCGCCAAACAAACTATTGTACAATCCAAAATTTCCATAGTTAAAATTCATTTTCATTCCCTCCTTTCTGCTTCGGGACAAATCCCCTGCTTATTTGTGAAATCATATGATACCAGGGTCAAAAGACCCTATATAATTTCCATTTGATCAAAGGTTTTTGTCTACCGCCGCACCTTTTAAGTCTTCATCGATCAATTTCAGCTTATCAAGTATCTCGTCAATTTCGGAATCATTCTCCGTAGCTTTTTCAAGCAGCTCTTCCTGGATCTGTTCTCTCTCTTCTTTTGCTTCTGCCCTCTTTTCTTCTTCCTCTTTCTTTTCGGCACGTTTTTCCGCTTTTTCTTTCTCCTCCTGCATCTTCTCTTCGATATGCTCTTTTGCCTCATTATAAAGAGCGCCGATCATATCTTTGTTGGCTGCCTGCATAATCTCCTCGGACTGTTTTGCCGATTCTACCATCGGATCAGATTTCAACCTCTCTATTTTCGTGTCCCGCAGCGATGCTGTCATACCATTGATTCCTGCATTATTTTCTTCCATACGGTTCCGGTAATCTTTTTCCTGATCATCCAACTCGAGCATATCCCTCTGATAATCCGTAACACCGGCTTTATGTATCTCGGCGAGCCGTTCCTCTTCCTCTTCTGTCAGGTCTTCTTCCGCTCCCGGAACCAGATCACGCTCTTTGCGCAAAAGTTCAAGATCTCTGTGTTCCCCGCTATCCTCTGTGATCCCATAACTTTCCATGACTTCACTGCGTTTACCCTCAATACTGCGAATCTCACGGTTATACTCAAGATTCTGGCTTTTCAATGCCTCGATCTGGTCTTCCATATCCTTCAGGCTCTGGTTTACCTTTTTTTCGGCATCAAACGTATCTCCGACAATCTTCATCGCCTGTTTTTGCGCCTGCTGTTTCTTGATCATAATGCTATCCGGGCGGACTGCCATATCCCCGGCAAAGATCGTTGAACGCCCTCCCTTTGCACTCTTCTTTTCTGCCGCATGTCTTGCTGCCGCATTCTGGTTTGTCGTAAACAAACCTCCCTCTGTTTTTCCTGCATGTATCGTGATCGACATACCTGCTCACCTCTTCCTTTCTTCATTATATACGCTGAAACAGCCATTCAAACATACCGGACAGCGTATCCTTTTCATTATACGGGATCATTACTATATGTTTCGTTGTTGCATATGGCTCATATAAAACGACTTCGCCTCCCCCTCCGACACCGGGTATTTTCATATATCCGCCATAAAACACCCAATAACGGTCTTCTCTTTTTATGTTTTCGTCAGCAGCCAGCATTTTCTTTACTTTATCATTGTTTATGGACAATCCCTGATCCGTCATAGTGACTGCACTGTTGAACTCGGAATTCTCCTGAAAGATCACATCATGCCCATCAAAACTGTACAGGGAAAATCCTTCGTACATCGTATAAGGGGGATAGGACACCGCCTTTCCCAAACCAAACAATACAAGCACAAGCGCTGCTGTCACACCACACAGCCTGTTACAAAATACGGCAGGAGTCTTTTCATATCTGGCGATCATTCCAATCCTCTTTTTCATGACCCGGAATGACCGGTTCGCCATAAATGCCGGTGAAGCTGTCTTTCCATCCTTTTCCCTCTCCGGATATTTCATCGTTTTGATCAAAAGCAGTCCGTAATTATATGGTATATAATCATTTTCCCTTATCGTAAGGTTATCACAAATCTGTTCCAGATCGTCTTTGATCATGATCGCAGCCAGATGAACAAGGGGATTTGCAAACCATAGGATCTGATATACCTCAATGACCGCATACAAAAGTAAATGCCCGCTTTTGATATGATTATATTCATGATGCAGGACTTCCTCTATTTCTTCTTTACTGAACTCTTCAAGCATATAAGACGGCAATACGATCGTATGATGAAAAACACCTGTTGTAAAAGGAGTGACCGACAGTGGATTGATCCGGATCTGAATCCGCTTTGCCCACCGTTCCTCCCACACCTTAAGTTCAGGATCATCGCATATTGCAAATCGTTTCATATGGCGGCGAAGACGGACTTTCCGCAAAAGAAACCACAGCGCTGTGATCAGCATCCCCCCGAGATAAAACCAGGCGGCGGACGGATTCCCAAGCATATTCTCATACAAAAAAACATAAATACGGTTCCGCCAGTGAAACGACTCCTGCGAAATCTTTAATCCACCTAAAAAGGGAACCGGAAGTAAGACCGCCCACAAACTCATTTTCACATACAGCTCCCGCAGACCTCCTGTTTCTTTTCTTCTCCGGTCAATAAATGCCCTCAGAAGAAAAATCAAAAGGAGCAACACAAAAGACAACACGAATGTCCTTACAATCTTAAAGATCAGAAAATGGAACGCATAATTTGTGTAGGCTGCCGCGAGCCGCCAAAATGTACTCATGGCTGCTTTCCTCCCTGTTGTTCTTTTCCGTTTTCCAGAATCTCAATCAGTTCCTCTAACTGTTCTCTGGTAAAACGTTCATTCTGAACAAAAGAAGCCACCATCCCGAGTGGATTTCCATTAAAATAGCTGTTTAAAAACCGTTCGCTTTTCTCCGCCAGACAGGCCTCTCTTGTCTTTACGGCAAAATAATGATAGATCCGGGAGTCATGTTCATCCACCGTGTATCCGATAATACCTTTTTTCAAAAGGCGGTTTATCAGAACACGTATCGTCTTCGGACTGACATCTTTTATTCCTTTCAAATGAGCAATGATCTCAGTAGCAGTCAGTGGCTTTTCATTTTTCCACAAAACTTCCATAATGATCCACTCGTTTTCACTCGGCATCATCTCTCCCATACATTTTCTCTCCTTATAATATGAACAGATCCCTTGATCTGCGCATACTTACTGTGTCAATAGTTATATCGGATTACATGCGTAAATAGTTAATAGCAAAAATCAAAAAAAGGTGCGACTGAGAAGTCACACCAACTTAGTAATTTCCTTCACACCTTCATGCGATTTATGATCCGGTTTGCTTCGGAATAAATATACTCCACGTCGTCATCCACATGGAAACATCCATTCTCATATAATATTTTTCCGTCTATCATCGTCAGCTTTATATTTTCTTTACTACCACTGTAGACAATATTCTTGGTAATATGATTTTCCGGTTGCATATTAGGCCGGTGCATATCGATCATGATCAGATCGGCACATTTTCCCTCTGCCAGAATATCACAATCCGTAAGCCCCATCGCCTTTGCACCGCCTGTCGTAGCCATTCTCAATACATCAGCAGCATCCATGGCAGACGCATCTCCTCTTGTAACCTTCTGGAGTACGGAAGCAAGATACATCTCACGGAACATATCAAGAGCATTATTGCTGGCCGCACCATCTGTGCCAAGTGCCACATTGATATCTGCCTCCAGTAACCCACACAGATCGGCTATGCCACTCGCGAGCTTGAGATTGGACGACGGATTGGATACGATCGAGACGGCTTTTTTTCTGCAGATTTCTTTATCTTTTTCCGACATCCAGACGCCATGAAAACCACCGCCGCCATACTCAAACATGCCAATAGAATCCAAAAACTCAAACGGTGAAACGTTGTACCTCTCATAACATTCATCGACCTCTTTCTTTGTTTCTGCAATATGTGTGTACACCGGCTGTTTCAGCCGGTTCGCCATTTTGGCAAGTTGCTTTAGTGTCTCTCCATTCGTAGTGTACTCGGCATGAAACCCGATCTTGCTGGAGACGAGTGGCGAAACTTCATTCAGTCTGTAAAATTCTTCTTCTGTCTCCTCCACCGTACCTCCAAAATCATTCATGCTGCCACACAGTACCGTCCGAAAACCAATCTCTTTGGAAGCTGTGGCATGACAGGCATTGTCAAGATACATATCAAAATTAGCAGTGATACCACTTGACAGATACTCAAGCATCCCCAGCTTTGCCAAAAGAACCTGATCTTCTTTTGTCAACTTTGCTTCCATCGGAAAAACCTTATCGTAAAGCCATTCCTGCAGAGGAAGATCATCTGCAAAAGAACGCAGAAATGTCATCGCCGAGTGAGTGTGGGCATTTTTAAATCCAGGCATCAAAAGATTTCCCTGTCCATCGATTTCCCTGTCCCAAGGCTTCTCCGTTCTTTCTCCTGTGTTCCCATCCTGACTGCTATATATTCCGGATATCCTTCCGTCCTCCACATGCAGTTCTCCGGTAATGATATCATTCCCATCCTTCATCGTAAGTATTCTGCAATTATAAAATCTTATTCTCATTTCCTCAACACCCATCACATATCATCAATGATAACGCTGGATTCTGCCGGTTGCTGCGGTGTCTCCGCCTTCTGCTTGTCCACCGTTTCTTCTGTCATCTTACTGATCGCCTTATACACGAGTAACCGGAATAATGGTGCCATCTTTTCTCCGACCTCTGTCACATCCATGTGATTCAGCGGCGTTTTGCTGATTCCGCAGGCCATATTTGAAATACAGGACAAACCGCATACCCGCATCCCCATATGTCTTCCTGCGACAGCTTCGATTGCGGTGCTCATGCCGACTGCATCCCCACCGAGCGTCTGACACATCTTAACCTCAGCGCTTGTCTCATACTGAGGGCCCTTCATCTGTACATAGACACCCTCTCTCAGAAGTACATTACATTCTCTCGCTGCCTGCCGGATAAAATCACAGAGCTGCACATCATAAATATTCTCCATGGACGGAAAACGCTGCCCCCATTCATCGATATTTTCCCCTGTCAACGGAGAAGGCATAAAGCTGCCAATATGATCTGTGATCATCATAAAGTCCCCCGGACGGTACATCGTATTGAGCCCGCCGGCAGAATTTGTCAAAAACAAAATATCTGCCCCCAGAAGTTTCATAACACGGATCGGAAGTACAACATCACTCACTTCATACCCCTCATAAAAATGTACTCTTCCCTGCATGATAACAACGGGAGTCTCCTGAATATAGCCAAACACAAAACGTCCCTTGTGCCCATCCACCGTCGAAACCGGAAAACCCGTGATATCTGCATAATCAACTGTGTCAACCACCTGGATGACATCTGCCAGAGCCCCAAGACCGCTTCCAAGTACGATCGCCACTTTCGGAACAAACCCAACTTTTGCCCTGATCTGCTTATAACATAATACTACCTTCTCATACACTGGATTCATTTGTTCACTTCCTTAAAAAATAATATAATACATTTACTTTATTGTAACTGTTTTTAATTTATCTGTCTACAAAAAATTGCACTATTTTTAAATAAATTCGCAGAGAACATAGTTGCTCAGATCAAGCCCCCTGTCCGACAAATACAATCTTCCCCCATCCTGTATCAGCAACCCGTTATGGAGGAATTTCCGTATCTGCTTTCCATATACGGAATCTGCATCTTCCAGAAAACGTTCTGCAAATTCCTTTAAGGATATCCCGGCTGTTTTCCGTAAGCCAAGTATAAAAAATTCTGACATCTGTGCTTCCCTGTCAAGAATCTCTTCCTCCTTTGCCACACCCGTACCATCTCGGATCCCTTCGATATACCTGTTGATCCTGGTCTCATTTTTATAACGTACATTTGCAATCTTGGAACCGGCACCGATTCCAAAACCGATGTAATCTCCGTCCGACCAGTATTTCAGGTTATGCCGGCATGAATACCCTTTTTTTGCATAATTTGATATTTCATACCGTTCATATCCGTAACGGGCAAGGAGTTTTTTTGTGAGGGAATACATTTTCCGGTCAGTTTCTTCGTCTACCGGCGGAGTATCCTGATACTGTTCATAAAAGTAAGTTCCCTCTTCAATGATCAGGCTGTACGCAGAAATATGCTCCGGTTCCAGACGTAAAATCTCATGAAGCGTCTTCTCATAACTCTCTACTGTCTGCCCGGGTATCGCACTCATCAGATCCACGTTTATATTTGTAAAACCGGCTTTCCTCGCCAGCAGAAAAGAGGTCTTTGCCTCTTCAAAAGAATGGATCCTCCCAAGCAGTCCAAGTTCCTCGTCCACTGCCGACTGCACTCCGATACTGAGACGATTTACGCCAAGTTCCCGATATGTCCTGAACCTGGAAAAATCCGCTGTACCCGGATTACATTCGAGTGTTACTTCTGCGGACGGATCCAGCTGAAAACAATCAGAAACCGCTGCCATGATCCGTTCCATATTTCCCAGAGACAACAAACTTGGCGTGCCGCCCCCGATAAAAACGGAATCCACCGTGGGGGCTGCTTCCTCTCTGTCCTCCCCGCCATCCTGACGGTGAAAAAGCTCCATCCTGTTGATTTCCCTGACCAGATACTCTGTATACCGGTTTTGCTCTTCTTCTCCCGCCACCCATGACAAAAAATCACAATACCTGCATTTTCTGATACAAAATGGAATGTGGATATAAATTCCGATGGGATCCATCTGTTATTTGTCCTCGTCCAGCTTCAGCACACTCATAAACGCTTTCTGTGGAATCTCTACATTTCCGACCTGGCGCATCCGCTTCTTTCCCTCTTTCTGTTTTTCAAGAAGTTTTTTCTTTCTGGAAATATCTCCGCCATAACATTTGGCAAGCACATCTTTTCTAACCGCCTTTACCGTTTCCCTTGCAATGATCTTATTGCCGATCGCCGCCTGGATCGGAATCTCAAAAAGATGCCTCGGTATCTCCCCTTTTAATTTTTCACACATCTTCCTTCCGCGCTCATATGCCGTGCTCTCATGAACGATGAACGACAGCGCATCCACTTCTTCTTTATTGATCAAAATATTTAATTTCACAAGTTCCGATGGCTCGTACCCTTTTAACTCATAGTCAAAGGAAGCATAACCGCGGGAACGGGACTTCAGGGAATCAAAAAAATCATAGATGATCTCGTTGAGCGGGAGGACATACTTAAGCAACGCCCTTGTCTCCTCCATATATTCCATCCCGAGATAAATTCCCCGTCTCTCCTGACACAATGTCATGATCGCCCCGACAAACTCCGTCGTCACCATGATCTCCGCATTGACCACCGGCTCTTCCATATGCTCGATCTCTGACGGATCCGGCAGATTGGAAGGATTTGTCACAAGCACCTTTTCCCCGTTTGTCTTATACACATGATAGACAACACCCGGCGCCGTCGTCACCAGATCCAGATTGTACTCTCTCTCAAGACGCTCCTGGATCACTTCCAGGTGCAGAAGCCCAAGAAAGCCACACCGGAATCCAAAACCAAGCGCAACCGATGTCTCTGCCTCAAACTGAAGCGCTGCGTCGTTGAGCTGCAGCTTTTCGAGTGCATCGCGCAAGTCCTGGTATTTCGCCCCATCTGCCGGATAAAGGCCGCAGTAAACCATCGGCTGCACCTTTTTATAACCGGGAAGCGCCTCGGCACATGGTCGATCCGCATCTGTGACGGTGTCACCCACACGGGTTCCCTCTACATTTTTTAAACTCGCCGTAATATAACCAACCATACCCACGGACAATTCCTCACAGGGGATAAACTGTCCAGCCCCGAATGTCCCGACCTCTACGACCTCCTCTTCCATCCCGGTCGCCATCATATGGATCCTCGTTCCCTTTTTCACACATCCGTCAAAAATACGGCAGAAAATAATGACGCCTTTATACGGATCGTAGACAGAATCAAAAATAAGAGCTTTTAAAGGATCTTTCTCATCCCCCTGAGGCGCCGGTATCTTCTTTACGATCTGTTCAAGCACCGCCTCGATGTTCGTCCCCATCTTGGCAGAAATGAGCGGGGCATCCTGTGCCTCGATCCCAATGACATCCTCAATCTCATTTTTTACACGGTCCGGCTCTGCACTTGGCAGATCGATCTTATTGATGACCGGCATGATCTCAAGGTCGTGGTCGATCGCAAGATAACAGTTAGCAAGGGTCTGTGCCTCGATGCCCTGTGCCGCATCCACGATCAGGACTGCCCCCTCACACGCTGCAAGACTCCGCGACACTTCATAGTTGAAGTCAACATGCCCGGGGGTATCGATCAGATTAAAAATGTATTCCTCTCCATCCTCTGCTTTGTACACGATCCGGACAGTCTGTGCCTTTATCGTGATGCCCCGCTCCCTCTCCAACTCCATATTATCAAGAACCTGGGCCTGCATCTCACGCTCGGTCAAAAGCCCCGTCTTTTCAATGATACGGTCGGCAAGCGTGGACTTTCCGTGGTCAATATGGGCGATAATGCAGAAATTGCGAATATTTTTTTTATTTATATCTGACATAATTTTGTGTATTCCTTCCGCTAAAATAATAAAAAATCAAATTGCGTAGCACTTATTATAACATAGGTTGGTTTTTTTTTCTAGTGCAATGTAACATTAGACAACATAATCCGGTTCACGGAAATCAATTTTTGGCGGTCGCAATTTATGGAAAACTGACAAAGCTTCGTACAGCAGTGGGAATATTTCCTGATGAAGACCGTATAAACGTGTCGGTCCTTAGGCTGCGTATTAGGTGCTACGCACAAGGTGTGATTTTTACACCAGGTGCGTTTGCGCCTTGCAGCCTTTGTACCGCTACATGTTTATTTTAAGCGGGAGCGGGTCTGAATCAGAAAATATTCCCACTGCTGTACAAATGTCACGATTCTTATAAATTGCGACCGCCAAAAATTGGTTTCTGTGAATCCGGTTTGGTTGCCCTTGCACTTTTCATAAGTTTGATGTACAATAACCCTAGCACAGGCCTGTGATGCATAGGACTGTCAAATCAACAGAAAGGAATTATATACTATGGGAATTATGAAACGCTTTTTTTCACTCACACTGGTCTTTTGTCTTGTGTGCTCAGTTTCATGGATCAGCGCTCCGGACGCATCAGCGGCCACCCCTCGGCTGAACAAAAAAACGGTCGCTCTCCGAACCGGAAAATCTACCCGGCTTAAAGTGACCGGAACCACAGAAAAGATCACATGGCGCTCCACAAAAAAATCGGTTGCTTCCGTAAGTTCTTCCGGAAAAGTCACAGCAAAAAAAGCCGGGGTCGCTAAAATCTGTGCTAAATTTTCCGGCAAAAAGCTCTATTGCACTGTGACTGTTACAAACTCGGCAGCTGATACAAAAACAGGTGGAAAATTAAATCCTCTCTCCGCCTATGACGAGCACACGATCAGTTACTATGATGACGGAAAAAAGATCGGGACGTTTACGATCAAACTGGAGACTTTTCAGTCCGGTGAATCGGCCAAAAACCGTGTTCTGAAAAACAGCGAAAATCCTGTTCCAACGGCCACACAGGAATATTTGTATTTCCGTTTTCAGATAAAATATGAGTCAGGCAGTGAAGTCGTAGAAGCAAAGGATCTGTTCAGTTATTACTACAATATCTTTGATTCCACAGGAACGACTCAGTTAGAAAACATTGACTGGGGATTTTATTTTGAACTGGTCGAAGATCTGAGCGACATCTCCCTTACACCGGGAAATTCGGTAACATGTTCCAAAGCAGTTCTTGTAAATAAAGGTAATACGCCGGTATTGTACCGAATCCGGACAGGCCGGAATTCTTATACATGGTTTACAACGAAAAAGTAATGTCAGGGCAATGAGGTCAGATTAAAAAGACATGTTGCCCGGCAAATAAAAGAAACTGTTTTCACAGACGAATTGATCTACAGTACGCAATTAAGTCTGTGAAAACAGTTTCTTTTATTTGCCGGGCATTTCGTCTTTTACCGCAGTATTTTGGTCTTTCAAATTAGAAGGCGAGGAAATTTCCCACCCATACACTGATCGCCTGCAATACCATCGCAGTAAAACCGATCAGACCAAATACATATGTAAGGATTCCCCATTTTTTGTCGTGGGCGATAAGTGCAAGTATGAACGATACGATCGCTATTATAAAAAGAGTCATGGCTTTCTCCTGTTTTTATCTCCAATCTTGCTATGATTATAATATCATATATGGAAAAAGTCAATTCCAACGGGGAAGAGAGCATCCTTTTGAGGGCAGCCGGGGAACATAGACTTGAAGAAACAAAGATCTGTAATGCGCGGGTTCATTCACACCCGCTTTTTTCGGTAACTTTCAGAGTAACTTGCATCGAACTCTGTTCCATTTCTATTTCTTCCTGCTCCACAAGTTTTTTAATCTGACTTCTGGATAATCCTAAAACCTCAGCAATCTGCTTCTCCGGACGGACTTTTAATTGGCAGGGATTATGTATCACAAGTAAGATTTGCTCTCCGAGATTACTCTCTTCTCTTGTTTCATATACTTTAACAAAGTCATAATTTAATCTTTCAAAATCAATATCCGCTTTGTTTTTCCGGAATAATTGCATATTCTTTCCATACATTTCCGCAAGCTGCTCATCATTGCTTAAAAAACACTGGTATTCCCTCTCTGGTATGGAAGAAACCTTTTTCCTCTCATAAATTGCAAGATTGAGGGTATGTTTACATCTCTCACATTGGTAGACCAGCCAAACATCCAGTTTATTTCCATTGGCATTGACACGGAATTTTCCCGTATTTGTGAAATGTGTCCTTCTGCCACATCCTGAACATCCCCGGATCACTTTCAGTGATTCATTTAAAACGATTTTATATTCTATTTTTCTTAAATAGCTCATTTGCATCCTATTCATTTTATAGTTTGATGCGCAGGCTATTACGTTATTTATTCATTTTATTTGCAATAGCTGCCTATGCAAAATAAACGGGTGTAGTCATAAAATGTCTTCCTCCTCTATGTTATTTTATACGTTCATAAAAATAATACATTTCTTCTTTTTCGTCATTCACATCCTGATACATCTTTTTTTCAGTCAGTGTAAATCCTGATTTTTCAACCACTCTTCGGGATGATATGTTTTTTTCTTTGACGGTGGCGAGCAGCCTTTGTGCATCATAATGATTGAAAAAATATGTTACATACGCTTTCACTGCTTCTGCCGCGTAACCGTTTTTTCTGTATTGTGATCCGATAAAATATACGATTCCTGTCTGTTGAAGATCTTTATAATAGGAACATCCAACGGAACCTATTACTATGTTTCCATCCCTTAAAGTGATTGCGTAAGCTAAATAATCTATGTCGGGATCATCTCTATTGGAACATTTTTTTGTCCGGGCGATCCACTCTGCCATCCAACTACCACAATTTTTATCAAAACCTATATCATTTAAACTTCCATCCGCAGCCATTTCAACAAAAGGAATTTCATCTTCTGTTTTTAAATCCCGTATGATTAATCGCCACGTTTGAATCAACATAAGCTTCCATCTCCCTTTTTCGCTATAATGATCGTTACCTGCTCCGGATCGTCCCACACTTTTTCAATCTGAAATCCCGCATTCTCCAATATCTCCAGTTCATGATCCAGAGTCAGTGGAATATCAAAATGAACGAAACGATCCTTCGATATAACCGATTGTTTCCGTTTTTTGAGATATACGCCGCGTAAAAGTTCTTCTTCCTCGTCACAGCAGGCGACGTAGTCACCCAAAATGAAAATGCCGCCGGCCCTTAGACTATTCTGTATCTTCTGATACAGATCCTTTTTTTGCTCCGGCAGGAAATGATGCAGGCTCTGAAAAGAAATAACAGCGTCCCACTTAGCAGAGCCAAAATCATATCGGAAATAATCCTGGCATACTACGGTAAGCTGCTTATCCGAATGTTTTTTCACTAATTGATCCAGCATACTTTGGCACAAATCAACGCCTGTAACTGCTATATATGGGTTTTTCTTCCAGATTTTATCCAGTTCCAAACCGGTTCCGCACCCTAAGTCTAAAATCCTTTGGCATTGTGAAGGTAACAATTCAGCAAAGATCTGATACGATTTTTCCCAAATCGACATATGTTCTTCATAATCATCCAGCCGTTTGGTAAAAAAATCAGACATCTCCTCCAACGGGGAATCCGATGTATCCCGAAGCCATTGCTTTAGTTCCTCCATATATTCTTCTGTTGATTTCATAGTAATCCTCAATCCAATTTCAGGCAGTCATCCAGTTGGCCTTGAATTTAATATAGCATATCTTAATATCACATTCTACCTCATGCATTTTTATAAAAAACAATGAGCCGACACCAGGTATCAGCTCATTATGCTATCTGTTTATTTGTCTACTTATTTATCTGCCCATCTTTCTCAAAATACGCTGTATGCTTTTCTCCGACAGATAGTATTTACAGGCCAGTTCCGAAGTTTTGTTTCCGGCAAGATGATCCTCGTAAATCTGCTGGTTGCGCACCAAAAGCTCCTGCCTGATCTGTGTGCCCGTTCCCCACGCCCGCCTGCATGCTGCCTTGCGTGGAATATAAATGTTTTCTCCGTCAACATACTGCTGTATCAATTCTACTACTTCAGTGGGCAGAATCTCTTCTGCTCTTATATAGCCCATGTCTGCCTCCTAAACTTATTCTTTTTAGGAATCGCATTGGCTATGACAATTTATTCTCGCGAAGCAACGAGCCAGGCGGACATGCTTGCATGTCCATTTGGCGACTGCCGCGGGGTATTTGACTTTTATTGCAATAGCCAGTGCTATGCAAACATAACATATCGTTTCATATACAAGTCCCCTTTCCGCATTTTTTCTTGAATCATACCATTTATTCAGAAGTATTTCAAGCGAAATTCTATTAAAAGGCAAGGAAATTTCCCACCCATACACTGATTGCCTGCAATACCATTGCGGTAAAGCCGATCAGACAAAATATATATTTAAGAAATCCCCATTTTTTATCGTGGGCAATAAGTGCAAGTATAAACGATACGATTGTTATTAGAAAAAGAGTCATGTTTTATCTCCCCATATTCACCTGATTCTTTTTGACTGTATGATACCAGCAATCCAAAAAACCAATCCTAAAATGATAAACCACTCATACAATCCATAATTCATATTATAAGGTACATCTTTTAGATTCGTCAACTGAATCCTTCCAAGTACATCTGCAAATACTCTGCTATTTAACTACAATGCGCCTTTTACCAACCCATGTATCGCCCCAATCCTCCATATGGGTATCTGTATATGCAATCTGAAAATAATACGTTTTTCCTCTTTTCAAATTTCGGACTACTTTTTTTTCTCCTTCGGAAGTCATATGGAAATATTCTGCATTTTTCATATTTTTATTGGTAGAATACCGGACATCAAAAGCACCAAATGGAACTACTGCATCGCGATCATCCAAAAAGATTTCTACGGACTGATTCCCAACAGCCCGTATTCTGTACTTTACCCAAAATGGACGTAATTTAATATCACCCGAAAGCGTCGGACTTGTTCCTGAAAGATAACAAAGATATGTATCTGTATCCGCCGGATTATACCAGCCGAGCAGTGAATAATTTTTCTTTTTTGCATTCAAGAGCAATTTGATTGATTTCCCATAAGTATAGCTGGACGGTAGTTTCCCGCTCTTTTTCCCTCCCAGCAAATCATAAGTAATTTTATATTTCTTTCCCTTTGATTCCGCTATCCCGCCGGCACCCAGTTTTGTCACCTTTTTGCCTTTACTATACCATGTTTTGTTTCCTTTGCAATCATCCAGTTCTATCGCTATCCGGGAAGGATTCATAATCTTTTTTAGTTTCGGGCATTTCCGTATCGGATTTTTCCAAACTTCAAGCTGCTTCGGAAGTACAAGCTCTGTCAATTTTCCACACTCCCGAAAAGCATCCTTTTCTATTTTCGTGACCGTATCCGGAATCTCAACTTGACTTAGGTCATAACATTCCTCAAAACATCC
>JAETQR010000094.1 GCA_021770615.1 Lachnospiraceae bacterium | reverse complement strand
AATTCAATAACCTACAGCCTGCACAGTTTCATTTATGGTGGTGCCAAGTGTGCGGGCATGGTGGTTTAGGCACGATTATTACGTCCCTTCCCTCAAACATTGGAACCACCTGAAATGCAATAAAATCATTATTTCTTATATATTTTACATGTTTCCATGCCATCTCAATCTGTGCACCATCCGGTAATCTAATCATTTTCATCTACTCCTTCCATCTTAAAGCTTTTCGAGTCACCCTCTCTTTCTACAAAAAAATTATATATATCAGTAATAATACGTTTTTTATCATCCTCATCAATAATTTCTTTTTCATGAGGTTTCTCCCAATGCTTAACCATATCCGTACTAAATATTGTTACTGGGTCTCTGAAGTCCGCCTCCACTATCACCTTCTTTCCGTCCCTGTAATATTCCAAACAGTAAAAATGGGGCACATCAATTTCAAAATCTCTCTTCATTTATCTTCTCCTCTTATTGCATCAATTCCGTAAATATATTAGTTACATTGGGGTTGGCTTGTAAAGCAGGGTATTCCACCGTATTAAAAATACTTTCTGATCTTGCACCCCTCACAAAGCCATATGTATTCCCTGAAGCACCCTCCGCATATCTTTGAGATAAACAAGCCCACACATCCATCGCCTGCTCTTTAGATAACTGACTACCAGGTGCAAACAATTTTTGTGCATCTAAATACTGTCCCCCTCGCGTCACACCGACAGAAACTCCTGCACCGGCTCGTTCATCTTGTGGTCAAACTTTCCCGCATCACGGATGCCTAGCAGATACTCCTCCAGGGTGACTTCCTTCCCATTCTCCCCCGCCAATTCCTTCTTAAGGAGATTATAGTCCACCGCAAACATCTCTGTAAAGTCTGAAAACGCCTTCGGCATCCACAGCAGTCCCTGATCTGGGCGACCCATCCTTGGAGACGGCACTGCCCAGCCATCATGGTTGTTTCTGAGCTCATAGACCGATCTCCCGTATACCGGTATCAAAAGTTGAAGCTTAACTTTTGATACTCATAATAGAAATATAGTCTATTGTCCCATATTTTTTATACCGGTCGAGGTGGTACGCACTATCTACTGTTTACGAATCACAGAATCTATATCAAAGATTACCATCTGGATCTGTCCGCTTTGTTTTCCCATCATAAAAAATGACCTCCTGTAATTGGTACAATAAGTATACCCTACAGAAGGCCATTTTTCTTTAGTCTGTCAACAGATCCAAAGTTTCACATTCCTTAACTTCTTCACCATAAACACCATTATCTTGGTATCCGATCATAATATCATACATTATGTCTGGCGACAACTTAATCACTTCCGCTTCTTCTAATGTTATTTTTATTCTTTTTTGTTTAACCATCAATTCCCCAGATTCATACTCTATATAATAATTGTTTCCATCACTTAATAAAATTAAGCCTTCATCTTCTATAATTTTTTTCATATTCACTCCCTGATGCATAGGCGCTCTCCAGGGGCTCCCGGATCTTCTCCACGTCCGCCCATCCCCTTTTCATTGTAAACCATGTCAAGCACAGGATCTATAAAAGTGCGCCGTTTTTTCATCATCTATTACTTGTCATATCCATTCTGGATAATATTTGCTTTTCAAAGTTCATCCGACCAGTAAATCTTGGTCAGATGGTTCAAGATTCCGAGAGCCTATTATTTACTCTGGTCTCGGTGGAATACGCAAATACCAATTTTTTCTTATTTTATAATATCCATATTTTTGGCAATCCTCATCTTCACAATAAACCACTGAATTAGTAATATTATTATTATCTTTTACAAAGGATGTATATTTTGTATCAATCTCAAATGAAATCTTTAAATCTGAAATTATAATCTTCGTCACAATCCCTTTTCTCTGCACTTCTTTAAGTAGCTTTTTCAACATTTCATTATTATTAAGATTAATTAATCCTCTCTCAAATTTATTTTTTACTAATAACGTGTCTCCATCAAAATAGCAAAGAATCCTTCCTTCTATTTCCCTTTGTTCTATTGATTTTTCATTGAAAGACACTATATACATTAAAGAATTTAACTCATAAAACCCCTCGTTTTTCAACTCTTCAACTACTCCATTTAACTCTGTTTCAATGCTCTTATACAATTCTTCAAACTTCATGTATACTTCTTTTCTGTCATTTTCATCTTTCTCTATCTCGGAAATCCTTCTATCATATTGTTTATTATATGAAAAATATACTATTGTTCCCAGGAGTATCAAAATTGTTATCACCCCTGCTATCATAAAAACTTTTCTCTTTTCCTTAATCTTAATCATCGCATGTCTCATACACAATTGCCCCCAGTGATTGTACATTGTCCAAATAGTCCATATAATACTGCCATTCCCCTAATTCTTCTTAAAATCTCCATGTCTACATCAAAATAATCCATATATTTTTTCGGATAAAAAAGCGTGAATGTTGACTATAACTATGATCACGATATATCGGTGTTATCATTTCCCATTGTTCTACTTCTGTATACCATCTGTCCGATCCTGGCATAATTTACTTCTATATTTGGCATCCTTTCCTTCCTCCTATCAACAGCATGTATCAATATTTTCAATCGCACTCTGGAAATTCTCAATAATCGAATTTTCCGAACTGTGGATCTCTTTGATCGAATCTTGGATCTCTGTCAGGGCAGCTACTACTTTTGAAATATTAGGGGGCACATGATCTGTGTAAAATCCGCCTCCCCTGGTTCCCATACAGATCGCGCCCAAACTCGTCATAGCCATAGCTCTCCCTTAAGCTCCCGTCTTCCCCTTCGATCCTGAGCGGGCTTCCCAGCTCGTCCTGCACTGCAGGTCATACTGTGGAGTATCCACGTTTTCTCCGTAGAAACCCGCCACATTCCCGTCCCATAAGTAAGTCTGTGTATGGTTCTGGACGCTATCTTCCTGCTCTCTGCACATCTTTTCCAGCAGGTTATAGTTTCACAGCCATATAGAATAACCCCTGGCTTAATATGTGTACTCCAACTGGCTCCCCGCTTTGTCACTTTCCAGATTCTCATAATACCAAAAATACCACTGCTCCCCAAACACCTTGTAAGGAATAATTTCGGTTGGCCTTTGTCCTTCTACTTCTAATCCATATATTTCCTTATGTCTATTCTCTCCATAAATAAACCTTCCCTTTGTGGGATTAATATTTACGCTTTGCATATAATCACTTAATGCCAAATTCCCCCCTATAATTTCTTTAAAATCATCCAAATATAATGCTTCCCGCTCAGTTTCTCTTGGAAAAGCCGATATGAAAAAGTATTTTGTCTCACCGCCAATATCCTTCTTTCTGAATTTAGCCATTGTAAAGCACTCCTGATCCTTATCTTTAACAGAACGAAAAAATACTGATATATATTCCTCATTTTCTAAAGACATAATAACCTCGTCTACATTCGTCTGATACTCTGTCTCTTCCTCCAGGTCTGTTCTTCCTTCTTCTAACGCCTTCTGTAATGTGTCCTGATATTCGGAATCAGGGATATCCTCTTCCCTGGACATCTCCTGTTTCGGATCATGTTTATATTTTACTGTGATCTCCGGTTCATCCTTTTCCTGACCTAAAACTCCCTTTTCCACCAAAACTCCGATTATATATAGTATGAAAAAGATCCATAAAAGAACCGCCACACATATAGCTACTATTTTTATACCTTTTTTCATCATAAATCCCCCTTTTGTTCCATACAGTTACTTACATTAGAAACAATTCCCTGCAATTGCGGAAATGTATTTATAAAATGCTAATATAGTGCTGGTGCGCTAGTGTTCTGACCTGTTGATATTTATCATTACAACCACCTCTTCAAGAGGCAGTGGTAAATACAGGATATAAGGAACTGAGCTTTATTCTGTCATCACTGGTTCTGAACTGCCAGTTGACCTTTGCTGCCACTGTATTCCGCTCCGTTTCCCATGTGGCCAGTTCTTTGCATAATAGTTCTATCTCAGCAGTGCGGCGGCTCGAAGTTTATTTTTTTAAGGCATTGCGGATTGCCTCCCTGCCTACAGGAGTTTCCAGAATCACTTTTGCTTCTTCCTCGAGCAGACGGATGGTCCACCGGGAGCGCCCTTCTGGAACGGGGCCGCAGGCAAGCTCAATCAACCGGGTTTCTGTACGCCCGTCAACCTTGCGCCTTGCATTATCTGAATTTATGCTCCTTTTAAATTCGGTAACGGCATCAATGCCGCCATGGATGTATTTGGCCACAGTATTGGTAACAGTTGCCATGCAGACACCATTAGATCTCGCGCTTTGCTCGTGGGTCAAAACTTTTTCATGCGCTTCGTCCAGGTTGAGAATAATCTGACACCTGCTACGAATAGTTTTTGAAGTTTTTTCTTACGGATCACAGATTTCAACTTTTTAAATTCATTTTCCGTAAGATGGATATTATACTTTTTTGGTCTTGCCATAGGAATCATCGCCGTTTCTTTTATTATACATCAAAACAGCTGTGATTACCAGAATGATTTGGTTAAATATAAACAGGTCAGTACGCCAGAAGACATCCCTAACCTGCGGCCGGAGCTGGAATAACAACTGTTAACGAACCTTGACAACCACAATAAATCATTAAACCTATTACAGAAGAAGTCTGCCCATTTGCAGGCCATCTTGTGGCAAAGAAGGGTATTGTGAGTGGTTGCAACGGTAACTATGGAAGATTGTTTGCCGTGAATAATTCAGGCTTAATCACCTAAAAATCTATTATTTTTTATTTCCCATTTTGTCATATACGCTGATGGATAGAAAAAATCTGGAAGTATCGTATTTCGCTTAATTGGATATATCGGGATCCATTCCTTTACATCATATCTATCAAATTCTTCCTCAATATTTGCGAATTTCTCTTTCCCTTTATATTCTACCAAGCATAAAAACGTATTTACTCCTTCTTCCGAAACAATGACAACTGTTGGCGGAAGATATCCTTCAAGTATAATATCCTTTTGTTCAGTTTTTAAAAAATACCCTTTATTATCTCCAACTTGTGTCCAACCTGTTCCTGTATGAAAAGTTTCTTCTACTAATATTCCATTTTCATAATCCCATAATTGTTTTTCTTCAATTGCATATTTACCTGGTATTCTATAATAACCTATTGCAACTACAATTAACACTATTGTAAATATTATAAACATCTTTTTTTTCATTACCTTCCCTTTCATATCACAACTAACTGTTCAAATTTTATTCATTGTGATTACATGGTTCAAATTTTATCTTCTTTACCCCTTCCGATGCACTTGGCAAACTTGCGAGGTAATTCCTGAACGGTTTCCACGGATATCTGGAAACGGATGGTTATCAGGGCTATAATGGTCTGCCGGATATCAAACGCTGTTCCTGCTGGGCGCACATACGTCGATATTTTATTGACGCAGTCCCCAAAGGGAAGCAATATGATTACAGCCAGCCGACCAGGGAATACAGTATTGCAACCGTCTGTTTACGATGGAGGACTCTATCAGCAAAAAATATCCCGGTGATCATGAAAGAAAACAGCTGCGTCTCGAGAAGGAAAAACCTATCCTGGAGGCTTTTTGGTCATGGCTGGATCAGCAGAGCCCCGTCCGCAATACCCGCATGGATAAGGCAGTGAATTACGCCCTTAACCGGAAGGATACCGCAGAAACTATCTGGAGGACGGCCGCTGTAGCTTTACGAACAATCTCAGCGGGAATGCGATCTGTCCATTCGCGGTTGGCCGCAAGAACTGGCTGTTCAGTGCTTCTGTGAATAGCGCCAATGCCAGCGCAGTGGTCTACACTATTCCGGATATTATAGAAAAAATAAGGTAGCCACCTAATAATCCCGTTACAAAAGTATACATATACAAATTACTAATTTTTAGGATTTGAGTTTTTTCATAAGTAATAGCTCCTATACTCCCAAAACCTGCCCAACGCGTTTTTCACAGATTCCCAATCCGAGGTCTTATCATCCAGACGTGTTTTACATGCTTTCAGGTCGGCACGCATATCGTCGCACTTTTTTACCTTTGCATCAATCTCCGCAATCTTCCTCGTTGCCTCTTCTTTGTTTCTTTAACAATTCCTGTTTGATATCTTCCATGATCACTTTTCCTCCCTGTACATACCTTGCTACCATGATTTTACAATTGAGTCCGTTAAAATGGCGGTATCCGAACTCAACCTGCTGGTTCTCCTCCCGTATGCCACTGTAATCAAAGACCTTATGCTCCTTAATATTTCCGAGGATAATACCTGATTTGCTCGTGCTCAGCAGATCCATCAGTTTCCCGGAACGGAATCTTTGGATCGGAAGCGGCAATCACATAGATCCCCCATTTCGCCACTTCATGAAGGACATCCAGTTCAATTCAATAAATTATTCTTGGAGAAAATACTCTTCAATTTTTTCGCTATGTAAAATTGTTTCTGGTAGCATCAGTTTTTTAAATCTATCGAAAACACTTTTATCTTCATCAAGAATTTGTTCCAAAATTGTGAAATCTAATACCTCGCCAATCTTAATATCATTAGATTTTGCCATTTCTTCAATAAAATCAAAAACTCTCTTAGTAACAGATGAATTATCACTTACTACCACTTTAATTATATATGGAACAACAACTAGACTAAAATAAACATGTATCCCATCGGTTCCATCAATCAAATTTTCTTCTTCTTTTTTCCTACAATATTCCTTACATTCTGGTATCCTATTTTTAAACTCTTCATATAAATTTTCATACACCACTTTTATCATCTCCCTAACGCATTATTCAAGTCATTTAATAGTTTTTCTGCTAAAGCCCTATCTGACGAGCTTAAACTTTGCGGCAATATTTTATTTTCTAAATATTTAGCCATATATATCCGCTATTTCTTTCCATTTCTCCCTATTACTATGAAACATAACCTTTCAGGTAGCCAAAAAAGCGCAGACTGCCCCTGTCAAACTTAAAAAGGTTGACTTTGAACTTAAC
>JAETQR010000093.1 GCA_021770615.1 Lachnospiraceae bacterium | reverse complement strand
CCACTGCTGTCAGGGGCAGGAACATCATAATATATATGCAGAATTAAATTCAACCTGTGCAGAGGTAACTTCCATCAGGAAAAAAGACAGTAGAATTTACTTTTGCAATTTAGAATGAACGAAGAGGATGACGATTTGTATTGTCATTCCCTTTTCTTTATGTTATAATGAACACATGTTTGTTAGTTCTTGTTTTCAGATGGAGGAAAAAATGTCAGATATTTTATACCAATTAAACGATATGCAGGAGGAGGCTGTGCTTCATTTCGAGGGACCTCTCCTCATACTGGCCGGGGCAGGTTCCGGAAAGACCAGAGTCCTCACGCACCGGATCGCCTGGCTCATTGAGGAACATCAGGTAAATCCGTATCAGATCCTCGCCCTTACCTTTACAAATAAAGCAGCCAGCGAGATGAGGGAGCGCGTGGACAAGATCGTCTCCTATGGCGCAGAGAGCATCTGGGTCAGCACGTTCCACTCTACATGCGTCCGCATACTCCGCCGCTACATTGACCTCATCGGTTACGACCGGAGCTTTACGATCTATGATGCCGACGACCAGAAAAGCCTGATGAAAGATATTTGCAAACGCAAAAACATCGACCCGAAAAAACACAAGGAAAAGACCTTTTTAAATGCGATCTCCAATGCCAAAAATGAATTAAAAACGCCGGAACAATATGCGGATGAGGTATCGAAAGAATACAACCGCAGGATTTTTGGCGACGTTTACAAGGAATACCAGAAACGTTTAAAACAAAACAATGCCCTTGATTTTGACGATCTCATTATGAAAACGGTCGAGTTGTTCCGGGCAGAACCGGAGGTTCTTGACCGGTATCAGGATCGTTTCCGTTTTATCCTCGTGGACGAGTACCAGGACACGAATACCGCACAATTTATGCTGTTAAGCCTTTTAGCTTCCAAATACAGAAACTTATGTGTCGTGGGGGATGATGACCAGTCCATCTACAAATTCCGCGGCGCTAATATTTATAATATCTTAAATTTTGAAAAAATATTTCCGGAGACAAAGACGATCCGGCTGGAGCAGAACTACCGCTCCACAAAACGGATCCTGGACGCCGCTAACGAAGTCATCAAACACAACACAGCCAGAAAATCAAAATCCCTTTGGACAAAGGCCGAAGACGGGGAACCGATCCGCTATGTACAATATGCCAATGAGTATGAAGAGGCTGCAGGCATCGCCGGCGACATCAGCCATCTTGTACGGACAGGCGGATACCGTTATTCTGACTTTGCTATTCTGTACCGTACAAACGCCCAATCCCGTATTTTTGAAGAAAAACTCGTACAGGAAAGCATTCCATACCGTATTGTAGGAGCGATCAACTTTTATGCAAGAAAAGAGATCAAAGACCTTTTATGCTATTTAAAAACGATCAATAACCCAAATGACGATATTGCGGTAAAGCGTATCATCAATATTCCGAGAAGGGGAATCGGCGCCACCACGATCGGGCGCGTGACCGAGTATGGCATTGACCGGGGCATCAGCTTTTTTGATGCACTCCGGGAGGCCGATTACATTGATGGCTGTGCCCGTGCCGCCTCACGGATCCATTCGTTTGTAAACCTGATCGACCGGCTGGCCACATCGTTAGACGCTCCTGATTTCAGCCTGAAAGGACTGATCGATGAAATCATCGAATGCACCGGCTACGTAAAGGAACTCGAAATTGAGGATACTGTCGAAGCAAATGCCAGGCTGGAGAACATTGATTCCCTGTTAAATAAGATCGTCCAGTTTGAGACAGATGCCTCGGCAGACCCTGACGGAGACCCTCCTACGTTAAACGCTCTTCTTGAAAACATTGCCCTCGTGGCAGACATTGATACCGTGGATAATGAGACCGAACAGGTTCTTTTGATGACGCTCCACAGTGCAAAAGGGCTCGAATTCCCAAATGTATACATATGCGGAATGGAAGAAAATGTATTCCCCGGCTCGATGGCTGTCTATGATCCATCGGATGATGAGATGGAGGAAGAACGGCGTCTCTGTTATGTAGGGATCACACGGGCGATGAAAAGGCTCACCCTCACCTGTGCCAGACAGCGCATGCGAAACGGTGAACCAAACTTTAATTTCCCCTCCCGTTTCATCAGCGAGATCCCGCGTTATCTCATCCAGCAGGCCGGTGGAGAAACGCCACATGCATCCAGGCCAAAGTCCTCTTACCATGTAGATCCCGCTGGTTTAGATGATATCTTCTCTCCTGCCAAAAAATATAATAAGAACTCCAAAAATCCATTTGCGGGTAATCCCTATATCACAAAAGGAGCCGGTGCACTCTCCGCCTCCAAAGAAAGTCCGGATTATCGTGAGGGAGATACCGTATACCATATCAAATTCGGCACGGGAACGGTCGTATCTTTAAAGAAACTGAATACGGACTACGAGGTCGTCGTGGAATTTCCCGGTTTTGGACCGAGAAAACTCCGGAGTTCTTTTGCAAAACTTACGAAAATTTAAAAATTAATCTAGTATATTTCAGGCAGATATGATATACTATTAACAGAGCGAATGAATATTGATCATATTTTGAAAGGATGGTAGAGATATATGTGCGGAAAATTTGATGACCTTATGAACAATGCAAAACTGAACCAGTTATTAAACAAGAAAAATGCAGAGGAAGAAACAAAAAACTGCGTTTTATGGATTCTTGCGATCATTGGTGTCGTTGCTTCTGTCGCAGCGATCGCCTATGCGGTATACCGTCATGTGACTCCCCGCTATCTGGATGATTTTGACGGGGACTTTGACTACGATGAGTTTGATGACGATTTTGATGATAACGACGAGGACGTAGATGTCTACGTGAAACAGTCATCCACTAAATAAGCATATACACAAAGATTTTGTTTTCCTCTTTTTCTACGAAACCGGGTATACGACGGCTGTAAACAGCTTGTCTGTATACCCGGTTTCCTGTTATTTAAAAAGGACTGGTGTCTTCTTTTGGTTTATTGGAAAGAGTCACAGCCAGCGCTCCCGGCCCGATATGACAGGATACGCTCAGGGACAGATGATCGATATAGATATCATGCCCCGGAAATACTTCATTTAACTCATCCCGGAAAATCTCTGCTTCCTCCCGGTTTTGTGTGTGGGCAACATCAATATACATTTCCCCGGTATCCGTAAAACGATTTTCCAAATCGCTGCGGATGGCCTTTATCATTACCTGCTTCGCCTGCTTGAGCGTCTTAACTTTGGCATAGGAATCCAGTTTATCCCCCTGGATCTGCAAGACCGGTTTAATCCTGAGCACCGTCCCGATCGCCGCAACAGCCGGGGTCAGCCTCCCGCCTTTTTTCAAATATTTCAGTGTGTCTACCATAATATAGATACTGCTTTCAAACTTATCCCGGAATAAAATATCATGGATCTCCTTCCCGGAAAACCCCTGATCCGCAAGTTCTTTTGCCTGAATGACAGAACGTCTCTGAGTCACGGAAATCCGCTGATTGTCCACGACAAATACTTTCCCTTCAAATTCATCCTCCCCGGCAAGCATCATCGCAGTCGAACAAGAACTGCTGATCCCGCTGGACATCGGAATATGTACGATCTCATCATATTCCTTCAGGCTCTCTCTCCACAGATCCATGATCATCTCCGGCGATGGCTGGGAAGTGGACACCTCTACTTTATCATCCAGAAGCGCCTTATAAAAATCTTCCTGTGTCATGCTGATATCTTCAAAAAACTGTGTCTCACCGATAAAAAACGGCATCGGAACCACTTCGATCCCCATTTTTTTTCCCTGACTCTGTGTGATTCCGCTGTTACTGTCCGTAATGATCTTTATTTTACTCATAAATTCCTCCATTTCCTCCCTCAATGAGATCATATTTTATTTTTATCCTTGTCAGTCTGCTAAGAATCGGTTTGTGAAGCAGGACAAGAAAAATACTCGTAGACAAGCCGTATAAAAGATTAAAAGGAAGCCCTTTTCCATATACCCATAATATCGAATTCCACGTATTGTCTCCCATGGAAAAATAAAGCGTATCAATATCTACGATCCCACCGTACAAAACGACGATAGAAAGCATCCCATAGAGAGAAAGCGTAATTTTGTTCACCGATATTTTCCGAAATAAGACCCCGGCAAAAAAGCCGACCAATCCAAGCGCAAACATCTGAAACGGGGTAAACGATCCCTGTGTAAAATAAAAATTTGATACAAAAGCGCTTACCGCTCCCGTCAGAAAACCAGTCTCTGCACCAAGGGAAATTCCTGTAATGATCACGATCGCCGCCATCGGCTTGATCTGCGGAAGAAAGAAAAAAGAAACCCTTGACACAACGGCGACCGCACACATGACGGCAATGATCGTAAGTTCTTTTACTTCCGGCTTTCTTCCTTCAAAACCAAGAAGGAATACGATAACCCCTGATAAAATGATTGCCAGACTGACATAATAATATTCCTTTCCCCTCAGGCCAAACAAACTATACGCCAAAATGACGATACAAAACAAAAACAAAACCGCATATAAAAGTTCTCTCTTACCTTTCATACAAAAACCTTTCCGAGACAATATCCGGATATCTGTCCCTGACGATCCGGTGAATTGCCGTTGTATAAAAATGATGATCCCTGAAAAACTCCTCCGTCCTCACAGGTTCTGATATTTCAGAGTGAAAACACATTGACATATACTCACAGGTATTTGCTGCAAACTCTACATCGTGGGATACGATGATCACGGTCTTCCCTTCCATAGAAAGCTCGGAGAGCCATTCTGCAAACTGCTTTTTCCAATATGGATCCATCCCTTTCGTCGGCTCATCAAACAAATAAATCCCCGCATCCATTTCATACAGGTATGCCATGGCCACCCTCTGCATCTGGCCTCCGCTCACGTCATAGGGATGCCGGTCCAGAATTTCTGACAGCCCGAATTTTGAGACTGAATTCTTATCTTTTATTATATCACGAATCCGGTCTCCGATAAACATATATTTTGGTTCCTGCGGAAGATACGCAATCTTTCCTGTACAATTTATTTTGCCGTGATAACAATGTTCCATCCCGCCCAGCACTTTTAAAAAAGTAGACTTTCCGCTTCCATTTCCCCCGGCGATCCCATAAATTCCCCCGGCATACGCCTCATACCGGACATCTTTTAAAATGTCTTTTCCCTTTTTTTCATAGCGGAAAAAAATATCTTTACAAGACACGGTGCAGGACTTATTCTCCTCTGGCGGATTTTCCATCCACAAACTCCTCTTAATGGGTTTAAACTCCGGCTTCTCCTCCAGAAACCATCTCCTGCACTCCTTTACATTTCCCGGACATCTGCTCTTATCCCCTGCAAAGCGATGATAAAGCCGTACATAAGAAGGCATATAAGAAAGATATTCTTCTGAGAGCCCGGATCCGCAAATCTGCGAAAACACCCGTTGTACGCTGTCATATGCCGCCACGGTTCCCTCATGGAGCACAAGCATCCGGTCACAGACAGAAAGTACTTCCTCCAATCTCTGCTCCACGAGAATGACCGTGATCCCAAGCTGTGTGTTCAGCCGTTTTAACAGATCGATAAACGCCGTAGCCGCCATCGGATCTAACTGCGAGGTTGGCTCGTCCAGCAAAAGCACATCCGGATCCATGACAAGTATTGACGCCAGATTCAGCAGCTGCTTTTCCCCACCTGACAAAAGATAAGTATCCCGCTCAAGCCATCCCTCCATTCCAAAATAAGTCGCTGTTTCCGCAATGGCATTGCGCATTTTCTCTGGCAGGATCCCCTGATTCTCCATACCAAATGCCAATTCATGATAGACTTTATCCGTAACGATCTGAGTCGAAGGATCCTGCATGACATATCCAAAATCCGGATTTTTTTCTTTCAGGCATTTAAGAAGCGTAGATTTTCCAGAACCGGATGCGCCACAGACAACGACAAAATCCCCCCGCTCCACAGAAAAAGAAACATTTGTAAGCGCTTTTTTCTCATGGCCGCTATATGTATGGTCTATATTCTCGAAATGATACGTTTCCATCTCAGTTCCTCCCTGATATTTATGAGCATCGGCGCATTGATCAAAATCCCAAATAAAACATAGGCCGCTATCCCCCCCGCGTTAACCGAGTAATCAATATACGGAAACACAAGAAATCCCGTTCCTGAAACGGCATACAGGCCACCCCCGCACAGAAACAGGAAAAAAAATGATCCCAAAAACAGATACTCCCGTTTTCCCATCTTTTTACTCCGTATACTCGTCCTTCTGACTGGCTTCCTGCCTTTTTCTCCGGTCTGCATATTTCTCCCATATCCCCGGTATCCCATAACGATCCCCGTCTCAAGGGAATCCTCCAGTGACAATCCGATCAGCGTCGTTAAGATACCCGTTTGGATTTTATGCGTTTTCCTTATTTTCCTGTAATCTCTCTTTATTTTGGGAACCAACCGCAATGCCATGGAAAAAACAAGAGAGACATATGGAAAACGGTTTCCAAACAGACACATGAGCTGATCAGATGTCATAAGGTGGTTATAACATCCAAACAGAAGAAGGGAAAACGCAAGAAGTCCTCCTGTCATACTTCCATAAAACAAACACTCTTTTGTCACCGGAAGGCCCGCCATGTAAAAAAGCACGCTCCCCCCCCTGTGATTGATGAGCATATTGATCCCGCCACATATGGGCAGAAGTATCAGGCATTTCCAGACAAATCCTGCTCCCTCGCGGCCCCCTTTCAGATACAGATAAAAAACAAGCTGTCCCAAAAGAGAGATCAGAATCAAAAACGGATCGAAAACCGTCATATTCAACACAAGCACCGCTATAAAATAGACAAACATCACAGCCGGATGAAAATTGCCAAAATAATTCATTCATTTCTCTCTATACTTTCTTATATATTTTGCACAAAAAAACCTATATTTTAGCTATTTGTACAATGGTTGATAAAGTTACGACAACTCCAAAGCATTCTTTAATGGGCGAAAACTG
>JAETQR010000092.1 GCA_021770615.1 Lachnospiraceae bacterium | reverse complement strand
TAGCAAATGACATTTTGTTATACACTCCTCACTTAGAATTTGTCTCTATTATACTACATGGAAGCTAATATGTTAAGTTTTCAAGGTACTGTTGCCCATTTGTCGGGCAACTCATAACAATAACAGTATATCACATTTTGTAGCAAAACACGAAATAAAAATTCCCCAATACTCATACCGGCATGATCAAAAGCACTCCCGGATCTGACGGCATCCCACACGAAATAAACGCCGGCGAAGATGGTCTGTACTTATTTGCAAAATTCATGCCCGCCCTGTGCTAGATCCAAGACAACCCTATAATAGAAAAGGCCCCCGAAAGGGCCTTTTCTGTTTCACCTCAAACTGCCATCCGATCACTTGTAAAATGCTTCTATGGCCTGCATTAAAAACTGTGCCGCCCCGTCACCGTATTTCTCATCCGTATTGGCTCTGACTTGTTCATTACAATAAGTCTGTGCAAGAGAAAGCATCATTTCTTTTTCATCCTTCACCTGGCAGAGTTGTTTCATAACAAAACCATATTCTCCGATTATCTCCTTTACTTCAAAGGAATCGGCAGGACAGTCCCGCTTACCGGCTAATTTCTCTAAAATAGCATCTATGCGTTTCTGGTAACTCCCGGCAACCTCTTTGCTGACCGGATTTTTTACAGTAGCAAGATACTCCTCCTTCCCGCCAAACCATTCCACCATTTTCTGATAGCGTTTCTGCATATCTTCACTGGAAAGAGTCTTAATATAATGCTCCCGCCACTCATCCAGTCCACCAAATTCCTCTATGGCTGTTTTTCTGATCTCTTCCGGCATATGGTCGATCATTGCCTGAAACATTTCCTCCAGCTCTGTCTTATTAAAAATTGCAAAATCCATCCGATTGTCTCCTTTCAGAATATCATCAATGCTGGCAACCAGATGCTCCAGACGCTCAATCTTCGCTGTAAGCATCTTCCGCTGCATTTGTAATATGTGGTTTCTGTCAAGAGCAGGATTTTCCATAACCGCTTTGATTTCTTTTAAGGGAATGTCAAACTCACGAAAGAACAAAATCTGCTGCAGTCGTTCTAAGGCCTTATCGTCATAAAGCCGGTATCCGGCATCACTCTTATCCGTTGGTTTCAGCAAACCGATCTCATCATAATAGTGAAGCGTGCGCACACTGATACCTGTAATATTTGAAATTTCCTTCACTGTCCTCATTACGCCAGTCCTCCTGTTCCTGATAATACTATCATAAGCTATAACGCTCCGTAAGAGTCAAGCGGTTTTTTCATTTATTGCACGATAAATATTTTCAGAAAAACGCCTTAACATATGCCAATGTTTTCTCCAATAAGTCCTCTGGCATTCTCTCTACAAACTGAATGTTCCTACTGAACACATCCAGGCATTTCATATATTCCGTTAGTATGACGCCTGTTGTTTTCGTTCTATTATCCAAAGGAATATGCATTGTCAATCACAAACTTATTCTTCTGTAAAGTATTCCAGTAATTCACTGTACATATCCTGTGCTGATAAACAGGTATCGAGCAAATATCCCCGTTCATTCTCAAACTCTTTTAATCCTCTGTAATAATAAAGTTTATGCCGTTCATCAACAATATATCCTTTTCCCTTGTTTTCGCCCCCCCAGACAAGCAGCTGTCACTTTACGCCATTTTCACAACAAGCGTTATATAAAAGCACTTATCACGAATATAAGCATATACCTCTCCGTTCATAAGCCCCATCAGCCTGCGGCATATGAAAAGTCCAAGCCCGTTGCCCTGCACCCTATCCGCATTATTCCCACGATGAAAGCTCTCAAATATCTGCGGCAGTTCTTTCGGTTCAAGCGTACAGCCTGTATTTGATACCGTGATAAGCTCACAGCCGTCCATTTTATCAAAGCTAATCTCAATTCGTCTGCCATCACCATATTTGATTGCATTTTCGATCAGATTTTGCAGGCACTCTGCAAGACGGTCGGGGTCACAGGAAAGAATGCAGTCATCATATTTCTGAATCGCAAGCTCCGTTCCCGACATGGCAAGCTGGGGAGCATATCTCTCCTCTATCCTTGTGATGATAACGCTTAAAAAAGTCTCTCCCTGTGTGACCTCAAAGCTCATAAAGTCCTCGCTTGCCGCTTTTGTGATCTCACTGACAAAACGCTCTATCTCATCTGCACGGGTATTGATACTCTCAGCAGCAGCACGTCGTTTTTCCTCGTCCTTGTATAATCCCCTGGCAAGTGCCCTTGCATTCAGCTTGATTGCCGACAAGGGCGTTTTGATGTCATGGGAAAGAGAGAGAAGCAAGAGTTTTTTGTCCCTCTGCATCGTGATTTCTTTTTTGCGGCTGTCCTCGATACTCTCACGCAGGAGATTCACACCCCATGTGAATTTTCCGAAGAATCGGCTTTTTTCCTCTGGTATCGGGATAGAAAGATTGCCCCTTGCAAGCTCCTGCGGAACATCGTTCAGCCTGCCAAATGGCACAATGATATGCCCCCGGATATAATACAAAAGAGAGGCTGTCAGCAGGAACAACGCACCAAATACACAGTTTATTGCTACAACGCTGTGCTGTCCGTTCCCGACAGTATACTCCACACGATACAGCATACCGCCTGCTTCTATGATCAGATAATGCTCATCGGAGATGTACAGTTCGCCATCATCAGCCCCCGACACCCCCGTAATGTGGGGATATTTTTCAAGGTCAAACTCTCCTGTTTCCGCTATCTCATCTGCAAGCCGCTTGGCTTCAACACGATAAATGCCTTCATTTCTGTCTTTCACTCCCACAAGAAATAAATTCAATACCGCCATCAACAAAAGAAATACAGTTATCACTACAATACACAGTCTTCTAAAAGCCTTCATACAAACTTATACCCCACACCCCAGACAGTAAGCAAACGCTTTGCATTCTTAGAATCATCACCGAGTTTCTGGCGAAGGCGGTTGATATGCACATGGAGCGTTTGCAGCTCCGAATCGCTGTCGCTGCCCCAGACAGTGCCAAACAGGTACTCCTTTTTCAGAGCTTTGCCCTGATTCTCGATCAGAAGCGCCAACAGGTCAAATTCCTTTGCAGGCAGTTCTACGGACTTTCCGTCGATGACTGCTGTTTTATCTACAAGATTGAGTGTCACACCGTCTGCCGACAATGTATCACGCTGATACCGCCGTTTGAATATCCCCTTAATCTTAGCGATAAGAATATCAATGTCATAGGGTTTTTCTATATAATCATCAGCACCGAGGTTAAAACCGTTCAGCTTATCCTCCTTGCCTGTCCTTGAACTTACGATCAGTATAGGAGTATCCGCATTTTCCCGCAGCTTGGAGCAGATCGCAAAGCCATTCATATCGGGGAGATTGATGTCTAGCACCAAAAGCCTTGCGCCATATTGTTCAAAGAGCTGTACGGCACGCTCTCCGTTGTCCACGCTTGACACAGTATAGCCCTCGTCACGCAGGAAGTCAGTCAGCAAACCGGCTAGTTCCTTATCATCTTCTACTATCAGAATATCAGTCATAAAAATAACCATGCCTTTCTTACAACCTGCGACATTTGAGCCGCAGGCACAAATTCGCAAGACAAATACCAGTATCACTTTCTACAAGTATTGTACCATATCTGCTAAGATTCTGCTAATATTACCAGCCCTGTTCCATCAGCCAGTTATTCAGCTCTCTTTCACGGTCGCGAAGCTCCTTGTCCCCGCCGTCAAAATGTCCCATTTCCTTTTCACCGACGATACCGCCATCCACAATGTAAAGCACCCTGCTGCACTTGGCGGCAACCCTTGGATCATGGGTCACGCACATGATCGTCGTACCATCACGGTTGAGGGAGAGCAGCTCGTTCATGACCTCATCAGAGCTTGCACGATTGAGGGCGCCTGTCGGCTCATCAGCAAAGATCATCTTGGGATTGTTTATCATACTGCGGCAGATACAAGCCCTCTGAAGCTGTCCGCCCGACACCTCGTTGATGTCGTTGCCGCACACATCGTCAATGCCCAGCCTGTGCATGAGCGCTCTGCCGCGCTCCTCGGTCTGCCTGCGGCTTGACCTATTCTTTTTCGATTTTACCGCAGGAAAAATGATATTATCAAGCACCGAAAGATTTTTCATCATGTACATCTGCTGGAAAATAAATCCCATTTCATCGAGTCTGAGCCTTGCAAGCTCCTTATCACCAAGTTCCGCAATTTCCCTGCCGTTAAAGAACACCTCGCCCGCGGTCACTTTGTCCATTCCCGAAACGCAGTAGAGCAGCGTGCTTTTGCCCGAGCCGGAGGGTCCCATGACCGCTACCATTTCGCCATCGCTAATCGTCATGTCGATGTTTTTCAGCACATTGTTCTGGCGCTTGTTCACGATATATGTTTTGCAAAGTCCCTTTGTCTGTAAAACCATATGATTCATTATGTTGTCCTCCTACTTATTCTATGCTTGCCGTATCGGAAGCCTTGATCATTTTTGTGTAAAGTGCTGTCAGGAATGAGCCAATGACAGTCACACCGATGAGAATTGCCGGGCAGATCACAAATATTTCCAGTGGGTCAAAATCGCATTTCAAACCTGATACATCGCCAACCATATTACCTACCCAATTCATCATTACGTTGCTGATCGGCATAAGCACCGCCGAAGAAACGATGCAGGCAATAACCGATACAATCACAAATCTGAGCGCATGCTGTAAGATGATACTGCCGTTCCCGATCCCCACTGCCTTCATCAATGCAATCTCGCTTTTTTCCTTTGAAATGAACGAACGCTCCATGAGTATGACGATCAATGCTGTTACGATCACAGTAATGACCATCATCATCTGTTTGATTGCATTCAGCGTATCGGACATTCCCGTAAAATTACTGATGAAGTCCGAGTTCGAATACACCTTGTCGGTTTCGAGCAGGCTTCCCAACTTTTCAATGTTTTGGTTTATCCGATCCTTGTCGGGACTGCCGTCAAAGTGTATCTGCACACCCATCACATTGCTTGCCGCCAGATGTCCGAGGTCAAAATCTTTATATAAAAAAGCGGCGTTATCGGCGTTGACGAACGTAGAAAATGTTCCCGTGATAATAAACTCATACTCTTTCTCATTGATTACTGCCGTTACCCTGTCGCCGATCTCTGCCCCCAGGTTATCGAGGGTACTTACCGTTACGGCGATCTCGTCCGTCTTCTGTGGAGCGCTGCCTTTGTCTACAGAAAGAGTATCGTTTGTTTCGCCTTTCATGACGCGGAAATTAATCTTTGCTGTTTTGTCTTCGTGTGATGTTTCAAACTGTGCGCCTATCGTCATTGTGCATTTACCGGACATTCCGTTATCGGCAAGGAGCTTTTCGGTATCTGCAATGATCTTGCTATACGTACTCTGATCTACCATGTTCTCTGCCATTATTTCGGCGTCCATAATATGTGCTTCACTTGAGGGTACATCGAAGAAGCGTAGTATCTTTTCGCTTTTAAGTGTTAATGCAAAATTTGACATAATCGTCATCAGCAGTATACAGAGCGTGAACACAACTATCATGATAGAAAACTGCTTTGGTGAACTCAGCACATCATTGACCGAGAGAAATGCGGCCTGGGGAAGCTCCACCCGCCCTAAGTGCAAAAGGCTCCTTTTTCGGAAACGCTCGCCCGTCTGCCCGTTTCTTACTGCGTCAATCGGCGAAAGTTTGTTTACTCTGCGTGTGCAGCGATAGCAAAACAGCAGGATAATGATAACTACCAACCCAGAGCTTAAAATCCCCATAAGAGTACCGCTCTCGCTACCGAGAACCATATTTTCCGATACCGCTTTCATCATCATATCTCCGAGAGGGACAGAACAGAAATATCCGATCAGTGTACCGGCCACGGCAATGGCAAGATACTTGACGATATACAGGCTTCTTATACTGCCGTTGTCGATACCGACTGCTTTCATCACACCGATCTCACGAAACTCCTCGCTGATCGTAAAGCCTATCGTGAAACGCAGCACCACAAAGGCTGTAAACATCAGTACGATGCTGATTATCATTAAGACATAAGCCAAAAGCATATCATAGAGATAAATACTCTTGTTTTCTTCCCGTGTGCTGACAAAAACACGGTCATAGTTCTTTGCAAATTCCTTTATTTCATCAACATCGGATGTATTTATATACTGCTGACTGTAATTCAGGATATGAGTGGCTTCGTCTTTGTCAAGATAGTCATAGTCGGCAGAGTTTATGATAAGATACGGGGCATGAATTTTTCCCGAATCGAACAGCGCACCCTTGAACCGCCCCATAAATCTCAGTGTGAGATGACTGTCACCGACATCAAGCTCCACCTCGTCGCCCTCTTTTATATCAATGTCCTGTAAAAAATTAGTGGTGGCATAAAAACAGCCCTTGTCAACGCTTTCTATGATGTTATTGTTCTCGTCAAAATAATTGACAGCCATTTCACTGTCGGAAATCAAACAGGCGGCGTTCGTAAAATTATCAAGTTTCCTGCCGTTATATTTGAAACTCTTTGAGCTGAATACATCCAGCCAATGCTCGGTCTTTATCTCCTTGACGCAGGCAAGCTCTCCAATCCTTTCCCCGGCGTCGTTTTCTCCCATGGTCAGCACGGTGACATCGGGGACATTCGCCACATCAAAATAATGCTCAATACCTCCCGTTACGGCTATAATGTTATTCACCGCCGCCGCTGCAAACATTGAGCACAAAATGACAAACAGCAACAGAATGATGTTCATGGTCTTTTTGCGTTTCAGGTCTTTTTTCAATATCCTCCAGAACATAGTGTATACCTCATTTCGCATAATGGTTTTTCTATGTTCTGATCATATCATAGAAATTCTTAACAAGTCTTTAACTTTTGACGGAGCATAAGAGATCTTCTGTAAAATTTATGACTTTATTTGAGATGGGGCTGTCGCATTAGCGATTGAAAAATCGTGAAGTGGCAGCTTCCTTTTTGCTGTGTTTTGAATAAATTCAGCGATTATTTCATCATTTTCTCATATTTCTTTAAAACAGGTGTA
>JAETQR010000091.1 GCA_021770615.1 Lachnospiraceae bacterium | reverse complement strand
GCCGACCTGTTCCAGCAGTTGGCGAAGAAGATGATTGAGCAGGCAGGAAAATAAAACATAAAATTCAAAGGAGATACTTATGGCAACAAAAATATTTGTTCACGGCTCAGGACACAAAGCAACAAGTTGGGAAAAAACAATTTCATACATGACAAACAACGAAGATATTGTATGTCCAAATTTATCCTCCATCCTTGAAGGGAAAGAGGCAAGCTACGAAAATCTATATTCTTTATTTGTAAAATATTGTAACGAATTTGACGGACAAATTCATTTATGCGGCCTTTCATTAGGTGGTATTTTGGCCCTGAATTTTGCTTTGGATTTCCCGCAAAAAGTGAAAACATTAGTTTTAATCGGAACGCCATATAAAGTCCCGAAAGTAGCACTATGAAGAATTTAGATTTCAGTGATAGGGTGAAAAATATTAAGTGCCCCACTTTAATTCTTTGCGGAAAGAAAGACAGTGCAAATATGAAATCAGCGGATTACTTATCACAAAATATTAGAAGCGCAGAATTGAAAATTATTGAGAATACAGGCCATGTTGTCAACGAAGAAAGTCCAAAAGCCTTAGCAGATATATTGAATGAATACTATTTGCAAAACCCTTAATCAATTCTGAATAAAGATATACATCTATAAGTTTTGAAGCTATCGTGTAATTACGGAGGTACGAAATAATGGAATATAAAGTAAACGACAAAGAGCTTGATGCTTCGCTTTTTGTCTCCTTTGTTAATCAGATATGGAAAGGCGAATATGACATAGAAAAAACGCAAAAAGCATTATCCAAAACAATAAATATCACCGCTTACAGTGACAATACACTTGTAGGATGTTTGCGTATTTTATCGGATGGTTATTATTTTGGAACTATTACTGAATTGCTCATTCTTCCGGAGTATCAGAAACAAGGAATCGGTAGTAAACTTCTTCAACTCGCAAAAGATAATACCCCTACTATGCTATATTTTGGTGCGCAACCGGGTATAGAGCCTTTCTACGAAAAGAACGGGTGTCAAAAAAGTTTACAGTCTTACATGATAGAAAAAGAAAGGTAATCATCATTCTTAAATGCTCTGGCAGATAGCAAAGACAGCCGGGGCAGTCAACGGTCAAGATGAACGGCGCATTTCATGCGCCGCCGTTGACAGTCCCGCCTGTCTTTGCTAAAGGGTAATCAAGGCGGGAAAGCCTTAAAATGGCTTCCCGCCCATTTCAAATTTGAGAGAAGAAACGCTCCAAAATCAAAAAGAGAGCGGCCAAGCACTTTGAGGGATTGGCCGCCTTGTTCACCCATTCAGCGGGACGGCGGGTGACGGTCAAGGTCGGGTGCAAACCCGTTCATTTCAGCCTTGACGGTTGCCCGCTGTCCTGCTACTTTTCCGGGAGTGTGGCCACAACTTCGGGACACTTTGTCCACAAGTCGGAGCGTAGGATGGGGGACGAGGGCTTTCATATACGCCCTGTCTGCTGATGAATCCAGACCTGCGCTTGCGGCTCCACGCCATGCAAGCACAGCCCTGCTTTCCTGCCGCTTCAAATGTCCTTGCCCTCCCCGGCGGCAACGACATTTTCACGGCAACGCCGACAGAGCGTATAACACACTACACTTTGCTTCGCAAAGTCGTGTGCCAAATGGGGGCGTTGCCCCCTTTGGAAACCCCCACAAGAAAAGGCGGTACGCTACCCCTCCACGGGGTGCATACCGCCTTTTCTTGTTATCCAGCCCTCCGGCTGTATCGGTTGAGCAAAAGTCAGCGTGGGATTGATGTGGTATCTTTAACTTTGGGAAACTCCATGCTCCCATTTAGAGATTGTTTGCCGCACCACATTCAGCTTGATCGCAAGTTCCTCCTGCGAAAGCCCCTTTGATTTTCTGATTGCTTTCATGTTTTCGTTTAACATTAGGGATACCTCCTTTTTTCTTTCATTCGTTACCACTATTGTATACAAAACTGCCTGTTGCTACTAGCAACGCATGTTAACATTCAGGACTATATCGTTCCCCATGAAAAACGCTATCTAAATTTTACTGAAAGAACCGCTACATCGGTTTTAAGTTCCGATTGAGCCTGTCCACCATCCAGGCAATCCGTTTTTCCCGCCCGGCATCTGTTTTTGCATCAAAATATGCCCGTGTATAGGTCTTTTTCACTGACATGGACATGGCCTGAAAATTTGTCCGGGCAGGCTCGTGGCCCTCCAGCAACGCAGAAAGACAGGCAATCTGCTTCTCTGTGACCACCATAGATTTTGGGGCATCCCACTGTCCGTTTCTTTTCGCTTCCTCTATTTTCCTCCTGCCAAAATCAGTCATAAGCCCTCTCTCTTCAAGGCTTACAGTTAACGCCTTATTTTTCTCTGACCACTTGCTTTTCTCCCTTCGCATGGAGAAATATTTCTTATAGGTTTTATCATCAATACTTTTCATCTGTCCGTCGATCCATCCAAAGCAGAGAGCCTCTTCCAGTGCTTCTCCCGCCTTTATTGTTTTCGGGCCGCCGGCCTTGCCAAATAAAAGCCACACTCCTTCATCTGACAGGCAATGGTCCTTAAGCCATGCCCTAAATTTTTCTCTGTCGGCAAATTCCATGATGTCACTCACTATACCTCTCTCCTTTCATTCGTGTTCCCCGATGATTTTCTCCATCCATATCATATCATACCAACGACCAAATTTGCGGCCGCATTTGTGAAACCTCCCCACCTGCTTAAATCCCAGATGTTCATGGAACCGGGCGCTGTTTCTCGTCAGATACTCGTCCTCTTCCTCCGGGTAACCGATGCAGGCATACAGATTCAGAATCCCCCTATTTTTAAGTTCCCGCTCCAGGGCCTCATAAAGTTTCCTTCCGATACCAGATCCGCGTGCATCTTTTGCCACATAAATAGTAGCCTCCGCCGACCAGTCATATGCCGCGCGCCAGATCAGGGTCCCCGCATATGCATACCCTACAATTTCCCCGTTATGCACTGCGGCAAGATACGGATATTTTTTCAGCGTATTTTCAATCCTTCCTTTAAATTCCTTCACGGAAGGCGTCTCATACTCAAAGGAAATTGCCGTATTTTCCACATAATATCGGTAAATATTTAAGAGTTCCTCCGTGTCATCGACAGTCACTGTCCTGATCTCCACCTTGTCCATTGTATCCCTCCATAGTCTCTGCAGTGTCTCCTCTCAAGGATAACACAAATATATACGAATGGTAAACAGATGAAAACACCGATAAGACTAAAATATATTTGACCCTATGTAACCAATCGTTTACAATGAAACAAAAAAGAAAAGTATGAGAGGAAACGAAATGATACTTTGTATTGCATTAGCTCCATGCAGAGTCTGAGGAAACTGCATGGAGGAACAGCATTGTGCTGACATCCTCAGACTTTGCTTCTGTTTTGAAAAATATCTGAAACAAAAAGGAGCAAAGTAATGAAGAATATTAAAAAGAATGAATTATTTGAGTTGAAAGATTTTTTGATCCTTTGGAGTACCCAGAGTATATCTCAGCTCGGCAGCAGCATTACAACATTTGCGCTGACTTTATGGCTGTATGAGAAGACAGGTTCTTCCTTAAGTACAGCAGCACTTACCATCTGCTCTTATACACCATATGTATTAATGAGTATATTTGCCGGAGCACTGACAGACCGATTTAACAAAAAGACAACGATGCTTGTTTGTGACGTGCTTGCGGCAATATGTACAATCATTGTATTTACCTTATTTCGGGCAAATTGTTTGGCGGTATGGCATTTATATGTTCTGAATGCGATTTCAGGATTAATGAATACCGTACAGCAGCCTGCGTCAGAGGTTGCTATGACACTTATTATTTCCGAAAAGTATTATCAGAAGACCAGTGGATTTCGCTCTTTGTCAAGATCACTGATATCTGTATTGAATCCTTTGATCGCCACAGCGCTGTACTCATTTGCAGGGCTCAATGGTGCAGTAGCAGTTGATATGGGAAGCTTTATAGTTGCATTGGCGGCACTACTATTTTTTATCAGTATCCCGGAAAATGAGTGTGATAAGAAAGAAAGTTTACTTAACCTTACCAAAGAAGGGTTTTTGTTTTTAAAAGAAAATCCGCTGATCATGACACTGATATTGTTTATGTCAGGTGTTAATCTGGTGGCCTCCGCTTTTGATGCAACGTTGCCCGGTTATGTGCTTCCTAATTTAAGAGGCGGATCATCTGTTCTGGGAATTGTCACATCTTGTTCCGGCGTTGCTATGATAATTGGCAGCCTGATTGCTTCTGCCTTACCGAAACCGAAAGATAGGGTAAAAGTCATTTATTTGACAATGCTGTTTTCTCTGGGAACTGAAAATTTTTTGTTGGCATTTTCCAGAAAGCCGGTATTATGGTGCATCGGACAGATGATCGGATGGGTTCTCGTGCCGATTATGAGTGCAAATTTGGATGTGATTCTTAGGACCACCATCCCAGTGGAGCTACAAGGGCGTGTTTATGCATGTCGTAATACGCTTCAATTTTTTACTATTCCTATAGGATTGTTTTTGGGCGGTTTTATGGTAGATCATGTATGCGAACCATTTATGAGCGAATATGGTGATTTATCCATGCTAAAAACATTTTTTGGCACGGGCAGGGGTTCCGGTGCCGCACTTATGATGTTTATACTCGGTGTAAGCGGAAGCTTAATTTGTATCACCACAGGAAAGAAACTGAAAAAATATCCATATAACGAAACATAACTTTATTTATCAGGGGCGGTTATCCCGCCCCTTTATCCTGGTTTATTTCGGTTTACATAATTTCCTCATGTCCTCTTAAACTCCAAATGCCGGATCATACGCAACCGTGCCGTCAAGCTTCGCAGCTGACGAGTTTAACTTGATTGCCATAAAGCTCTCATCTGGTACTTCAAACGGCGCCTTGATCCCATAAAGCCTCGCAGGGCGATACCCCGCTTTTGGATAATACTGTGCATGTCCAAGGACGATAGCGTATCCGAATCCCAATTCCCCGGCGATCCGGTGCCCCTCAGCGATCAATGCCATTCCTATCCCTTGCCTCTGATACGCTAGCAGGACCGACAGTGTTCTGCACTTGCAAACGCTGCTTTCACGACCTCATAAACGGAACGATAGTCAGCTGTTGTTTCTTGCCTGATATTCATTTTCTTCCTCCAAAAACGATTTTCTTATTAAGACAGAGAATACCATAGGAATCCCCTCAAATCAATTACAAAATATGCCCTCAACATTTCATAACATTTTCACAACATTTTATGACAAACGCATTGTCCCCTTGCCCCACATCTGATATTCTGTTATTCTGAGAAAAAAACGTGGTGACGGAAATGTTAAAACTTGCAGTTTGTGATGACGATCCCTTTATGGTAAAAGAGATCTCTGACCATCTTTCAACATACATGACAGAAAAAAATATCGTATCATACTGTGTCAGCAGCTTTTCAAACGGGCATTCCCTTCTGGAGAGCGACGGTAATTTTGATCTGATCTTTCTTGACATTCAAATCGGACACCCCGACGGGATGGAAACCGCTCAACTATTACGGCAGCGGGGAAACAACAGCCTGCTTGTCTTTGTAACTATCCTGAAGGAATATGTGTTTGACGCTTTTGAAGTGGAAGCATATGATTATCTGATCAAGCCGCTGGACAGCAGCCATTTCAAAAAGACGATGGACCGTGCGCTCCGGTCTTTGGAACAGCGGACAGTGAAGAAAATCATTGTCCGGCGGGGAGCCTCCTGTGAGGTACTCCCATTGGCTCACATCGTATACTGTGAAGTGCAGGGCCGGAAACTCTATATACACTTAAACAATGGAAAAATCATAGACTACTATGAAAAATTAGAAAATTTTGAGCGCCGTGTAGACGGACGTTTTTTTAAGTGCCACAGAAGTTACCTTGTTAATTTGGACTATGTCCTCGGATGTAGCGCCGGACAGGTCACACTATTGCCAAGCAGCGCCGTTCCTGTTTCCAGATTGCGTGAACGAGATCTGACACAGGCCCTGTTACGCCACATGAAAGAAAGGAATTCCTGAGATGGACTATTTCAGCTTATGCCTTAACAGCTTCTGTCTTGCATCACAAAGCATTATGCACATTTCTTTTATCGGCCGCTTTACCGGTGCAAGGCGGAAAATCCGCTACTTTGCAGTATACCTTTCTCTCCTCTGCATCATTGAATGGATTTTCTCCCGGCTTACCTCTTCCGGGATATTGCCTGTCACTGCACAACTGCTCATTTTGTACTGCATCACCCATGTTGCATTCAAAGTGAAATCGGCTGTTTCCTGGACAGCTGCAATGATAGCGGTCTATATCTCACAGTTCTCTTTTGGTATCGTAAATTCGGCAGAAGCAATTGTTTTCCCCAGGCTGATCGGGAAACCAATCCTATACCCGGTGCTTATTCTGGCAACACTGATTGCTTTTGCAATCTGTGCCTGCTGCTATACTGCCGTCCTGAACTGTCTGTCCCTGACAAAGGACGGCCACACACCATACATTGGGCTGCTGTTAGTTCCAGGACTGTTTTTCTTTACCGCTGAATTATATATCCTCCAGACTTCCTATAGCCTTTTACCGGTCTCCCTCTCACCCGAAGAGACCAGAAAACACGGTGCACTGTTGATCCTCCAGGCTCTGGGGCTTAGCGCACTGCTCTGCACTCTGTTTGTCTATCGGCATCTGCTCCGCAGCTTTCAGGAACAGGCGGCGCTCCGGTCTCTGACACAGGCCGCCGAAGCACAGAAAATATATGTTGCAGAAGCAAGGTCGCGCTATGAACAGACAAACGCATTCCGGCACGATATTAAAAACCATCTGTCCGTGCTGGACGGACTTCTGAGCAACCGGAAAGTGGACGAAAGCAGGGCCTATTTAAAAAAGCTGGAAACGGTTTCCTCCTCACTATCCTTTCCCTGTCAAAGCGGAAACCCTGTAGTTGATATTTTATTGGGTGAAAAGCTGGGACTTGCTAAGGCAAACGGAATTGCCGCCGAAGTCTCCCTGATTCTTCCTAAAACATGCAACATTGATGATTTTGACCTGTGCGTCATCTTCGCTAATGCCCTGGATAATGCGATCAGCGCCTGTCAGACAAGTGAAAAAACAAAGTCAATCTCCATCACCGGAGAGAAACAGGGAGATTTCTATATGCTGGAGTTTGTCAATACGTGTTCAGCTGCCCCCTGCCTCCTATGGGCACCGGCCTCTCCAACATCCGGTCAGTGGCAGACAAATACCACGGTGCAATACTGACAGAAAAGACCGATCAATCTTTCTGCCTGAATGTGCTCCTGAACATTTCATTACAGGCAGACAACAGCTCAAGACAAAACTATTGATTTTTGAATGGAAGCTTTCTATCCTCATTATCAGATAACTCGTGTACCTAAATAAGCGTACCCGAAGTACCCGAACAGAGGGAAATGACTGTTGGGGGACAGTATAACTCGTGTACTTTCCCCATAGTACCCGAAGTACCCGAACAG
>JAETQR010000090.1 GCA_021770615.1 Lachnospiraceae bacterium | reverse complement strand
TTTATTATATCATTTATACATATGTTTGTAAAGGAAACCATGGATCAAATGCTGGTTCTATAAGGGCTTTTGGGATTAGGCTTAAAACCTATGTATAACAATTTCGGGAGATTAGGTTTTAAATATTTCCCATTGCCAAAAAGAGGAAAAATGATTATGATAATATCATACCAAAAGGGTGTCCCCTTGTGCACCCAGGAAGTAAAAATCACTCAGAAAATCAAAAGGAGCCGGATACAATGAAGCATTTGCAAATAGACAAGGAAATGAAAATGCTCTGGCCTGCAACCAGAGTCGGATGTTTTCAATACAAAGTCCAGGTAGAAAATAAAAATGAAGAACTGTGGAAATATCTCAAAAAAGACATTTTTAAAAAAGCAAAGGATGCAATCTTTGATTATGGAATAAACGAGATCCCCAATATTAAAGAATCCCGGCAGGCTTATAAGATCTTCGGAAAGGATCCCAGCCGCTACCGCGTATCTTCGGAAGCTCTGATCCGCAGGATCGGGCAGGGCAAAGGACTTTATGAGGTAAATACGGTTGTAGACGTCAATAACCTGATCTCCATCCAGTCCGGATTTTCTGTTGGTTCTTATAATGCGGACAAGATTGCGGATAAGCTGATCTTCCGCATTGGCCGGGCAGGCGAAACCTACAAAGGCATCGGGAAAGATGACGTCAACATTGAAGGGCTTCCTGTACTGGCAGACGAAGCCGGCGCCATCGGAAGCTCTACCAGTGATTCAGAACGTGCTATGATTACAGGCGAGGCAAAAGAAGTCCTCACACTGATCTATTCCTTTTCTGATAATCAGGATCTGGAAAGGGCAATGGAATACGGAAAAACATATCTTGAAAAGTATGCAGGAGCACAGGATATCCGGTACTGGATCATCTGATCATACTCAAAAGGCACCCCGTAATTCAGGCTCCCTCCCGGGAGCGGGCGGACTTCATCCGTCAAGGTATACTCAAAGAGCACCCCGTAATTCAGGCTCCCTCCCGGGAGCGGGCGGACTTCATCCGTCAAGGTATAAAAGGAGGAATAAAAATGGACAAAAAAGCAATGTACAATCTCACCTATGGACTCTTTATTCTTACTGCGAAAGAGGGAGAAAAAGACAACGGCTGTATCGTAAATACTGTAACACAGGTTACGACTGAGCCAAACCGGATCACCGTGGCAGTCAACAAAAAGAATTATACCCACGATATGATCCAGAGAACCGGGGCATTCAATGTCTCCATACTTACAGAGAACTCTAAATTCGACACCTTCAAACACTGGGGATTCCAAAGTGGTGCAGAGGTTAATAAGATGGAAGCCATCACCTTCCAGCGGGCAGAAAACGGAATTGCCTATGTTGCAGAAGATTGTAACGCATATATTTCTGCAAAGGTGGTATCTGCTACAGACCTGGGAACACATACCCTCTTCCTGGCAGATGTGACAGACGCAGGCACTCTGTCTCAGGAAGAATCTGTAACCTACGCCTACTATCAAAAGAACATCAAAACCAGACCGAAGGTAGATACGAAGAAGAAAGGATTTATCTGTACAGTATGCGGGTATATCTATGAGGGAGATTCCCTGCCGGAAGACTTTATCTGCCCGCTGTGCAAACACCCGGCAAGTGACTTTCAGCCCTTGGCCGACAAATAAAAGGGCAGCCGTACAATACCCAAATGGCACCCCATAATTCAGGCTCTCTCCCGGGAGCGGGCGGACTTCGTCCGTCTAGGTATACCCAAAAGGTATCCTGTAATTCAGGCTCCCTCCCGGGAGCGGGCGGACTTCGTCCGTCAAAGTATAAAGAAGTGGTTGGGAATTTGATACTTTCCCAACCACTTCTTTATTGATGTTCCAGATGAAGATATTTCTCCCGGGTAGCAAGTCCACCGCGTATATGGCGCTCAGATTTATTCAGATCCAGAACCTTACGCGCTTTTGCGGCCAATGACGGGTTGATCTTCTGAAGACGCTCAGTGACGTCTTTATGTATGGTCGTTATTATCAGGAACGGTTTTATTGTTTTGATTGGCTTCGTCCTCTATCAAGATCGTTTCGTCCAAACCTAAATCTCCCAGAAGACGAAGGTAGATATCAACATTGCCATCTTTATCCACCTCAATCTTGTGAATCAGTTTTTTTAGCTGTATGTTTGTCATCTGGCGAACATCCGTGATATCTTCGATTGTTTTGAATGTGTTATTCAAAATCGCTCCCAACTGTTCCCCTTTGGTCAGATGATAGGAAACCATCTTCAATTCATTTTCCAGTCGCTCGATTTCCTGCCGCATGCCACCGATTTTCTCATTCAATTCCTCACGGGTAATCAGATCATCAGTGTACATGTTCATATATTTCTGCCTGGTCTTTTGCAGCTTACCAAGCTGTGCAGTCAACTCTTTCTCATACTCCAGATTTTCATCCTTTGCTTTGTAAACACGCTGAAATTCATTGATTACATGATTGATCACCTTTTTCTTCTGCTTCAATACTTCCGCAAAATATTCCTGCAAAACCTCGATCAATTCGTCCTCATCTACCGTCACCGCATTCGGACAACTGTCTGCTCCACGCCCATTATGTCCGGAGCAAACCCAACGGACATAAGTATTCTTGTAAGTGCGGACAGTACGTCGGAATGACCAGCCACATTCCTTACACTTTATCAAAGTTGAAAAAAAATGTTTATTGCTCTGGCGTTCGTGCTTCATATTGAAAGACGCATGCCGGGAATGAAGGGTTTCTCCTGCCTTTTCAAATGTCTGATCATCAATGATCCGAAGTTCCGGACGTTCTACAACCATCCATTCCGTCTCATCTTTATCCGCTCTCTGGCCGGTCAGGAAATCCGTCACTTCCTGTTTGCCATTGATGATTTTTCCTGTATAAATCTCATTGGTCAGAATCCGGCAAATGGCATTTTGACTCCACTTGCAGTTCCGCTTTGTAGTCATCCCTTTTTCATTCAGCATATTGGCAATCTTTGCAGAACCATAGCCTTCTTCCGTATACCATTTATAAATCTGGCGGATTACCTTCGCTTCTTCTTCATTGATGGCCAAATTGAAATAATCTCCAATGGTCTTATCATATCCGTACACAATGTTGGGAACCCGCCCTTTTTCAGCATTCATTTTCTTACCGAATTTCACACGCTTGGAAGTGTTGGCACTTTCTTCCTGGGCAAGAGCACCGAAAATAGTCAGCACAAATTCACTGTTACCCATACTGGTCATGTTGGCTGTAAGGAATTGGGTTTCGATACCTAACGCTTTTAACTTGCGAACATTCTGTAAAAGATCCACCGTATTTCTGGCAAAACGAGAAATGTCCTTTACTACGACCATGTCAAACAGACTGTGTTCAGCATCGGACATCATGCGGAGAAATTCTTTTCTATTCTTGATTTTGGTTCCGGAAATGCCTTCGTCTGCATATAATCTTACTAAGGTATCGCCGGTGCGTTTGGTATATTCGGAGAAGAACTCTTTTTGGGCTTCCAGGCTGTTGAGCTGGTCGGTTTTGTCGGTGGAAACACGACAATAAGCTGCTATGTTCATGTTGGATGACCTTTCTGTTATAATTATATCGTTCTGTTATGACTTTATTATATCGTAAAATGGAGGATTGTAAACAGAAAAACAGAGATCAATTGATTCAAATCTCAATCAACCTCTGCAAAAATGATTCCTTTGTATTTTTTGTTATCTCTATCGTTCCTATATCATTCAATGCTTGTCTAAATCTCGTCTAAACCTTGTCATTATCTTGGTTAAATCTTGGTTATTCTCTGTTAAACCTTGGTTACACTTACAATTCAAACAGCGCCATGCTTGGTTACACCTTGGTTAAACCAAAAAATTAACCAAACCTACTTCTTTAATATCCAATTTGATTTTTGCTGATTTGGTGAATCTTTATCAATAACCCCGGTTTTCTTTAAAGAAGTGAGTAAATTATGAATCTTATTTTCTTTCTGTTGATTACTTAACGCATCTGGCAATTTATCCCAAAGCAACTCTCGAATTTCGCTTTTCTTTGCCTTCTCATATTGCTTCAAATATTCAACAATCAGATCCTTATAATACTTATCATCAAACCCTTTATTCTTAATATACCCCGCACCATCAGAAATACTTTTAGCCGCAGATGCGGACAAATACAAGCTCGTAATACGACCCTCGACTAATTTTAAAGAGCGTAACTTATCTACATCCTCTTTCTGCATTGGCAATCCCTTCTGAACTCTGTCTAATAAGAACACTGTATGCAAATCTAACTCTGGATGATCATATAAGATATGCATATAATTATCATTCAGAATTTTTCCATATACAGTTACTTCAACTTGTGTTCCCGATGCCACATCGTAATCAGGCATTGGGAAGTATTTTGCTTTCTGTATATTATATGCTCTACGGATTCCAAGCGTAGCAGTATCAATCATATGGAACGCAACCATAGATTCCGCCAACAACTGGTTTCTATAAAAAGGTGGATTATAGCTCACTTCTAAAACGTTTTCTATTCTCTGAGGAATAAAATCACCTGGGTTAGTAAATTTAATTTTATCTTCAAATTCATTCACATAAATTCTTCCGCCTAATTGATAATTTGTATGTGCTATACAATTGTTAAGTAACTCTCGAATCAGCCAACTATTATACTGTTCAGTTTCTATCGGAAACAACGTTAACTGATTTGGCATATATCTGTATGTCAGATTCCTTACCTTTGCAAATACTTTATCCACAACGTTAATAAACGGAATTTTAAAAATTGCATAATCTTTATCTATTCCATTCGCACCATATAGTCTCCACATAATACTTGGTGCTGATTGGAACAAATAATCATAATCAGAATTCCCGAGAAGCAACATACCTGCATGTGTGATCTTTCCATCTATCATCAGTTTCACTTTTGAAAGAAACTGCTCATCATTCATAGCATCCACTTCTTCAGTAATATGGTCCTGATTCATTTTTTCTTTGTATCTTTCTCGTGCCAGGGCAATTGCAGTTTTATCTAAATGTTCAATAGTTGCTTTTTCAAGGATCTGCTTCGACCAGTCTTTTCTCTCCTGCGAACGGATTGCATCGATCTTATACTGTTTCAATGGAACAAGACTTTCTCCTGAACGTTCGTAATAATTCGTTTTCCAATCTGTTGGAATTCCAGTTGCGGCTGCAGGTATTTTGAACATAAGTACTCTATATTCTTTTTCATTCACTACAGGAAAAATCTCAATAATATCATAAAAAGTCATTCCGTTCGTAGTATTCCTGGCAATCTCGTACTTAAATTTTTCCAGCAAACTCCGCTCACCTTTTTTATACGCTGTTCCTACAATATGTTTAACCTTATTCTTCTCACTGACACCAAAGATAAGCCATCCATACTGCTGTTGTCTTAAATTCGCCTCATTGCTTATTGCAGAAAAATAACGTCCAATCTTATCTGTATCGTAACTACTTTTCGCTTCTTTGAACTCAACAACCTCATGTTCCCAACGTTCCATAAGATTTTCAAGTATCTCGTAATATTCAATATCTTTTACTGATTTCTCATAATCAAAAAAACGCATCCAGACACCTACCTTCTACTAATTGAAAGGCAATTCATCATCCTCATCAAAATCAGGATTCAGGAAATATTCCGCCACGTAATCATCATACTCCTGAATTGCCTTATCTATCTCTTCTCTCTCCTTTTCATTCCCCATTGCTCCATATAATTTTGAAGCCGCAATAAACATGATTTCATTTTCCTCAACGCACCTTGATTTATCCATAACAAATCTGTTTACCATTGTTTCAGCCTTATCGTATTCTTTTGTGTCTATAAATGCATATACTCCTGCAGTAGCCGCCACGACATTCTCCGGTTCCTTTTGCATCCATTTTTCACAGAATTCTAATGCCTCTTTTGTTTTTCTTAATTCACGAAGCACAGTAGCTTTTCTAAATTTAATATCTGAACCAGAATATTCCGGCCAGCCAAACAATTCAATCAAATCATTACACATCTTTAAGAGTGTTTCATATTCTTCTCGCATATCAATTTCATCAAGGCAATCTTCCAACCATCCCTGGATATCAAATGCATAATCTGTAGCATCGTCTATCATCTCTAATTCCGATGCAAATCCCGGATTATTCTTTCGTTCTTCAAGAATAATCTCTTTCATCAGTTCAAACGCCTTCAGCCAACAACTACTGTCTTTTTCAGCTCCGATCATGTTCAGATAACATTTTTCTGTAAATTCACCAAATTGTTTCCATTTCTTATTCTGCATATGCCTCTCCCTCTGTATTTTACAATGATTGAATCAACGTGCCACTTTTCTTTGCACTCATATAAACGTCTTTAAACTGTTTTGCCATATTTTTCCCAATTACAATGTTATATGGCATAACCAAACCATCTGAAATAATCACATCTCGAAACGGAATAAAAGTTGCTTCCATCAATAATGGCATTGGAGCATAGAAAAACATTTCTTCCCAACTGGATATAATTCCCCGAACCTGATACACCTTATCATCCTCTGACACAAAAATAGTCCCCTTTTTCAGATGTCGTTCCATTACAAAGCGCCCCTGAACACGTCGCTTCCAACTCGAAATGATCTCCTTGTGTTCATCTGATATATCAGTCCTCTGATCAATCAGGTACTGGTCAATGAGGGATACATCATCCCACAACACATTAGCAATTTCCTTTACTTCCTGAGGATTCAGGCTTTTTGTATTTGCCATATCCTTAACATTTTTATTTACTTTGCATTTTTCGTTCACATAGTCAAGAAGCGGTAACCACAATTTATAAAATAATTGTCCATCTTTTTCTGAAAGTGTCATATCTTTTGTTCCTCCAGTTCATTTTTCTGTAAATCCATAATCTCGTAACCCATACTTCGATATCTTTTCCGTTACAACTTGTCCGACCACAGTACCATCACTCTTCACGCCAAAATAGAGTTCTCCATATTGATGTTTATTCAAAATCGCACAAATGGAATGCATAGTTTCTTTTAATTCCAATGTTTCCGTTTCCATTCCTAAATCCAAATCAACACCTACTTTCAAATTTTGAGCGGTCTCGGAAACTCTATAGATCCCATAGTTCCGCTCTTTTTTTATTTCTTATTTTTTTGTTTCACCTCAATGTTTCTGCATATTTTTTGAATACTTTTTCAAAAAGGGGTTGACAAACGCCCCAAAATTTGGGG
>JAETQR010000089.1 GCA_021770615.1 Lachnospiraceae bacterium | reverse complement strand
AGATTGCCGGGATGAATGCAAGAAAACTAATCCGGTATCTGACCAGTCAGTCTGGTGCTGCCATTAATCCGCAGGAAGCCTGAAAGATAAGGGACACACTCTTGCAGCGGTGCATTAAAAATACTCTCCAGAGAATCGTCTGATAATTTACGAAGCTAATTTGTTAAGTTTTCAAGGTACAGTCAAAAAAAGTTACTTTAAATTGCCCATTTGTCGGGCAACTCATTGTTATGATGTTGGGGTCAAAAGCCCCGACATCATTGTTATAAAATAACTGAAAAAGTTGGTGGTAAGAATGTCCCTGATAAAGGTGGCGGTATGCGATGATATACAAGGAGAACTGGAAAAGATCAAAACAGCTTTGGAGACTTATATAAAGCTGCACCCGGAACTGCATTTTGAAATTGATGAGTATCGTACAGCGATGGATATTTTAAGTGCCATAAAAAAAGAAAAGATTTATGACATCGCCCTTTTGGATATTTGCATGCCCGGCGTGCTCGGAACGGATGTTGCAGAGGAAATGCTTGCAAAAAATCCGGATACAGGTATCATTTTTCTGACAACAAGCGACGAATATGCGGTGGAGGCATTTGCAATGAATGCCACTCATTATGTGCTCAAACCTTTTACACAGGAGCAGTTTGACGCCGCCCTTGACCGTGCCGTACAAAAAACAGAAGCCCGCAATTTCCTTTCGATTGCCTGTGTGGACGGCATGTACCGTGTGTGTACGAGTGAGATCGTATTTGTAGAGTCGCAGGGACATTATCTGTTATTGAATCTTTCCTCCGGTAAAATCCTCCGGCTGCGCGGGAAATTATCACAGATGTTTGAGGAAATGCGGCCGTTCTCTGAATTTATCAGGGTAGGAGCTTCTTATATTGCCAATTTTGCCTTTGTGCGGAAAATTTCTACCGGTACCGTTGAACTGCTAAATGGTACAAAGATCCCCATTCCCAGAAGGAGCAGCGAGGAAGTACAGAAGGCATATATGGATTTCTGCCGGAAGGAGGCGTTACAATGAGCGGATTATACCAGCTCCCGGGATTATTTCTTACGGTGCTGTGCCACGTCATTGTGATCTATCACATGCTGGAACGCAAATATTCCAGAGGGAAATTTATGTTTTATGTAAACGCTTACCCTGTCGCCCGGCCAACCAAATTTGCCTGAAAACCGACCAATTATGCCAAACCACTTTCAGGTGGTTTTTTTGTTATGGTGTACATGTTATAATAAGTACGCAGCACAAGAATTATGTTATAATAGGTCAGACAGTCAGACACAGAGAAAGGAGACAAGAGATAAATTATGTTAGGGGGTTCTGTATATATAGCGTTTGTTCGATTTATGATCAGTCTCATAGGAGTAACCTTATTGTTTTCCCTAATTAGTAGATCACGGTTTGACAGAAAAAAAACGATTGTGTGTTATGGTTGTTTTTGTATGGTGATAACGGTTCTGGCATGTATCTGGTATATGGTAGACTGGGCAAGCTGTGTGCGGATGGTAGCGTTTATCATGTATCTGTGTTTTTCAGCCTTTGCCTTTTGGATCGGCAGGGACTCTGTCTATCTGAAAATGTATAAACTCGCACTGATTTTTTATCTGATGGCAATTTTTGTGATCGGGGGGCTGGAGATTTCGATCCTTTTATTTGAGCGAAACGTATGGGCAGATATCATTGTACGTATCCTGTTAGTTTGCCTGATCTTACTGCTGGTGGACAAGTATGTAAAGGAACCCATTCAGCAATTTGGTGATTATGTGGAAAAAGAAGCAGATAAGTTTAGTGTTGCTGTTATGATCATCTGCATATTATTTGGAATCAGTTACATTTTGAATCCAAGTCTGAACAGGGAATTGACTTTGCACCGTATGTATCAGATCGTAACAAATTTTCTCCTGACGGGAACCCTGCAGCTTCTTGTATTCCATTTCTATCTTCATGTTGGCAAAGAGAGGGAATATGAGCGGGAAAACCAGCTGATGCAGATGAATTACAGGCTTTTGGAACGTCAGCTTGAGATTCTGGAAGAGTCTGTGGAATCGGGCAGGAGGATCCGTCATGATGCAAGACACCACAATGCAGTCATAGCGGAGTATACACGCAGGGAGCAAAAGGAAGAATTACTGCAGTATCTCAAAGAGTATGAGAAGGAAATGGATCAGGGGATACCGGAAACGATATGTGCAAATACCGCAGTTAATAATATTCTGGCGGCTTATACCAGAAAGGCAAGAAGTGAAGATATCAAGGTAATACTGGATGTTGAGATCGGGAAAAAGCAGATGATACCGAGCATTGATCTGGTGGTGATCCTTGCCAATGCCTATGAAAATGCGATTTATGCCTGCATGGAAGTAAAAAAGAATCCGGATGGAAGGGAATGCTTTATTCATCTGATGTTAAAAAAACGGAAAAATAAACTGATTATCTCCTGTAGCAACACCTGCAGGATGGAAACCGAATTAGAGGACGGAAAACCGAAACCGAAATTTACGGGAGGAGTCGGGGTTTCGAGTATTATCAGGACGGCAGAGAAATATAATGGGGACTACGATTTTAAAAATGATAAGGGAGTGTTTGTATTCCGGCTGATCATGAATGCAGAGCCGGTTTCTTAAAAGGCCAGACACTTCGGAATGGAGAAGAGATGACATATCAGATCGCACTCTGTGATGACGAGACAGCAGAGTTAGAAAAAACAAAAAAATTATTGGGTGACTATGAGAAAAGAAATCCCGGTTCGGACTTTACGATCAGGTGTTTTGAAAATGCGGGTGAGCTGCTCGGTTTGATCCGGGAAAGAAATTATGCACCGGATCTGGTTTTTATGGATATTTACATGCCGGGAGAAAAAGGAGAAAAGATCCCTTTGGGAATGGAAGCAGCAAAACAGCTTCGTGATATGGGAAACGATGCCAAGCTTCTCTTTCTCACTACATCCAGAGAGTATGCCCTGGAAGCCTTTGATGTGGAGGCATCCTCGTATCTGCTCAAGCCGGTATCCAAAGACAAGTTGTTTTCCATATTAGACAGATTTGTAAAAGATGAAGAGCAGGTGCGAAAGAAATATATCCTGTTAAAAGGAGAAGGGGGAGTCATAAAAGTGCCATTAAAGGATATTGTATACTGTGAAGCGCAGGGAAAACGACAGCATATCTATCTGGCAGATGGTACAGAACTGGTTCAGAATATGACGATGGCAAAGATTTATGAGATGATCTGTGATTTTCAGGCGTTTGTGAAAGTAGGCGCTTCTTATATCATTAATCTGGAACATGTAGACAGTCTGAATGCACAGGAGACCAAGATGGATAACGGAAAAAAGATCTATCCGCCCAGAGGGGCGTACCGCCTTTTGTGGGAGCAGTATTTTGATTATTATTGCGGGGAGGAATGAGCTCAGTTTATATACGAAAGCTCATGATGTGACAAAATACACCCCAAAAAGTGCGAATTGTACCAGAAGGTGGATTTGGAACAATCATATATGTTATGCTGAAAATATAATAAACAGCGCAGAATGGATGCGGAGGGGTGATAAAGGTATGAAAACCAGAAAAATCAGTATAGCTACACAGTTGTTTCTTTTTATTATGGGTGCTTCTCTTGTTGTTGCCCTGATCGTAGGAGGAGTTTCTTATTCGACAATGGGGCGCTTTTTACGGCAGAAGACGATGGGTAATGTGATGGAAATTGCAGTGATTGCTGCTGAAAATGTGGATGGGGAGACTTTTTTGAAGGCGATCGAGGGTGATAAAGAAGCTCTGTTGGCGGTTAAAGATTCCCTTAGTTTTTTTCTGTCAGGAGATTCGGTGACTTATGTCTACACGCTCATGCCAAAAGACGAAAGCAATTTTCAGTTTGTTGTAGATACGGATCCGGATGATCCCGGAGAATATGCTGAGGATTATGAGGCACAGGATGCCATGTTTGAGGCGATGGAAGGAAAAGCAAGTGTGACGCAGGAAGCATTTACCGATGAGTGGGGAACGTTTTACAGTGGTTATGCACCGGTTGTACATAATGGAAAAACACTGGGGATCGTAGCTGTCGATTATGAGGCTTCGTCGATACAGACCTCCCTGAATCATCTGATTCGCAACATTTTGTTTTCGGTGGCGATCGGCATTCTCTTTGCGCTTATCGCAGCAGTGACCGTATCTGTCAGGATGAGGCGCAATTTCGGCAAAGTAAATAACAAGATCCTGGAAGTGGCGTCGGATGACGGAGATCTGACAAAGGTGTTGGATATTACTTCCGGTGATGAATTGGAAGTGATCGGAAACAGTTTAAACCAGCTTTTGAGAAAAACTGCCAATACTGTCCGTCAGATCAAGGGCGGAACAGACAATATTGAATTTAAAATGGAGAGTATCAATACACATGTGTCCGGCTCTGTTTCCCGGATCACCAATATAAATAACACAATACAATCTATGGTGGCATCTTCGGAAGAGATTGCGGCATCTGCCGAGACTGCCAGGGAGCAGGTGGATTTTGTATATAAGGATATTCAGAGTATTGTGGATATTGTTACCCGGAATACCAATAATCTGAAAGAGATTTATGTTTCTTCAAAGGAGCTGAATGAAACGGCAAAAGACTCAGCTAAAGAGATTGGAGAAAACGTGGAGACTATGTCCGCAGGCATGCAGAAGGAAAAGGAGAGGGCAGAGGCGGTCCTTCGGATAAAAGAGCTTTCGGATTCTATTTTAAGTATTTCTGCCCAGACGAATCTATTGGCACTGAACGCTTCGATCGAGGCGGCAAGAGCTGGAGAAGCGGGACGGGGATTTGAGGTTGTAGCCCGGGAAATCGAGACGTTGGCCCACAATACCAGTGATGCGGCAAATGAGATTCAGATCATGAGCAGCGATGTCGTGGAGGCAGTGGAAGGGCTGGATAAGCTGGCAGAGCAGATGCTTTCCTTTTTGCGGAACGAGATTTCCGGAGATTATAAAAGCTTCAGTAATGCTTCCCACAGTTTTATGGGGCAATCCGATGAAATACGGATGTCTATGGAGCAGTTGCAGCAAATAACGGAACAGTATGAAGAGTCACTGAAGAGCATCAATGACATCATGCAGTCTGTCAGCACGGCATCTGAGGAAACAAGTACGGAAATCGTTCATGTGTCGGAGATGCTGTTGTCTATGAATACAGATATGAAGGATATTGAGGGTTCAACAGAGGAAACGTTTCAGAATATTTCAGGAATGAACAGAGAACTAAGCGCTTATCGGATCGAACCATGACAGGTCGATGATAACAGGAGGTATTTTGTATGAACATGGAAGAGAATTTTTTTAATGAAAATGATAAAAAGGTAACAAAAACAGCGGTAAAGGCACTGCGGTGGCTGATCTTTGTCTATCCGGTGCTGATCGTACTGTCGCTTGCCGGTATTTTTCAGGCGAAAATAGGAGAGTTGATCCTGCTTTCGGCAGTTGGCGTGGTAGTGACACAGGGACCGGGGATCGCTTATAAGTTACATACACCGATCCACATAATGAAATATGTGACAACGTTTGCCCTTGCTGCGCTGGTGGCGTTGATGGCTACGAATTCGGCGATCGGTATCTATATGACATATGGCTTTGCGATGGTGTTCAGTTTGTTTTATTATGATAAGAAATTTACTATACGGGTTTCTGTTGTATCTTATATTTTATTGGTGCTTTCTTTGTATTTCCGCTCATTGAATGTGCCGCAGATCGAGTATGAGACAGATATGATGTGGTTTATCAGCCGCTCCATTGGATTTCTGATGGAGAGCGTCGTGATGAGCCTTATTTGTGTAAAAATTGCCGACCTGTCCCATCAGATGCTTGTCCGGTTTGCGGATACGAGACAGACCGTGGCACTCATGGACGAGTGTGAAAAGGCATCGGGAGAGTTGAGTGGCGTGGTAGAACAGCTCGAAAGCTGCATTCACGGTTTTACGGATACGAACGAAAAAATTACGGGTTCTGTGCAGGCGACGTTACAGGAATGTCAGGAGAGTTCCCGCTTTGTGGATTCTGTCCGTGATTCCATTCATGGATTGAATCAGAACGTGGACGATGTGGTAGATAATATGGAACAAATGCTGGAAATATCAAAAGAAACATCCGATAAGCTACACCATTATATAGAAATGATGCAGAGCACAATGAAGGAAATCGGAGAGATTGAGCATTCGGCAAGACAGACAGAGAGTCTGGTTGAGAATCTGGAGGCAGGGATGAAGGATATATCGGGCTTTGCAGATACAATCGCAGGTATTGCCAGTCAGACAAATCTGCTTGCGTTAAATGCTTCGATCGAAGCGGCAAGAGCGGGAGAGATGGGAAAAGGGTTCAGCGTGGTGGCAGAAGAGGTAGGAGTGCTGGCACAGGATTCCAAACAGGCGAGTGATGCCATTGCCGGAATCCTCCACAAAACCGTAGCCCTGCTGGAACAGGTCCATGTCTCGAATCAGGAGAATATAGCAAACGTGACGAGTGGACTGGAAAAACTGAAAGAAGTGGAAAAAGAAGCGGAACGAATCGGCGTCCTTCAGGAAGAATCAAAGGAAAAGGCAAAGGTTGCGACGGATTCCGGTGCGGATACGAGAGGACATAGCAAGGAAGTTTTACATATGGTGGGGCAGATGGAGAATCTGGTGGAGAATACCATCGCACAGGCGGAACAGATTGCAGAAGAGACAGAGACACAGAAGAGTGCTGCCCGCGAGGTAGAAGAATCATTCCGTCAGGTCAATGAAGTCTCCGGAAATCTTCTTCGGATCAGTTCGACAACGTTATGTAAAGAAACCAAAAAGACACATTAGCTTTTTGGCTTTGGCATTTGGAAAAGAAAGGCAGGGGATACATATGAAATGCAGAAGAATCATGTTGGAAGCAGATGTGGTAAAATACGAACCCGGTAAAGGGCTTGAAGATGGCTTTGAGCTGTGGGCGGATGTGGTCACAAGAATGTGGATCGTAACAGATACCCTGGTCAAGGTAAAGGATGATAATGGCTCTTTTGTGTGTCCGTATATCACACACCGGAGGGGACGTACTTTTATACATGAGAATGATTATATCATTATAGATGCGGATGGAACCAAGCATGTATGCGGGGAAGATAAAGTGTTTGAGCGTTATGAGAAGATAGAATGATGCCCGGAAGCAAGGTGTTGATGCGGGAGAAGAAGTAAATATGATTTTGTCGGGGCTGTCGCACTAAGAAATTAGTGTGCAGCTCCCTTTTTGTACAAAAAAATGCAAAAAAATAACTGCCAGACCTCGAAAGAATCCGGCAGTTGGTGTAAAATATAAGTATGCTAAAAACTATATCTTTACAAAAAAATTATACCTTAAATGAGAACGGATATCAACTAA
>JAETQR010000088.1 GCA_021770615.1 Lachnospiraceae bacterium | reverse complement strand
ATTCATCTGTGTACTTGCGGGGTTTTCTTTTCTGTTTTGTTTCGGTCATATTGGATGCTCCTTTGCTTATTGGTTTTATATTATATGACCTTAAAAAATCTGTCCAGTTTATTGTAGCCTATCCAATACTACAAAATCTGCTTCCAATGCGCAGATAACCTGTTCCATCACATCTATGGTATGCTTGGCGTTTGTTTCACGCATGAATTTGCCAATATACTCATTTGCCTTTGCCCGGAATGGCTCTGCAGGCATCTGAATCCTTGGCGCAAGCTGATTTGCCTGTTTTTCCATCTGCTCGGTAGCACTTTTCGCAACCTGTGACGCAGCACCACCCACAACTTCACAACTGATATGCGAAGCCCCAGAATTGAAAAGACGCTCCAATTCAAAAACTTTCTTGTGTTTTACCCAGTGGATACACTCGTGGATAATAGTGTTATTGACTGATCCGAGATTGCGCAGGAGAAACATCTTAGGATCAACAATAATGGTCTTCCCATCAATATGAGTCGGAACATTCTCTCCCTTGTTGACGTCATACATTTCCGTTTCCGTATCAACAAAATATATCTGTCCGAAAACGGTAGCATCCTCCCGTATTCTCTGCATCTTTACAGTAAGTCCGAGATTCTTTGCTATCTTCTCTGGATCAACGAATACCGGAGCCTGACCGTGCGACGTTATCTTCAATGCGTCCGGATAGTTTTCTTTCAGAAATTCTGTGGCAGCCTTATCAAGCTGATCATGGGGGATGAACGGAACCAGTGAATCAGACAAAGAATTTGCTGGTGTTTTTTGCGGACTATACAAACGAATGTTGTTCTCATCAAGCGTCCAGTCGTCAAGGCCGCAAGACAGATCTCCTTCACATGGAATTCGAAGCCAGATTGACTTTTCTTCAGCTTCATCGTAGTGATAATCGCCCTCCTGAATTTCGAGATCTACCTCGAAGCCAACATCAAATGCCACACGCATTTCCGGACGGTCTTCAACATAGACACGTTCGATTCTTCCGTCAACCATCTCAACTGATCCGATACGATGGATTTTTCTTGTATACAGATCAAACGACTCCCAATTATCAGCAATGTATTTCTCAGCCGCAGCATACAAGCCGTTATAACATCTGTCTTTTACAAATTCTTTGAACGAACGGCCTGCAGTCATACGCAACTCCTCCGATCTACTTTTCTCGATGCAATACAAATAGCCCTTTTAAGTACTCCATTACTCTGATTACATCTTATGCACATATGATGAATAATTGAGACTTCCCATCAAACGTCACTTCCCTCATATCAGATTATTTCACTAAGATCTTTTTCAATCCACTTACAATTTTCTCTACATCTTTCATAGTATTATTCTTGCCAAGCGAAATTCTTATCGTTCCCTTCGCGTATTCATCGCTCAGATCAATCGCTTTCAGCACATGAGATATCTCGGTGTTCTGGCTGTTACAAGCCGAACCTGTGGAGATACAGATTCCGAGCAAGTCCAATCTGTGTAAAATTGCCTCTCCGTCCGCTCCCGGAAAAGAAAGACTGATTAAACCGGGTAAAGTGTGCAGACCCCCATTTCGGACAAATGGAATATTGCTCTCTGCCAGCATGCGCAGAAACTCGTTCTCTAAACTTGTGATTTTCTTACTGTTTTCTTCAAGATGATCGCAGTTGTTTTTTAGAGCCGCAGCCATAGCAACAATTCCCGGAATGTTCTCGGTACCTGCGCGGCTTCCCGATTCCTGTGCTCCACCGTCTACATAAGGAATCAGATCGCAACCCTTTCGTACATATAAGAATCCGCAGCCCTTCATGCCATTGAATTTGTGTGCTGATGCAGAGAGCATATCAACTCCGAGACTGTGTACATCTATATCCACATGTCCTACAACTTGAACCGCATCAGTATGAAATAACACGCCTTTTTCATGTGCTATATCAGATAAATCTTTTATGGGCTGAATCGAACCGATTTCATTGTTTGCATACATCACGGAAACGAGTTTTGTATCTTCCGTAATCTCTCTCTTCAACACATCCGGAGAAATCTCACCTGTTTTTTCGGGTTTAAGATAAACTATCTGATGCCCGAGCTTCTCCATTGCTGTACAAGAATGCAAAACCGCATGATGTTCAAAAGACGAGGTGATAATCGTATATTTCCTCTCGTTAGACGTTGCTACGCCCTTAATAACCCAATTATCACTTTCCGTTCCACCGGAGGTAAAATAAATCTCATCCGAAAATGCGCCTATACAGGAAGCAATTGTCTCCCGTGCCTCCTTTAATGCTTTCTTAGGTGTTCTCGAAAAAGCATACGACTGAGAAGCATTTCCATATTCTTCAAGGAAATACGGTGTCATCGCTTCATATGCGACTTTATCCATTTTTGTTGTTGCGGCATTATCCGCATAAACATAATGCTTCATAATCATTCCTTACATAAAGAGTTTGCAGCCTTCAGCCTTAAATTCCTCTATCTTTTCCAATAGCTCGTCAACGGTACATTCCAGATAATCTGCAAGGCAATCCATACAATAAAAGTTTAGGATCTCCGTTCCCAAAAGTTTCTTATTGATCCCGATTGTATCCTTATCCAGATTATCCTTTCCACACACTACGCACTCATACTTCATTCTTAGGTTCCTTTACAGTAAAAGTAGGCATCTGCTTATCGTCCTTTTTATATTCAGCATCAAGAATCGAAAGCTGTCGCCAGATTATCTTTCTCATATTCACGGCAGGTCTGAGGCAATAGCGGTTAAACAGCTTCAGATCAACATCCTCTGCTGTACGGACATGAGGAAATAGGAGTTTCAAATATGCCGTAGTTATCCTTTTTACCGCTTCTGTATGTCTTACATACGCATTCTCGGAAACATCGACAATCTGGTCAACGATGGCTCTGTAACTCGCGTCATCCCGAAGCATATGAAGAACAGTGCAGAAGTATTCGGAATTCAAAGCCCATCCAGAAACTTTCAGGTTATCCTTCATCTCCGGAATATCCCAGCCCTTAATAAATCCATGAATACGGTCTACAAGAGCACTTTTCTGAAAAAGCGTAGGAAGTTCCGAGAACATACTTGTGTACTCATCCATGTTATCAATCGAAATATTTCCGAGTAACACAACTCCGGCAAAGGACTCTCCCTCATAGCCGCTTATGTTAAACCGCCCTCGCTCCATGTACCCTTGCATAATGGAGCGCATCTCGCTAATATCATTAAAGGTGACCAGCTTGACTTCATCAATAGCAACATAATCGTTTCCAACTATGAAGCCAGGAGCACGGCGACTTACATCATAGAACATCTTTGAACGGGTAATCTTGCCACCGTCAGTCAGCAAGCCATATTTGCTTACGTTTCCGAAAACATAGGATTTGCCGGTTCCTTTCGGTGCCAGTTCAAGAAGGTTAAGCCGCTTCTCAATAAACGGAAGCAAACGGGTAAGCATTGCCAGTTTTTCTTCTTCATTCTTATATCCAGCAGCATTGTAGTCCATCGCTCCAAGCAGGACATCGATCCACTCGGAGATGTCAAATTCCGCACGAACATCTTTGTAATAATCAAGATCGGCTGTGTACGGGCAGAAATTAGTGAAACCAGTCATTTTAATCTTGCCGGGAATCTTGGGTTTTGCTGTGTCATCCGGTAAACGGTACCCAAGTTCAATCACTCCCCAAATTTCCTGACCGTTTGTAAGCTCATTCTTATATTGTTCCCATACAGGCGTTTCAATGATTGTTTCCCTATTTGTCAAACCAAAATTGGGAAGAGAGAATGATATTTCTCCGGTTCGGATATCAATATCTATTCCGACCTTGGTGAGAATCTTCACACGCTCATTTTCATAGATGATTCTATTCTTTATGCTAATCCACTCTTCTTTTTGCGGAAGATATGTCTTGATGAAGTCTGTTACTTCCTCAACATCGTAATTACCCTCATCATCCTCAAATTTCTTAAGAACCCAGTCTCTCAAGAAAGAAGGTAATCCAAGAGATGAGAAGAAATTACTTTTCTTCAAATCTTTATACACCACCATATCTTCGAAACATTCCCGAAGTTTGTTTTCCATGACCAAATTCCTCCTACAACAGATCTTTCTCACGCTGGCCCTCACGCTTAACAATAAGTGTCAGTTTTTCAGCAACGGCATTGTCGCCGGAATACACATCTACCGAATAAGTTCCAGGCTTTTTCAAATCGGGCATATCCACCCGATAAAAACCACTCCCAAGCGGCTCAGCCTCATAGCTCTTTCCATCAACTGTTATGCTTACATCCGAAAGCTCTGCCGTCATGAATATCTTGATGGCAGCCTTCTTACGGAAGCTGACTTCAATTTCCAATACACCTGTAAAATCGACCGCTTCTGCATCTACAGGCATGAGATGAACCTCAATCTTTCCATCTGAATATGTCAGTTCAATAATCGGAACGCATATCTCCTCGAGCGTGGCACCGCCATGTACCTCCACATTAGCTTTTCTGCCACCCCTGAAACGATCATAGTTTGCCAATGCCCAGAAATCACCGGCATCCGTAGCATAATCCGGTTGAACATCCACATCACTCTTAGGACAGCATCTTCCTGAATGTTGTCCTTTTTCTTGCATCTCCCATACATTCTCAGTATCATGGAGAACGGCAAGTCTGCTGGCTCCATGATCCGCAATCATCACAGCGCGTTTAACCGTACCGCCGCCAATCAACTTGTTTCTGATTTTCTCCAAGGTGTCGTGGATGGTTTCCATTTCCTTCATGAGATGCAGCGGCAGCTTCGAATTACTATAGTAGTCGTAGTCAAACTTGCCATGGTGCTTGATATCATCGATATCTTTGATGGAAACGATTTGTTTCTCATCCCACAGTTCAAGAAATTCCTTGTTCCGACTGGTAATGGATGGAAGCTCACAACGGCACACGATTATTTTTGCATTTAACTGAAGCTCTCTGCATACCGACATAATGTAGCCAAGATACTCTACACCCATAGCATCCATAAAATACAACAGAGAGTCCTTTGTGCTGATTTTTTCTATCTTTGAGGAGCGTGGTTCGAGAATTAGATTGTATTCTCTCTTTTCAGCTTGTTCTAATACGATCGTCTCAAATTCCGGAAGGATTTTGTTAATAACCTTCTGATATTTGTAATCTTGAAAATAATTATCCAGAAGTTCATTTCTAAATCTGTACGGCTGAAGGTATGCAAAAAGATCGGGATAAACTCTCTTAAGTATCCCCATAAGCTCGTCCCGCTTATACTCCTCTCCGTACTGATCCATGAATGTAAAAATAGCTTCCTTTTCCTGCTCGGTATTGTCCGTCAGGTAACAAATGGCGTTTTTCCCTTTGCCAACTACCACTTTACAGTAGGCTGTAAGTTCCGCTGAAGGATTCCCTATCTGATTAAGAAGCATTTTGCGGCTTTCATAACAATCCCAGAAATCCGCATCCTTGACATTTTTGTTCAAAATACCACGGTAAACATTGGAAATCAGTTCGCGTAAACTTGATGATCTCGCGGACGCATAATTAAGGCACCAATTATTCTTTGCTCCAAAAAGCTTTAATCCAACAAAGTACAACCACAAATGATTTGGAGCCATTCTGTTATAATTCTGCACATGGATTTCCAGAGTCATGTGATTGCCAAATTCACCATCAATAACAGCAATCCAGTCCGGTTTCGTTTCAAACAATCCAAGTGCATACTTCCACTGTTCATCCGTACCAATAGCCTCGCTCAGTTCGGAAGTCTTTGGATCTTTCTGCAACAGAGCATCATATGCTTTGGACAATCCAATGATACGATACAGTGCCTTGGGATAATCAGCCTTCTCCTTGCTGGTAAAAATAAGCAGTTTATCAGAAGAAGTACTTTCAACCGAAACAGAAAACGAATCTATCCCATTGATTGTCTGGACACCTTTAAGTGACAGCCTCGGTGACGAAAGGTAGATTTCCGGTGATGTTTGTTCCTCGCCATCAAGTACAGCAATGCGAGGCTGTAAGCGCGGATCTTTGAAATCCATATATCTGTGGCATTGGTAGGTTACAACAACCACATGCCCTGCCGTGGTCATAGAAAGAATCTCACTGATAACTTTCCTTAGCTCCTGCTCGCCACGCAGTTTCAGAAACGAAGTCAATCCGGTGACAAACGATGTGCCATCCTTTGTTTCCAAATCATGAAAGAGCCTGTCTATCTGTGGAAGCTCATCTTTTTTGCAATAATCCGATGTCTTTATAATAGTGTTAATTCCTACATTGTAATGCACCATCAAATCGCTCCAGTCCTTATGATTCTGTACATCCACAATTAAAGGTTGAACATTGTCTTTCGACAGAAACCTGTCTATTTTCTTTTTGCATTCAGCTAAATCCATTCTGAATCACCTCAATTACCCTTGATAATCTCCATACCAACAGTCATGTTATCCTTAATTAGTTCCTTCAGATAACGCTTCACTTCCTCAACATCCATATTGTCAATCTTCTCAAGTGCCTTTGAAGATCCACCCTGGTTGTACTTGGCTTCCGCCATCTGCTGAAGCTTCTTATCAACTTCCGGAAGACCAAACCAGTCATATGGATCGGTTGAAATGCGGCTATCCAAATAGCGTTTTACTTCTTCCACATCCGTCAGCATTACCGCAAAGCCCTTAATAATCGTTTCCGTGAAAATCCTGTCAAGCGCAGCCTGATCTTCAAGCAGCCCATAGAATGAGGCTTTCTCAAGATACTCCTTGGCTTTTTCAATAGCGGTTCCGTCAGGATGATTCTTATTCAACGTCCCGAAAGCAGCCCGTGCCTGTTGCACCTCGTTATCCGGAACAAGGCAGAGTATCGGCATGAGATGTTTTCTAGACCATTCTCTCGGTGAAGTTGACCTGGTTTTTTCCAACCAAAGCTTTTTCAACTGCTCGTTTCCAAGAGAACTGCGGTATTCTTTTGCTTTCGCATCGACCGTATTGGTATATGCGGCTTTATCCATAGTAAAGCTTCCGGCAGGAATCGTCTGGTAAAACGCTCTGATTTCCTCCTCGGTCAGACCCTCCAGATAATATGCGCATACGGTTTTAAATAGATCTACCTGATTGTTGTAGAACTGATTGAACGTCGCTTCATTTGCGATGAGAAGATCAAGAAATTTCTGCTTTTGAGAATCAAGCAATGTTCCGGCTTTCTTCATATTGTGAAGCATTTCCATAAATGATTCGAGTCCGCCAAAATGATTCTTGTGGTGTTAGTATATAAGTGTGGACAGGAAAAGTTGAACAACCTATACTATCAAATGAAAGAACAAAGGAGATGAAAGGCATGGCGAAAAATCAAAAATCTTACACTCCGGAATTTAAACAGCAGATCGTGGA
>JAETQR010000087.1 GCA_021770615.1 Lachnospiraceae bacterium | reverse complement strand
TGTCAGTCTTATAAAGCAATAATATCAGAGGGAAAACAAATTAGATAGCGAAAAAACAATGCACCTGTTTCATGACGCATTGGTGTCTTTCGCAGAAAGACGGGTAATACAAATGACTAAACGGATCCCCAACGATGCTGCCTGCAAACGCAGGGTAAAGGGATTAAAGTGAATTATTTATAAAAATCAGGAAGTTTTCACAAATTTTTTATAAAATTTGTCTTTTGAAAAAGGATCGACCTTTTGAAAATAGAACTGTATAATTAGGGGCATATCAAAGGAGATATTGATGGAGCACGGCTCATCAATATCTCCTTTTTTTATATGATACTCTGCACTACAAACACCATTTTCATGAGGAGGAACTATTATGACAAAAGAAATTATGAATGCCGTCAACGGTCAACTCTTTGCAGTCTGGTTTTTGATTGGCGCCGCCCTCGTTTTCTGGATGCAGGCCGGTTTCGCCATGGTGGAGGCAGGCTTCACCCGTGCCAAAAATACAGGCAACATCCTGATGAAAAACCTGATGGATTTCTGTATCGGAACCATCGTTTTTATCCTGATCGGTTTCGGGCTGCTGCTCGGCGAGGATCTGGCAGGCTTTATCGGAAAGCCGGGCCTGGACATTTTCACAAGCTACGCAGATTTTGACTGGTCCAACTTTGTATTTAACCTGGTATTTTGCGCCACCACAGCTACCATCGTATCCGGAGCCATGGCTGAGCGGACGAAATTTCTCTCCTATTGTATCTATTCCGCGGTCATCTCCGCTGTGATCTATCCGATAGAGGCTCACTGGATTTGGGGCGGCGGCTGGTTGTCCCAGATGGGCTTCCACGATTTCGCAGGCTCCTGTGCCATCCATATGGTGGGCGGCATCTCCGCCCTGGTGGGCGCCGCCATCCTTGGGCCCCGTATCGGAAAATTCGACAAAGATAAATCCGGTAAAATCGTTAAGGTCAACGCGTTCCCCGGCCACAACCTGCCCCTTGGATGCCTTGGCGTATTTATCCTGTGGCTTGGCTGGTACGGCTTTAACGGCGCAGCCGCGACCTCCGTGGAACAGCTGGGCTCCATTTTCCTGACCACCACGGTCGCCCCCGCCATCGCGACGGTTGTATGTATGGTCTTCACCTGGATAAAATACGGAAAACCGGATGTTTCCATGTGTCTGAACGCTTCTCTGGCCGGCCTGGTGGGCGTCACCGCGTCCTGCGATGTAACGGACTGCGCAGGCGCTGTTGCCATCGGCGTGGTTTCCGGCCTTCTGGTAGTCTTCGGCGTATGGCTTCTTGACAATGTGCTCCGCGTAGACGACCCTGTGGGCGCAGTCGCCGTCCACTGCCTGAATGGTATCTGGGGAACGATCGCCGTCGGCCTGTTCGCCACTACCTCCGCTCCCGGCAACGATACCCTTGTAGGCCTGTTCTACGGAGGAGGCTTTGGGCTGCTTGGGACCCAGCTCCTCGGCATGTTCTCCGTCATCGCCTGGACGGTAGTTACGATCACCGTCACATTCCTGATCATCAAAGTAACCGTCGGCTTACGTGTCAGCGAGGAAGAGGAAATCGTCGGCCTGGATGCTACCGAGCATGGCCTGCCGTCCGCCTATGCGGGCTTCAGCATCATGGATATCTCCAATACCATGACGATGGAAATCAATGAAAACACCAAGCTGGGAAGCGACGACTATGTAACGGCTTCTGAGGCCCAGAAAAACGCTGCTGTCAAGGTAGTAAGGGGACCGGAATCCTCCAGCGGCATCTACAAGGTATCCATCATCTCCAAGCTGTCCCGATATGATGTGCTGAAGAAAGCCATGAACGATATCGGCGTAACCGGCATGACCGTCACCCAGGTGATGGGCTGCGGCGTACAGAAAGGCGCCGGTGAAAAATACCGCGGCGTAGAGCTGGACGCTACCCTCCTTCCGAAGGTAAAGGTAGAAGTCATTGTGGGCAATATCCCCGTTGACGAAGTCATCGAGGCGGCAAAGAAAGCCCTCTACACAGGACATATCGGCGACGGAAAGATTTTCGTCTACAACGTGGACAAGGTCATCAAGGTCCGCACGGGCGAGGAAGACCTGGCTGCCCTTATGGATGTGGAGTAAGCTTCTTCCCACTTCCCGGTATGGCCGGGTGTCCTTGACATACCATCTTGTTTTTAATAGAAATAATCAAGGACTTGTAAGCGGATAACCGCTCCCATTATCATAGAAAATCTGGATTTACAGAAATTATTTTCTCGTCCCATTTTTTACGGTCTGTGCATTTACTGCACAGGCCGGCATAACAATAGCTTTCTATCCTGTTTCCCATACACAGGCTTTCTATCCCTTGCAAAATTCTACTGTCTTTTGCATAATATCCTTTAAATTCTCCAGGTCTTTTAACGTATCCTTACATTCCAGGGAATGATTGCAGCCCTCATAGACACTCAGAGGAATCCCGCTTCTTTTTGAAAGCTGGATGATCTCATCCTTATCGCTCCAGGGATCTGCCGTCCCGATAAAAGCGATCCCCTGCCTGGGCGCAAAAAGATAGGTCTGCGCTAAAGGCGTATACAAAATATGCCTTACCTGCTTTAACCCGTACTTCTCCGCATAGGACGCCGCTATGATTGTGCCGATGCTCTTTGAAACAAAAAGTACATCTTCAAAGTCAGACCAGGCAACCTCCGCAAGCGCAGCCTCGGCCTGCAAAAACAGCGCTTCGTATGCTTCCTTCATTTTTTCCTCATTGCCACGGATATTTCCCGCTTTATAGGAATACGTCACATTTCTATCATTCTCATATCCAAGCTCACGGGCCGCCTTCCTGCTGTAATACAGGAGAGGTTTGTCGCAATGGTATCCGATGCCTGGGAAATAAACGGCTAATTTTTTCATATGAATTTCCTCCCTGGGTGTGGCTTTCTTCTATTCTATACCATGTTCGGCAAAATCAAGAAGAGGCGCGGTGCAGAAATGTTCTAGACTGTCTCCTCTTATTACGTCAAAAAACCATGTAATAAAAGGGGGCTGCATAAGTTGTCCTTACAGACATTTTATATCATATTTTTCAGACTTTACCTAGCCCTTTTTGATGCTCTCCAAAATAAATGCAGCTATCTCATCCACGCATTCTTCTGTCGCACCATTATTGGAAATTCGCCGGGTAATTCCCGCCTTCCCGATATTTTCCTCCGAAAATCCTGATTGTCCACCAGATATCTGCGGCGCAATTCATCGTAATTCGGTACTCTCTGCCCTTTTTCCCGTGCCAATGCCCGTTCCAGATGTTTGTCATCCGCCACCTCTATATAAATCGGTTGTCCCGTAATAATTTCTCAGTTTTTCATAAGACACCCGAGTGCTGATCGCCAGATAATTTTTATGTTCCGGATCCATCTGCTCATCATCCACAGTATAATATTTCCACACACCCCCTACCACCTGATAAGCCCTCAGTTCAATCACTTTACCGGCCTTTTCCAATGCCCTCAGTCTTTCCTCATCCACAAAATGATACTGCATCCCCTCCGTCTCATTTGTGCGGGGCCTTGTCGTATACAACACGATTTTGCTTAAACCAAGCTCTTTTTTTGTCATAAGCTCTTCAAAAATTGTATCTTTTCCCGATGAACTTTTTCCCATTGCATTCCTCTTTATGTCATTGTATTCTCTGACCATAACAGTAACATTTTGATAAAAAAGCAAAGAGAAAGCACAAAGAAGTGGTATAGCATAACTGTCCTGTATATTTATTATTTCTTCACTGTAACCATACAGATTGCCTTTTTACCTTTCTTATTTCTGCACGTTATTTTTACTTTTCCCGGTTTTTTCGCTGTCACTACACCTTTCGCATTTACCACCGCTATTTTCTTATTTGAGGATGTCCATGTTACTTTTTTATTTCCGGTATTGACGGGCAATATAGTTGCTTTCAAAACTAGTTTTTTTCCTCTCTTTAATATTACTTTCTTAGCATTAAGAGAAATCCTGGATGCTTGAATATCTTTCTTTACAACCGTTACCTTTACACTTGCTTTTTTTCCATTTACCGTCGATGCGGTAATCACAGCAGTTCCTTCTTTTAATGCTTTGATAACCCCCTTGGCATCCACAGATGCAATTTTTCTGTTCGAAGATGTCCATATTATCTTTTTATTTAAAGCATTGGAAGGAAAAACCGTAGCTTTCAACCATTTATATTTTGTTCCTTTCTTCATCCTGATTTTTGATTCATTCAGTTTGATGCCGGTGGGCTCTATTTCCTCAAATCTCGCTTCTATACTATAATCCGCCTGAATATTTTTCAAAGTATAGCGCCTGGCAGTTCCTACCGAAATGCCATTCACCATGACATTTGCAATCCTGTAACCATTCTCCGCAATAATATCAAAAGTGATATCTGTACCAGAGGCGGCAACCAATTTACCTTTTGGAGAAATAAATCCTCCCTTCCCTGCACTGGCTTTCACTGTATAGTAGATCACAGGTTCTTCATTCCCCGATAAATCCGCTTTATCTACAAACACATAATAACCACTGCATGTAACCGTAAATTCATATTTATCACCACGGCCCTTTAATTCTAGCGATGCAGCATTTCCATCCGGATCCAGAAAATAAAGAGCAGGATCTTTATATTTATCAGGCAGTTCAACCACAACCTGCAGGCTTTTAGAAAACTCTGTTCGTTTCTCATCATTAACACCATAAATATCAAAAGGTGCCACCTTGTCTCCAAGCCCATTCATGCTGTTTACGAACCAGTCATATCCCTCTGTATCCTCTGTAATATGATGTACTTTCAGATATGTGGATGAAAGCAGCTGATTATTGGAAAACTTAAAAAAATAGTTTCCCGCCTGAATATTTCCACTATTCCACTTTGATACGGTTGCACTATATACATTTTCATGGCTGTTTGTCTTGCTCTTAATAATTACATTCTTTTCCCATCCTTCCTGCATTTCAGCCGCCCGGCAAACAGGAACCATATTACACATCATGACTACCGCCAATATCACTATCATCCAATGTCTCATTAATCTCTTCATCTATTTCCCCACCTTTACCATGGTATTAAGAGTTACACTGCCCTCGCTGTAATAAGTTTCCGGTTGATAAGCCATCAGCTTCAGTCCTATAGCTGTTCCAGTCTTCGGAATTATATCAAATACGAGTGACTGTACGTATTCACCAGGCTTAATCAACCCTGTCTCACCTAAAATATCCCCATTATCATCTAATGCCCTGACCTTTAGCCATACTTTATTACTCTCTGGATTCGTCAGCCAGATATCTGCCTGTCCACCTTTCAGAGTAACCACACTACAGATTGATGCTTTAAATATCTGAACGTCTACTTCCCCCCATTTCAAATCGTCCGGCACGTCCGGAATCCCTGACACAGCATGCGAATCAAAAGGCGGGGATATAAACTGTGACTGTTGAGAATCTTTTTTTATTACCAATACAAATATCATCACAATCAATGATAAAATACAAAATACTGCTGTCATCCGCAGACATCTATTTTTTCTGATTTGTTTTTGTTCCAAATATCCTCACACTCCTTCCTCTTCTCTCATGTTTATCCACAGTATTCTATGAATAAACATCAAAGTCCAAGGACAGGCTGTCTTACATCCTGCCTTGGATATGTTTTTTTTAAGAAATAACGATAGTAATCGTACCGATTTTTGTATCCGTCACTCCCTTAGATAATTCACCTGATGGCTTCACTGTAATATTCCCTGTCACCGCTTTGCCTGCTTCCCCATTTATACCATTGTCAGCCGTAGCAACTTTTAACGATCTGTCGCTAAAAGTCATTGTAATATTTTCATAATCTGATTCTGCAGCATAACTCGGCGTTGCCGTAATGGCATCGTTAGAATGATTTGTCACACTAATCATTCCATCACTCCAGTAAGGCTCCGTAGTGGGATCATAGGTATGTGTCTGAGGATTCCATACGGTATCTGCTGCAGTATATGTAAAATTCATCCCTTGCCAAGTAATATCCACGCTATAAATTTTTCCCGCATCCGCACCATCATTATAAGTAGCCTTTACATCCGCAGAAGAACTGCCATTTTGACTTATATTCTCAGCGAATGCTGTTGTTGACACAGCCAATGTCATAATCAAAGCCATAGCTATCCTTTTTTTCATTAGCCCCGCTCCTTCTTCTTTTTATCAAATAATTTTCACAGTAATCTTACCTACTACAACGCCTTCTTCTGTAACATTCTTGTTCGGAGTTCCGCTAACAGTCAACGTAGCCGTAACACTTGGAATATCCGTCAGATTTCCTTCGATTGCAGCATTCAGATTTACAGTACTTTCTGTATGAGTCAATGCGGATGTGACTCCATAATTATCTTCAGGGACATAACCGAAAGATATATCTACGGGTACATTTGAATGATTGGCTACCGTTACATCAGCACTGTCTTTATCCCAGCCTGAAGTAACATTTTCTGTATAGGTATGCGTTGCCGGATCCCAATCCATTGTACCCGCTTCAGAGTAAGTAAATGTCATGTTGTCCCATTCAATATCAATACTATAGACATCCGGAGTCGTAACCGTATCCGAATACTTGGCCTTAACATCAATATCCTGTCTGCCATTTTGACCTACTGTCCCGGCAGCCAATGCGGTAAAGCCCATATTGAAACCTATAGCCATTGTAAAAATAGTTGCGATGATTCTCTTCATAAATTAATATCTCCTTTCAAATCACTAAAATTATTCACATCCTTAAGGATTGTAAATACAATTTAATCCCTGACAGTAATGTTAATAGGAATTTCTGTGTTCACAACTGCTTTTTCTCCTGTTTCGGAATGATAATACAGAACCACAAACTTTCCTTCATACCCGCCTGCCTTCAACATTTTTGCCGTATTATTCAGCAAATTCAGACTTTTCACCTGATTACCCGGTTTTAAAGTCCCTGACTGAACAATAACTTCATCCTCAATTACGATTTGCAGCACCATATCCTGATTAGATTTGTTTGGATTAGCAAAGTATAGTTCTGCCGTTTCGTCTGAAAGGTTTATCGTTACATCTTTAGCATAACTTAAACTGACCGAACTTCCACCTTCTGGCTGCTCCATTTTCCCCTCTTCATCACCCGGAATGCGTTCTGCATTTACTTCTTCTTCCTGCGGTGCATAATCCGGAGCCAAAGTATGACTGTTTTCCCGGAAAAATAACGCCCATACGGTTATGCCTACCGCAACTATGATAATAGCAATGAGTAACACAATTAATAAGTTTATCTTAGACTTTTTTTGCTCATTTTCCTCCAATTTTACTCACCTCCGTTATGAAGTGACTTTTGTCAAGAGGTAAAATTAAAAAATAACAAACTTTTTTCCCTGACAAAACCCACATTTGTTTTCTGAAGATATCTTGGAGAAGCCTTTTGAGT
>JAETQR010000023.1 GCA_021770615.1 Lachnospiraceae bacterium | reverse complement strand
ATTATATTATAATCCATTCTTCTTCGTTATGGGTTAAAAAATATGAAAAAACCAACAATTTTTAAAGGGTGGTAGAATTTACTTCTGCACTGGAATTTACTTTTTCAATTAAGCAATTTACAAGTTCCGTATATCAAAAAACAATGTTCTTCCAAGCATGGGCGCTTGCGCTTGATAAATACGCAGCGGTATGGGTGTGCAAAGTGCAAAAACATGCACTTTACACGCACACCTCATACCGGCGCATTTATGACCCATGCTTGGAAGAACATTGTTTTTTGATATACTGCAATTCTGTAAATGATTTGTCTGGTCCGGAGCCGGCTATTGTACTGAACTGGTGTACAGCTTGCGGGATGGACTTTTATTTTTTGAGTAACCATTTCTATTGCGGCGCATAAAATAAGTTATGAGTAATTTTACCTTTTACAATCAATAAATCAGAAAGGGTGTGGTTTGTCATGAAACGGCTTCTTGGTTTTATTTTGTTCTGGCTCGGCATCGGCATGACGATCATGCTTTTTATTACAAATGCCTTTCTTGCGATCATCATTATCATCCTCTGCCTGATCATCGGCTATAATTTGTTTACATCATGCTAGCTGATTTTGCCTGGGAAAATGTTGGATTGTATTGAATAGGATTGAATGGTATGCTATACTGCTTGTGTAGTGGAGAATGACAGGCAGGAAATCAGAGGAGTGCTTACGAACCATGAAGGAATACAATATAAAAATCAGTACTGCCTTACTTTGGGTGGTCGCCTACTTGGGAATTATGCTTTTTTACACATTTTTAGATGTAACAATCTGGAGAAAAATTTTTCCTGATTTTTCAAACATAATAAATATCATTACCATAATGACATGCATTTGCATTTTTATCGTGCTCATAAAAAAAAGAACAGGCTATCAAACGTATTTATGGTCTAACGTAAATCTTATAGGTATTATTTCAGCTGTCGGATGTTCTGTTCTATTTTTTTTATTACTAGATAAGTGTTTAGATCCAGTTTTTGAGAGTATTTTTCCCCAAAGTGAACAGGACTATCGAGAACTCCTCCAACACTTAGCAAAATCACCAGCGACAAGTTTGATACAGGTATGTTTCCTTGCCCCTATCATTGAAGAAATACTTATGAGGGGAGTTGTTTTAGGTGGATTAAAAAATACTTATGGATGTGTAACAGCTTTATTGATTTCTGCTACACTTTTTGCATTTTTACACTTCAATATGGTACAAACTTTATCAGCGTTTATATGTGGTATTATTCTGGGATTGCTCTACATAAAAACAAGTTCTATATTTTGCTGCATAGTAGCACATTGTGGATATAATTTGATTTCTTATATTGTTATGGTATATTAATTAGCAGTCTGCTAACTACTTTACCCATAACAATTTGGTTCTCAATATCGTCCATATTGGTATCAACAATCTTTCCACCATAAATTGCCGCTGCATGATTTACACAATTAAGATTCAAAACACGAACATACTCTCCCGCTTTTGTAAAAGCATAACCATTTATAATCATGTCCGCTCTATCTGCAATTTCCTTTATATTAAGCTGCATAGTCAATTTTCACCCCCTTAACCGGTTTTAAAAACTCCTCAACATCATAATATAGCATTTCTAGTATAGGCACCAAATCAATATATTCCTCTACTTCTTCAAGATCCTTATACTTTGCCATCACAACAATATATCCTTTATCCCACTCTATAACCTTGGTGTATTTCTCAAGTCTATCTGATGTTGCGAATCGAATAATCTGATTATTAAATTTAAATATTGAATATTCCCCTCTACTAGTAAGGATTGCATAATCCTGCATTTAATTTCACCTCTTTTCTAATATTTTAAACAAGAATCCGCCACTTGTTTGTGTAGATAATACACCGTTGGCATTTCCCGCTGGTGGTAACCCATATTTCCAACGTAGATCATCTACCGACCTTTCCTTATTCCATGGATGATAGTTGAATGGAGGATTCATTTCTCAAATCCGATATTGGCCTGATTTCAATCATCCCATCATCTTCTATCAGAATTTTGCCATCTTCATTTTACAATATTGTTTTATGACTGTAAAGAAAAAATACAAATCAATCTCATGTAAATGCTTTACAGCACACTCTACCATTCGCTTTGTTACTTTATTATGAAAGATATTCCTGACTGATCATCTCAAGAGGAATATTGCTCGTATAAATGCCAGCTTATTTTTACGCCGCTTGCACATTGGGGATTTCCATTCCCTGCTAACCATGGTACAAATGTGCTTTTTCTTTCATGTTCACGGATAAGGACAATAATATGCGTATGTGCAAACATTGTAAAAAGCCTTTATGCAAGCCGGAAGGGGAATGAATTTTGCATCCAAAGTTGCAAAAACCAGTTTAATGTCTACAAATCAAGAGAAAAGAAAAAGGGGGACAACAAAGATGATTAAAAACAGGAATGTAAACATCATAACTGATGCCAACGGTAAAAAACTGGTCTTGATCAACGATATCCAGTTTAGGGCAAAAGTGCGGGATGACTGGACGGCTGTCGAAGAATATCTGAAAGAATACATCGGGGATTTTTACGAAATTGAGAAAACTACTGAAAAAATATATATTTCGGCAGATTTTCCCGATGAATATGCAAGTTCAGAAAGCCGTATTGCCTTAAAAGGCGCAGTGGCAAAGGCTAAAGCAAATGCTGCACAGGCTATTCCTGAACTTATACAAATAGCGACCAATCCGAAACATGAGGTAAACCGGAAAGAAAAGCACAAGACAGATGCAATGTTTGGATGGTATAGGTACGATATCCGGTTTGCATTGCCTATATATGATGATAAAACGGGGAAAATAGCAAGGCATAACATTTATTCAGCAAGTATGCTGGTTCGTCATGCGAATGATGGCAGGAAGTATCTGTATGATGTTTTGGCAGTAAAAAAGAAACGAGCAGCCCGCCTGAGTGAAAACACTGTACGGTAAAAACCCATTTCTTATTGTCAATGATAGGCCATTTTTTCCGTCCTGTCAATCCCTGATTTTGATTTTTCGCAAATCCTTTTTACAAAATTCCACATCCGCATCTTTAATGCAATAAGGTTGTCGCATTAAGTTCATTTTGTCAGACACTCTTCCATACTTTCTGTATATGCTTCCAGCGGAATACCCCATTTTTCATGAAACCACTGCGCAGCCTGCTCTTTTATCCCAGGATTGTCTGTTAACCGTATTATTTTATAATTCATTTGGGCAATTCCTCCGCAAATTCCGTGAAAGATATTCCTGACTGATCATCTCAAGAGGAATATTGCTCGTATGGCATTCTGCAAAAACGAGTGGATCGCCGGATAAATAATGCTGCATCTTGCTATAAGCCAATTTCCCAGGCGTCATATAATTCAACACTTCTTTTTCTGGTATCCATCTAACATCTGATGTCTCATCCGATGTTGTAAGAACCCCTCCGGTTGGTACGCAGTAAAAGTCAAAAGAGATGCGTGGCGGCACATCGGTAACTCCGTCATGCCATTTTTTTGCATCCGTACAGGAATATACGCCCAATAGCGATTTTACTTCAACTTCAATCCCGCTCTCTTCATATATTTCACGTTTTAACCCGGAAATAATATTTTCGCCCACTTCAATGATCCCTCCCGGATGCTCCCAGCCCCTGTGCTGTAAATGTACCATCAATATTTCATCTCTGTTATTTTTCACAATTCCTGATGCATTGACAATATGAACCGGCCAACCCATAGCCATCCCTCTTTTCTCTTTCTATTAGCCAGGCGGCGCCAATTTGAACCTTGTTTCAAATTGGCGCCGCCTAGTTGCTTTAACCAAAATATACGATGTCTTCTTCCGGCGGCTCCGCTGTCTCCACCTTATCTGCATATAACACCGGGAAATCCCCCTCGTGTTTCCGACTTTTTTGTGCCTTTACCTGAACAGTCACAGTGACCCATGAATCAGCTGGAAGTTCTTTTGCTCCGGAATAATAACACATAAACCCGATCTTAGCAATATCATCCTCACAACAGGTCATCGCATGTCTCGCAGGAACAAAGGCATTTTCGGGAAAACTCCGGTTTCGGTAAACCTGTCCTTTAAACACGATCGTTTTTCCCACATATTTTTCCGGATGCTCACTGATATCCAGATACCAGAGCCCAAAATCATCGTCTTCCAATGTTATGACAGCAGCATTCATATCATAGGGAAGTTCCTCTTCGATATTGCTTTCGACCGAGCCATCCTCAGCCTCAAAAAGCACCTGGGCCCTGCGGTTGATCGCTTTGACGCTGCGTCTCGCTGCCGGCTTGTTTAATGCGTCTGTACAGCGGTTAAAGATCACAAGATCTGACATTTGAAAATGCGCCATCAGAAGTGGTTTCATATTTGCGCTGTAAACTTCATATGTGAGGGCATTTACCGTCGTGAACGTCTGAACGACAAACCAGTTTTCAGGAAGAATCTCCCGGATCAGCTTCTCCATATCCCACATACCGTTATACTCGATCACGATACGGCTCGGTTTATATTTCTCCTGAAGCTTTTTGCAGGCCTCTTCCGTAAATTCGTCTTCCTCCTCGATCACCACACAGGAAATACGGTTCTGCATCAAAAGCTCATCTTCGATCTCATGCTCTCCCTCTTCACATAAAATAAGCAACGTCTTTGCTCCATCGGAAAAATTCCCTTCTTCGATCACTTCCTGAATGCAGGTTGTTTTTCCACTTTCTAAAAATCCGGTAAACAAATACACCGGTATGTCTTTATTTCCAAACATTACTCTGATTCCGCCTTTCCTTTCTCCTCACTACTATTTCTTCACAGCAAACAGCTCTTTCAAACCATCCTCATCAAGCTTTGCCCCAATCACACAGATCCTTCCTGTATAATCCGCACTTCCTCTCCGTATCTCATACTCGCCCGGAACCAGGTCGAAATGAAACCACTCTCCCTCAGCCGGAGCCACGATCCCTTTTGCACGAAGTACCGTACCGAGTTTTACTTCCTCATCCGCAATCTTTTCCAGTATTTCCTTCAACTCTTCTTCGGTATATTTATGCGCTGTCTCAATTCCGATACTTGTAAACACATCATCTGCATGATGATGGTGATGATGTCCGTGGTCGTGGTGGTCATGGCCGCAACTGCATTCCTCATCGTGGTGATGATGGTGCTCATGGTCATGGTCGTGATCGCATTCTCCGTCATGATGGTGATGATGCTCATGGTCACAATCCCCGTCGTGGTCATGATGGTGCTCATGGTCGTGGTCATGTACATGGCCGCACTCCGGACACACCTCCTCCTCTTTCAGAAGCTCTTTCGCCAGATCATCCGTCTTTTCCATCGCACTCAAAATCTGCTTTCCATCGATCTCTTCCCACGGCGTCGTAATAATAGAAGCCTCCGCATTGTGTTCCCGGATCAGGTCAAGGCACATCTGGAGTTTCTCTTCCTTCATCTTCCCGGTGCGGCTCAGCACTACCGTACCCGCATTCTCAATCTGGTTGTTGTAAAACTCACCAAAATTCTTCATATACATTTTGCATTTTGTGGCGTCTGCCACAGTGACAAAACTATTCAATTTTACCGCATCTTCCGGCAGTTTTTCTTTCACACCGAGGACAGCCCGGATCACATCCGAAAGCTTTCCGACTCCGGAGGGCTCTATGATGATACGGTCTGGAGAATATTTTTCAAGCACCTCAGCAAGCGCCGTCCCAAAATCTCCCACGAGGGAACAACAGATACATCCCGAGTTCATCTCTGTGATATTGATCCCGGAATCTTTTAAAAATCCTCCGTCAATTCCAATTTCTCCAAATTCATTTTCGATCAACACAAGCTTTTCTCCCTGAAAAGCCTCTTCGATCAATTTTTTTATCAGTGTAGTTTTTCCTGCTCCAAGAAAACCGGAAATAATATCAATCTTTGTCATCTCACTATCTCTCCTTTTTTATATCTTTTTTCTATACATACAGCGCATGCTTCTGCGGTAAAACAGAAACGACAGCACTGCTGAAACCGTCCATCCAACCGGCCACGAAAGCCATATCCCCCTGCTTCCCATAAAACCGGCAAACACATAAGCCAGTATGACCCTTAATATCAGATCCGTAAATGTAGATACCATAAATCCCGTCATTGCACTGCTCCCCCGAAGAACACCATCCGTGATGAGTTTGAATGAGATAACGAGATAAAATGGCGATACGATCTGCAAAAACTCCTTTCCCGCCATCACTGCCTCACCGGCGCCATTTTCCATAAAGATCTGTAATACGGAATTTCCGAAAAAGCAAAAGACAACAATAAACGGTACTGCGATCATCCATCCCATAGCTGCTCCGGCAAAAAGCCCTTTTTTTACCCTCTCTGTTTTTCCTGCCCCAAGATTCTGCGCTGTAAAACTGGAAAGTCCGTTGCCAAGTGTCGTAAAAGATGTGATCGTAAATGTATTGAGTTTTACCGCTGCCGAATATCCAGCGATGACACCAGAGCCAAAACGGTTCACAAGACTCTGGATAAATATATTTCCCACCGAGACAAAACTCTGCTGAAGAATGCTCGGCACAGCAATCCGGCAGATCCTGAAAAGCATGGCCTTGGAATAAAGCCTCACCTTCCCTTCACCGGAAGGCATTCGTTTTATTTTGTGAAGCAGCGTCAAAAGGGCAAGAATGCAGGCAATTCCCTGTGCAATAAAAGTAGCCCATCCGACACCGGCCACTCCCCATTTAAACACAATGACAAAAAGCAGATCCAACACAATATTCCCAAGCGACGAACCGATCAGGAAATATAATGGCGTCCTCGAATCCCCCAGAGAAGTAAATACTCCGGTAGCTACATTGTATAAGAACACAAAAAGCAGGCCGCCTATGTATATTTTTAAATAAATATCCCCTGCATGGAAAATATTATCCGGAGTATTGATCACACGCAGAAGCGGCGCCGACATAAACATACCTGCTACGGTAAGGATAACCGCCAGAACCGCACTGGCTATCATCGTCGTGGATATCGCTGTTTTCATGTGCCGGATATCCCCCGCCCCAAAATATCTGGAGATCACGACCGCACAACCGATATTGCTTCCGATTGCAACTGCCATGAAGATCATTGTGATCGGGTAAGAGGCGCCAACTGCTGCAAGGGCATCTTCTCCTGCAAATCGGCCGGCGATCGCACTGTCGGCGATATTATATAACTGCTGAAATACCACGCTGATAAACATAGGGATGGTAAATGTCCACAGCACCGGACGGACATCGCCCTTCGTCAGATCCTTTACCATTATGATCCCCTCCTTTGCTCTGCATTGCGCATCGCTCTCCCGCATTCCGCTTCGCTTCTCCTATTTAAACATTCGCATTCCGCTTCGCTGCATGCTCATGAAGCGATGCTGCTTCGCAGCTGCACGACTTCGTCGTGATGAGAAGCTTCGCTTCTCATATCGCTTCAAAGTGTTGGTAGTCTTTGGAGTGGATCCAGTCACCGCCCCAGGAGAAACCGTATTTCTTGAATATCTTATATACCTTATCACCCTTATGGATCATATAATCCCTGTATTTTCCCCGGCATTTAGATACTTCTCTCACTTTATAAACTTTACTGTTTGCCGGTGCGATCCCGTAAGATGTGATATACGGATTAATGCGCGGGTTAATATCAATAGCAAGCCCTCTGCTGTGATTTGACAATTTATTGGAATTTGCCACCTTGCGATAGTTAAATGCAGAAGTATTATTGTCTGCCATAGATTTTTCGTCGTCGGCATCATATTCATCGATAAGCTGCATTTTTTCGATCGGATACTTTATCTTATAGAGCTCGTAGAAAACCATTAAAGTCTTACGGGCGATCTTTTTATTGACGATCATCTCCCCATCCTGTGTATTTCCCTCGAAATCCACATAACGGATATGAAGATAGCGCAGGCTGTCCAGAGAAATCTTAGCACCCTTTTTGTATGATCTCCCTTTGATCCGTTCCGCTGTTTCCTGATCTATTTTTTCATATGTAAAGCCTTTTTTATACGTGCGTACTTTCGTTTTTGCCGTACACGGCCTTGCCATAAACACGATCGACGCCGCAAAAAAAACAACTGACATAACAATGAATGTTTGAATCCTCTTTGCTACCATAAAATAAATTATACCTTTTCCTTTCTATTGTCAAATCTTTTTTCTACCTGACGCAAAACGTCTGTCTGACCGGGGAAGCACTTCACAAATCGGGATATTCCTGATGATATGAAAAAGAAGCGGCGAAACTCTCGTCTCGCCGCCAAGCTTTTATCGGGGTAACAGGATTCGAACCTGCGGCCTCATCGTCCCGAACGATGCGCTCTAGCCAAGCTGAGCCATACCCCGAAATTCTTCCCAAAGCAAATCATATCACTTTAGGAAGAGAAAATCAAGTATTATTTTTTATTTATTGTCCAAAGAATCCCCTGTGACCCGTCTTACGGATATAATCTTACGATAATTCATATCACTGATGATCACCTTTCCCTCCTTGGAAGAGGAATGAACAATTTTTCCATCCCCCAGATAGATACCACAATGAGTTGCCTCATCAGCATTAGCGCCATAGAAAATAATATCGCCCGCTTTCGCATCTTTGATCTGGATACCTTCGCCCGCCTTTTCCTGGTCTCTGCAGGAACGGGGCAGGTCAATCTTGTAATACTTAAAAACAGCCTGAACAAATCCGGAACTGTCTACCCCCCGCACATCCAGCCGGTCGTCTCCCCAGCCTTCCGTCCAGTTGATCTCCGAATTGATCTCCGGATCCTGATTTATCCCGCCGTCCACCCAGCCAATGGAATCAACATCCGGAAGCTCCGCCCCTCCATATGTGTAAGGAACACCTTTCCAGAATGCTGCAAAAACGGCTATCATCTCTCCAAACGGACGCTTTTCCATTCCATATGCAATGGACGCATTGGCTGAAAGGAAGTCCTTTTCTATTGATTCACTTTCTGCCTCCGGTTCAGGTTCCCCGGATTTTTTCCTTTCGGATATGGCAGACCCGCTGGTTCCCATGCCCCCGCTGTCACTGACTGCCCCGCCGGTACGGAATTCCCTCCTTTCTCCATCTGCGGATGCCATCGCCCCATTTAACAAAAGCAATGCCCCCATCACAACAACGACAAACATACTACCAAAAATAACGCAAAGTTTCCATGAATGTTTCATGTCTGAACCCTCCTTTTTATTCTGTGTTGTATTTTCGTTACAAGATTATGATACACTCCGCATTTTCGGTAGTTTTTATCATGTTATAAAAGAGTTGTAAAAACTCACTTCTATTTTTGTTCCCATACCTTTGCCTGAGTCGATCGCGATCTGCCAGTGATGCTTATCGGCAATATAACGGCACAGATACATACCGAGACCAGTGCCCCCTGCTTTGCGGCTCCTCGACTTGTCTTCCCTGTAAAATGGTTCAAAGATATGCTCCTTACACTCCTCTGTCATGCCAATCCCATTGTCTGTGACTGTCGCTCCTTTCTCACTGATCCGGACAGAGACGATTCCATTTTCCTCACAGGCATGAAAACTGTTCCGCATCAGATTCAGGAAAAAAAGTTCCGTCAGTATCCGGTTTCCTACGATTTTTCCTCCCTCATCCTGAATATCCCAGCAGATCCTTTTTTGCGACAGTTGCTGTTCTGCGGCCTCCCTCAGCCAGAGAACAAGTTCTCCCAATGAAATCTCCCCGGTCTCCATCTCATCCTGCTGCAATAAAATAACCTGGCGCAATGTCTCTGTAATGCTGATCATACGTCCGGATTCCCTCACGATATAATCCATATATTCGATCTGTTTTTCTTTGCTGACAGCGGTATTCCGGACAAGTTCCGCATAACCACGGACAGAAGTAAGCGGCGTCCTCAGCTCATGAGACAACGCATCGACAAATTCCTGTTTGTGCCTTGCCTCTGCCTCTTTATTTTCCATATTCTCCCGTATCTGTTCTGTCATATGGTTGATATCCCGTGCCAGATCTGACAACTCATCCCTTCCCTTTACCTCGAGCAGACAATCATAATCTCCCACCGCTATCTTTGCCGTCATCTCCGATAGTCTGGACACCGGCTGAAGAAATTTTCTTATGATCAGATAAAGTAATATCGCCATTACAAGAGAGGCACCCATCTCCATCCATATAAAAGTATGGATCTGCCTCTCCCATATGCCAAGTACCTCTGTCACATTTTCATAAACCACGAGCCGGTAGTCCGTTCCGCTAAGTTCTCCGGATGCGCAGGTATATTTCCTTCCCTCTTGCACTAAGATCACGATCTGCCCCATGTGCTCTCCCGATCCAAGCAGCTCGTCCTGTTCTGCGTCCCGCACAAACTCAGAATCCAGCTTCCCTTCACTGGCAGAATATGTCACCTGGCTTCCGGTTTCTGACCGGGCACGAAGTTCCCCGCCCCGCCAGAGCTCAAATGCCCGGTCGCGTGTATTGTAATTTGACACATAGCTTTGAAACAGCCGCCACTCTGCTGCCTCTCCGGATCCCATCTCAGCCAGATCCTCCGTCATGGGAACAGCAATCTGCCTCCAGTACGATTCCGCCATCTGTTTTACGGAATCTACACTCTTTTGATAAGAAGAACGAAAGACAAGAACATTACAGACATTCAGCACGATCAAGAAAAGGGCAATGACGACCACATAGATCCTTTCCCATATTTTCATCTCAAAACCTCCAGACGATACCCCACCAGCTTGTACACTGTCTTTAGCATAGAGCCAAGATTCAGTTTACGGCGGAGCGCAGCAACATGCACATCTACCGTTCTGGTATCTCCTTCATAATCAAATCCCCATACCTGTTCAATCAACCGCTCTCTCGCCAGCGCAATATTCTGATTCCGGATAAAATATTCCAAAAGCTCGTACTCCTTTAATGTAAGAGAAATCTCTTTCCCACCAACACTTACGATGTGGGACTGCAGATCCACACACAGCTCCCCCGCCAGGAACACCTCTTTCTGGTCACCTGCGTTTCTCCTCAGTACTACATTTACACGGGCGATCAGTTCCAACATATCAAAAGGCTTTACGATATAATCCTCCGCCCCTCTGTTCAGGCCTTTTACTTTATCCTGTACATCATCTCTCGCTGTCAAAATGATCACCGGCGTATGGTTACATTTTTCTAAAACATCGTAGCCGGAACACCCCGGCAGCATAAGATCCAGAAGGATCAGGTCAAAATCTTGTTCCCTTATTATTTCTTTTGCCTTCGCACCATCATAAATCTGCGTACATCTGTGTCCTGCCAAAGCCAGGTTTTCTTTGATCAGATTATTGATTAATTCTTCGTCCTCCACAATAAGGATCTGTGCCATGCCGCTCTCTCCCTCCAGTTATTTTTCCAAATTTTAAACCAGTGTAACACAAAGTTGTTAAGCAGTTGTAAAAAGACCCGGTTAAAATATCCGGGTCTTTCAGACTGACATCTTTATAACACTACAGCGTCTCTCCCTCTTTCTCCTGCAGAATACTGTGCAGGATCTCCAAAAGGGCCTGTGGCATAAATGGTTTGACGAGATAATCCTCTATACAAAGAGCGTTTATCTTTTGGATGACTTCCAAAGACTTATCTGCTGTCAGAAATACCACAGGGATCTCCGCCATCTCCCTGATCTTTGCATAAACCTCAAACCCATCCATATCCGGCATCTGAATATCCAACAGCACAATGTCCATTGGAATCTCCTGTATCAGCTTTAATGCGGCTGCCCCCGAATCTGCCTTGTGAATGACATGCCCCATCTCATCCTTCAGAAGCTGTTCAATCCGGTCAAGATTTTCCAGGTCGCCATCCACTACCAGGATATTCGTAACAAGACCTGTCTTCTGCCGCAATTTATATTCCTTATCCTCATCGATCATCTCAAGCATGATATCAGCTATTTCCGGGTCGAACTGCCTGCCCCGTCCGTTTTCTATCTCAGAACGCACCTGATCCTGGGGCATGATCTTCCGGTAACTTCTATTGGAGGTCATGGCGTCATATGCGTCGGCCACCCCGACGATCCTTGCGACCTCCGGAATATTTTTCCCGGAAAGACCATTGGGATAACCATTCCCGTCATAACGCTCATGATGCCATTTTGCTGCGCTGGCGATCAGTGCATTCTGTTTGATATCCCTCAAAATGCAGTATCCCGCCACCGGATGCAGTTTGATATATTCAAACTCCTTTTCCGTCAGACGTGTCGACTTATTGATGATGGCATCCGGAATATGTATTTTACCGACATCGTGCAGAAGCGCCGCATCATAGAACTGCTGCTGCTCCTCTCTGCCCTTTCCCATGCGCTCTGCGATCGCAGCCACATACTTGGCAACTCTCTGGGAATGCCCGTTCGTATACCGGTCCTTCGCATCGATCGTGCGCGCGATCGTACGCAGGAGTGTATCGTTCAGCTTCTCCACATTCTTCCTGCTCTCTTCCGCATTGCGCATATGTATGCCAATCCTCCGAAAAGCCCATGTACAGAAAAACACAACCATAACAAAAACGATTACACAAAGACCAATATTCCGGAACAATATGTTTCGTATATCATGATATAATTTTGTGTTACTGACGATCATAACCACATGCCAGTCACTCGATACGGTATCTGCAAATACTGTGCAATCTTCACCATTCACGGTTATATCAAACGTGCCTTCACCTTCCGTATACACCTTCTTAAGCAGATTATCCATCTGCGCATCCGTCTGATAATTTTTTCCCTTTTCTGTCTCGTCAGAATGTGCAACTACCAATCCTTCCTTGTCTATGACAAATCCATATCCCATACCGTCCAGATTAATGCTCTGTGTGATGATCTGGATCTGGTCCATAACAATGTCAAAAGAAATCACACTCTCATCATCATAAAGAAGCTGGCTGACCGAGATCATGACCGTATTCGTCTGGGCATCCAGATAGGGCGACACCACGGTCGGTCTCCCGCCCGCCTTTTGCGCCGCAATATACCATTCCCGTTCCTGGGGCACATAATCGGCATCCGGCACCCAGCCGATGCCATCGAGATAATTCCCCTGAAACAGACCGTAAATCCCCGTAAAGTTTGGATCGATCTCCGCCATATACCGTTCTGATTCCTTCTGAAGAAACGCTTCCAAAGCCTTCGGAGAAGCGCCCTGCTGCATCATATACTCCACAGTTATTGCCGTCACCTGAAGGACATCCATTCCTTTCGCGATATAGCCGTTGAGCTGCTCCGTCTCCTGCGCAAGAGAGCTTTCTCCCATTGCGATCATGTTAGAGACCGCATTGGAATAAAAAGAGACAAAATTATAAGCAGTCATTACCACCAGAGCAATCAACGTAAAAAAAACCGTGAAAATATACTGCCGCCTTTCCCGATGTTTCATTTTCCTTCTCTTTCCTCCCCTTCTACTGTTACTGTCAGCAGATACAGAAATTTAATATTCCTTTCCGGTGCTCCCTTTTCACACCCGGATCCTATACTGTACAAAGTGCCAAAAGCACTTCATTTCCAGTACCTTTGACACTTTAAACCAACATTCCGCCTTTTATCCGATAAATTTTACTGCTGTTCCATAGGCCATGACCTCGGCAGCTCCCTGCATGACAGCCGCCGATGCATACCGGACATTTACGATCGCATCTGCACCCATTCCCTCTGCTTCCGCTACCATACGCTTTGTAGCAAGAGCCCTTGCATCATTCATCATATCTGTGTAGGCTTTCAGTTCCCCACCGACTAACGTCTTGAAACTCTGAGTGATATCACGCCCAACATTTTTAGACTGTATCGTACTTCCCTTTACCAGCCCAAGCATTTCAAATTCTTTTCCACTAATATAATCAGTATTTACTAAGATCATCTTCTTCTCCACTCCTTATTTCTTTGATCCGGCTCACCGTCACTCCGACCATCACTGCCGCCAGGATCAGCGGAATGATCAAACCTGCCGCGACAGCTGGCGCCGGTATGCCCTCGATCAGGGCTAAAAAAACAGCGAATCCTACATAATATAACACAAACAATACAGCAATAAAGATCGGGGCGATCATTTTTCTCCCGTGCTGATTCATTTGTACCTCCTTACTCATCATCTTTCAAAGTATCCTTTACTCCTGCAATAACGCCCGTAACAGCGGCCACAACAACAACGACAGCAATTATAACGATTGCCACTGCTCCTGCGATCAGTCCCATAACAACACCTTCCTTTTCTAACATCTTTTAACTCTGCATTTCATGTTTTCTCTAACAACAATCATTGTACCACATATGAACGAAAATTACAAATTTTTCAACTCATACGATCTGCCTATCCCGATACGGAAAAGACAGCAGCTTTACTGGTTCAGTAAGGCAAGCACGGACTGTGTATGCTGGTTCGCCTGGCTTAATACACTCACACCGCTTTGCTGCAGGATCTTGCTCTTCGCATACTGCACCATTTCAGACGCCATGTCTGTATCCCGGTCGTTGGATTCTGAATTCTGTGTGTTTTCGGCAGCAATGTTATCTACATTCACCGTGTACTCAAGCCGGTTTTGCAGCGCCCCATACTTACTCCGCACAGAACTCAGATGCCTCATGGCATCATCAATCCTGCGAAGCGCCTTATCCGCATATTTATGTCCGCTGATCGTGATCGAATTAATCCCCATCGCCAGTGTACTCACACTGTATCTCTCCAGCTTGACTCCCTGTCCATCATTCGCACCGGTCTGGAGCCATTCATCCACTTCCTCATCAAAACGGCCTGAAGTTTTATAAAACAGTGCCAGTTTCGCCGCCCCCTGAATGTTCTCGATCTTGTGCTCGCCAAGTTTTGTATAACTGAGTTTCAGCGCATTTCCTGATAACGACGCCTTCAAAAACGAATCATCCTTTGCATCCTGAATCGCAGTATTCACAGCATCCACCAACGCTCCGGCCGTATCATAAGTACCCGCCGGAATCTCATATGTATACGTCTTACCATCCACATCGATTGAAAACTCGTTTTCGTCTTCTTCAATCTCAATGCCGCCACTAATGTCCTTCGTCCCCGTTACATATGCGGGGATCGGATCACCATCTGTCTTATAAAAAATACTAAACAATGCCTTTCCACTCAAACCATCGATCCCATAACTACCCGGTTCCAGATCCAGCTTTTTATTCAAATAAAAGAACAGTGAATTTTTATCATCTGCACCTGCCGCCCCCGTATTATAAACGCCTACTCCTGCCTGGATCATATCCTCGGGAAGCTGGTTTTTCTTAAGCTGTTGTGACAATTTCCCCTGGATCTGTTTCACAAGTTCATCGGAATTATATGTTCCCGGATCCAGCTTCATTTTCAGCGTCGTCACCTTTCCGTTGATCGTGAGATCGACATTTAATTCATCATTCGTATCCTCCTGGATTTTGGTAGATTTATTCCGGATATCCTTGCGCCCGGCGATGTAAACGTCATCTACTACCGGTTTTCCTGCCATGTATGCCGTCTTTTGATCTGTCTTGCGGATCGTCGTGCCCATCATTACCTCTTTATAAAATCCACCATCCAGAGAATTGATACTATACCTGCCTATCATCTTTGACTCCAGTGTGATCTGGTCACCCACCTGGACTGTCAGTCCCTCGCCTTTGTATGCCGGATCCGCTTCTAAACTGGCATCCAGTTTCTGTTGGAGCATCTCCTGTAACCGGGCACGGCTGTATGTCCCATTATCCAGCTTGATATCAACTGACTGTGCAACCCCATTGTGGTATCTGTAGGTGAACTGCAATGTATTGTTATCATCTGAGATGGTAACGGAATCCGGTATAGATAGCGGCCTCCTTGTCGTCAGTGCGGACCTGCTGCCGAGATTTGCCGGAGCATAAGGCGTCGGCTGGGTAGTCTTGGTTCCATTGTTCTTTGGCTGCAAAGCAGAAAGCCCGCTAAACGGTTTCGCAGTAAAAGCAGTGGTAGAATTTAGTGCGATACCCGTCACATTCCCGCCTGCATCCTTTGTAAGGCTTGCCGTGATCGTCGGTGTAGTGCTGACGATCGGATTTCTCACTTCCGTAACCCGGATACTCTGGGCGCTGCCGACAGCGGTCGTAGTAAACCGGATCGACGTTCCCTGTGCAGACACGGAAAATCCAAAATCCGCAGGCTTTTTGGCCGTTCCCGAATTGTTCTCCTTCCAGACTGCGGCATTTAAGTCCGCTGCCGTAATCGTCTTTTCATTGACCTTATCTTTATTTTCCAGTGTCGCTGTGTAAGATTTACTTCCTACCATCACGGTATACTGGAGTGTCCCATCGGTTTTCTCTGTTGCTTTCGGCACTTTCGACGGATTCCATGCCACAGATGCCGGTGAATCTTTAAAAATAAGCGCACCTGCCGTACCGCTGTTTTTAAGATCCAGGCTTACGCTCCCGCTGCCTGCCGTAGTCCTCTCAAAAGTCAGGCTGTTTCCGCTCTGGGTGACATCCACCTTTCCGGACAGTTTCTTCTTGAGCTCGTCCTTGATCTGGCTGAGACTGTTATATGTCTTTGCTTCCAGATAAACCGTCTCTGGTTTTCCGTCTACCTTGATCGTAAACGCATTCGTGGAAGAGGTAAGGGTAAGCGGATATATATCTGTCCGGAGCGACGATGTCGACGTATGCCCTTTCGACTTATTCGTATTGACACTGGATAAAAAGGAACATGCGCACCCTGTTACATTCACGCTCTTCCCCTCCCCGACAGCTACTGTGGTAAACCTCAGATGGCCGTTGTTCACGTCCACCTTTACCCGGTTTGCCTCGGATGTCACCTCATTGATCCGGTCTTCCAGTTCTTTTGCCAGAGCAGCCTGTGTGTACCCGGAACCGGTACTGTCTTTTAATGTAACGGTATACGGCTTTTCATTAATATTGATCTTAAACTGGTTATTGGTACCATCGATCTTCGTATAAGCAGCAAGATAGCCACCTAACTGGCACGATGCCGGCGTCCCGTCCTTGACCTGGGTGGAACCATCTACTTTTCCTCCCCTTCCCGGTACAGGGGCAGGGTTCGTACATGGGGTCTCTTTTCCACTCTCATACCCGGTCGTATTCGTAACTGTCGTCCCGTAATAAGTAGATGAGACACTTGACCTAGACGACTCTGTCACCTTGCCTTTCAGATCACTTTCATTTAAAAGCTCCACCAGTTTTTCCGGTGTATAAACCCCGGGAGGGATCGTGATCGTCCGCTTTTCGCCCGCAACATCCACATACATCTTATTGTTCAGGTCAGTAAGCGTGATCTTTCCGGAAGCATCCGGCTGCTGTTTTAAATCTACCAGGATGTTTTTATCGACAGGATATAAAATCACCTCACCGGCGAATAAAAGATCGTATCCGGAATTAGTACCATTCTTTGCCACATCGATCTTTGTAACTGTGTTATTGCCGGACATGGCCGCCACCCGAACCTTATTATCATAGCCATATGCATAAATTTTCCCTTTATAATCCGTCTGGTCGCTGATCCGGTCTGTAATCTCCTGCACGAGCTCGCCCAATGACTGATAGTTCTTTTCAGTCAAAGTGATCTTCTTTTTTTTCAAAGGCTCCCCCTGTTCTGTCACCTCTAGAATAAAGGAATTATTCGAACTGTCAAGAGTCATTGGAAAATGATCGTTACTATTGAATGCCCCTCCTCCGGTAACCGTTGGAACACTGCCCGTATACGTTCCGGATGCATTTGCAGGCACCCTGCCCTGATCGGTATATGCCCGTTTTACAAACAACATATCATAAGCACTGCTGCCCGGTATATCAAACTCGATGGTACCTTTTTTTCCTACCGTATTCGTCGTAAGGGTAAGGCCTGAAAATCTGTAATTCGTGTTTCCATTCGGTGTGGAGACCCCTGTCGTCGTATGCTGCGTAACCTTGATATCAAGATTTTTTTCATTCAGTTTGTTCTGAAGTTCCGAGACCATCGCTGTGATCGAATAACTTCCGGCATCCAGCTTGACCGTCTCATATGTACCGCCATTTACCCGCAACCGCAACGTATCGTTCGTACTATCGATCTCAAACTTACTGACATTGACATCCGATGCATTCAGGACATCTCCACCGGTAAATACTGCAGGCACCTCTTTTACAGAACCGTATTTGGTATTATCATAAAACACCGAATCAAAATGATTCTCATCGATGGCAAACATATTTCCCTTTAATCCGGTGATGATCCCCTCTTCACCGCCGATCTGGATCGATGCCGCCCCGTATTCACTCGCCTTCATCCCATAATCAGCCAGTTTCTTGCCATCGGCAAACTGGTAGTCATTCAGATATTTGATCATATCGTTGCGGGTATAACCATCGGGCGCCACATTAATGTCAAGTTCCTGCGACTTGCCGTCAAAATATTCGATCCTAAAGTGCAGCTGGTCATTTTCCCCAGCCTTTACGACAAGCGGATCTCCGGGAAAAAAGACCGTCGTACCGATCAATGCCCCCGATTGATTGCCCCCATAGCTGTCAAAAAACAGATAAGATAGTCCCCCGGACACGTCCTTGACCTCTTTTCCGTTCTGAAGCACCATGTTACATGTATGGGCCTCCGTATATTCCAGATACAGCCCATCCGCCTCATCACCCATCGTCGTTATCACGTCATCCATCTCATCCATCAGTTCCTGGGTCGTATAAGTCCCCTCGGGGATCGTGAATGTCTTTTCTTTTTCTGTCTCTGTTCCGTCCTCTTCCACAACAACATATTTCACCGAGAGAGAGGAATTGGTATCATCGATCGTGTGGTTCTGATGCTGACTCCACACGCTGTTTCCTTCCAGCATGGAATAATCATCTGCATAATGCTCAAACACCATCTTTTTATTAAATTCCGTCTGGTCATTGACCCGGTCGATCTCACTCTGGAGCTCATCAAATTCCATCTGCATCGCCGCCTGGTCATCCGGTTCCCAAACACCGTCGTTCAGCGACTGGACCGCCAGTTCACGCATCCGGTGAAGCATGGCTCCGATCTGGTTCATCGCCCCGTCTCCGGTCTGCACAAAACTGATACCATCCTGCGCATTTCTTGCCGCACGGAGGAGACCACGTATCTGCGCACGTTTTTTCTCTGAAATCGCCAGCGTCGCCGCATCATCTGCTGCACGGTTGACACGGTATCCGGAAGACAATCTCTCCGCCGCTTTTCTTAAATTCCCATTTGTGATGCCAAGCTGGGTCATCGCATTCAGCGCAGCCATATTGTGTTGAATGATCATAAAATACCTCCAAGGCTATGTTATCGTTCCAGTAACTGCAAAATATTTTCCGGCGCATGCGCAGTCTGCGCTAACATTGACTGGCTTACCTGAAGCAGGATCTGTGACTTGCTGTACGATGCAATCTCCTCTGCCATATCCAGATCCCGGATCCTGCTCTCTGCCGCCTGCATATTTTCCGCACTATTATCCAGATTCCGAACCGAATATTCCAACCGGTTGTGACTGGCCCCGATCAACGAACGCTGTCTGGATACCTCTCTCAGTGCATCGTCCAATGTGCGGATAGAATCTCCCGCCTGCTCATGATCTGCTACGGACAGATTTGCAACTCCGAGAGCTTGTGCATCCATATTATCTATGTATACGGTGATCCCCTGACCATCATTGGCTCCGATCTGAAGCCAGAGGCCGCCAGCTCCTCCTGCACTTCCCGTACTCCCGCCTCCGGTCCCCCCTGACCCGCCAGACTTCCCGCCATCAGTCAGTTTCACGACTCCCGGAGGATATTGATTCAGAATCGTATCATTCTTCGTATTGAGCTTAAATAGATTGGTATGATGCGCCTGGTCCGGAAGCAGGTCTGTGCTCGCATAACTCCCTCCAGCCAGGCCTCCGTTTCCATTGCCCACACTCGTCACTAATTCTTTAATAAATTTACTGGAGGCACTATCTCCAAATTTGCTTTCAAAATCAGCCACTCCTGTATAAGGTGTATTTTCTTTTATTACTTCATCCATGCTCTTTCCGCTTTTCAACTGTCCGAGGAGCTTATCCAAGCCACCTGCAATGCTGCCCTCGCTCACTGAACCGGCACCACCCGCCAGATACCCAAGATACATACATGCCAGATACCCTGTCCCGTATTGGGATGCCGTCGTACCGCTCTTCAGGGAATTGGAAGCATTTTTCACGGTACTGGATATCGCTGCTTCCGTGCTGGCCGGTGTCAGGGCAAGTCCACCATTCACCCAGTCGTTATATGGGCTGCAGCCGCCTGCGGCTGCCTGCGCCATCCCCTCTGCAAACCAGCCCGGATATTTATTTGCCTTATCCAGCTTTCCATTACTTGCTCCGATCATACCATTTGTCAGCGTTTCGTCCATCAGCGCATGCATCATTTCATGAACGATTGTCGTCTCTAACGCTTCACGTCCTTTGGAAGACGCAGGATTAGATGCAATATTGCCGGAAGCATCTACCGACAAATGCCCCAGATTGACCGTCAGTGTATAAGAAAACTGATCCTTCACCAGTGTGCCATCGGAGTAATATGCATACCCGATCCCGACAGATGCCAGCGTGGTACTTCCCGGATTATTTTCGAGTTTCAGGCCAATCCCGATCGAAGATGTCGCCAAATAATCAAACGTGCCCGGAAATGCCGTCAACAGTGCCCTGACTGCTTGGGGAACAACCTGCTCCTCCAGTGTCTTTTTTAAATTATCATATCCGCTTTTCGTAGCCGATCCTTTCGAAATCTGCGTCGTCTCAAACTCATTTTCCAACTCCGCATATATGATCGTCAGCCCCTCGGTATTGATCGCTTCCCGGATCGTCACCTGCTCCCCCGCCCGCTCTCCTTTTAATACCTCAAGGGAGTCTGCGTACCACATTCCTCCCCCTCCACTCTCCATCATATGATAGATTGGCCGCGCAGATCCGGCTCCGGGATCTTTCCATGAACCATCCAGCAACTTTTTCTTATTGAATTCAGTCGCCTTTGCCACATGGTTAACCTCAGCAGTCAATTCATCAATCTCTGCCTGGATTGCAGCACGGTCTTCTTCCATGTTAACATCATTTGCCCCCTGCACAGACAGTTCACGCATCCTCTGCAGCATCGACTGAATCTCCCCCAATGCCCCATCTGCTACCTGGAGCATCGAGATTCCATCCTGCGCATTGTCCGAGGCGCGCTTAAGGCCACGTACCTGTGCACGCATTTTTTCACTGATCGAAAGTCCTGCAGCATCATCAGCCGCCACGTTAATGCGGTATCCCGATGCCAGTTTCGATGTGTTTTTCCGGAAAGTACCGGCATTGATCCCCATATTCCTACTGACATTCAACGCCGCTGTATTATGTGAAATAATCATTTCTATCTCCATTCCATAAATTTTTGCTGCCTGTAATATCCTGATAAAAAGACCAGACAAACTCTATAATATATGTATCGTCAAATCTGTCCCTGATACTTACTTTTTCCCATCTTAACACTAATCATAAATATCCGGGAGCAATCGCAACGGCACCCGGTTAATCCCAAAGCCCTGTTTCTTCCAATCCTACAACACCTTTATGACAATCCGGACATTTTAGCGTTGCCTCTGCATTTTCCCAATAAATTTTGACCGGCTTTCCACAATGGCTGCACTTCTGACCAAAAATACGCTGTTTCCCATCCTGACCTGTGATCTGTATAATCGTTTTTGTCGTCAGTTCACTGCATCCCCGACATTCCACCATATAATTTTCCACATGAAAATTACGGATCTCCTGTCGGTCGACTATCCCTCTCACGTCTTCCCTCTCTTGATCCGTAAGCGCCTCCATACTCATTTCTAAATTCACACTCATCAGACCCCCACCCAGAAAAAACCGCCGTGTGTAACCACAATGCGGACATGTTCCTCTATAAACCACACCCATAGCTCTCCCCCGTTTCTTTCCTGCCAGGGAAAAAACTCAAGTAAAAGAATTCCTGCCCCCCGACATCTATATTAAAAATAGTATAACATAAGTAGTTACCGGTTACAAATAAAAAAACAGCCTGCTCACGGCTTCCCACTTACACAAATCAATAAAAATAATATTGCACAAGAAAAAGGAAAGGAATCCCAGACAGCGATCCCTTTCCTTTCTTAGCTCAACGGTGTCGTTGGGCTATAATACCTCGTCAGATCAGTATATCGTCACATATACGTATAACAGATATATTTTCTTATTCTGGTTGATCTCAACTTTCACCAGAGTACTTCCTTTTTTCTTACCGGTGTATTTCCCTTTGTTGTTGATCGTAAGAATTTTCTTATTGATCGGAGTAAATTTCACTTTGGAACTCTTCTCCAGATCATATACCTGTATCTTACTTGATTTTTTAAGAAGTCTCTTTTTGGCAACCAGTACCGTAGGTGTTTTGATCACCTTGGATTTGAAATTCGTCAGCTCTTTGGCATTCTTAAATTTCTTCTTTACCCTTACATCAATGACCAAACGGTTTGTATACTTGCCCTTCACCGCAGTAAATGTAAGTGTTGCCCTTCCCGGCTTCTTGGCAGTGATCACTCCTTTTTTATTGACTGTGGCAACCTTTTTATTCGTCGTGGTACAGGCAATCTGGGCGCCGCTGCACTTAATGAGTTTCAGTTTTGCCTTTGAATTTTTCTTCATGAATTTGATCACCTTAAAACCAGGGATCTTATATTTGCCCGCTTTCTTAAGAAGCTGGTCATAGGTAAATTTACAGCCTGCTGCCCGCAGTCTGGCATTTACCGCAGCCTTTTCCCCTGCACTGAGTTTTTTCCAGTCAGCTGCTCCTGACATAATGATATCCCTTGTCAGGTCAGTGACCTCTGTTATGATCTTTCCGTTCGGAGCCGTCGCATGATCCTTAATGAATTTTGATGCGGCATCCTCCTCAGCCTTTGTAAACACCTCTGCCGGAGGATTTGTGGCAGAAGCCGGTGCTTGGGAAGGCGGTGTCGGTTGTGTAGTATTACCTGATCCCGGCGTATTTTGCGAAGGATCTGATGAAGGCCCCGGTGTCTCTTCCGGCTTATCCGTCGGCGGTACGTGAATATCGCTGGAACCACCAATGATATCGCCCGGCGTCAGATCTGAAATGCTTCCGTCCTTCGCTTTGGCAACAACCTTATATGTTCCATCCGCAGGAAGTTCCGAAAATGTCACCTTATCCTCATTTCCATTCGTCCAGGCAGAACCACCCTCGTCTTTCGACTTTGGCACATAATTTCCATTCGGATCTTTTGCTACCGGAATATCTACCCACTCACCATCGATCTTGGTCTGGACTGCATATTCAGAATCCTTCAGTGCCGGATCAATGATGATCGTAATCGTATCATCCGCTTTATCCTCCGTATCTTTATCATCGTACTCGGTCTTCACTTTTTCATCCGGTATGGACGGACCTACGATACCTTCGGTTTCTTTCTCTCCCGTGTTCTTGTTTTTCTTAACGACAACATATGTCTCGTCTTTATCCAGTTCGGTAAACTTGATCGTTCCTCCTGCCGGCTCATCATAATACCCATCCTCATCCGGCTGAAGCGGTGTCCCGTCGCCATTTACTACCTTCATCTCCGTACCCGGCTGAACCGGTGTTCCGTCTAATTTCTCCAGTGTATAAATATAACCCTCCATCGTAGGATCTACTGTGATCGTCATTTTATCACTGGCCGGATTAGACGTTTCGGTTGGGTCGGATGGATCAGACGGATCCTTGTCGCCCTTGCCATCGTCCACTTTAATATCTGAATTCGTACGCGTTGTATCATAAGGTGTAGCTGCCAGCGTATTGTAATATTTCCCATTTCCGGTCACTTTCACGATCACATTTTTATCCACATCATCGGATGTGAGGATGTAATTCTTCTCAGTAGCCCCCGGAATCGGTGTCTCAGTACCATCTTCTCCTACGATATACCACTGATAACTCAGCGTACTATGGGATCCATACGGATTCACCCCGCTGATATCCGCACCAAGGACGGTTCCTTCCCTGTTTATATCATTTCCATTGTCATCTTTCTTGCTCTTATTGACAACCCTTACCACATCCCTGATCGGAATAAGCTCATCCGAAGTAAGGACTCCCGGGTGGGATTCCGGTCCTGTCACTCTGACGATAAAGGTCTTCCCCTCATCCTCTGCCCGCATTGTATAAGTGGGATCCGTGGCCCCATTGATCGGTGTCTCAGTGCCATTTTCCACTGTATACCACTGATATGTCACCTGATCCCTGGCTGCTGCCGGCCCTACATTTGTCAGATCAGCAGTGAGAATAGTACCTGCTTTTCCATCGCGGTTATCTGGCACGATCGCCGGTTTACCAGCAAGATTTTTACCATCTACCGGTCCCGGCTCCGGTTTGGCGGAAACATCGGAATCATCCGAATTTTTCTCAGTGATCACGATGATCTGGCCATCCTCTGCCACCTTCTGTGCATCATCAGCATAGCCGCCAAATTCGATATAATATCCTTTGGCCGAATTATTCGGATGGTCATTCCACATTCCATTTGCATTATAACCATAATAACCATATCCTTCATCACGGTTTGCATTTTCTTCCACTCCACCGTTTGGCTCATTACTATTGCCACCCTTAGACATGTGGGTCCAGTTTGCAAACCAACCTGAATATGGGGTAAATCCTCCCTCATCCGGTACATCAGTCCCGTATCCCCATGCATCACTCTGATAACCAAACGCTCCATAATCCCCATTATATGCCATATGTGCCTCTGGTCCGCAGACCCATCTCCACACATTTTTCGTTACATCCTGTTTATTAAAATATTCAAGTGCATTCCAGTAATTTTCCGTACTTCCATCGATCACTCCGGAACCATCATATCCATTTTCTGTCGTCGCACGGGTACATCCCATCCATCCGGTCACTGCCACTCCGTTTTTCTCAAACATCGTATGGATAAAACGATCCTCCGGTCTCGATGTAAGAGTCAGGAGATATCCGTTCATGCCGGCAAAAGTCGCCTCTTTCGCTGATTTATAAGCCTCTTTCCATGAACATCCCTGCGAAACATAACCATAAAAATGGCCATTGTAAAACCTAAGGTTGTCACACAACACCTGCCCGTTGGAACCTGTCGCTACCGGATCCTTTATCGCAGTGGCACAGATACATACTCTCTGTACGACATTTTCTTCTGTATAAAATCTGACCTGTCGTATGAAATCTATTAAAGCCTGTTTCGTTGCTCCATTCTCAATCGCAAAGTGCATCGACCGGAAATGCTTCTCCGAATTCAGATCTTCCATATATATATCTGATGTGAGCGCATCACCAACTACAGTACCAGTTCCTGTGATGTTATTGATCGCAGTCGCATCTGTCATCATATATCCGGTATCTACGCTAAGACTCATGCGGTACAGAGTCTCATTTGGATTTTCCAAATTCATATCAGCTTCCGGATAACGGTATCCTGCGTCTGTACCCAGATTTGGGATCAGGTCACTCCTTTCACCCAACTCGATGCGGTTGATCACGTCCGCCGCTTCTGCCTCTGTCTCCCCATGAAACAATCCTGCAAAAAGGCTCATGATCATTGAAAAAACAAGTATCCATGATAAAAATTTTCTTTTCTTTTTCACCATGTCTTCCTCCTTTTATTAAGATTCTTCGAAATGCGTGTATACTCTCTCTCTTAATTTATATATTACCACTTTGCCGCATAATGTCAATGGGAAGCAGGTTGTAGTTCTTCCTAAAAATCTACTTCCGTATCATAATAACAGCATTTCAAAAGCCGTTCCATATCTTCCTGGGATGGCTGGCGCGGATTTGACCCGGTACATGCATCAAGAATCGCATTGGCAGCTATATCATGCAGCTTTTCAAGGAACACATCTTCCGGGACAAATCCCGTTTCTGCCGGAAGCCCGTCTGCTCCATAGTTTTTAATACAATGCGGAATATTCAGGTCGTCATTCATCTTCCGCAGATATGTAATAAGGAGATCTACCTTTTCCTCTACTGTCGTTCCACCAAGCTTCATATCATCAGCGATCTGTGCATAACGTTTCGCCGCTGTCTCATCTTTACTGTTGTATTTAATGACCTTCGGCAGATACATTGCATTGGCAGCACCGTGAATGATATGCCCTCCCTCAAAGGCAGCCCCTGTCTTATGTGCCATCGAATGAACAATACCAAGAAGTGCATTGGAAAATGACATCCCGGCGAGGCACTGCGCATTGTGCATGCGGTCTCTTGCTTCCATATCTCCATTATAAGAAGTAACGAGATCCTTCTGGATCATCTTGATCGAATGAAGGGCAAGTGCATCTGTATAATCGCAGTTTGCTGTGGATACATATGCCTCGATGGAATGCGTCATCGCATCCATTCCGGTATGCGCTACCAGTTTAGGCGGCATCGTCTCTGCAAGATCCGGATCTACGATCGCCACATCCGGCGTGATCTCAAAATCCGCGATCGGATATTTGATCCCCTTCTGATAATCCGTAATGATCGAAAATGCCGTGACCTCCGTAGCAGTACCGGATGTCGATGAAATTGCGCAGAAATGAGCCTTTGTACGGAGTTTCGGAAGTCCGAAAACTTTACACATATCTTCAAAAGTAACTTCCGGATACTCATATTTGATCCACATGGCCTTAGCGGCATCGATCGGAGAACCTCCGCCCATTGCGATGATCCAGTCCGGCTGAAATTTGCTCATCGCTTCTGCACCCTTCATCACAGTCTCTACGGACGGATCCGGCTCAATGCCCTCAAACAGTTCTACTTCCATGCCTGCTTCTTTGAGGTATCCCACCGCTTTGTCCAAAAATCCAAACCGTTTCATCGAGCCGCCGCCGACACATACGATCGCTCTTTTCCCTTCAAAAGATTTTAATGCCTCCAGAGACCCTTTTCCGTGATAAAGATCTCTTGGTAATGTAAATCTTGCCATACCTTAATACCTCCATATGTATTTATTTTTGTAAAAAACCTCAAAAACATTTTTATGCTTCTGAGGTTTTTTATATTCTGTCATATTACTTATAATTTACAATCTTTCCAAAGTCAGCCTTCAGCGAAGCTCCGCCCACAAGTCCTCCGTCGATATCCGGCTTGGAGAAAAGCTCTGCCGCATTTCCGGCATTTACCGAACCGCCATACTGGATACGGATCTCTTCTGCCGTAGCCGCATCATATACTTCTGCGATGCAGTCACGGATCACTTTGCACACTTCCTCTGCCTGATCGGAAGACGCCGTCTCGCCTGTTCCGATCGCCCAGATCGGCTCATAAGCGATCACCGCTTTCTTTGCCTGGTCAGCTGTCACTTCCTGGAATGCGATCTTGATCTGCATGCGGATCCAGTCGATGTAGATCCCCTGCTTTCTCTGGGTCAGTGTCTCACCACAGCAGATGATCGGTGTGATGCCATGCTCAAATGCCTTTTTCACTTTTTTGTTGACCGTCTCATCGGTTTCCGCAAAATATTCACGTCTCTCCGAATGTCCGATCACGACATATTTTACTCCGGCATCGGTAAGCATATTCGGAGCGATCTCACCTGTATAGGCGCCGCTTTCCTCATAGTACATATTTTCAGCGCCGATCTGGATATTTGTCCCTTTTGCTGCCTCCACGCATGGGATGATGTCAATGGCCGGCACACAAAATACCACATCCACCTCATCGTTTGCCACGAGCGGTTTCAGCTCATTCACCAGACTGACCGCCTCACTTGGGGTCTTGTTCATTTTCCAGTTTCCGGCAATAATCTTTTTTCTAGCCATAACAAACTTCCTTTCTTATGATATAAAGATCTCATGTACACGTTTCATATATGTGTCCGTTGCTTACGCATTATCAGCCGCAGCCACACCCGGAAGTTCTTTTCCTTCCAAAAATTCAAGGGAAGCTCCGCCACCTGTGGAAATGTGTGTCATCTTGTCACCAAAACCTAACTGGTTTACAGCAGCAGCGCTGTCACCACCACCGATGATCGTCGTTGCATTGTCTAATTTTGCCATCGCCTCTGCCACTGCCACCGTACCTTTTGCAAAATTCGGCATCTCAAAGCAGCCCATCGGCCCATTCCATACGACTGTCTTTGCTCCGGCTACTGCCTCTGCAAAAAGCTCTGCTGTCTTTGGTCCGATATCAAGGCCTTCCATATCCGCAGGAATTTCTCCACGTCCAACAATCTTGGTATTAGCATCATTTGAAAAATCGTCTGCCACTACGGTATCGATCGGGATCAGCAGTTTTACGCCCTTTTCTTCTGCCTTTTTCTCCATGTCAAGTGCATACTGTTTGTAATCCTCCTCAAGAAGAGACTGTCCAACCTCTTCTCCATGAGCAGCCATAAATGTATATGCCATACCGCCGCCGATGATCAGAGTGTCCACTTTATCCAGCAGATTATCAATAACAGAAATCTTAGAGGAAACTTTCGCGCCACCGAGAATAGCGACAAATGGTCTCTCCGGACTGTTTACTGCATTTCCAAGGAAATCAATCTCCTTCTGCATCAGATAACCAACAACCGCCGTATCGACATACTGGGTAACGCCTACATTCGAGCAATGCGCTCTGTGAGCCGTACCAAATGCGTCATTTACAAATACGTCTGCAAGGGAAGCGAGATCCTTTGAAAATGCCTCCTCATTTTTTGTTTCTTCTGCACGGTAACGTGTATTTTCAAGAAGAACAACTTCTCCATCTTTCATCGCCTCTACTGCTGCCTTTGCATTCTCTCCTACTACATTAGCATCTGCCGCAAATTTCACATCCTGTCCAAGAAGTTCAGAAAGACGGACAGCAACCGGCGCCAATGAAAGTTCCGGCTTTGGCTCTCCTTTTGGTTTACCAAGATGTGAGCAGAGAATTATTTTACCACCATCAGCGATCAGTTTTTTGATCGTAGGAAGAGCTGCCACAAGACGATTCTCGTCTGTGATCTTTCCATCCTGCAGCGGCACATTAAAATCACAACGAACAAGCACACGCTGTCCTTTTACATTAATATCATCAACAGATTTTTTATTTAACATTATCTTACCTCCATCTGCACAATTTTAAAAAACAGGTCCGGTCCTTACAAGACCGGACCCATCTGGGTTTCTATTATCTCGCAGTTCTCAGAACATTAAGCAAGTTCACTGAAGTACTTGATCGTTCTTACCATCTGGCTTGTGTATGAGTTTTCATTGTCATACCAGGAAACAACCTGAACCTGTGTATTTCCATCATCCATCGGAGATACCATTGTCTGTGTTGCATCAAAGATCGAACCGGCAGTAGCACCGATGATATCAGATGAAACGATCTCATCCTCATTGTATGCATAAGACTCTGTCTCAGAAGCTTTCATCTTTGCATTGATCTCATCTACTGTCACTTTTCCTTCTACTACTGCTACAAGGATCGTAGTAGAACCTGTAGGACATGGTACACGCTGTGCAGAACCGATCAGTTTACCGTTCAGCTCCGGAATAACAAGGCCGATTGCTTTTGCAGCACCTGTGCTGTTTGGTACGATATTTACTGCTGCTGCACGGGATCTTCTCAGATCGCCTTTTCTCTGAGGGCCATCCAGTGTCATCTGGTCGCCGGTGTATGAATGGATCGTGCTCATGATACCGGATTTGATCGGAGCCAGTTCATTGAGTGCCTTTGCCATCGGTGCAAGACAGTTTGTCGTACAGGAAGCTGCAGAAATAACTGTATCCTCTGGCTTTAATGTATCATGGTTTACATTATAAACGATCGTAGGAAGATCATTTCCTGCCGGTGCAGAAATAACTACTTTGCGGGCACCTGCTTTGATATGTGCGGATGCCTTGTCCTTTGATGTGTAGAAACCTGTACACTCAAGTACAACATCTACACTGAGGTCTCCCCAAGGAAGTTTCGCTGCATCTGCCTCTGCATAAATCTTGATCTCTTTTCCATCAACTACGATAGAATCATCGGTAGCAGATACTTTGTCCGCCAAAGCGTATTTACCCTGTGCTGAATCATATTTTAACAAGTGAGCTAACATTTTAGGGCTTGTCAAGTCATTGATTGCTACTACTTCGTATCCTTCTGCTCCAAACATCTGTCTGAAAGCAAGACGTCCAATACGTCCAAAACCATTGATCGCTACTTTTACTGCCATGTGTCGTTTCCTCCTAAAAAATATACTTTGAATATGTTTGTTAAAAATTTTACAAACTTCCTAAACTACATTCTACCCAATTTATCCAAAAATTTCAAGAGGGAATTGGTTTTTTTCTGGTTTTTTTGAAATCTTTTTTTTGAAATTGGCGGGGGGGAGGTTGCAGACGAGGGAGGTGCGTTTCCGGGAATTGGAAGACCGCTCACGCTAAATAAATCACGCAGCGGTGCCGGACCATAAAAAACATGGTCCAGGCACCGGCGGATTTATAAGTCTTCCAATTCCCGGAAACGCACTCTCCCCTGTAAACTCTCCACGCCGCCATCTGGTGACAAAACCTATGACAAAGGAATTCATAAAAATTAGGGGATAGTTTAAATATTTAAGCCGCCAACCACTGTTTTAACCAATAGCTGACGGCTTAAGTAATCAGCTCGCATTTGCATGAAAATGTTTCACTCTGTTATGAAGTTACAGTGACTTTAATTTCCTTGCTGATTCCATTTAAAGTACGCACATAAATGGTACATTTCCCACGTTTTTTTGCTTTTATTTTACCTACTGCAGTCACTGTCGCTACTGCCTCATCGGAAGACACATAGCTTAATTCCGGACCATGCTCTTTGGAAAGCAGCTTCTTTTTCTTATCTGCCTTTATAACCGCCGCACGGATTTGAGCCGATTTGCCTTTCTTTAAAGCATATGCTTTTTTCTTTAAGTTTATATTTTTAGCATTTGTTGTTGTCTTGTTCAGGCTTCCTGTAACGTGCATGACAGCAGATGTACCAATATACTGCTTTTTGCCATTTGATAACAGACGATAAGCTTTGACCTTCAACTTATAAGTTTTCTTCCCGTTAATCTTCCTGCCACTTATTTTACGTATGGTTGTAGATGTCTTATTTTTCCCGACAGACGCAGTTATCCCTTTGAAATCATCATCGCACGAAGCGGCATAAATATCATACCCATCCGCACTTGGCAACTTATTCCATGTTACAACCAAAGAATTACCGGTTGCTTTAAATGAAACTTTTTTATTTATAATAATTTCATTTTTCTTTTGTTGCGCTTTTGAGACTTTTGTTGCTGTAGATGTCTGTTTATTTGTTGTTTCTTTCTGTAACTTTGCAATTACTTCTGTTTTTATGACATAACCACAAACACTGCACTTATACGTCCTGATTCCCGTTTCCGTCTCAGTCGCTTCTTTCGTTACTGTCCCGGCATCCTGCGTATGGGTGCTTTCTTCTATCTTGTCTTTACATGAGCACTCTTTCCAATGCCCAGTGGCATCCGACTTCCAATCCGTACTGTAAACATGGGTATGCGGTTCTTCATCCCCAGACAGCTTTACAATTTCTTCCGTTTTTATGACATACCCACATACACTACACTTATATGTTTTGATTCCCGTCTCCGTCTCGGTCGCTTCTTTCGTCACTGTCCCCGCATCCTGCGTATGAGCGCTTTCTTCTATCTTTTCTTTACATGAGCACTCTTTCCAATGCCCGGTGGCATTCGACTTCCAATCCGTACTGTAAACGTGAGTGTGCGGTTCTTCCGATCCCTCAGCTACCAGCGCATACTCGCTGAAATGTTCAAGATAAATAATATAGCTGTCCTCTGTCTGTTCACCGGGTATGATTTCTTTTCCACCTGTCTCTGTCAGACGGTAGCACGAAAATGTCTTGTCCCTGTGTCCTTTCGGGAGCGGAATAATCACCTTGACAAGCCCATCATAACCATTTGAAAAATCTTTGCCATCATACAAAAGCGTCAAATCCAAAAGGTTGTAGTGCTTATTTCCATTCAATGTCTCTCCAAGCGCAGCCTCCGCTCTTTTTAACCCTTCTTCATCATAAATCTCTTTCGCCTTAATCTTTATTTGGGAGAGATCCAGCTCCACATCACTGCCATCCTTATGTTTCATATTGAAGGCTGGGTTGATTGTGATGCTCGTAATACGGTCATCCTCCGGTATGTCGGCAGCCTCAGGCGGTGTCTCCACCTCTTCCGTGGTCTCATTTTCCTTCTCGTAAAGTCCATCCCCATGCTTTTCTATTTCTATAGGCTCCGACCAATTTCCGATTTTACAAACGTCATCCTTATATTGCTGGACACAGGCATCCACTATATAATCCCCATTTTCCAAATCCATAAGCCCATAACATAAGTTCTCCCATGCTTCCCGATGTATCAATTTAATGACAGCATCATCCTGCTGCCTGCGAATCCGAACCCAAAAACCACCCGTGTCTGGATGCTTTAAGCGGTCATAATCCCACAAAACCTCCTCAAACTTATAATATAACCGGGGAACCCAGACACTCTCATCGTGAGCGATTTCCAGAGCAAGAGGATAACTTTTAATGTTATAATTTCCTTCCTCGTCAATCACGCACAATTCAATCTCGTAATTACCTTCAGGATATCTACCAACCCAAAAATCCCTTGTCTCTTCTGTTCTATACGAAGAAGACTCGCAAACATTCCCATTTATCATGATGCGGTATAAATACCTAATTACATTTTGTGCCTTATCCCATGTAATATGACCATCCTCAAGCTTTATCTGCGGAATAGTGATTAACTCGTCACGACTCAGAGCATGTTCAAAACACAAGGCCTCGCTAAAAGAAGATCTAATAAAAATAGACTCATCTGGGTAATCGCAAGCAGCGGATACACCGATATACCCTTTTTTGTCATCCCCAGAATCCCATGGGGATATGTACCCCTTCCAGTTCTCCAGCATTGGCTGTTCGCACCGTACAACATTATAAAAAACGCCATCTTCATTATCGGCACACACTTGACCGATACTCACTCGATAATATTCTGCACCCTCCACTTCATCCCAGATGACATTTTTACCACTCTCATCAAAACGGACATTCTGTGGTGTCGTCAAATGAGGTTTCTCAACAGCTTTAACTTTCATCAAAACCTCTTCTGTCCACTCGCTCACATGATAGTCTTGATCCATCGCCTGTACGGCAACCAGATATTCTCCCTCATTTCCCGAGAAGTAATATGAATTATATGACCCATATGTATATCTATCGGCATACAGAGAATGACTTTCATCATTTCTATAAACTCGTATGTTATAGCGTGTAGCGCCCTCTACTTCATCCCATGTCAAATCCCGATCTGATACCTTGACATTTGCCGGCATGGAAAGTGTAGCTTGATACGAAACCATAACGGAAGATGAAAACTCCGTAGTTGCCCCAGTTTCATCAATAGCACATACCTTAAATGCATAATTGCCAAAATCACGCATAGACTCAAATCTATGATCGCCAAAATCATACATAGAACAGTGCTCATAAATAAACCTATTCCACTCAATCTTATTTTCATACCATTTATATTCCCATGTCTCCCCGTCTTTGCATGCCTGTATTGTATATCCGTATGCACCTTCGACTTCATCCCACACGATAAAGCCATTCTCCTCACGTACGTTCTGCGGAACAGCAAGCTTTACTGCCCGATCCGTTTGCTCTCTCGTCTCACTTGCCTCTGCATGCCAGTCAAGGCCAAACATGCCAATTATCATAGATATAATTAATAAAAATGCTTGTATCCGCCTCAACGTCAATTTTTTCATCTCATATCCTCCCAAATGTTTTTTTATTTCCCTTCGTTTAATTAATACTGCCAAAAGACATCTTTTAACAATATTAATCACATTTGGTATTTTACCAGTTTTTGTTGTATAACACAATAAAATCTTTATATTTTTTTGAACTTTATGCGATTTTCTTAGACTTCCAAAGTCTTTAATTTCAACAGTGTCCAAAATTATAAAAAGAGCCTTTGATTTCATCTCAAGGCTCTCTCTCAATATCATTCTCTTTCATTTATCTCTGAAACAGATCTGAATGCGTTCCTGTTCTATCTAAATACAAATCGTTCCCATCAATTTCATATATCAACAACCAGTCCGGTGCAACATGGCACTCTCTGCGCCCTTTATACTTCCCTTTTAAGTCGTGATCTTGGTTTTTTACCGGCAGTGGTTCCGGTATACGTAAAACATCGATAACTTCTTGCAAAACCTTTAAATCATACCCACGTTTAGCACATCTTTTTAAATCCCTTTTAAATTGGCCGGAATTGTTTACATTCAGCATTTTTTATTCCTCCAAAAGCATATTAAAAAAATCTTCCGTGGAGCCGCTGAAATGCTGGCCATTCCCCTTCTTTTTCATCTCATCCACTTCCGCAAATGCTTCTAACGTTTCAGCGTTCGGCGTTATTTCCTCGCCTTCCGTCAATCCTTGCAGATATGCAACAACATAACTGATTTTTGCTTCCGGGACTGCATCCAGTAATTGATATATTTGTTCTCTCTCACTCATTGTTCAACCTCCCCCTCTCCGGTCATAACCCGCACAGGTTACTACAACACGATCACTAAAAACAATCTACAATAATATATCCGTTTCATCAACACTTTCATCATCTGCTTTCCCATAGTATGTGCGGACACAAAAGATTTATCCCGGCACAGATATATTATAATAAAAAGCAGACAACCAAACATGGCCGCCGGTGTCCGGACTGCGTCTTCTGCAGCCCGGCACTGCTGCATGCCACATATAGCGCAAGCGGTCTCTCATTATAAAGGATGGGAGTTTTGTACCTGTCATCCCTGATAATGGTCACATTCTATTGTAAAGCTCCTCATACTTTCTCGCTGAACTTGCCCATGAGAAATCCATGGCCATGCCGCGGTCGATGATCTTATTCCAATCGCGTTTCTTATTATAGTAAACATATTTTGCATAGCGGATCGTATTCAGCATTTCATGAGCGTTGTAATTGGCAAAAGAAAATCCGGTTCCTTTGCTCTCATATTCATTGTACGGCTCCACAGTGTCTTTCAGGCCGCCGGTCTCGCGAACGATCGGTACGGTTCCATAGCGCAGGCTCATCAACTGGCTGAGACCACATGGCTCGAACAGCGACGGCATCAGAAACGCATCACAGGATGCATATATTTTATGGGAGCGCTCGTTGGAATAGAATATATTCGCAGATACCCGCTCCGGATATTTCCATGCAAAGTGCCGGAACAAATGCTCATACTTTTCTTCTCCGGTTCCAAGCACAACGAGCTGGGTGTCGTCCGCACAAATCTCTTCGATCACATAATCAATGAGATCAAATCCCTTCTGGTCAGTAAGTCGTGAAACAATACCGATCATAAACTTTCTGTCGTCCTGGGCAAGTCCAAGCTCTTTCTGCAGCGCCCTCTTATTCTTCACTTTTTCTTTCCGGAATGTCCTCGCATCATAATGTGCGGCGATCAATGGGTCTGTCGCCGGATTATATTCATCGTAATCCAGACCGTTTACGATACCGGTAAGGCATGACGCCTTTGCATTGATCAAACCGTCTAATTTTTCCCCATAAAATGGTGTTTTTATCTCTTCAGCGTATGTATCACTCACCGTCGTGATCTGATCCGCATAAACAAGACCGCCTTTCAGATAATTGGCATCCCCATAAGCTTCAAGCTTATCCGGTGTAAAATAATAGGCATCCAGCCCGGCTGTATCCATAACCGTCTTCTTATCCCAGATACCCTGGAATTTCAGATTATGGATCGTCATGATCGACTTAATACCACGGAAGAAATCCCCCTGCTGGAACGAGTCTTTCAGATAGACCGGAACAAGACCCGTCTGCCAGTCATGGCAGTGCACAATGTCCGGACGGAAATCAAGAAGCGGAAGAGCGGATAACGCCGCCTTGCTAAAGAAGGCAAATTTCTCAATATCCTGATAAATTTCCCCATATGGTGTATTCCCGCTGAAATAAAATTCATTGTCAAGAAAATAAAACGTAACTCCCTGATGATCCAGTTTGAAAATCCCCACATACTGCTTACGCCAGGCAAGCTCAAGATAAAAATGTGTAACAAACTCCATCTGGTTTTTATATTCTTCGGGTATCGCCGTATATTTCGGAATCATAACCCTTGCATCAAATTCGTCTTTGTTAAAGTACTTTGGCAGTGACCCGACAACATCTGCAAGACCACCTGTTTTTATAAACGGTACGCACTCAGAAGCTACAAATAAAATCTTTTTCATGTCTTTCCCTCCATTTCACATCGTATCCCATAAGTAATTATATGATTATAGTATACACTATTTGGAGGGGATAGAAAAGCACTTTTTTCATTATTTCGCTCTAAATGCAAAACAATACCGCCACGTCAACCGAAATGTTTCTCCACCGCCTCGAGGCCTTTATATAATCCCGTGGCCACAATACATAATATGACGATACTCAATATGACATAGTCCAGTTTAAATACCTGACTTCCATAGACGATCAGATAACCAAGCCCGGCATTTGCTGCAAGAAACTCTCCGATGATAACACCAACCAGAGACAGGCCGATATTTACTTTCATATTGCTCACGATCGTATGGGCATTTCCCGGGAGTACGATATATTTTAAAATATCGATCCGGCTTCCGCCGAGTGTGCGGATCAATTTAACCTTTTCCTCCTCCACAGAACAAAATGCTGTATAAAGGGTAATGATGCTTCCGAAAACCGCTACCGAAACAGCCGCCACGATGATCGTCTTCATATTATTTCCAAGCCAGACGATAAATACCGGTGCGAGAGCTGTTTTCGGAAGGCTGTTTAAAACGACCAGATACGGTTCGCACACTTTCGCAACCGTCGTATTCCACCAGAGCAGAACCGCAATAAAAATACCAAAAAACATAATGAGAAGAAAGCTTAAAAATGTCTCAAACAGCGTCACCCCGATGTGGTAATAAATACTTCCGTCCGCAGAGAGAGCCACAAAGCACTCAAGCATCCTTGATGGACTACTGAATACAAACGGATCAATAATATCAAACCGGGTGGCTGTTTCCCAGACGATGATAAATAACAAAAAAATACTGATCTGAAGTACTCTTACTTTTCGCTTCTGGCGGATACAGCCGGTAATAAATTCGCGCTGTTTTTCTGAAATATCCTTTGTGAGACTCTGTTTTAATTTCCGTATGGATATTTTATTTTCCACCATTGAGTTCCTCCCATATTTCATTAAAATAAGTTTGAAATTCAGGTGTGCTTCTCGCCTTAAATGGTGATATTTCTCCCTCAAATGTCAGATCGATCCGAATATCTTTTTTCAATCTGGCCGGCCGTTCAGAAAGAACAATGACCCGGTCCCCCATACTGATTGCTTCAGATATGTCATGGGTAATAAGGATCGCTGTTTTCTTTTCCTTTTTTATGATCTTCCAGATATCGTCAGATACCTCGAGCCTCGTCTGATAATCCAGCGCGGAAAAGGGCTCATCCAATAAAAGCAGATCCGGCTCCATCAAAAGAGTCCGGATCAGCGCAACCCGCTGCCTCATGCCACCGGACAATTCGGAGGGCCTTGATTTCTCAAAAGATATGAGACCGTATGTCTGTAATAAATGATTTAAAAGCATTATTTTGTCTTCACTGCATTTTCCCTTTTGTACTGAGAGCCCAAGGGCCGCATTCTGATACGTATTTTTCCACTCCAGAAGATGATCTCTCTGCAACATATATCCAATCTGGATACCGGATTTTTCACGCTCTGTATTTTCAATGAGAACCCTGCCGGAATCCGGCTCGATCAGTCCTGCGATCACAGAGAGGAGTGTGGACTTGCCACATCCGCTCGGGCCTACAACAGCCAGAAACTCCCCCTCCTTCACATCAAAACTCAGGTTGTCAATGGCCAGGGTTTCCCCGTATACACTGTGGTAGGAGTAAGATATATCGTGAAATGACAAAATATTGCTCATACACTGCCCCCTGATATTGCTATATCTCATCATATGAAATTTTTGTCATTTCGTGAAAAAAAGGTGCGGCTGAAAATCGCGCACCAAGATTATACTATTAGTGAACAATTCCTTTTTGTTCATATTGCCGGGCGCATTAGAAAAATGACTTTTTCTCCATGCTATCTTCCCATCAATTCCTCCAATATCGCACTGGAAGCAAATTCTTTGTCCACCCGGGACGTAAAATAATGTTTTATGACCGCCTGCAGCTCCTGCTGCACATTTTCCGCAACTGTAAATGTATATAATTTTTCCACCGGTGAGGCAATGATCCTCTGAAGTATGTACGTCGTCGTCCCTGCGATCTTTACAGCGCCTCTTCCTTTATAAGGAGTTTTTTCATAACAATCCCCACATAAGATCCCTGCCTCGTCCCTGTGAAAATAAAAAAGTTCCTCTTTCTTTCCACACCCCATACACGCAAATAAACGGGGAGCCTCCCCGTTCACCGCGATCATTTTAAACTCATAAATACATCTCACCAGATTCCGGTTCAGCGACGGTACTTTCAAGGCCCGTAAGGACTGGTAAAGAAGCTTTAACACATCTGTCGCATCCAGATTCTCCCTTGTAAAAAAATCTGCCACCTCGCAAAAATACATGCCCATATAAATATCTTCCAGTTCTTCCCGCAATTCCGAAAAATAATTCCCTACTTCGACGGAAGAAACTGTGTAAGAATCCCTGCCCCGGTATACCAGAAACTCTCCAAATGTAAATGGTTCGCACGCTGCCAGAAGGGGACTTTTCGGTCTTCTTGCACCTCTTGCAAAAGCAGCGATCTTTCCCCGTTCCCGTGTGAGTATCACAAGCCTTTTATCATATTCACCAACCGGTGTGCCCGACAGCACCATTCCAGTCACTTTTTCCTGCATATTTCACCGACTCCATACCATAAGACTGTCCGCCTGTTCCAGAACATTCTCCTGTTCCATCTGCTGTATTCCTTGCAGAATCTACATACTTTAAGTAATCGGATACTTTCCCGCTCTTTGTAAAATCATTCCAGTAATCGCTCTGCATCTTGTTCTCCTCCGTAGTTTATTCGCCGACACAATCCTTTGCGCTTTCGGTCTCTACTACTAGATTCTCCACAATCGAATACCGCTATACTAGAACATTCTGCCAGATTATTTCAACCTATTCGTCTGCGTTTTTATTGTATCCAAAATTTTTCAATAAAAAGTCACTGTCACGCCAATCCTTTTTTACCTTCACCCAGAGCTTTAAGTTAACCTTCTTCTGGAGAAATTCTTCAATCTCTATTCTCGCCTGTGTCCCGATTTTTTTCAGCATCTGTCCCTGTTTTCCGATCACGATGCCTTTATGGGAATCCCGCTCACAGACGATCGTGGCATCAATATCATATATATTTTTCTTATTCTTGCGAATCTTCATCTGGTCGATCGATACAGCGATCCCATGCGGGATCTCATCGGACAAAAGACGCAGTGCCTTTTCCCTTATAAGTTCCGCCACGATCTGTCTCTCCGGCTGGTCTGTCACCGTATCGTCGTCATAAAACTGAGGTCCCGCTTCCAGATAGCCAAACATGACATCTACAAGATGATCTACGCTCTCCCCTGTCCTTGCTGACACCGGCACGATCTCACTAAATTCCAAAATCTCTTTGTAAGCCGCAATACAGGCCAGCAGTTCCTCCTTCTTCACCGTGTCGATCTTGTTCATGACAAGAATAACAGGGATATCTGCCTTTTTTAACTGCTCTGCAATATGACGCTCACCTTTTCCGATAAAAGTGGTCGACTCTACGATCCATAAGATCATATCCACCTCACGAAAAGTCCTCTCTGCCACATTGACCATATATTCCCCCAGCTTATTTTTCGCTTTATGGATTCCCGGGGTATCCAAAAATACGATCTGCCCCCTGGCATCGTGATATACGGTCTGGATCCGGTTCCTGGTCGTCTGCGGCCGGTTGCTTGTAATCGCGATCTTCTGCCCGATGATCCGGTTCATAAGAGTCGATTTCCCCACATTGGGACGCCCCACTAACGAAACAAATCCCGATTTATATTCTTCCTCTTTTTGTAATTCTTCCATACTTATCTCCTATCCGCGCGCAGTAAAGAACCAATACTTAAAGCGTAACAATATCCTGAAACAGCTCACTGTTTTCCTTCACCTTATCTTCATTTCCAAGCACGCAGATCTTTCCGTCTGCTAACACAGCTTCTACCATATCCGCCGATTTTCTTATATCTTCCACCGTCGCCCGAAGAATCTGGTCTCTCTCCTTCTGCACATCTTCTTCCGTTATCCCGGTCAACAGGGCAGTCATGGAACGGGTCCCCTTTGCCCTCGGCGTAAGCGGCGTGTCTACTTCGCTGATCGTACCGATGATATATTTCGTCATCTCCCGCTCATCTGCCTCAAACGAACGTAGACTTTCGGGCACTCTTTTATAAACCTCGTTTGTCTCCGCCAGTTTCGGGTCGCGGTAAGACACAAAATAACTCTCTCCGGTATTCGGGAAACCACACATGACGCCGTATGCACCGCCCTTTACCCGGACTTCATTCCAGAGATAACCATAACTGAGCGCCGATTTGATCACTTTATATACACCATGATAAGGAATACCCCTGTTTAAATAATTGCCAACTCTCGCTACATACTGTATCTGCCCCGCTGTTTTAAAGCCTTCATTTTCTTTTACATCCTGGCAGCGGATCCCGGGACGGATCCACTCCTCCTGTCCCTGTCCTTCGGACACAGTGGCAGCAAAACGCGAAAATGCCTTTTCAAATGTTTCATAATCTTTATCCGCACATGTGATGCCCGCCAGCATATTTTCTTTTACAAATATCTTTTTCACGAGCATCCGCAATATCCCGGTCAGGTTTTCTTTCTGACTGTCAAAATTTTCATCCAGCTCTTTCAGAAAACGGTAATACGAAATACCGCTGAATGCCTCATCGTATTTCGACGTTTTCGACAAATATGCCATGGCGCGGCTCACCGCCGTGCTGTGTCCGGCCGACAAAAGACGCATCAATAACGCCGATTTCTGCTCTCCGATGATCTCCTTCAGGCGTTTTTCATCCTCCAGATGAGAATGCGTGATCGCTTCATCTACCAGCTCCAGTATCTTTTCTGTCTTATCAGTAAATACCTTTGTCGTCACTGAAAAATATGCCTCAAAATAATCCCTGTTCTGACGGTTCTGGAAAATCCTCGGCCCAAACAACAGATCCCCCGCATTCTGCAGCACCTCATTGGAGAAGGCGAGTTTATCGTGAAGATCGGTATCCACACTGCCGAGCACATTTGCCAGAAGGCTGATATAAGGGGCATACTCATCCAAAAGCGGTTTTATATCAAAGGAAATGCTGATATAATTGATCCCATTTGTGAAATAATCATGATGAATGACCCGGCAGCCGTCCACCTGCTTCTTTCTATTGGAAAATCCAAGCGCTTTCTTTCCGATGTCCTCTCTCGAAAGAAGAGGAATCTTCGCCAGATCCTCTTTGGGGGACGGCTCTTCCTGATACCTTTCGAGCTCTGCCGTCTCCTGTACAAGCCTCTGCTTTTCTTCGTCAGAGAGTGTTTTCAGATGATCGTCCAGCCGCTTCGCCTCTTTTTCTTCCATCTGTGCTGTCAGTCCTGTCTTTGGCTCTACCGAAACGACTGATCTGTGCGTATTATCCAGAAGATATTTGCGAATCAGAGACTCAAAATAATCCGCATCGATCTGATTCCTTAATTTCTCAAACGTATCATTGGCCCGTATATGGATAAACGGTTTATCCGCATCATAGAGCCAGCTGTCAAAAATCTGGAGACCATACATGAGCCCCTTGGGATATTGTCCGAAATCTGCCTCCCTGTAACGGAACTCAAGCGCATTCAGTCCGGCATTCAACGAATCCCTGTTGATTCCATTTTCCGCAAGCTCCGTGAGCTGCTCACGAATGACAGAAATAAATTTTTCCTTCTTTTCCTTTGAAACATTTTTGGCAATGATAGAAAAAACAGGCTGACAGATACTCTCCTCAAAAAAACTGGTGATCTCATTGCCGATGCCGGCGTCTAAGAGCGCCTGTTTTACCGGCGCCCCGACTCCCTGCACGAGGACGTAGTTAAGCACCTGGAACGCAAGGTAAAGTTCTCTGTCGAGCGAAGTTCCCACTACCGCATTGTAGCTGAAATACGTTTTGTCCTGTTCACTCTCTCCCTCTGCCAGTGAATAAAAGGCATCCAGCTGTACCGGTTTGTCAAAACTCTTCTGTCTTTTGATCTCGGAATCTACCTCCAGATGATCAAAGCTGTCCAGATAGTTTTGATCGATCCATTCCAGTTTTTCCTTCATATCCATATCACCATACAGATAGAGATAGCTGTTGGACGGATGATAATATTTTGAATGGAACTCAAGATATTCTTTATAAGTAAGATCCGGTATGTTCACCGGGTCTCCCCCGGACTCAAAACCATATGTGGTATCCGGGAAGAGGGACTGCTGGATCTTTCTCTCCAAAAGCTGGTCCGGCGACGAAAACACACCTTTCATCTCATTGAACACAACCCCATTGTATTTAAGCGGACCATTTACATCTTCCAGTTCATAGTGCCAGCCTTCCTGCTTGAAAATCTTTTCTTCCTTATAAATATTCGGGTAAAAGACAGCATCCAGATACACATGCATGAGGTTCTGAAAATCCTTCTCATTGCAGCTCGCCACCGGATAAACCGTTTTGTCCGGATAAGTCATCGCATTCAAAAACGTATTGAGCGATCCCTTGGCCAATTCGATAAACGGATCCTTCACCGGAAATTCTTTGGAGCCGCATAACACGGTATGCTCCACGATATGCGCCACACCGGTAGAATCCTTAGGCGGCGTCCGAAAACCGATGGAAAAGACTTTATTGTTATCCTCCGTCTCGATCGCCACTATTTTTGCCTTTGTTTTTTCATGCTCCAGAAGATATCCCTGGGCATCCAGTTCTTTCAGCTCCTGTTTTACAATGATCCGGTATCCGTTTACTGTATCCATTTCTGCCTCCATTTCCTTATGCCTTCTTTTTTGAAGCCGTACCCTTTTGTTTTACGGTACTTTTTTTCTTGTTCGGCTGGCTTTTTACCTCCGTACAACGAAAGATCTGCACTGCTGAAGGCGCCAGCAAAAATTCGATGGACTGCTCCATCCCATCATGTTTTACTGCTTTCGACTGTTTCAGTCTTGGATTACTGTTTCCCTTTCCTCCAAAGGCTATACTGTCGCTGTTGAATATTTCCTTATATTTTCCTGAAAATGGTACTCCCAGGCGGAAGTTTTCATAAGTGACCGGTGTGAAGTTACATACAACTAACAAAATCTCTTCCCCATGCATCCGCAGGAAAGCGATCACACTGTGATCTGCATCGAGCATGCTGATCCAACGGAAGCCTTCGGGTCTGTAATCATCCGCATAAAGAGCCGGATGCTCCTTATAAAATTTCCAGAGTGCTGCCACATAATCCTTCAGGAGCGAGTGCCTGGATTTGATGGAAATGATCTCTCCGGAATTGCTCTCCGCCGCCGTCTGTCCCTCTAAAAGATTCCAGTCAAGACTTCTCTTCTCACTCCACTCTCTTTCCTGCCCAAATTCCTGTCCCATAAAAAGAAGTTTTTTCCCGGGATGAGCTGCCATATAACCATACGTAAGTCTCAATTCCGCCATTTTCTGCTCGGGAGTGCCCGGCATCTTTCCGTACATCGAACCCTTTCCATGTACCACCTCGTCATGGGAAAATACAAGCACAAAATTTTCGGAATAATTATAGACCATGCTAAACGTAAGCATCCCGTGACGCCCTTTGCGAAACAGTGGATCCGTCCGTATATATTCAAGATAATCATTCATCCATCCCATGTTCCATTTAAAATCAAATCCGAGGCCGCCGTCATCGATCCGTCCCGTGATCATCGGCCACGCTGTCGATTCTTCTGCAATCGTTACCGTTCCGTCTTTGCGGGACTTTATTTTTTTATTCAGCTGTTTTAAAAACTCGACCGCTTCCAGATTTTCATTCCCACCATATATATTTGCCACCCATTCTCCATCCTGTTTTCCGTAATCCAGATAGAGCATCGACGCTACCGCATCCAGCCGGAGACCATCCACATGATATTTCTCAAGCCAGAACAGGGCGTTTGCAATCAGAAAATTTACCACCTGAGGACGTCCATAATTGTAAATGAGCGTCCCCCAGTGAGGATGCTCTCCCTGTCTCGGATCAAAGTGTTCATACAGACAGGTTCCGTCGAACCTTGCCAGACCATGTTCATCTTTCGGAAAATGCGCCGGCACCCAGTCAAGAAAAACTCCGATCCCATTCTGATGCAGCACATCGACAAAATACATAAAATCATCCGGCGTCCCATAGCGGGAAGTCGGAGCATAATATCCCGTTACCTGATACCCCCACGAACCATCATACGGATGCTCCATCACCGGCATCAATTCCACATGTGTGTATCCCATCTGTTTACAATAGTCACTTACCATAGGGGCAAGTTCCCTGAAATTATAAAAGCAGCTGTCTTCTTCCTCATCTCCCCGGACTTCCGGCTTTTGAAACGATCCCGGATGAAACTCATAAATAATGACCGGCTCGCTGTCCAGTTTCTTCCGGCTCCGCTCTTTCAGCCACTTTTCATCTCCCCAGCTATAATTTGTAATATCCCATACAACACTCGCATTGGCAGGGCGCTTTTCACAGAAATATCCATAGGGGTCTGATTTTAGCACGATCTTCCCATCCGCGCCGTGTACTTCATATTTATAAAGATCTCCCTCTGCCACACCGGGCACAAACAACTCAAAAATCCCGGTATCCAGACGTTTCATCGGATTTCTTCTTCCATCCCACTCATTAAAGTCTCCCACGACACTGACCGAAACTGCATTTGGCGCCCACACAGAAAAATACGTCCCCTTAAAGCCGCATGCTTTCCCAATATGCGCTCCCAGCTTCTCATAGACCGTATCGTGTGTCCCATTCTCAAACATCACTCCATCCATGGGATCCACAAAATCATCAATGGCATAGACATCGCATGTGTCCATCACAGAATCCTCATATTCTACATGATATGTATATTCCGGAATTTTTTTACAGCCAAGAAACGCCGCAAAATATCCCGCCTCGTCCATTTTTTTCATCCGCACGCTCCGGGACGTCCCCTTTATTTTGACAGATACCTTTACTGCGTCCGGGAAAAAACAACGAACCAGAATATCTCCATCTATTTCAAGCGGTCCAAGTACCTCTCTTGGTCTGCTGCATTCTGCATATTCCAAATCCTCGATCCTCGGCCAATCCATGTAATCTTCTAATTTTTTTGCCATATTATCAATCCTTTCTTCATTCGCTCCGGGCTTCGCTCTTCGCTCATTTGGAAACCAGCCGGATATCATATCACCAGACCCGCCTTATTCTTCATACCACTCGACGATCTCCTCGCCGTCTTCCGTATACTTTTTCTCTGACTTCGGTGTATATTTTTTCAAAAGATGCTCCATCGGGAACGTATAAAGAAACGATGCGATTCCCGGGACAAACATGAGCAGGATCGGAACCTGCGCGACAAATCCCACATAAATACCTGCGCCTGCCGCAAATAATATCACCAGAAGGATCAGTGTATGGACAAAATGCCGGAACGCCAGATAAAGTGAAAAACGGAAAATTTTTGTGATCTTCATATCAAATCTCGAAAGAACACAGAACGCATACGAAATAACACATGACACGATCAATCCAAGCGCAAGATATGCCCCCACCAGATAGCCACTCGTTCCTGATTCAGAACTATTTACAAAACTAATATTAAAATACAAAAGAGCATACACAACCGCTGTTATGATCCACATGATCGTAGACTGCACAAAATTCTGTTTGAAGCTTCTCCAAAATTCTGTCCACACATAACTCCTGTCATGCCGCAGCACCTTCGCACTCACATAATAAAGCGACGTCGTCGCTGCTCCAAATGTCACGACCGGCAGGCAGAATATCACATAAATAATACTAAGCCAGCCGATATCAAATATCTTTGATAACACTCTCATCACTACATTATCTGAATTAAAAAATCGATCCATTTTTTTCCTCCCGTTACTCTTATATTCTATGTATGAACAACCCGCTGCGAAGCTTCGGCTCAAACCACGTCGATTTTGGCGGCATCAAAAGTCCGTTGTCCGCCACGTCAAAAAGCTCTGTAATCGACGTCGGATACATAGAAAATGAAACGTACATATCCTCATCTGCCCTCTTCTCAAGTTCCTTTAAGCCACGTATTCCTCCGACAAAATCGATCCGGCTGTCAGTCCGCGGATCGCCGATCCCGAGGACCGGCCCTAAAAGATTGTCCTGAAGAACCGAAACATCAAGGCTTCCCACTGCATCTTTCCCGTCAAACAACTCCGGTTTTGCCGTGAGGCGGTACCACTTTTTATCCATATACATCCCAAATGTTCCTTTTCGTTCCGGGCGCACCGGCTCTGTCTCTTCTTCAACCCCAAACTTTTCCTGTACTTTTTTCATAAATTCATCCGGGGAAAGACCATTCAGATCTTTCACCGTCCTATTGTAATCCATGATCATAAGCTCATCGTGCGGAAAAAGAACAGACAAAAAGTAATTAAATTCCTCTTCGCCGGTATATCCGGGATTTTCCTCACGTCGCTTTAATCCTACCTTTACCGCCGACGCTGCCCGGTGGTGCCCATCTGCAATATAGATCCTGTCAATCGTCCGGAAAGCCCGATAGATCGTATCGACATCTTCTTTTTCGTTGATCTTCCAGACCCGGTGGGTAACTCCGTCCACCGCCGTAAAATCATAAAGCGCTTTTCCTGCCACATATTTTTTGACGATCCGGTTGATCGTCTCCTCCGAGCGGTAGGCAAGAAAGATCGGTCCTGTCTGCGCCGAACATGTATCCACATGTGTGATCCGGTCCACTTCTTTGTCCGCTCTCGTGTTCTCATGTTTTTTGATCACATTATTTACATAGTCATCCACAGAAGAGCACGCCACAAGTCCCGTCTGGGAACGGCCGTCCATGACGAGCTGATAAATATAATAAACCCTGTCCTCATCCGTCACATATACCTGATTCCGGATATCCTCTTCAAGAAGTTCTTTTGCTTTTTCATAAACCTCCGGGGCATACGTGTCGACGGAATCATCAAAACCTGTCTCTGCACGGTCTATTTTCAAAAAAGAAAGCGGTTCTCTCTGAACTTCTTCCTTTGCCTCCTGCCTGTTGTACACATCATATGGTAACGCCGCCACCCGCTCCGCCAGTTCTTCTGCTGGACGGATACAGCAAAATGGTCTGATCTCTGCCATTATATCCTCCATTCTTGCGCTGCTTTTTGCGCATACCGAGTTTGTGTCAAGCAACGCGCAAACACAAATCTCGCGTGTGAAAAACTTGTTTTTTCACACTATCCTCCTTGTATCACAGCTTTTCTGTGAATTCTTCTTATGAATTTTGGTGAAAATATTCTGCCTGTTATTAGTATATCGAAAAAGAAGAAAGAAAACAAGTCTTTCCAAAATACTTTACATTTCGTTCACGAATATTTTCTCCCTTTTCGTGAAAACTAAAAATGGATTTTGACACCCGGATCATAAAGGAGAGATTAGATGAAAGTACAGGATTCAGCGAAAGATTTCATAAAATGTGGCGTATATGGCTGGGGATTCGAGTGCCTCTGGACAGGTCTCCACTCGATCTTATCCCGCGAAAGCAAGCAATTTACCTGCCGCACCTCGATGTGGATGTTCCCGATCTATGGCATGGCGTCCCTGATCAAACCGATCCACCACGCCTTAAAAAATGCAAATGTCATGATCCGTGGCTCCGTCTACACGACATGCATCTTTGCCGCCGAATACGGGACGGGCAAACTCCTCAAAAAAAATCACTGCTGTCCATGGGACTACAGTGATGCCAAAACAAATATCGAAGGGCTTATCCGGTTAGACTATGCTCCCGTCTGGTTTGTCGTTGGTCTGATCTATGAAAAATTATTAAAGGCATCCTGACTCTGTATCAGAATGCCTTTTTATTACTTTTCTATCTTTATGCTTTGTTTCAGAAACCATTGGTGGATATCTCCCAGTTCCAAACCAATCTCGCCATCGGTATAGTAATAAGAAAATTGTATGTAGTAGGTCTTTCCAATCTCAAATCCGTCATATATCCCCTCGTCATATATTCCTGTAACACCTTCTAGCTTATGATAGGGATATTTACTAGTAGTCGGACCTGACATGTCCTCGTTTTCTGAAAATCTCACCACATATATCAATGGGTAGTAATCTTCTCTCCACATAATATCCGGCCACTCAAAATCATCATCTGCTATCCTGACCTGGATTTTTCCACCCTCTAAATTCTTCACCTCAAATTTCACAAAATACGGCACTAGTTTAACGTCTTTCCCATAATACCTGACAAACTCGTCCCCATATGTAAAGCATGACAGGCACCGCCATCCGACAAACGTATACCCCCTTTTTTTCATCCGGGGCAATTTCAACTCGTCGCCATAATAATGATATCCCGGCATCCGGTCTGTCGTCTTCCCGCCACGCAGATCATACGTGATCCGGTATTTGGTCCCTCTGGACCTTGCGGTTTTCCCCTGCGTGAGGATCTTCGCTTTCTTTCCTCCGACTTTCCATATCCTTCTTCCTGACACCGTATCCAATGGGATCTTCATTGAAGAACGGTTTACGATCGTCCGCAGGCCAAAACACTTTGTAAAATTCTTTTCAAGCTTTTTCAGGTTTTTCGGAAGAACTACCTTTTCCAATGCCCTGCATTTCGTGACGCAATTCTTCTCCATCTCTTCTACAGAATCCGGGAACACGATCTTCTTCAACCTTTTACAGCCATAAAATGCACGTCTTTCTACCGTCCTGAGTTTTTTAGGAAGGATTATCTCTTCCAAGTGATCGCACTCACAAAATGCCATCTCTGGAATCTTTATTACACTGTCCGGAATTTTAATCTTCTCCAAAGAATCACAGTCAAAAAACATACTGCAAACTTTTAGGGTGCTCGGTAACTGAACTTGTGTGACATTTTCCATACTGAAAAACACTCCACCTATAAATTCAGTAATCCCTTCCTCCACAATAACTTTTTTAATCTTTTTCTGATTGTCTGCAAAGCTCTTTTTATAATATATATATTTCCGCATTACCGCCCCGGTTCCCTTGATCGTCATGACATACTTATCCGAAAGAGACCACGTAGCATGGGGGCCAGCCTTGGCATTTTTCACAATATCTTTTGCATGGCTTTCCGTATTGATAAACAACACAGAGAGACACAGAACAGTAAAAATGAAAACTATTTTTTTCATTTCGCCCCCCTTATCTTACATCATCAGAATCTACAGAAAATAAGACCTGTCTGTCTTTTCCTATTGTTTTACTTGCAGGTGATATAATAAGCCCCACCTTTCCTTTTCTATAGTGCATACCCTCCATTTCCAGTCTGTCCGTATTTATCGTATCCTGATCTACTATAACCTTTGTTCTGCATAAGTATCTGCTATTTTGTTCCGGATCCTTTCCGCAGGAAAGACTCATCACTGCAACACCAGGATACTTACTAAGAGATTCTTCCTGATTACCTCCGCACAGGTAAACCCTATATTTCCCATTCTTTTTATTTTCCAGATCGATCGCCTGCAACGAACCGTACGGTTTGACAACGGTTTCTTTTTTATCAGACTGGATTGCCGTACACTCGCATAATTTTTTATCAATATGCTTGAAATTTAAGGTTACCCTTTTCTCCTTTTTTCCAATCTTTTTCTCTACCTTTTTAAGTTGTTTCATAATGCCCTTTAACTTATAGCAGCTGATCTGCACTTTCCGCCCCTTCGTCTCCGGCTTATCCCCACGATAAAATTCACACCATACTAACAATGTCTTCATATCCTCTGACAGAGCGGCTTCCACCTGTTTCGGCGTTCCCTGGTTTTTATGCTTTTTATTTGCCTGACCAATGCCTGTCAAAAACTTAGCATTTAATCCTGCCTCAGTCTCAAACTTACCATAGGTATAACCACCATCCCTAAACTGTATTATGGCAACTACATTTCCATACTTCGTCTGTTTGTTCTTAGGCCCGGCAGAAAGAAGCATATATTCCTTCCCACCGTAGGTAAACATCTCCAGACTCTGTCCATGGTTAAATTTATTCAGGGTCATGGTTGCATTTCCAGGATCGTTTAGATCCAATACTTTATCACCCTGTTTTAACCCCCATTTTTGTTCCTCCGCTGTGCTCTTTTTTATCTTGCATTTTGTTATCTTAACTTGTTTTGTCGCATCACGCTGGATCAAATACACATAACTTCCCTTTTCATAAAAGGTTTGTACGGATTTACCTCCCGCATTTATAATCGTATATTTCTTTTCTTCATCAGTCAGCGTCATTGGTTCCTTTGTTTTCATTGGCTTATCTGCCTGGCTCAATACCGTACTGCTGCCTGCTTTCGATCTTATACCAAATGCAGACCGGGCAGATGATACTGACATCCCTAATGCTGCATGGCGCCCCAGATACTCTTGATATTCCTCGTCTGTATCAAAGTCATCCCGCTCAAGTTCATATTTTGCCAACTCATTTTCCTCATACTCATCCACCCAGTCTTCATCACCCTCTAATTCTTCTGGAATTTGGATCATTTCATACAAAATTTCATCATAAATCTCCGCTTTCTCCCCATCACAATCTGCAATAAAACCAAAGCTCACACTCTGTCCCGGCTCGATATTCTGATTGTAATCCGCATTATCAAAGGAAGCCTCTTCTTCATCTACAAGTTCTGCACCCCACACCTGCTCAAAAGACAAATTCGATTCAATATCCAGTTTCCAATCTTCGATACGCTTGTCAGTATGATTCGTGATTGTAATCTGGCCATTGATCTTCGTATCATCCCATCGGCTATACTCCGTACATTCTACATCATAATCTTCTTCTGCTTCCAAACAGGCCCTGGTCAGATACCAGTCTCTTGGAGAATCGATCAAATCCTCATAACTCACGGTCATTCCAAAAGAAACCGTCCCACCGGCTGCTATATCCTGGTTCCAGTCCGCATTCCGAATCGTATATAACTCAAGTTCTTCGTCATATTCCGTTATGTTTGCATTCCAGATATTTACTATTTCATTTTTAAATCCAAAAGAAATTTCCCAGTCATCAATCTTATCCTCAGTCAAATTTTTAATTTCGACCTCTGCATTATAATGTTTATCCCATTGACTTATAATTTTAATCTTCAGGTCAATTTCTTCCTGTCCATCATCTAAATCAATATCTTCCTCGTCCTCTGTATCTTCATATTCCTCATATCCTGTTCCGCTCTCCATATCCCCTGTTTCAACCCCGGCTGCCGTTTCATCCGGTACGGATGACACCTCCGCCTGCACCTCATTTACCCCATTTCCAAGCATACTACTAAATATCATAGAAAATACCATAAAGAGTGCCATCAGTCTTTTTGTGCTGTTTTTCATTTCCTGACATCCTTTCTTTTGCTATATGTCTCTGATCATCCGACAATGTTTGACAAACATGAGAACAATCCTAGCACAATTATTTCAAAAGAAAGAAATATTTTCGCATCATAAGCGGATTTTTGCACAAAATACACTCTGATCAATATTTTTCTTCTATTTTCAGATTACATACCAGTCATATTCATCCTGAACCGGCTTTTGCAGACTAATCCTCGAATCCTCCGGAATCGACTCGGTAATAAAGGTATTTCCACCAATGACAGAGTTCTTTCCGATGACCGTATCTCCACCCAGGATAGAAGCATTGGAATAAATCGTCACGTTATCCTCGATCGTCGGATGACGCTTGCTGCCGGACAGCTTCTGCCCGCCTCTGGTGGACAATCCACCGAGGGTCACTCCCTGGTAGAGCTTCACATGGTCGCCGATCACTGTCGTCTCACCGATGACGATTCCTGTTCCGTGGTCAATGAAAAAGCTCTCCCCGATCACTGCTCCCGAGTTGATATCGATCCCTGTCTTTCCGTGGGCATACTCGGTCATGATCCTCGGGATAAAAGGAACCTCCCGTATGTAAAACTCGTGGGCGATACGATATACAAATATGGCGAACAGCCCCGGATAGGAAAAGATGATCTCCTCCTTACTCTGGGCAGCCGGATCCCCGTCAAATGCCGCCTGTACATCTTTTAGCAGCAATTTTTGTATGCGGGGAAGTTCCTCAAAAAATTCACCGCATATTTTCTCCGCCCGTTCTTTGTTCTCCTCATCGGGCATTCCATCAAGCGAGTGTGCACAGATCACCGAATCGTCCCCATTGTAAGCAAAAGCACAGGCAATCTGTTCACAGAGCATGTTATAGATCGCTAACAATCTGTCTCCCACAAAATACCTGGGAAGTCCCCTTGTCGCATCCTGTTCTCCGAAATACCCCGGAAACATCACAAGACGTAGTTCCTTTAAAGCATCTATGATACCTTTGCGCTCCGGCATATTCTTTCCCGCTTTTGTAGAAAAAAGTGGTTCATGATCATAATTACCGGCAATCTGTTCCACTACGTTTTCAATCGTGGATTTCGTTTTCTGATTCACAGTTTCCCTCCATCTATAAGCCTATAAGCTGATCTCATTTACAAAATAGTCAATATATTCCCAGATTTCATCTTTGCCTTCTTTACTCCGGGCTGAGAACGGAATCACGGGCGTCTCCGGTACGACCTCAAGCTTCTTTTTTATGAGCGAAATATTTTTCATCCGGGCATTTTTGCTGATCTTATCTGCCTTTGTGGCGATAATAAGCGGATTAAAGCCTTTCTGCAAAAGCATACCGTACACTTCTACATCCTTTGCGGACGGCTCGTGGCGGATATCAATGAGAAGAAATACGACCCGGAGCGCCCCGGACGTATCCAGATATTTTTCGATCATCTTCATCCATTTTGCCGAAGCTTCTTTCGACACCTTTGCATACCCATATCCCGGTAGATCGACAAGATAACATACGTCGTTGACGTTATAATAATTGATCGTCTGTGTCTTTCCCGGCTGGGAAGAAATCCGGGCAAAACCTTTTCTGTTCATAAGGGTATTGATAAGAGATGACTTTCCGACGTTCGATCTCCCCCAGAATGCCATCTCGATTTTATCATTCTGGGGCAGTTTACTCGTGATCCCACACACTGTCTCCAGTTCAAGTGATTGAATGACCATTCGCTTTTCCTTTCTTCGCCTGACACCGTCAAGTTGACCCCGGAAGTGCCGGAGAGCCGCTCAGCCGGCTACGCCAGCGCCTCTTTCAGAACCTGTTTCATATGTTCTGCAAAGACGATCTCCATTCCCCCGGTGATCTCTTCTTCCAGTTCCTCCACATCCGGCTCGTTTTCTTTCGGAACGACCACTTTTCCAATTCCGGCAAGCCTCGCCGCCAGAAGTTTTTCTTTCAGGCCACCGATCGGGAGAACTCTTCCTCGCAGCGTGACCTCTCCGGTCATGGCAACCCCGGCATCCACCTTCTTCTCCTCTATTGCAGAAAAGATTGCCGTCGCCATCGTGACCCCGGCAGAAGGTCCGTCTTTCGGAACCGCTCCCTCCGGTACATGGACATGAAAATCATGCTCTTTATAATATTTATTGCTCTTCTTCGATATCGATCGGACATAACTCAGGGCAATCCTTGCTGACTCCTGCATAACCTCCCCGAGCTGCCCTGTAAGGATCAGGTTGCCCTCACCCGGCATCGTATTTACCTCGATCTCGAGTGTGTCGCCACCGGCCTGTGTCCATGCCAGACCTCTGACAATACCGATCTCATTGGATTTATTTGCCTTCAGATTGGAAAATTTACGCTTTCCGAGATAATCTTTCAGATTTCTGCCGGACACACGCACCTTCTCTGTTTCCTTCTCCACGATCTGCTTCGCCGTCTTGCGGCAGATCTTACCGACCTGACGTTCCAGACTACGGACACCGGCTTCACGGGTATAATAACTTATGATATCCCTGAGAGCTGTATCGCTGATATTCAACTCCTTCTTTTTTAATCCATTCTTTTGAATCTGTTTGGGGATCAGATATTGTTTCCCGATATGAAATTTCTCATTTTCTGTATAACCGGATACTTCGATGATCTCCATACGGTCCAAAAGCGGTCTCGGAATCGTATCCACCGTATTTGCTGTACACAAAAACAGAACTTCCGACAGATCTACCGGCAATTCTACATAATGATCGACAAAATTACAGTTTTGCTCCGGATCCAGCACCTCTAAAAGAGCGGAAGAAGTATCTCCCTTGTAATCACTGCTTACCTTATCGATCTCATCGAGGAGCATAAGAGGGTTTTTCACTCCTGCTTTTTTCAGCCCGTTGATGATCCTTCCCGGCATAGCTCCGATGTACGTCCTTCTATGTCCCCGGATCTCTGCCTCATCCCTTACACCGCCGAGACAGATCCGGATATATTCTTTATCCAGCGCTCTGGCTACCGACCTTGCGATCGATGTCTTTCCGGTTCCCGGAGGTCCCACAAGACATACGATCGGCGCGTCGCCTTTTCCGGTCAGATTTCGCACGGCAAGAAATTCAAGGATACGCTCCTTTACTTTTTCCAACCCATAATGATCTTCATCAAGAATCCGTTCCGCATCTGCCAGATCATGATCGGTCTCCTCCATCTTATCCCATGGAAGTTCGAGGAGCGTCTCGATATAATCTCTCGCCACCGCACTTTCCGATGAACTTGACGACATCGTCCCCAGTCTCTTGATCTCCTCTGCGATCTTTGTTCTGACTTCCTCTGAACAGATCAGCCCTTTTAGTTTTTTCTTATACTTTTCCTCGTAATTTGAAGCGCCTTCACCGAGTTCATCCCGGATCACTTTCATCTGTTCTCTCAGAAAATATTCTTTCTGGTTTTTATCAACCTCGGTCTTTACCCTCGTTTTATAATCCGCTCTCAGTCTAAGTATATCGATCTCCTCAGCCAGATATTCCGAAACAAGATAAAAACGCTCCTCTTCATTAAAGCACTCGAGAATCTGCTGCCGCTTTTCAATCTCCATCGGGACATGCATCGAAATCAGATCAAGAAGCACCCCGAGGTCATTTTCTTTCTGGATCTTATCATAAGCACTGCGCCCCGCACTCGGATTCTGTCCAAGATAGACCGTATACATATCTTTAATATCCCGGCACATCGCTTTTTTCTCAATATCACTCAGATCCGGCTGCCCCGGATCCTCTCCACAAAGGACAAGATCGCCCATCAAAAATGGCTCATTCTGGACCAAGGCTGCTAACGTCGCCCTCTCCTGCGTATATACCAGAATACGCACCACATTTTCTTCGAGCTTGATCACCTGTCGTATCTTTGCTATGACTCCCACACTCATAAGATCTGAATAAATCGGAAGTTCCACCCTGTCATCCTTCTGGCTCGTCACAAATATCATGCACTCCCCAGCCATCGCTTCATCGATCGCAAACTTGGTTATGTCACGATTCACATCTAAATGAACGAGCATTCCTGGCAGAATCGTCATTCCCTTTAATGCAATGACCGGCAATGTTTTCATCTGTTCATCCATGACATCTTACCTCTCTTCCTATCACAGCCCGGCAGCGCCGGCTTAAACTCTGTCCCGCCCTGCGCCACCTGCAAAACAACATTGAACTGTCGTCACTCATACGATACTTACTGCTCAGGCGCTCTCTTCTGACTTCTCCTCGAGCAGGATAATCTGGTCATCTTCACCGGTCAGTTCCGGTTTTCCCGTCTTTGTTACGACTTCTTTTGTAATACGGCATTCCTTCACATCCTCTCTGGACGGAAGTTCAAACATATAATCCATCATACAGTTTTCAATGATGGCGCGAAGTCCCCTTGCACCAGTCTTTCGCTCAATGGACTGACGGGCGATCTCACCCACGGCTTCCTCATCAAAAACAAGGCGTATCCCATCCAGTTCCAGAAGCTTCTGATACTGTTTCGTGATCGCATTTCTTGGTTTTACAAGAATATCCTTTAACGCATTCTCATCCAGAAGATCCAGACTCACTGTCACCGGTACACGGCCTACAAACTCCGGAATGATTCCGAATTTCACGAGATCCTGTGGCAGTACCTGCCGGAACAGATCACCAATATTGGAATCTGTCTTATCCGAAATTTCCGCATTAAAGCCGATGGATTTCTTATCGATCCTGGAACCGATGATCTTATCAAGCCCGTCAAACGCTCCTCCGCATATAAATAATATATTCGTCGTATCAATATGATAAAATTCCTGCTGGGGATGTTTTCGTCCTCCCTGCGGCGGAACACTTGCCTCGGTCCCCTCAAGGATCTTAAGGAGCGCCTGCTGTACACCCTCACCGGATACATCTCTTGTGATCGAGGCATTTTCCGATTTTTTTGTGATCTTATCAATCTCATCAATATAGATGATCCCGTGCTCTGCGCGGGCAATATCATAATCTGCTGCCTGGATGATCTTCAGTAGGATATTTTCCACATCTTCTCCCACATAACCGGCCTCTGTAAGCGTCGTCGCATCTGCGATCGCAAACGGTACATTCAGCACCCGGGCCAGTGTCTGTGCAAGATAGGTTTTTCCGGAACCGGTCGGCCCGATCATAAGGATATTGCTCTTCTGCAGCTCCACATCCATTTCATTTGCCGACATCACTCGCTTATAATGATTATAAACTGCTACAGAAAGCGCTTTCTTGGCCTCTTCCTGACCGATCACATACTCATCGAGAAACTCCTTGATCTCTTTTGGCTTCAAAAGATTGATCTCAACTTTCTCCACATCCTCACTACCATACATATCCTGATATTCTTCTGCAAGAATTTCTTCACACAGCTCGGTACACTCATCACAGATATAGACCCCGGTCGGGCCCGCGATCAGCTTACGAACCTGTTTCTCTGTCTTTCCGCAAAAAGAACAGCGGTATTGTGTCTGATTCTGATTGTCATTATTTCTTCCTGCCATTTCTTTCTCCATTTCTGCAAATGCTTTGCATCCCTATACATTTTTATGCACGAAAAAGTTCATGGTGCCACCTTCCGAACATGACTGGCGGCACCATGGCTGCCCGAAGGCATTCCATTTACTTTGATTCATGGTTCACGATGATCCGGTCGATAAGACCATACTCGATCGCTTCCTCTGCTGACATAAAGTTATCCCTCTCCGTATCTTCGGTCACTTTTTCTACCGTCTGCCCTGTATTGGCAGCCAGTATCTCATTCAGCTTCTTTTTTGTCTTCAAAATGTTCTCTGCCACGATCTGGATCTCCGTCGCCTGACCCTTTGCACCGCCGGACGGCTGATGGATCATGATCTCTGCATTGGGAAGCGCCAGTCTCTTTCCCTTTGCGCCGCCGGAAAGCAAAAATGCTCCCATACTTGCTGCAAGTCCCATACAGATCGTAGACACATCACATTTTACATAATTCATCGTATCATAGATCGCCATACCGGCAGTCACAGAACCACCGGGGCTGTTAATATACAGATTAATGTCTTTATTTGGATCCTCTGACTCAAGAAATAACATCTGTGCCACGACAAGGCTTGCTGTCGTATCGTTTACTTCGTCTCCCAGAAAAATGATCCTCTCCCTGAGAAGTCTTGAATAAATATCATAGGAGCGCTCGCCGCCGCGGCTCGTCTGCTCAATGACGTAAGGAACTAATGCCATTCTGCTCTACCTCCTTTTCCTTTCCATCCGGCTCATTACTCTTCTGCCTTTTCTTCTTTGGCAGCCTCTGTCTCAACTGCCTCTTTCACAAGAAGGTCAACTGCCTTCTGAACTGCGATATCCTGGGAAATCTGCTCTTTTTCAGCATCTCCCACCATCTCTTTTAATTTATCCACTTCCATCTTGTACATCTCGGCCATCTTTTCAAGTTCTTTATCGATATCTTTGGCTGTAACCTTGATGTTCTCTGCCTTTGCGACAGCCTCCAGTACAAGACGTGTCTTAATACGTGTCTCTGCCTCCGGACGCATCTGATCCATGAGCATCTGCGGCTGCATTCCTGTCATCTGCATATACTGGTCGATGGAAAGTCCCTGCCCGGAAAGACGTGAAGCAAATTCGTTAACCATCTGGGAAACCTGCTCATCTACCATCGGTCCCGGAAGCTCTACCTTTGCATTGGCAACAACTTTTTCGATGACTTCATTTTCTTTCTCGGTCTTTACCTGTGCTTTTCTGCGGTCGGTCAGTGTCTTCTTCACACTTGCCTTGTATTCTTTCAGTGTATCAAACTCAGATACCTCGCTCGCAAACTCATCATCAAGCTTCGGAAGTTCCTTTACTTTCACTTCTTTGACCTCAACTTTAAATACCGCCGGTTTCCCTTTCAGTTCATCGACATGGTACTCCTCCGGGAATGTCACATTGACATCCAGCTTATCGCCTGCCTTCTTTCCGATCAGCTGATCCTCAAAATCATCAATAAACGAGTGGCTTCCGATCGTAAGGGAATAATCGGTACCCTTTCCGCCCTCAAATGCCTTTCCGTCTACAAAGCCCTCAAAATCAATGACTGCGATATCGTCTTTTTTCACTGCCCTGTCATCCATCGTTATAATACGTGCATTCTGCTCACGCACTCTGTCAATCTCTGCATTGACGTCTGCCGCCATCACTTTGACTTCCTGTTTCTCCACCTCGATGCCCTTGTACTCACCGAGCTCTGCGTCCGGCTTTACGGCAACAGTCGCAGAAAATACGAATGGCTTTCCATCTCCGATATCTACGATATCGATGTCCGGTCTGGACACGATGTCAAGACCGCACTCTTTTGCAGCCTCTTCATAAGCATCCGGCACTGCAAAATTAGCAGCATCTTCATAGAAAATCTCCGGGCCATACATTTTCTCGATCATTTTACGCGGAGCCTTTCCTCTGCGGAATCCCTGGATACTGATCTTATTCTTATTCTTGTTATAAGCTTTCACCATCGCCGCCTCAAAGGCTTCCTCACTTACCTCTATCGTGATCTTTGCCATGCTGTTTTCAAGATTCTCAACTTTGTAACTCATTTCTTATTCCTCCAAGATTTATTCATTGTTTTTATATTTGAGAGGGATGGCTCTTTAAAGCATTCCCAATTTTTTTTGTTTTAAAACCTGTTTATGGAATGCTTTGCATTCCCGATTTTTCGCATTCCGTTTCACTGCATTTGGCTCACCGGGTTCTACCACACCCGGTAATTCCCACTGAGCGCTAAAAGGGCAAACAGATACAGACAGTTGTCATAGTATCTCCTCTCCCCGGTCCGCAGCGGTGTATTCCAGAAACGCTCAACACATTCCTTTGCGTAAGGGCCATCCGCCGCCAGGGATGCCTGTGCATTCGTAGCGATGATCGCTACCGGGTGAAGCGCCGGCTGGTCAAGAACCGTGCCATCGATCTCATAAGTCATGAACTCTTCCCCACGGTGGGTTTCCATAAAGAATTTCTGGACCTTATTATTATTTTCCTTATGCCAGTCATCTGGAGCAAACCACTCATAGTCCAGACCGATATTGGCAATGACGCGGTAAGAATCGCTGTAATACCAGTCATGGCGTCCGCCGAATACATCCTGTTCTTCCGGATACGGTTTTCCATCATAATAAGCATACTCTGCGGCAAGTCCCGTCTCCGGATGGCATGCTTTTTTCAAATACTCACGGCTTGCCTTAGCCGCCTTCTTCCAGAATTCCCTGTCCTCTTCATTGGCCCACTCGGCAAACAGCTCATAAAAATGTGGGCAGTGATAGGACGGATCGCTGAATTTACGGCTCGGAATAAAACGGATCAGGTAGTTCTCCGGTTCCATAATCGGATCTCCCGGCTCATTTTCTCCATTGTGGATGCAGGCGCTGAGAATATTTCTCGCCTCCCGGGAGTAATGAAAAATCCCCTCGCCATCTCCCCACCTGTGGGACGCAAAGAACAGTGCCATAGCGAAAAATTCTTCTCCGTCCGGCGCCGGCCCCATGTCATTCTTTGTTCCGTCTGTCTGACAGGACCATGCAAAATATCCTTTGTTATATCCATCTTCCATGTACATATAGGTTCTGGCCCACTTCCATACACGGTCAAACTCATTTTTCATATCCATCTGGACGCACATCATCATCGCATAAGACATGCCCTCCGTCCTGGCGTCGAAATTTCCGGTATCCTCAAAATACCCCATATCATCGCCGGCCTCAAAATAAAACTTTTCTCCTTCCGGGCCATAGAAAACGGTATGAAATGCATCTTTCAGTTTCTTATTGATCTCCTCCTGGGAGTACCCACACTCTGCAAATACATTACGATATTGTTTTGTGTAATATGCACCTTTCATTTTCGTAAAATCCTTTCTCTTATTGTATTTCTTCGTGTCCTTTTGCCCGTAAGACATCAATGATCTTACCGACATTTTCCTCACAAAGTTCATCGGTCTTTGCCTCTACCATCACCCGGATGAGGGGCTCTGTCCCGCTCTCCCTGAGAAGGAGCCTTCCCTCGTCTCCAAGTGCTCTCTCCACCTCTTTTGCGGTGGCGACAACATCGGCGTCCTCCCTGGCTGCCAGCTTATCCTTCACCCTCATATTTACAAGAAGCTGTGGATAAATCTTTAAATCCTCTGTGAGCCCGGAAAGTTTTTTTCCTTTTGAGAGCATCGCTTCCATGATCATAAGGGAGGTAAGGATTCCGTCTCCCGTAACCGCATGTTCACTGAAAATAATATGTCCCGACTGCTCGCCGCCAAGTACATAGCCATGTTCCATCATATTCGCACAGACATATTTATCTCCTACAGCGGTCTGCTGGTAGCGGATGCCTGCCCGGTCAAATGCCTTGTAAAGTCCCATATTAGACATGACTGTCGTGACGACCATATCATCTTTTAAATGTCCCTGTTCCTTCAGATACACACCACACAGGTACATGATGTGGTCTCCCGTAACGACCTCGCCTCTTTCATCTACCGCAAGACACCGGTCTGCATCGCCATCGTAAGCAAATCCGACGTCGGCGCCGGTCTCCTTTACAAAAGCCTGCAGCTTATCAATATGGGTAGAACCACAGTGACGGTTTATATTCATTCCATCCGGCTCACCGTTTATCGTATGTACCGTTGCACCCAACTTTTCAAAAATCCTGCCCGCAATGCGTGATGCAGAACCATTAGACAGATCAAGTGCGACCACTTTTCCGTCAAAAGGATGTTTTACCAGATTCACAAGATATTCCTTGTAAATCTCTTTTCCTTCCGTATAGTCATAGCACCTGCCGAGCGCCTCTGCAGTCGCATAAGGCAGTTCTCCGGTCTCACCGTCGATGTAAGCTTCAATCTTTTCTTCGATTTCCTCCTCCAGCTTGTGCCCCTGTCCATTGATCACCTTGATCCCATTATCCATATATGGATTATGACTTGCCGTGATCATGATCCCGAAATCAAATTTTTCCTTCCGGATCAGATAAGAAATACTCGGCGTCGTCGTCACATGTATCTCATAAACATCTGCACCACTCGCTGTCAGTCCCGCCGCCAGTGCGGTCTCATACATATATCCTGAAAGCCTTGTGTCCTTTCCGACGATAACCCGGACACGATGCTTTTCATCTCTAAAGTAATTCCCTAAAAAACGTCCGATCTTGAAAGCGTGCTCTGCTGTCAACGTAACATTTGCTTCTCCGCGAAAACCATCCGTACCAAAATACTTCATGACAATCCCCTTTCAAAATTCCCTTCAGGGCGCAATTCTCCCCTGAAAATAAGATATCTAATATATACTATCATAAGAAAAGAATTTATTCAAGAAAAAGTTACCAGCCGCAGGAATCCATTTTCAGTCATTACAATTCGCAGGAAACCCATGAAACTTTGTACAGAAACAAGAACGATTCCTGCGGCCGCATCGTTGAGCTAATATCCCGGTATGATCGTTCCGCCGCCCATGACGTGGTCTCCGTCATAAAATACTACGGCCTGTCCCGGGGTGACTGCACGCTGGGGACGGTCAAATACAACCTCCGCCATATCGTTTTCCACCATCCGGATCACGCAGTCGTCTCCCTTATGATTGTATCGTATCTTGGCGACTGCACGCACCTCTCCACTGATCTCCGGTACCGACATAAAATTCAGCCGGTCTGCCCGCAGTGTTGTAGTGAAGATGTCTTCATTCTCTCCGATGACGACCTCGTTCGTCTCCGGACGGATCTCCGTCACAAAAACCGGATGCCCCATGGCAAGTCCGAGGCCTTTGCGCTGTCCGATCGTATAGTGTGTGATCCCTTTATGCATCCCGATCACATTCCCATGGACATCGACAAAATGTCCGGCTTCGCTCTTCTTTCCCGTCTCTCTTTCAATAAAGGAGGCATAATCGTGATCGGGCACAAAGCAGATTTCCTGGCTGTCCGGCTTATCGGCCACGGGAAGCCCGGCCTCCTCTGCCATCTTCCGGATATCCTCCTTCTCGTATTTTCCCACGGGCATAAGCGTATAGGACAGCTGCTCCTGTGTCAAATTGTACAGGGCATACGTCTGGTCTTTCGCCGACGTGACGGATTTTTTCAAGGCATATCTCCCATTTTCCAGACGGTCGATCCTTGCGTAATGACCGGTAGCAATGTAATCGGCTCCGATCTCCAGACTCCGCTGCAAAAGGGACTCCCATTTTACATACCGGTTGCATGCGATACAGGGATTCGGAGTACGGCCGTTCCTGTATTCCTCCACGAAGTAATCAATAACATGCTTTTGGAACTCCTGACGGAAATTCATGACATAATACCGGATCCCAAGCCGTTCTGCCACGCGTCTTGCGTCCTCCACCGCAGACGATCCGCAGCACCCCCCGTTTTCCTCCTGGATATGCGGCGCCTCTTCCTGCCAGATCTGCATCGTGACACCGATCACCTCGTATCCCTGCTCTTTCAACAGATATGCCGCCACCGAAGAATCCACCCCGCCGGACATCCCGACCACTACTCTCTCAGCCATTTTTCCAGTCTCCTTTTCTGCATACATTTCCGACGCCTGTCACTACTTCATAGCCGATCGAAGCCATTTCTTCCTCCAGCTTCTTTCGCCCCTCTGCCGCTTCGTCACCTTTATTTGCTTTGTTATCATAAAGCGTATAATGGTCGCGGACAGACAGCGGAGAAAGATTTGGCATGATCACATTTGCCCCCGCAAGTACTCCCTGTTTCCTTCCCTCCGTATCGATCGTCGCCAACGCCGTCGTCGCCGGAAGGAGAATGTCTTTCTCCATGATCCGGATAAGACTCAGCAAAAAAACAGTCAGATTCATTTTTTCCTTTGCAGACAGCACGGCAAGCCCGATGTCCTCCCCCTCCTTCTTTCTTTTCTCCAGCGCCTCTTTGTGAAACGGCGTATCTTTTTGGGGAAGGAACGGTCCGATCCCAACCATTTCCGGCCTGATCTCATGAATATAAAGAAGGTCGTCTGCCAGCGACTCATATATCTGATATGGAGATCCTACCATAAAACCGCATCCTGTCTGGTAACCAAGCTCTTTTAGTTCCCTGATGCATTCTCTCCGGTTCAAAAAAGACATCTCTGACGGATGGAGCTTTTCATAATGGGCAATATCTGCTGTCTCGTGGCGAAGAAGATAACGGTCAGCTCCCGCCTCTCTTAACAACCGGTAACTCTCCTTACTCCGTTCTCCCACCGACAGCGTGACGGCACAGTCCGGATATTGCTTTTTTATCTCTTTTACAAGATCCGTGAATACCTCATCGGTAAATGCCCCGTCCTCTCCTCCCTGGAGGACAAAGGTACGGAATCCGAGCCGGTAACCCTCTTTGCAGCAGAGAAGGATCTCCTCTTTGTCCAGACGGTAACGGCATACGTTCGGATTACTTCGCCGGATCCCGCAGTAATAGCAGTCATTCCGGCAGATATTGGTAAATTCGATCAGTCCCCGGATATAAATTTTATTTCCATAATATTTTTTGGCAATATCCGCTGCCTTCCCCGCTGCATACTCCCTGTCTTCTGCTGTCATTTCCGACAGAAGGGTTACAAATTCTTCCTTTTTTAAGATCCTATCCCGCGACAGGCGGTCGATCAGCTCTTTTTTCATATCGCTCCATCCACACTTTCTCACATGCTATTTGCATGGCAAAAATTCGAAAAGCCCTGTCACACAGGGCTTTCTGAGTATAATCGTCCGATTTTGTTTGATCCGGCAACACTACCGGATCAACTGATTTTTATGAGTAAAGGGTATTATTATCCTCCACCTTTTTCCGGCTTCCTTTAATATAATTGATAATGGACGGAATGATCGCCACCAGTGTAAGACCATATCCCATCACCAGATCCTTATAATAAGCCTCTGCAAATTCCGAGTACTCAAGCAGATACGGAATGTATTTATAGGCTGACGTAAAAGAGTATCCATCCATTTCCTGCATAATGCTGACAGCGATCGCAATATTGTGTGCAAAATATACTGCTCCGAGATCAATAACGATACATATGATGATCGCCGGTATGTTCAGGCCGCCTCCCAGCAACTCAAATCCCTTGATGGAACAGATCAGCATAATAAAACCTGCGATCCCTGCGATATAACCGAGCTGGTAAATGCCAACCCACGCAGCCACTCCGATCACGACCCCGATCACAGCTCCTACGATCCCTGTAATCCAGTTTACTTTCATTTTCATTGTCCTCCTCATGTATTTTATTTATAGGGTTAGGGTGCCAAAAGCCCCTTGTTATCAAGGGGTCTGGCAATATGCACAAAAAACAATAAGATGAGCAGCATTATGCACGATGAAGCAGAGACTCAGGGAATCGTGGAAGCCTTTGCTGAACACGATTCCCACGCCCTAGGCTCTGCGGAATGATTCGTGCATCTGGCTGCGAAGATATTGTTTTTTGTGCATATTGCCAGCACATTAAAAAGTAAAGGGCTTTTGACACCCTGACCTTTATAGGGAATCCTGAAAATCCCCATCTCTTTCAGGTACATCCTGGTAAATGCCGTACTATTTCCTGATCAGCAGTGATTTTCCTGTCATTTCCTCCGGCTGTGTAAGTCCCATCATTTCAATCAGGGTCGGTGCGATATCTGCAAGACATCCACCCTCCCGGAGTGTATATTCCTTATCGTAATTCACAAGGATAAACGGTACCGGATTGATCGTATGCGCCGTAAATGGTTCTTTTGTCTCATAGTCGATCAGCTGCTCGGCATTTCCGTGGTCTGCACAGATAAACATCTGTCCATCCTCTTCTCTGATGGCTGTAACCACCTTGCCGACACACTCATCCACTGCCTCGATCGCCTGGATCGCAGCAGCCTCTACGCCGGTATGTCCGACCATGTCCGGATTGGCAAAGTTTACGATGATCACATCGTATTTGTCCGAATGGATCGCTTCCACCAGTCCCTCACAAACTTTATAAGCGCTCATTTCCGGCTGCAGGTCATACGTCGCCACTTTCGGGGAATTGACAAGAAGCCTCTCCTCCCCTTCGTTTGGCTCCTCGACGCCGCCGTTGAAGAAGAACGTAACGTGGGCATATTTTTCGGTCTCCGCAGTACGGAGCTGTTTTAACCCGTTCTTTGCAAGAAATTCACCAAATGTATTATTGATCTCTACTTTATGGAATGCCACGATCTTATTCGGAATCGTCACATCATACTCCGTAAATGCCACAAATGTCAGCGGGAAAAATCCCTTGTCTCTCTCGAATCCTTCAAATTTATCATCACAAAATGCCCTTGTGATCTCTCTGGCCCGGTCCGGCCTGAAATTATAAAAGATCACGGAATCATTTTCTTTCACTGTCGCTACCGGCTTTCCGTCTTTTACGATCACCGTAGGCAGAACAAACTCATCTGTCTCGTCTTTATCATAGGACTGCTGAACTGCGCAGACACCACACTCGGCAGTCTCACCTTTTCCAAGAACAAGCGCTTCATATGCCTTCTGGACACGGTCCCAGCGGTTATCACGATCCATGACATAATAACGCCCCATGACAGTAGCTACCTGTCCGACTCCGATTTCTTCCATCTTATCCATCGCAGCCTTCACAAAATCTTTTCCGGATGCCGGCGGTGTATCACGCCCGTCAAGAAAAGCATGGAGATAAACATTTTCAATGCCATTTCGCTTTGCAAGCTCTAACAAGGCATACATATGTGTGTTGTGGCTGTGGACTCCACCGTCCGACAAAAGCCCGAACAGATGCAGATCTGACTGGTTTTTCTTACAGTTTTCCACTGCCTTTAAGAGTGCCTCATTTTCAAAAAATACACCGTCCTCGATCTCCTTTGTGATCCTTGTCAGTTCCTGATAGACAATACGTCCGGCTCCCATATTCAGATGCCCGACCTCCGAGTTTCCCATCTGTCCATCCGGGAGTCCCACAGCCATTCCACTGGCATTGCCTTTTACAAACGGGCACTCTGCCATCAATTTGTCCATCACCGGCGTTTTCGCCTGTGCGACTGCGTTCCCCTCTGTCTTCTCATTAAGTCCATATCCATCTAAGATCATCAGTACGGTAGGTTTTTTACTCATTGTACACGTCTCCTTCTATTCATTCCTTTTGCTGTTTGATTAAATTAAGATTATTTTTCTTTATAGTCAGATAGCGTCGCCATGTCGTTTTTGCTGACGGTTCCTGTCATCCGACACCAAGGCTTCCAAGCTCGAGATACCTCTGGTATGCACCGTATGTCATCGTAACAGCGGCATCTCCGGTACCCACGACTACCATGCTGTTGTTCAGCTCTTCCTCTGTCGCCGCCACTGCATTTAACCCAGCCAGTGTTGCGCCTGAAGCTGTCCCCTGACTTTTTGTTACATCTCCACTCAGCTTATTCGGCGTCACTGTAAGTGTTTTATCCGGCACACTCACTCCGCTTTCCATATAAGAAGCGATCTTTTTCACATAATTCTGTGTCTCTTTAAAGGGCGGAACTCCTCCATATTGTTTCACTCTGCCGCTTCCCGCATTGTATGCAGCCGCAGCCAGTGTCGTATCCCCGTCAAATTTTTCCAGATGTGCCGCCAGAAGTTTGGCCGCTCCCATGATATTCTGCTCAGCATCAAACACATCGCTGATCCCAAGCCCTTTCGCCTCCTCGGGCATGATCTGCATGATCCCTTTTGCCCCGGCAGATGACACACAGTTTGGATTAAAGTCTGACTCTGCTTTCGCCACCGCTACAAGAAAATCATAGGAAACACCATATTTTTCAGAAGCTCTCCGGAAAATATCATCCAGAGTCGTTGTAAGAGAGCCATTCGCATTTACCGTCCCGGTCGTTCCGTTTGTTGCAGACACGTTCCCAGCCGACTGGCTTCCCGACGAAACTGTCCCGGAAGAAGTTTCTGCTGCTTTTGCCTCTTTGGAAATCTGTTTCTCTTCGTATTTTAAAATATCAGAAAATGGCGTGATCGAAGTCGTTCCCTTCGCTGCCTTTTTGGTATCCATCCCTAACTGCTGATATGCAGATATGTCATTTACTGTGAGAGCCACGTCTCCACCTCCTGAAGCCTGTGCTTGTCTGTCTTGCAGACGATAACATCATAATTATACAGGAATTTTTTCTTTTTTGCAACCGGTACAATAATTTTGTTTGTGTCAAGCATTCGTTGGCAGTTACGCCTGCGCAGACTTTCACCACAGAGCATTGACATGTCCGTCATACAACAAAAAGAGACCGCCGCCCAGACAGTCTCTTCTCTCTTATCAATTATCCTCTGCCAGTGTAAACTGATCCACCATCTCTTTTAAGCACGCCGCCTCTGCGGAAAGCTCCTCGCTCGCGGCTGCGCTCTCTTGCGCGACGGCGCTGTTGTTCTGTACCACGCTTGAAATCTGGTTAATGCCCTCGGACACCTGCGCCACCGCCTCGGACTGCTCGTTGGACACGGCAGCGATATGATCGATGGCATCCACCACCGTTTGAATACTGTTCACAACGCCCAGCAGAACATCCGCTGTACTCCGTGCAATTTCCGTACCGCTATGTACCGCTTCCGTAGAGTTTCCAATCAGTTCCGAGGTGTTCTGCGCCGCCTGCGCGGATTTCCCGGCCAGATTGCGAACCTCATCCGCAACGACGGCAAATCCCTTGCCGGCATCTCCGGCTCTTGCCGCCTCCACCGCCGCGTTCAGGGCAAGTATATTCGTCTGGAACGCAATGTCGTCTATTGTCTTGAGAATCTT
>JAETQR010000086.1 GCA_021770615.1 Lachnospiraceae bacterium | reverse complement strand
CGATAGCACAGGACAAAAAGCCTCAACGTAGCCCGCTACGCCTGCGTTTTTTGTCCTGCACTCTCGAAAGCATATCCTGCGTGAATATAGCAGTTATTTAATTTTCGATGTACTAGACGCAAAGACGCAGAGCCGATGAACTTGTGAAATAAAATCACAGTTCATTGGATTTATTTTATTTCATGAGGTTTTAAGGCAAACGCCCACCATATAAAAAAACGGTGTATTATCGGTTTTTTATCAGAAATTCAATGAAGCGTTTACCATTTCAACGGAGCGTTTGTTGAATATAGTATTTCTTGTGGTAATATAAGAGGCAGAAAGAGGGTGTAAAAATTGAATGCTCAAAAAACAGGCAGCTTGATTGCTGCTATCAGAAAAGAACAAAATCGTACTCAGCAGGATTTATCTAACGAATTAGGAGTATCAAGTGCAGCTATTTCAAAATGGGAACGAGGGATTGGATTTCCAGATGTATCTCTTATTGAGCCATTAGCTACATCTTTGGGGATTACCATAGCGGAATTATTCAAGGGCGAAAGGATAGAAAACGGCGATGCTAACGAGTATGAGAACTTGTTATCAGATGTTGTGAAAGTATCAAAGAATGAAATAAGCAAGAAGAAAAAAATATCGAATTGGATTATCGCTATTACTGTCGCTGTCCTTTATTTATTGATTAGTATAATAACACAAAAGTGGGAAATAACTTGGATGGTATGGATTGTTTATTGCTTTTATCGGATTTTCACAGAATACATCTATAAGAAATATTAGAAATCATTGAACTTACTATATTCATGCGAATTATCATCAAAGAGCCAGACGCATAAGACGCAGAGCCGATGAATTATGAACTTGTAATGAAGTCAAAATCAAGTAAAAACAGTAATTTAGGAGTGTGATGAAAATGCTTAATTTAAAGAAAACAAGAATGAAGAAAAATTTATTTTTGGCTCTATCCATTATATCAGCGTTTATATTTATAGCAGGTGTAATGTGTACTATAATGGGTGACGATAGCCCAGTTAAGTTTATAGTTAATGAAAGCCCAGTAAAATTAATCGTTCCACCATCATTAGTATTTTTTATAACATTCTCTTTATATAAAAATAGTAAAAAAGTTATAAAAGAAAATACAAAATAATTACCTAATCAACTGATGGTTGAATTGGGTGCAATCAACTGTTAGTTCGTTTCACAATCTGTTTTTAGCTTGTAAAATAACCGCTAGGAGGTGGAACATGGAACAACAAATGATAGGAAAATTTATATCAGCCTGTCGAAAAGAAAAAGGGCTTACGCAAATGCAGTTGGCTGAAAAATTAAATATTACCAATAGAGCAGTCTCTAAATGGGAAACAGGAAAAAGTATGCCAGATGTTTCTCTAATGCTTGATTTGTGCAGCATACTGGGCATAACTGTAAATGAACTGCTTAGCGGGGAAAGGATTATTATGGAGGATTATCAGAAAAGAGCAGAAGAAAACCTTATGGAATTACAGGCGAAAAAAGAAAAAGCACAAGGAGAATATAATTCTATATTGAAAATTTTGATTGTAACGTTCAGTTCATTTTTTGTGCTTAATATGGTTTTGAATTATTTCTTTCCAGAAATAAACTTTAACAATCTGTTGGGTTTGCCATCAATAGCTATTGCGGCTATTCTTTTGGTCAAGTGGTTTTTTAAAAACTATGAGATAAAACCAAGATAAGAACGAATGATTTTATTCTATTGATATGCAAACCCTATTTGTCGGGTAGAACGATATACCATTACAGAGCCAGACGCATAAGACGCAGAGCCAATGAACAAGTAAGCACTCACAGTTTATCGGCTCTGTTTTGTTTCATAAGGTTTTAAGGCAAACGCCCACTATATAAAAAAACGGTGTTATGGTGGGCGGTATTGCTATGCCCGAAAAGACTTAACAGACACTCTCCAGACCTGTTTTAGAGTTTGGAGGTTTTTTATGTCCTTTTTTCGGGCAGTTGTCCATCTGCTCATGCAACGCAGAATTGACTTATACATAGCATATCGGGAATTGGCAGGAAGCCAGTTAAAAAAATTCCTGCTTATGCAACGCTACTTCTCACCATGAAACCAGAAGTAGAATCTCCACTTAACAGAATATATATCTCCTATAACCGTAAAGGTCACAGAGCCTTAGCTGTCGCCAGATAAGGATACTTTTATGTAAGATGCGGTGCAGTTTCCTTTGAAGGGCTGCGCCGTATCCGTTTGTCACGCCACAAATTTGAAGTCCTGCGGATTGTTCTGTATTTCTTCCATTGTGGCAAGGATTTCTTTCTCCGTGGGAATATCTATCATACCCACCGCCGTAAAATAAATGTCTACCTTCACATGGCTGTGACCGCTAGATTTGTCGCTGTTGTGGACTTTGATACGCTCAATCAGCGAATTGACAAGCGTAGGGGTAAGCTCCTTAATGTCGGTCATCTCCCGCAAAGTGCGTAAGACAAGCCTTAAATCCATTACCCGCTGTTCGGCGTTCTGCAAGGTCTGGCGGTTTTCTTCCACTTCCTGCGTTAATGTTTTCTGCTCCTTTTCGTAGTTCTGAAGCATTTTCGCAAACCGTTCGTCGGAGAGGATGCCGCCTGCGTTCTGCTCAAATACCTTTTCAATCAGCCTGTCGATTTCAGCTATCCGCTTTGTGCCGTTCTCAACCGCCTGTTGAAGCTGTTGGTATTCCTTCTGCTGCATGGCGTTGTTTTTCTTTGCCAGCAGATACAGGAATACCGGCTCATAGCAGCGTACAAAATCGGATAAGTCGCTGACGGCTTCCAGCACGAGCCTTTCAAGGACAATATCACGGATATAGTGCATGGCGCATTTTCCTCTGCCGGATTTATATTGGGAACAGCGGAAATGCTCCTGTTTCCGTTTCATGCTCTTGGCGGCTACAAAGTGCATTTTCGATTTGCAGTCGTAGCAGTAGAGCAGCCCCGAAAAAAGGCTCGTCCTGCCAGTTTTCGTCGGTCTGCGCTTGTGTTTGCGGAGTTCCTGTACCCTTAGCCATTGTTCCTCGGGGATGATGGCTTCCTGCATGTCGGGGATGATTTGGTAATCTTCCTCGCTGTGCTGGATTCTTTTATGAACCTTATAGCTTACCGTTGTGCTTTTGAAATTGACGGCGCAGCCGGTGTACTGCCTGTTCTCAAGGATATAGCCAACGGTCGCCTGTTCCCACCCGCAAGGGTTTTTGGGGACTTTCTGCGCATGTTTCCTGCCGATGGATTCAAAATAGGCGGCGGGGGTAAGAATCTGCTCTTCCTCAAGCTGTCTTGCAATCTGCATCGGCCCTTTTCCCGCAAGGCACAGGGCAAAAATCTTCCTTACGGCTTGTGCCGCCGGTTCGTCGATTACCCATTGTTTCGGATTATCTTCCGATTTCTTGTACCCATATGGCACGATAGAAGCGATACGCTCGCCGTGTTCTGCTTTGGACTGCCACACTGCACGGATTTTCTTAGAGGTCTGCGCCGCATACCATTCGTTGAAAATATTGTGGAAGGGCATCATCTCCACGCCGTCGCCGGTCAAAGTGTCCACATGCTCTTGTATGGCGATAAAGCGGATACCGAGGGACGGATACACCACCTGCGTAAGCCTGCCCATTTCCACCTGTTCGCGCCCGAAGCGTGAGAGGTCTTTGACGATAATCGTGCCGATTTCACCGTTTTCCACCATACGTTCCATACGCATAAAATTCGGTCTTTGGAAGGTCGTACCCGACACGCCGTCATCTACAAAAAACATTGTGTTTGCAAAGCCTTCTTTGCGGGCGTAATCCTGTAAAATCTGCTTTTGGATCGTTATGGAATTGGATTCCTCATCTTTATTATCGTCGTCAACCGACAGCCTACAGTACAATGCCGTGATTTTTTCTTCTGTCTGCCCGTTTGTTTTCGTTGCTGTTGCCATAATTTTTTGCTCCTTTCCGACAACTGGGCATAGCAAAGGCAAGATTATCTTACTATACCCAGTTATCTTTTTCCAATGTGCAATATTAAACCAGCTTTTCGGACAATATCAGTTCTTTAAACTGCTCCAATACGCTTTGTTTTCCTTTCTTGCTGAAATGGGTGTTGACCTCGTAGGTTGTGCCGCCGATTTTAAGGGAAAACTCGTTTTCACCGCTGAAACGCACTAATTTCCCAATTTCAATGCGGATATCGGGACTATGGGGCAGTATTTCCTGCGATAAATTGATTTTCTCATTTTCATCTATCGGCTCAGGCGGCAGTATATAGACTGCATTTGGATTGACTGTAAAGGTTTCTAATTTTTTCATAATGCTACCTTACCTTTCCTCACGGCTTCTGCGGCTTCGTTCCAGTTTTCTGTTGTACTCATAAAGCAGTTTCAGAATCGTGTCCGTCATCTGTTTTTGCGTAAAGTTTTTCGGGAAAAATCCCTTTAAATCCTGTACTTTAAAGCTGATACGTTCGGTCTGGTTGCCTTTTTCCTCTGACATGATTTCATAAATACTGTCCGAAGAAAGAGTATTCTGCTGAGCCTGTTTCTTCATGCGGATACTCTGTGCGTGGGAGGGTGTGCAGTCATTCAGGCTCATTGTGTCAAGCAATATTTTCTGCTGTTCTTTGGAGAGGTAGGACAGTTCTACGGCGGGGCTGAGTGCGACAATGCCCTCGTCAACCTTGTCAAGCAGTTCGGGGATAAGATAAGTCAGACGGATATAGCGGAACACTTGGTCGCGGCTCTCATTCTGTGATTTTCCTATTTCGGCGGCGGTATCCGACTTTGTCGCAAGCTGCGACAAAGTTAAATCCGTTCTCCTGCCCTGTGCTTTCATTGCATCCATTTTCATTTTGTAGGCAAAGGCTTTTTCACTTGGGAGCAGCCTTTCACGGTGCAGGTTGCTGTCTACAACCGCAATCATCGCTTCACTGCGGTCAAGTGGATAAATTAAAGCAGGCACTTCGGAAAGCCCTGCTTTTATGGCGGCGTGTAAACGCCTGTGTCCGCTTATCACTTCATATTCATCCGTGCTTTCAATCGTTCTAACAATCAGCGGGGAGATAATGCCTTGCTGTCTGATACTTTCGATAAGATTGCCCATATTTTCATCATCCAGTACCTTAAAGGGATGTCCCTCAAAAGTACGGAGTTTATCTACTTGGATATTCGCTGCCTTTTTCTTCGATGAGTTCTTGATTTTGGTTTCTGTATTTGTCATCTTGCATGCCTTCTTTCCTTATTTTTGGTTATAACGGCGTTTTCCGCCTGCCGTTCGGCTTCAATTACTTCTTCCAGCTTCGGTATTTTTTCAAGGACAGCCTTTGCAAGGGACAATTCCGCCCGCAGAGGTTTTATCTTGGCGGAGATTTCCCTTGCCTGTGCATTTAATTTCCCGCTTTTCTTATGGCGGTTGCGGTTGTAAACTGACTGCCGTTCTTTTTCCGAATCGGAAATCTGCTTACGCTTTTCTTCGATAAAAGAAACAAGCTCCTGTGGGGAATCAATGTTGTTCTCACATAAGAGCTTGTATTCTTTGAGCGTTTTATCTAATTTTACAATTTCCTGCCGCATAGCGGGGGAGAGCGGACGGGGAGTTTCGGGGGCAATATTGTTTCCCGTAACCAGCCTGCAAAGTTCAATCACAAGGGCAAAAAGTATCTGTATGCCGTCCATGCGCTGTGTTTTACGGTACTCGATTTCAAGCGTAAGGAGCGGCGTATATTTCGGCTTGTGGAATGGGACATAACCGACGTGCCGCTGGTTATCAAGCAGCCTTGCCCTGATTGCTTCGGGCGTGTATTCTTTTCCAAGCCGGTCTAAGCGGACTGCCCTCTGCCAGCCTGTCCCTTTTACGGAATAATGGGCGAAGTTTTCATTACGGCAGATTTCATAGCCCATATCCTTTAAACGGATTTCAAATGCCTTAAAGTTGGCGGACTGGGCAAGGGCGGCGTCAATATCTGCTTTCAAAAGCTCCCGATGTGACAGCCCGCCGTTTTGTTTCAGCCGGTATTCTTTTTTACTCCCGCCGTAAAATTCTGCGTCTTTGAGAATGCTCTTTCCATGTTCCAGACATACGGCATCGGAGATTTCACGGAGCTTATAATGGTCGGAGATATGGTTTTCAAACTTCCTGCCGGTCTTAAAGGATACGGAGTTTACAACAAAATGATTATGGACATTGTCTGTATTAAGGTGTGTGGTAACAACAACTTCATACTCGTTTCCCCACATCCGCTTTGCGGTTTCCAGTCCGATTTTGTGCGCTTCTTCGGGCGTGGCTTCGCCGGTCTGAAAGCTCTGATAACCGTGGTACGCCACGTTGCCGCCCGTTTTCCCGAAGCGTTTTTTTGTTGCCGTCATACGCTCATACGCCCGCTTTGCGTTGCAGTTGATGCCGCTGACATACATACGCGCATCGGTCTTTTTGTCATTGGAAACATACCGCAGGGCGGCGTATAAATCGCTGTCCATATACTTTTTATCAATGGTTTTGTCAGGATTCTCCGCATAGCTAATCACTTCCTTCAGCCTGTCTTTGACAGGCCAGAAGCCGGTAGTCGCCATTTATACCACCAGCCTTTCACGCTTTGGCAGTATCAGTTCTTCGGTAATGCTGTCAATGAGTCCAATAATTTTTTCTTCCGTATCCGCTGTAATTTTGCCTTCGACAGCGATGCAGAGTTCGTCCAGCTTATCGTTAAAAGAGAAAAATGCTTCGGGGAGGACGGCTCTCGGCATATACCCCAAAGCCCGCTGTCGGAGATACTCTGATACGAAAAGCCCGCACTTTTTGGCGTTCTGCACTATGATATTTTTTTCTTTTTCACTCACACGGATAAATAAATTTTTGTTCCTGGCTTCGTTCATAACATCAATCCTTTCTTTGATTTCTTTAACGGGTTTTAGGGTGTCCCTAAAGTGAAATCGGAGCAGCCTTCCGATTTTGGTGGAAACTGTCAATACAGTTTCCCTGCTTGCTACGGTATGCGACACTCTTTCTGCCGCATATGGTCTGTTGTTTTCCGCCGGTCTGTCTGAATGTCGTTTTTCTGTCCCTGCCCCCATCTTAGGCGGCGTTGTTTCGCTCACTCTCCGAAAAAAGAGGTTGCCGCAAAATCATATCCCATTCAGCCGGTCATTCAGTTGTAACCGGCGTTTGGGCAACGAAAAAAGCCGGCACACAAATGCGTACCGACCAATACAAAAGGATAGACTTATCCCTTGCGGTTTTTGGTTTTACAATGATGTAACCGGCTTTGAGATTCAAAGTCGAAACTGTCTTTTACGCTTGACCTCCGCCGACAGTTCAAGGCGGCAATGGCAGCGGCGGCATTTCCTTTTCGCATACCGCAGGCGTGTACGGTGCAAAGCCGTACCCCCCAAAAAAAAATTCTGTGAAGATATGTAATTGCTTGTGCTTCTTCTGAGAAATATTTTATTATACTGGAGAAAACAAGTGTTTGTCAATACTTTCCGAAAAGATTTTGAATATTATTTTCAGAAGGTGGGAATACTATTTAATTTCAAATAAAAATCATGTTCGTTTATCTTTGGATAAAAGAGCAGAGCCGACAGGCTGTGATTGCTCACAAGCCTGCCGACTCTGCGCATTATGTGTCTGGCTTTTTGGTGAAATATTGTTTGCCCGATAAATAGGAAATTATAGTAAATAACCTATAGCGATGAAAAGATAGCTATATAGGTATTTCCTGTTTAATCTTAGATACATTACACCGCTAAGAACAGAAAACATCATAGTAGAAATTCCGTTCCAAATTTCAAGACCTACTCCTCTTGATACGAAATGCATCGCTCCCCATGTCATAGCCAATATAATACCGCCAAAAGGAATTGGGCTTTCTTTTTTCAACAAGGTTTCAATCGCTTTTTGCCCATATATTATGATTAGAATAACAAGCATTACCTCAAATATATAGTATAAATACTGCGCACAAAATTGGAATACGGTTTT
>JAETQR010000085.1 GCA_021770615.1 Lachnospiraceae bacterium | reverse complement strand
AAGGTACTGGTTCAAACACTCTGCTGTAAAATACATCAGAATATATGAGTCAGTACCTTCATTTAATTTGACTGATATAAGAATAATCTGGAGCACCTAGGGTGCTGGATAACAATGTTACATGGAAAAGATTGTGCGATTATCTTGATTGGCAGTGTCATTTTTTCGCAGAAAATGAAAGAAGGTTAAAATCTTCGATAATAGAGGGGAGGGTTGTTGGCTAATAGAAATACATAATTTGTTCTATATGCTCATAGTTAAAGGGTAAGTTTTATCAACGACGATAACTAAATGATAACATTAGCCTATATAGGCAGGATAATATGGATATATGAAACCCGATGTCTATGCGGGAGTTTGGACTTCAAGTATTTATTATTAAAAAAGGAGTGTGTGAAATGGTAGTAAAGGTTGGTATTAATGGTTTTGGACGGATTGCGCGAGTGATCATGAGAATTTTGGAGGAAAGAGATACAGATATTGAAGTATGTGGAATTAATCTTCGTAATGCGGATATCAAGCGTATGGCCTATCAGATGGAATACGATTCGGTCTTTGGACGTTTTAAGGGAAAGGTCAGAGTGGACAAGGACTGTCTTGTTGTGAATGGAAAACACATTAAAGTATTTTCTGAATCTGATCCGGCACAGATCGATTGGGCATCCTGCGGAGCGGAATACATCATTGAGTCAACCGGTGTGTTCAGGACACTTGAGGATTGTCGTAAGCATTTAAATGGCGGCGCGAAAAAGGTAATTTTGACTGCTCCCGGGAAGGATGAAAATTTCCCGACGTTCGTTATGGGTGTTAATAATAAAACTTATGATCCAAGTATGACGGTTGTATCTAATGCTTCCTGTACGACGAATTGTCTTGCCCCGCTGACAAAAGTCATTAATGATGCTTTTGGGATCGAGCGGGCAATGATGTCAACGATCCACTCTTCGACTTCAAAACAAAAGCCGGTGGATTCAAACGGCGGAAGGGATTGGAGGACCGGACGGTCTGTATTCAATAATATTATTCCTTCCACGACCGGCGCGGCAAAGGCGGTAGGTATCGTCCTGCCGGAGCTGAAGGGCAGAATGACAGGATTGAGCTTCCGGGTGCCTTCCAATGATGTGTCTGTTATTGATGTGACAATGCAGTTGAGCAAGCCTGCAACGTACGCACAGATTTGTGAGGCTGTGGAGGATGCCAGTCTTACATCTATGAAGGGTATTATTGAATATAATGATGATGAGATTGTATCCGGTGATATCAGAGCTAATTTCAATACCTGTGTGTTTGATGTGAAGGCAGGTCTTATGCTGGATGAAACTTTCGTTAAATTGATCGCATGGTATGATAATGAATGGGGTTATTCCAATCAGTGTATCAGCCTGGTTCAGTATATTGCGCGCCAGGATGAGAAAGCAATTCATGCCACGGTATGTTCGGAACCGGATGTAACGATGGAGTAAGGGGAAGAAAGATAAACAAGGAGACGAAAGAATGAGTAATCCGATCGCTACGATTAAGCTTAACAATGGGAAGAAGATCGTTATGGAACTGAGGCCGGAATATGCATATAACGAAGTATGCAGTTTTATAAGCGCCGCAACAAAAGGATACTATAACAATTTTGCCATTCAGCGTATTGTTCCGGGTTCCTGGATTGATGTAAGCTACAATGCTTTCTTCCGGAAGGAATGTCAATATTTTCTTCCTAACAGAATCAAAGAAGAGAGCAATGGAAATATTAAGGTGCCGGAGCTTGGGGACGTGTGCCTGGGATATTTTTCAGATGAAGAGATTGCAGGAACCGAGTTTTTCTTCCCCTTAAGAAAAGTTGAGGCACTGGCAGGAAAGTGTCCTGTTTTTGCGCAGGTAACAGAAGGGATCGAAGAACTGCTGAGAATGGAAAAGGTTGAAACATATCCAAATCCGTGTGAGCCGGTTGAGATCAACGTACCAAGGACGCCGGAGATTATTGTGGGCGTTGAGATAGAGACTTTCGGAGAGGATTATCCGGAGCCGGATAAATTCTTTCCGGAACAGATTCCCGGTAACTGGCCGGTGTTTGTGTAATTGGCGTCATACATAAAATACGAAGAAAAAAATGATTTGAAATTATGCGGAGGTGCAATATGCCTGATATATTAGCCTTTACTGTATTTGTACTGATATTTACAGTCGGTGAATATGTTGCTGTTAAGACGAAGGCAAACGTGGATGTTGTTTTGTTTGTGGCAGCAGTTTTGTTGATTGGTTTCTGGGTAGGCCTGCCGGCTTCCATCTATGAAGCGTCAGGAATCCTGCCAATGGCCGGGATTGCCATTACCCTGCTGATCGTAGGTATGGGTAATATGATTGATTTTGCTGAGCTTAAGAGACAGTGGAAGACAGTATGTGTATCCATTATCGCTTTGACAGCTGCCTGCTTTGCGTTGGTATTTGTTGGCCAGTTTGTGATCGGTAAGGATCTCGCACTTGCCGGAACACCGGTGTTCGGCGGCGGTACAGCTGCTACTGTAGCAATGAAGACCATCCTTCAGGAGAAGGGGAAGGAGGATCTTTCCGTATATATTACCCTGTTGCTTGGTTTACAGAGCCTTGTAGGTATTCCTGCATCCTCCCAGTTCCTCAAGAGAGCCGGAAGGGCATTCAAGAACAACAAAGCGGAGTTCGAGGCGTACAAAAGTACGGTTCTGGCTGAGACGTCTGTGGCCAAGAAGAAACTGATCAGCTTCCCGGCGTCGCTGGACAGACCTTCCTTCCATCTCATGAAACTTGGTGTTGTTGGTGTAGTCAGTTACTATTTCTCAGCAATTCTATTACAACTGACAGGGATTAATGTAAGTTATATTATCGTTGCGCTGATCATGGGGACGATCTTCACGGAAATCGGATTTTTGGACCATGATACGTTAGGAAAGACGGAGGCTTCCGGATTTATTTTGTTTGCCTGTGTGATCATCCTGTTCTCGGACTTTGCAACATGCTCTCCGTCGGATGTATTTGCGCTTCTCAAGCCCATAGCGTTTATTCTGTGCGTGGGTACATTTTTCGGATGCATCACAGGCTATATCTGCGGTAAGATTTTCAGGATCGAACCCAACCTGGCTATTGTAATGTGCCTGACATGTATGTATGGATTCCCTGCAACAATGTATCTGTCAAAGGAAGTCGCAGAAGTAACGGCAGAGGACGAAACAGAGAGACAGACGATCGAGAACTATCTGCTTCCAAAGATGAATATCGCAGGTTTTGTAACAGGAAGTTTTGCAACGGTTCTTGCCGGGATCTTCGGGGGAATGTTGTAGGACTCACGGGTAAATAGAATGTGCCGGATTTCTTCTGTGGATGTGGAGGTTATTCTGGGAACTATCAAAAAAGGGTTTCATATTGTCAACGATTTTGATATATGGGATGCAGCTTTAAAGACATTTCAGTATAATCATAAAAGGGCGGAAAGCAAAATTTTTTTAGTCTTTCCGCCTTTCTTGTTTTCTGCTTATAAATACGTCGTTCTAAATTAGAATCCAGCCTTTTTCATTTTTTTCATAACATAAGGTATAGACATCAGATGAGTCAATTATTTCCTCTTCGCCACGCTTATTCAGATGCTTTTCTTTTGTATCGCCTGTCAAGGTTACAAATACACAAGCGCATTCTGCGTTTTCAGTTGAATACATCCCGTTCGTCATAGTTACTTCTATATTGTAAAATTCATAAGAGGTTATTCTTTCCCATGAATCTTCGCGGAGTAATCTGTCGTCTCTTAGTTTTTCATAATTTTCCTTCATATCAGATTCAAATTCTGCTGGAATATTTTTGAAAATGTCTATTTCACTATAACGTTTATCGTTAATAGCTGCATTGATGATTTTATTTAAATCTTCCTGCGCCTGTGATGACAGTTTCTTATAAGTGTCTTTTGTATATGTAGGTATTATCTCTAAAGGATTTTCAAGACTGGCAATTTTTACATAGTCTTTAGCACCCTCCATTGTTACTTCTATATAATGAGTATTTCCAAACATTTTCGGCATGGTATAGGTATCTTTGGATCCTTTGGTTTTGTCTTTTATATCTTTCCCGAGCTTGATCTTGTCAACAGACACCTTTGCATCTGCCGGCACTATAATTTGAGCATCTTTTACGGTCTGGAAAACGTCTTCTTCTGGTTGTATTTTCCAGACAAGTCCCTTTTTCTTCAGCTTAACATCCTGTTTCTGGTCTGAATTTTCATCTTTATATCTTACGGTAACGGTTGCTTGGTTTAGATTGCCACTGCGTTTATAAGAAGAAGTAATTGTTACTTTATTCTTGGTTTGAGACTTCCCGGCAATTGTTTTTGCCGTTATATAAGCATCTTTTTTCAGAAATTCATTTCCCTTACTATTATAGTCTGACATCTGGTATACTGCGTTCCAATCACCATTGTTACAAGCTTTCACATAATTTTCTGCTACTTTTTCTGGTGACAGGTTCATTTTATAAATTCCAACGCAGGCGATTATTGCAATAACTAAAATACCAACCTCTGCCATAAAGAATTTTGATAGTGGTTTTCTTTGTTTTTTCATTCTTTTTTTAGGTTCTACTTGTTCCAATGCCGTTCCGCAATTTTCACAAAAGCGGGAACCATCTGGATTTTTCGTTCCACATTCTGGGCAAAACATATGGTTCTCCTCCTTACATTCCTATATAATCAAGTGCTTTATTCAGGTAAGTTTCTCCACGATCGGTATACTCTTGGTTATCGTAGTCTAAATCATGGATGGTACCTCCCTTTTGTGCTTCGATCCAGCGGATCAATTGGTAACCTACAAAATAATGTCGGTCTTCGCGTTTATCACTTCCTGTAACAAATACAAAAAATGGTTCATATGTTCCGCCCTCATAGGAATAAAAATATTCCTCTGTGGCATCTGAATTTTTGACTATAATCTTTCGAATCACATTTTCACCATTTACATTTTCACAATAATTGGTCTGTTCGCCATTTACCTTAACTTTTTCATAGTTATCTGAATTATCCTGAATTTCTTGCCACTGTGCACGGATTCTCTTTACGTCATCCTCCACAGACCCGTTATATGTCTGAGGCGTTGGAGTTCCATTGGAGGCGTTCCCTTGCGTTGCTTCTTTTGCGTCATCATTTTCTGAGAAATCCCAGGGATTGCTTTCTGGTGCATATTTCATTGTCTGGCCTGGCGATTCTATAAATAGGATTTCATCGTTGACATCGCTACCGGACTGTGTAACCTTTTTAATCTCATCTTTTGTCACCTTTGACTGAGTCTTGTCTTCTCTGCCGCTTATCAACATAACGATTGCCAATACCACGAACAGAACATCTGCGATTCCCAGTATGATTTTTGCTTTTGTTTTCATCGTTCTCCCTCACTTTTATAAATTGAATTTTAACATCTTAGCCAGACGTATCAAATGCTTTCCAATTAAAATCTTTAATCGGTTCCTGATAATCTAGTGCCTCTGAAACGTATGTCTCAAAATCTTCTTCGGAAAGACTATTGTATTCATGTAATACGGTTATATCTGTTCCGTCCTCTGTAAAATCCTGTACCAATACATCAACCAATTCTCCAGCGTCGTAGTACTCTGTTTTTATTTTTCCATCAGGATAAATAGATGAGGATACATATTCTCCCTGCTCTTCTATAACTCTTTTTGGCATATTGTTTTTAATGGTATAAATATCTGCGACATCTATAGAATTTGTGCCGTATCCGATGAGCAGCTCGTTGATCCCGTTTTTATCAATATCATAATAGGCATAACATATATCTGTAACGCCTTTCGTATACCAGAACATCACGTTCGGATTCACATTTGGAAGTTCTTCACCCAAACTTCCCTGTACCATTGCCATCCGGTATTCTTCCAGAATGCTTGCGTAGACATTTTCAGGATCTGTTTCCGGCTTTTTTGTATTAGGTTTTTCTTTCTCTGATTTTACCGTCGTTTCTAACGTTGTCGGTTTTTCCGGGTGTTTATGATTCTGATAGAGCACTCCTCCGATGCTTCCGCCACCTACAATAGCGGTAGCAACAACGCCTGCAATGACTTTGGCGCTCACACTTTTGGCAGCATTAACGGAAGTGATTTTTGCCGCTGCCTGTCCGTGAGAGAGATTTGGCATACCAGTAATTCCCTGCTGGATAATTTTCAGAACCGCAGGCTCAGGTTTTGCTGCCTGAGCATCTGCGCTCTTGAATAAAAGCATAAGAAATGGAAGTGGTGCAAGACCGTATAACTTGGTGCCTCTTTTTTCCAGATCTTTTACTTGTATCTCTATTTTCTTTCGCCCATAGGAAAGTCTTGATTTTACAGTATTTTCACTGACACCTAAGGTTTTGGCAATTTCTTTTGTTGTGAGCTGTTCATAGTAATACATACCCACAACAAGGCGTTGTTCTTCACTTAACGAATCAAGAATCTCCTTCATAAGCCGGGATGTTTCCTTTTGATCTACAACCACGTCTGGTAGATTTTCCGGCCGGTCATCTTCAAATTCTATGGTTTCTTTGGAGTCTGTAGATATATTCATAAAGACTGTCGGCTTATATTTTCGCAGATGATCAATTGAACGGTTGTGAGCAATCTGTCGGATCCATGCCCGGAACTTATCCGCCTCCCGTAACTGTTCAAGATTTTGAAAGCCTTTGACATAAGAATCCTGCACGATGTCCAGCACGGTATCTTCATCCTTGATCATGGATTTTACAGTATAGTAAACATTATTATATGTACAGTTATAAAGTTCTGCAATGGCATCCTGATTGCCTGATTTCGCTTTAATGATCAGTTCCTCGGGAAAGCCCTGTGCTTCTCCGCAGTGAGGACAGAACTTGGCGCCAGCCTTTATTTCTGTTTTACATTTAAAACACTTCATATCTTTTGTTTTCCTTTTTATTTATCTGGATCAGAAAATAATATTTCCAATATTTTTTTAAATAAACGTTCAGCAACTTTTGCATCTGGTTTTCCATGTTCTACCAATCTTTGGAAGATATTTTTGAATTCAGCATCCTTCATCTGTATTCTCCATCTAGAACATAGAAGGAATCGGAATTATCCATTTTCCGTCCTGTTTCACAACCGGGATCTGCATATCATCAGAGTCCTCTTCTCCTTCGAATTTTATGGTTGCATCCACATCTAAAATATAAGCCTCTTTTACATCTTTTAACTGCATAGGCGGTATATCATATTCATCGGAAAGCACAGACAGGATTTCTTTTTTGTCAAGCTTTTCTTTGCCTATGATCTCTAAATCAATTTCTCCCTCAATGTCGAAAAGGTTATCCATCAGTGATTCCGTAATAAAGTCTGAGGAAATAAGGTCATCCGCACCTTTGGCCAGTGTATTTGCCACTGCTTCCAAATCCTCTGAAAATGCCTTCATTAACGTATTAAGATCTCTCTCATTGACTCCTTCTTCTAGATATTTGATTGGTTTCTCATAACCTTTTGAACCGGAAATTCCCAAAAATATTGCTACTATAAGGATAACCGGAATCGCAATCATTGCGATTGATTTCATTGCTTTAAAATTTAGTTTCTTTCCGTTGTTTACAGTTCCTGTTATTACTGGCATTACTGGTCGTTCTTTTGACTGCTGATTCATTTCTGCATTTTCCTGCACCGGGTTTCCGCACTTCGTACAGAATTTTGTTCCTTCCTTTAATTCACTTCCGCATTTCGCACAAAATTTAGCCATTTTTGTTTCTCCTTTCCTCTTTTTCTTTTTACTCTTTTACCTCTTAGACGATAATTCGGAAAAAATAGTTTTAAAAAACTAATTTTTTTTGACATTTTTCCACTTCCCCTATTATATACAGTTTCCCTAGTTGCCGCAACCTAAATTGACATCCTTCAGCACTGAAGAATGAATTTTTAAAATTGAATCCTCCTACAATGTTTTTCAATGACATTGCCTGTTTCCACATTTGTCCTGTTTCTTAGGAAAGTTATCCACGTTCATATGGTG
>JAETQR010000084.1 GCA_021770615.1 Lachnospiraceae bacterium | reverse complement strand
TAGGTTTCCTTCTGCCTGCTGATAAAAGAGCGGATCTCCTCAATGCTCTTTGCGTTGCTGGTGGCAAGCATCTCCGACATTTCAATAATCCAGTGCCCCTGCAGCTTCGTAAATACTTTATCGTCATCCAGCTTCTTTAAGTCATCGCTGAACCATTCGTCTTTTATTGCCAGTAAGCGGAAAAAAGTGGATTTCCCTGCTCCCTGTCCGCCTACCAGACAAAGCATTTCCTCATATTTTGAACCGGGCATGAACACACGCCGGATTGCCCCTAACAGGAAGTGCTTCAGCATCTCCTCCACATAATCATCCGCGTCAGCCCCCAGGAAATGACGCAGGCAGAAACGGATGCGCGGCGTTTTGTCCCAGACAAGCCCATTCAGACAGTCCTTTATAGGGTGGTAGCAGTTTTCATCCGCCACGATTGCCAGGGCATTCTGAATCTTCTTTTCACTGGTCAGCCCATAGTTTTCCTCAAAATAAAGGAGCAGGTATTTAATATCCGTATCCGTAAGTGCGCTGGTGTTCCTGCGCCACCCCACATCCCGTACAATATCGATCCGCTCTGTCAGTAAATTCAGCCGAATTGCCCCCTTTAAAAGCGGGTCACGCAGGAATACGGTCTTGCAGTTCCCGATTGTGTTCGCTGTCTGCCCCTTTTGTGTAATGGAAAGGCTCTCCCTTACCTCATCGACCGTCAGTGCCGGTAGGAGCAGGCCTGCTGCGTTCATCACGGCCTGCCTTGTGGCGGACGGCAAGTCCTGAAATCCGTTCCCCAATCCGCATCACTTCCTTTCCATGCTCTTTTATTACGGCGGCTTTTTCTTCTGCCGTACCGGTCAGCAGAGTATCCAGCAGATATTCTGTATAAGACTGTTTCTGTAAAGACTCCACAAACAGGGGATTCCATTCTTCTTCCGGAGTGTTTGGCGCATACTCTGTTCTCCATTTTTCTAACAAATGGTTATAATCCGATAAAATCCGGCAGCACTGTAACTCTGCCTGCTTTAGCCTCAGTTCTTCAGATATTTTTTTCTTTACCGGGAGTGGGGAAGCCCGCCCTTTGTTGTCGTAACTGATTCCAAAATCAGAAGCCAGCTTCACAGCCGCCCCGAGGTTATTCAGCCCATACAGCCTTGCCGCAAAGTCAATCACGTCGCCGTCTGCCTGGCAGCCGAAACAGTGGAAACGTTTATCCACCTTCATGCTTGGATGCCTGTCATCATGGAACGGGCAGCACGCCATGCCGTTCCGATTCACCCGGATACCATACATCTCAGCCGCCTGCCTTGCCGTCACATTTTCCTTTACTGCTTCAAATACATTCATACCGTCCCTTTCCGAAATAAAAAAGCATCTGCCATCTCCGCAAAGAAAAGCAAATGCTTCAAATTTCCATATCTTTTTTTGTTACCGGTCTTATCCCATCCCTGCGCTCCATGCGTTCACGGTTCGCCCGGTCTGCTTCTGTTTTCCCCCTTGCAAGCCTGTCCCTGATAGATTCCCTTGCTTTCTCCTTAATCTGTTCCTTATTCACACGGCTTACCTCCGGCTTTTGGAGCGCCGACTGGACTTTCCTCAGCACATTTTGCGCCGCATTTTTTATCTGCTCCTGGACTGTGTTCAGGCACTTCACGGCAAAATCCCTTTTCTCCTTCGGGGCTTTCCGCTCCGGCGAAGCCAGCCACTTTTTATAATCTTCAACTGCCCGGATGTCCTCTTTCTGTGTCTCCGCCCGGACAGTATCCGATACAACCTCACAGGCTTTCTCATAAGCAGTGTCCGCCACTTCCTCTACCAGCGATTCTATGTCTGCGATCTTCATGGTGACAGTTGCAAGGGCCGCCTGCTTTTCTGAAAGTTCCTGCTTCTTTTCCTCAATCAATCCTTCCTGTTTTTCCAGTTCTTTTTCCTTCTCTAAAACAGCCTTTGCCGCTTTATCAAATTTATTTTCCTGTTCCGCTATGGCCATGGTATTTTGCCTTAAAATTTCTCCCTGTGCGGAGAGTTTTTCTTTCTGCTTTTCAATGATGAAATCCTGCTTTTCCAGATATCCCCTGCCGCCGTAGCTTGGTTCTGTCTGCAAATGCAGACTGTGTTTCGCACAGATACGGAAAAGCATTTTCCGGCACTCCGCATCAAAGGTCTGCTTACGGTTGTTGTTCCTGCCTTTTTTCTTTTCAGGATCAGGGAGTGGCACCCCCAGTTCTTCCAACGCTTTCTCCTGCTGCGGACATAATTCGCCGTATTTATTTTCACAGTCAAAAACGTGTCTTTCATGGATATGCGGGGTGCCTTCGTCAAGGTGCAGCGCCCAGTCCAATATGTGGACATGGGAGCCGAATTTTTCCTCCATCTCCGCAAAAAATTCCACAGCAATCTTTGCCAGCAGTTCCCCCGGAACAGATTCCTCTACTGTCCCGATCTGGTAAATGCTTTCTTCCGGGCAGGTCTTGTTGTTAGTGAGCAAGTCATCCACCGTCCGGTTGCGCTCTGTGTGCCTGTTCTTTTCGTTCCGCTCATTCTGCGCCTGTACATGGTCTGCATAATGCTCATAATAATAAATCCGTTCAATCTTCTCAAAAGAATAATCGTTTTCCCCGCCCCTCTCCCTTGTCAGGGCTGAAGATAAGCCGGTATAACAATCCCAGTAAATATTCTGCCTTGTCCGTTCCATGTCGATATGTTCACTGTTCGCCACATCAAATCTCCGGTCATTGTGTTTGGGATTGTAAGCGCCGTTTTTCCCGGCTCTGCCGTTGTGTCTGGTCAGTTTCATTCTGTCCTCCTTCTTTTCAATTTTCTCTCTGCGGGAAGGGCAGCTTTGCTGCCGAATCTGCCGGTTCCTGCGTCAGATAATACCCAGTACGAATTGGCGCAGGCGCCAACTCTAGCTGGGCAAGGCGTTTCACCCTTGACCCGATAAGGACTGCCGCCCTTAACCCGCCAAAGGGCTTTGCCCCTTGACCCCAACAGGGCGCTTCGCCCCTGTACCCAGAGCAGAGGGATTGCATCCTCTGCACTCCTGCACAAAGGAAGTTACCTATTGCATTTCTAAAAATTTTCAAAAATAAAAGTCACTTACTGGACAGCTTTTTTATAAAAACAATCCGACAAGTGACTTTATTACCGATTCCTATATTCAATTTTTTATCTCTTCACATAATCGTTGCAACCGTTCTTCGGCCACACGCTTTTTTAATTCACATTCCCAAACTACAATTACTTTCCAACCTGTATCTTCAAGTTTTCTGATATTGTCCTGATCCCTCTGTGCATTACGTTTAATCTTCGGCTCCCAATATTCCTGATTTGACCGAGGCAATCTTGCCCTGGAACATCCATGCATGTGCCAAAAACAACCATTCACAAATATCACCGTATGATACTTCGGAAGTACAATATCTGGCTTTCCAGGATAGCGTTTATCATTTTTTCTATACCGAAACCCATGTGTAAATAAATATTTTCTTACAAGTTCCTCTGGCTTTGTATTTGTACTCCGTATATGCGACATATTTTTGCTGCGTTCTTCCGGTGTCTTTGTATCAGCCATACTATCACATCCCACATTTATTTTATGCATTTTCTCCGCTGTAATAAGCATAATCTCCTGGCAGCTTAATATTGGGAATCCAAAGTTCTTCTCCATCCCATCCCTTTGAAATATTCCCGGTAATTTTATAAACAGTAAGTACTACTTCCTCTGTATATTCATCACCTAATTTTCTGTCAGCGGGAGAAAGTAATGTTCCTGTTCCTTTTCCTATATCTCTATTACGGCGAACAATAAGTTTTCCTTGTGTTGCAGGATCTGCCGCCAAAAACGTATTGATAAATCCTATAAATACTTTCGCATTCCAGTCATCAACTTCGGAATCCATATGTTCAATAAGTTTTACTATCAGTTTTAAACTTACCGTATACAAGTCATTATCAAAACATTCCAATATTTTATCTATATCCGAAACTGTTCTATTCACTGGATAGAATGGAAAATAATTTACTCCGCCTGAATAAACGCCAACGGCCTTTTTATCCAAAACATTTTTTCTTGTCGGTTTCAAACCCGTCGGGTAAAATATTTTAACATTGCACCCATTGCTTGAATTTTCAATTTGCCGGATGATACTATTATTAGTCCTGTTAATATCTGAAAACAGTTTGAATAGCTTCGGCGGCATAAAGACACGCATTAAATCTGGATCTCTATCATACCCAAACATCCTTGCATGCTGCCACATAGTATCTGCCTGCGGACTTTTTGCCACACGGCAGTAATATATTGTCTGAAGCTGCGGAAACGTAACTCCCCGCCCTAAGCTATTGCCGCCAACAATAATATTAATGCCTGTATCATATTGCGTATTTTCATCGTATGACACGATTGAGTTCAACATTAAAATATTCACTTTATCATCCAGCATTTGGGCAATTATATAACCATAAATTTTATCCAACGGAAAAATATCTCTTTTAGTATCTTTTAGTGATTTATAAGCAGCTTCAAACGCTTCATATGTTTCCTTTTCGTCATATGAATGGCAAATTTCATTCAAGTAATTCCCTATCTTATTTGCAAAACTTGAATGCTGGCTTGTTTTTACACTTGGATGAATCAAAAAATTGCAAACGGTTCCCCCTGCCAGCATAATATGTCCGGCTGCGATCAAATGCATGATAAGTGCGCTTTTTAAACCGTTTTCAGGAAATTCGTCATCATTTAATAATTCTTCTGCCTCGTCATTATCTGTCAAAATAATTTGCTTTGGTTTGTCCTCTGTAAAAAAGAAATTTCCTCCCAGATACTTTTCACCTGGTTTAAAATAATAAATGAAATATGGCTTCCAGCCGCTTTTGGACGTTTGAAGCAAAATCGACTGCGGAGTACCGGTCACTTCCATATAGACACTGCTGGAAGTTGTTCTTTTTATTTCATCCAGATGCTTATTGATTGTACTCTGCTTGTTTTTGTTTACCTGTGTATTTAAACTTGCTGCGTCCGCCTCATCATCTACAATAAAAAGTGGATTTCCAGTACAAAAGTTTGTTGATATGAAATTATTTTTCCATTGTCTTAAAACGGATGCATTTTTCTTCAAAACAATCACCGCTGGTTTACGGAGATTATTTTGGAAAAATTTCAGGTAATCATTTTCATCGCATACACAAAAATCACACAAATCTCTTTCTGCACGCTTAAATGTTTGTTGTTGTAAAAGAATGTTATCTGTCGTAAGCAATACAAAATTCATGAAACTTTCATCAGCAGCTGCACACATAAGCCCAAACATATGGCTTGTCTTTCCGCTTTGAACATCCCCCACCAGCAAACTTACAACATGATCTGTAAAGGAAAAATTCGATATGTACTGAGGAATAATATTAGACACCGTTTTTTCTATTGCAGCAGATAAGCCAATATTTCCACATTGCTTTATCCGTTCTAAATATTTGTCCAAATAATTCATTTCTTCACCTCAAAATCAAGAAACCAGATTCCCGGCGTTATCGTTTTGGTAAGCGTAAATGTATCCCGACCGTAATCTTTCAATGTTTTTGCTGTCACTGGTTCTCCAACTTTTAATACTCCTGCATTTTCTAAGCGTCCTTTAAGCCACTTCCCAAGAATTTTTAAATCTCCCTCTGAGCGGAAGTTTTTACTATAATCTCCGCTAACCTTGCACTTAAAAGACCATCCGTCATCCGTAATAACTGTGAAAACTGCATTCTCTGTTTTACTTTGAGGATATCCTTCCTGACTTGTGACATTTTTAGGAACAATCAATTCAACCTCATACCAATGCCGCGGTTTTACAAGCCCGTTTTTCGATTCTCGTCCTTTCCCAAAGAAAACATTCAGATTGCTTTGTGGCGATATCTCATACGGCTTAATTGGAATTTCGAATGATGTTTTTGTCTTTGCATACATTGCAAGTGCTATATCATGCGGAGAAAGTCTTTTTACAAATTCATGTCCTTCAAGCAAAGGATTCTCCTGATTAAACTCATTTATATCAAGTTCTGCAATATTTTTAGTGGCTGTCTGCGCAAGCTGCGAGATAAACCCGCTCATTTCCTTTGTAGCATTTTGTTCCTGTAGGAGTACAGAATTTTCATAAACCCTTACACCGCCATCTATTATGCTGCTAAGATTATTAGAGCCTATAATACACGCAAACGGGCCTTTATCATTGCTATATGAATATAGCTTTCCATGGTAGCGGAAAGCAGTGACCAGCCTGACGCCGCCCATGTTATTTTCTGTGAGAAATTCATTCAAATGCATTGCTGCGTTGTATTGAACCTTTGTGAATTTGTCAAAATAGTGCATCCCCACAATTAAATTTAGTGCCTGTATGTTACAATTCAACTCAATCGTTTTTTGTAATTCTATCAGAGCATCAGAAGAAACATATCCCACAGCAATATCTAATTTAGATGTCTGCGGAATAAGACCGTAAAATGTATCTGCAAATGTTTTGCACCCTGTTTTTAATGGAGGGTAATTAGAAACCAAAAATTCCATACTCTGTCCTCCCTTAGTTCATTTGTGCTGTCACATATTCAAGACGCTGTTTTATCGTCATAGTTTTCATCTTTTCATATTCCGGCATTAAATCAATAGGTTTATAATCACCTGTAAATAACGGGCGCAGGCGTTTTGCTACTTCCCGGACACCCACAGGCGGGACAGCGTTTCCAATCTGCCTGCGAACCTCTGTGACGTTCCCTTCAAAAATAAAGTTATCCGGAAAAGATTGCAGTCTTGCCCTTTCCCGATTGGTCAAAGGACGAGGCTCCGGATAATGATATCCCCATGTGCCTCCACCTCCGGCAGCGATAATTGTTTTTGCCGGTTCATCCCGTTTAATCCGTCTATAAACATGGCTGATCATGCCTTTAACATACAGCGGATTATCTTTCGGGATATCAGTAAAATTACCGCCTTCCGGTATGAGTTCCAACATCTTCTTTGTTTTTTCTTTAATATTGATCAATTCATTGTTAGTTGAAACCTGCTCTACACCAACAAGTGCCTCTCCAGCGGTAACATACGGCAAATCCCCATTTGGCCCATGTGTCGGCTTCGGATGAACAAAATCAAACCCTGTGTCTATTCTTATCCCGACAAACAAAACCCGCTCCCTAAACTGAGGGACTCCATATTCCGCAAAATTATATAAATGAGGTTTAACAACATATCCCGGTGCAATACTCTCGAAATCTTTTACAATAGTGTCAATAGCTTTCCCTCCATTTGCAGTCAGCAAACCCTTTACATTCTCCGCCACAAAGGCCTTTGGCTTTTTGCCGTCAACAAATTCTGCGAAATGTCTAAACAGCCCTCCTCTTGTTCCATTCAGTCCTGGTTGTTTCCAAATAATCGAAAAATCCTGGCATGGAAAACCACCCAGAACTAAATCACATTCTGGTATGGTTTTATCTTTATATGGATTTATCTGTGTTATATCCTTATAGCGGATAACATCTCCAAAATTTGCCGCAAACGATTTACAAGCCCATTCCGCAAAATCATTTGCCCATACAGTTTCGTATCCCTCCATATGAAAGCCAAAATCAAGTCCTCCGCATCCCGAAAAAATTGACACGATTTTCGGCTTATATGTAAAATCCTTTGTATTATCCATTTACAAGTACCTCCATAAAGTCTGTAAATATCCATCCGGCACTTGCCGTAAACTGAAAATTGTTTCCTTACTTGGAGGTAAAATGGGAACGAGACTTGCGTACACCAGTTCTTTTGCAAGATTGTGTACGTTTTGGCCACTCAAAAAAATGGGCTTAAAAATATGGATTTTCAGTGGAAAACCGTGTGTTTTTGTAGTATTATAGAATGGGTAAAATTGAAGCGGGCATTTACAGGAACGTACACATTTCTGTAAAAATGCCCGCTTACAATAACTTGGCTTTTTGGTAAATTTCTGCCCGGTAACGGAATGTAGACAGTGGCATACCGCATAGTTCCGCCGCTGCCGTTCCAGTAACTTTCCCGGATTTCCATAGCTGGTAGACTTCATGAAAGTTCTCCGGCAGGGGGCTTGGAGGCCTTCCGAAGCGCACACC
>JAETQR010000083.1 GCA_021770615.1 Lachnospiraceae bacterium | reverse complement strand
TATCTCTTCTTCTCGCCTGCACCTCACGATGCAAACCTTGAGAGTCGCTATAAAGTTCGTCGGTAGCTACGCCTAAGTGGACTTTCACCACAGAACACAGGCATGCCCGTCATACTCAAAAAAAGAACCGGTCTTTTTAAACCGGTTCCTTCCTTATAATCTGATCATTTATTTCCCCTGAATATACTCGTCGATCGCCTTCGCTGCCGATTTTCCTGCCCCCATTGCAAGAATAACCGTAGCCGCTCCTGTCACGGCATCACCGCCGGCATAAACACCTTCACGTGTCGTCTCACCCTTTTCGTCCTTTGTGATCAGACAGCCGTGATTGTTCGCATCCAACCCGGGGGTTGTAGAACGGATCAGCGGGTTCGGGCTTGTACCGATCGACATGATAACGGAATCTACATCAAGTGTAAATTCACTTCCTTCTTTTACGATCGGACGGCGGCGGCCACTCTCATCCGGCTCGCCCAGTTCCATCTGTACACATTTCATTCCGCACACCATACCGTCCTCATCACCGAGTATCTCTACCGGATTATGAAGCGTCTTGAAGATAATTCCTTCTTCTTCTGCGTGCTCCACCTCTTCTTTTCTGGCAGGAAGCTCTTCCATACCACGCCGGTATACAATATATACCTCTTCGGCGCCAAGACGTTTCGCACTCCTCGCAGCGTCCATCGCCACATTTCCGCCACCTACCACAGCAACCTTTTTTGCGTGCTGGATCGGAGTCTTGCTGTCATCCCTGTATGCCTTCATCAAATTAATACGGGTCAGGAACTCATTGGCTGAATAAACGCCCTTCAGGCTCTCTCCCGGTATATTCATAAATCTTGGAAGTCCCGCACCGGATCCCACAAAAACTGCCTCATTTCCCATCTCGAAAAGTTCATCGATCGTAAGAACCTTTCCGATGACCATATTCGTCTCCACATCGACACCGATCGCCTTCAGATTGTCGATCTCCTTCTGTACGATCGCTTTCGGAAGACGGAACTCCGGAATCCCGTATACCAGAACTCCTCCGGCGAGGTGCAGTGCCTCATAGATCGTAACCTTATATCCCATTTTGGCAAGGTCACCAGCTACGGTAAGCCCACTTGGACCAGCGCCGATCACTGCCACTTTATGTCCATTCTGCTCCGGCATCACCGGTTTCTCATCACAGTGCTCTCTGTGATAATCTGCCACAAACCTCTCAAGACGTCCGATCCCCACGGGTTCACCTTTGATCCCTCTTACACATTTGCCTTCACACTGGCTCTCCTGCGGACACACACGTCCACAAACGGCCGGAAGGGATGTTGATTTTGAAAGTATCTCAAAAGCTCCTTCCATATCTTCATTGGCTACCCGCTCAATAAATGCAGGTATATCAATCTGTACCGGGCACTCGCTCACGCAGGGTTTTTTCGGGCAGTTCAGACATCTTCTCGCCTCACCCACTGCCATGTCATATGTGTAACCAAGGGCTACCTCGTCAAAATTTCCGTTTCTGACATCCGGATCCTGTACAGGCATCGGACATTTATTCATATCCATATTACGTTCCGCCATTTTACTGCGCCTCCTTTTTCAATAAATTGCAGGCTGCTTCCCTTGCATGAGTCTCAAACTCTTTATACATCGTCCCCCGGTGCATCGCCTCATCAAAATCCACAAGATGGCCATCAAAATCCGGTCCATCCACACAGGCAAACTTCGTCTCCCCGCCTACAGTAAGACGACAGCCGCCACACATTCCCGTTCCATCGATCATGATCGGATTCATACTGACCATTGTCTTAATATTATATTTCTTCGTTGTAAGACAGACGAATTTCATCATGATGAGCGGCCCGATCGCAATGACTTCATCATATTCATTTCCCTCATTGATCAATCTCTCAAGTGCATCTGTAACAAGTCCCTTTTCCCCGTAACTTCCGTCATCTGTCATCATGACCAGTTTATCGCTTGCATTCTTAAACTCTTCTTCGAGGATCACAAGATCCTGACTTCTGAAACCTACGATGGCATGAACTTCCGCTCCCATATCATGAAGCTTTTTGGCCACCGGATATGCGATCGCACATCCCACACCGCCGCCTACTACAGCCACCTTTTTTAATCCCTCTGTGTGTGTCGGGACTCCTAACGGCCCCACAAAATCATGAATGTATTCCCCTGCTTTCAGTGTGTCCAGTTCCATTGTCGAACCGCCAACGATCTGATAAATGATCGTAACCGTTCCGGCTTCCCTGTCATAATCTGAAATCGTCAAAGGGATTCTTTCGCTGTCCTCTTTTGCGCGAAAGATAATAAACTGTCCCGGCTCCGCCTTTTTCGCAATCATAGGCGCTTCCACTACCATCTTTGTAACAGTAGGGTTCAGGGACGTTTTCTCTACAATCTTAAACATAAAAATGCCTCCTGCCTGTTTTTTTGATAAAATTCGTCACATACATTTCTTATAATACCATAATCGCCGCCCTTATTCAAGAATTTCCTTAGCCTGACATAGAAATTGATTTTTTAGCGCTTGCAGCTTTATAAAAAGCTGATAAAAATTTGTACAGCAGCGGGTATATTTCCTGATAAAGACCGTATAAACGTGTCGGTCCTTAGGCTGCGTACAAGGTGCAACTTTTGCACCTTGCAGCCTTTGTACCGCTACATGTTTATTTTAAGCGGGAGCGGGTCTGAATCGGGAAATATACCCGCTGCTGTACAAATCTTACTGGTCTCATAAAGCTGCAAGCGCTAAAAATCAATTTCCTTGTCAACCTGGCTAAAGAGAAAATCCTCCAGGATCTCACAGGCCTCTCCCACCAGCTCCTTACACGGTCTCTTATCATAATATTCTTTTGTCCTTGGCTCTGGTGCAGCGCCTTCCCGATACTCTTTTCCGACAGATGTGCGCTCCGTTCCAAGCCCGAGAAGCTCACGGCATATGATGCTCCCATTACGCTTTTCAAACTCTCCTGCCAATCTTTGCACCATCTCATAATTCTCTTTTTTCTTTTGGGTATCTTTCGGATCAGAAGAAGCAGTCAGCATTCCCGCCACCATTGACATCCCGGAAACAGTCCCGCACACATGGCGCAGCCTCGCCAGACCTCCGCCAAACGATGCCGACAATCTGGCCGCCTGATCCTGATCCACTCCGATCACATCTGCAAAAGCAAGCACAACCGCCTGCGAGCAGTTATAACCCTGCATAAACAGTTCCATTCCTTTTTCTTTTCTTGAAATCATTTTAATCTTCCTTTCTTTTTTTAAGAATGCCATAATTCATTGACAAAATCAAGGTTTCGTATTAAATTTATAGTTAGCCTGACAGCACGGTCAGGTCAATGATCTGATTTTTATTAAAGAAAGGAAGCAGCTATTATGAGCGATTGCAATCATGATTGTTCTAATTGCAGTTCAAACTGCAGCGACAGGACGCCGGAGTCCCTGATCGAAAAACCACATCCGGACAGCAGGATAAAAAAGGTGATTGGTGTCGTAAGCGGCAAGGGAGGCGTGGGAAAATCCATGGTCACAGACCTTCTCGCTGTTGCGTTCAGCCGCAGAGGATACCACTGCGGAATTATGGATGCGGATATCACCGGCCCATCGATACCAAAAGCATTTGGAATAAAAGAAAAAGCCACAGGAAACTCTACAACGATCTTTCCTGTAAAATCAAAAACGAATATTGACATCATGTCGATCAATCTTCTGCTTGAAGATGAAACAGATCCTGTTATCTGGAGAGGGCCTGTTATCGCCGGGACTGTAAAACAGTTCTGGACGGATGTGCTCTGGAAAGATGTGGATTATCTTTTTGTAGATATGCCACCCGGAACCGGAGATGTCCCCCTGACGGTATTCCAGTCTATTCCGGTAGACGGGATCATCGTGGTCACAACCCCACAGGATCTTGTGTCCCTGATCGTAGGAAAGGCAGTTAAAATGGCCGAAATGATGAATATTCCGGTTCTTGGGATCGTTGAGAACATGAGCTATGCCCAGTGCCCGGACTGCGGCCGGAAAATTTCCGTATTTGGTGAGAGCCATGTAAAAGAAATCGCTGATCAGTATGGTCTTCTTGTTCTGTGCCAGCTTCCGATCAATCCTGAACTTACAAAAGCAGTTGACACCGGAAAGATTGAAGATTTTGAATTTGATTATATGGATGATACGATAAATATCATCGAAAAAATGGAATAACAACCACACTCTGGTTTATTTTTAAAAGCGAAAGGAATGGGTATAAACATGGAAACCCCTGTCTGTTATATCTTTGGCGCAGGCGAATTCTGTCCCTGTGAGATCACCTTATCTGATGAGGATCTGGTCATCGCCGCTGATGGCGGATACGATCATCTGCTCCAGCTCGGCCTGCGGGCGGATATCGTCCTCGGGGATTTTGATTCTGTTGTATCAAATGAAGTCTGGGAAGATACGATCTGCGAGAGATATACCTATCCCCCGGAAAAAGACGACACAGACATGATTCTTGCCATCCGTCTCGGACTGTCCAAAGGTTACAAAACCTTTTCGATCTACGGCGGACTGGGTGGACGCTTGGATCACACGATCGCCAATATCCAGGCCCTTTCCTTTCTCGCCGCAGAAGGCGCAAATGCTATCCTTTATCACGAAGATTATGAACTCACTGTCATCCACAACAGCAGCTACACGATCCCAAAAGATATCACTGGTTATGTTTCTGTTTTTTCGCTTAGCGACAGAAGCGAAAACGTAACCATCCGGGGATTAAAATATGAAATCACGGGAGCAATCCTGACCAATACCTTTCCTCTCGGGGTGAGTAACGAAGCAATCGGAAAAAAAGGGATCATAAGCGTAGAAAAGGGCACTCTTCTGGTTTTATGGAGCCGGAACCTATAAAATCGGAAACGGCGATGCCAATTTGAAATGGTGTCGCCGTTCCGGCTACCGCATATAAATATCCTGCTCTCTGTTTACTAACGCCCTGTAATTTTCAAGCAAAACCTCCTGTCCCTGAAAAGGGGTGCTGAAACTGTCTTTAAGAAAACGATATGATAAAAGCAGCCAGTCATTACTTAATCTGCATAATTTTGCATATTTTTCCTTTTCTCTGACAAATAACGGTATGATCATCCTGATCTGTGGGACATGGGTGTCTGTCATGATGTTATATGCAACCTTCCGGAGCATTCCTCCCTTAAATACAGAAAGATCCGACTGGATATACTCACAATAATCTGCACTTGTCTTCAATCTGCTGCCCGGTTCCATATAAATATTTTCATTGACATATTTCTGTCGTTCCAACGTTAAATTCAACCTGGCATCATCAAATGAATTCTTCGCTTCCCCTTCTACATAAGCAATCCTGACCTGCCTCTTTGTTTTTTGATCACTGATCGCAGAAAAGGGCAGCACACCCTGATATACACTTCCCGGCGCTGGTGATGCATACGAATCCACAATGTGAAACCCGCCTTCATCGATCCCCGTCACTGTCACGCAATGACTGACATTGTCATTTACAAAAGATTTATAATATTTGAAATTTCCTGAATCGAGAAAAATGATACATGGCCCGTCTGTCACAAGTATATCGTGGACCGCTTCCTTCATATAGTCGGAGGGAATATTCATCTCCCTGAATTTTATATTATTTTCCGCACAAAAATTATGAACTCCCTGAGAAAAATTGGAACTTAAATTTATCTCATCACGATACGTCAGATTTAACCTGATCCCCGCATAAAATAACTGAACCTTTCTCTCATCCAGTTCAATCCCTTTATAACGCATTAAATTCACAAATGCCCCCATAAAATTATTATTACTGTCATTTACATTTTTGAGAGGCGGTAGTATGTACTCCATAATAATTGCTGTTCCTCCTTCGTACTTGTATACAATCTCTATTGTATAGGAACAGGGGGTAAAAAATCACAAATATTGTGCGAATCGTGTTATTTCCTGTCTGAAATTTCTGTTTTTTGAAAAAATACGCCTTTTCAACTCATTTAAACCCTTCAATTCCGATATTTATTCATATATAATCCGGTCTTTTTGTCTCCTCTCCGGTGCAACTTTCAGTGACGGATCACTCCCTGAAATACGGAAAGCCATTTTGAATTTCCAAACCCGATCACATTTTCCTCATAGTGCACTTTCAAACATTTATTTACTCTGTCTATATTCTCAATATAATCCGGATTCACCAGAACTCCCCGGCGGCACTCTGCAAAAGGATTGCATCCCATTTTGTTAAGATCTTTTACGACCTGCTTCAGCGTTATATTGGATACATAAAACTGATCCTTTTTTGTGCGGACCAGCAGTTTCCGGTTCTCACATTTGATCGTAACGATATCTGAAATCCGAATCGGATAATAAACCGAATCAATCTTAAAATAATAGCTTTCTTTCTGATCTTTCCTCTTTGCGCTTTTTAATAATTTCTCCGCATCGCGGAGCAATTCATTTTTCTTGCCTGTATCCAGTGGTTTGAGGATATAACTAAAACAGGAAACCTCCCTGTATGTCCGGAGTTCCATGTTTGCAACTGAGGTCACGAAAATAACCGGCGTGATCTCATAATGTTCAATCTTACGTATTTTTTTTGCAAATGCGACACCCGATGTATCATGGGCTTTTTCGCCATGCAGGGAAATATCAATGACAAACAGATCAATGTAACACTCCGTCGCAAGCTGCATCGCTTCCTTCTCATCGTACGCAGAATATATACAGATCGTTTCCCTGCAATGTGAGAGCAGATCGGAGAGCATTTTATTGTTCTCCCTGTCATCCTCTAAAATCAATATATTTTTCAACTCAAATCTCACCTTTCGCCTTGACCTCAATATACTCCCGGATGGATTTTATTTTATGCTCCCATCATCCCTGACCTTTACTCCATATTGTGCCGAATACGATTTCAGTCTCGAAATACACTTTTTCTTCCGGCTCCCCTTACTTATGACCGGCTGATAATTATTGATGCCATCCTGCCCGCTGAGACGGCACGGTATCACTCTGGCATTTTTCTTTTTCTCTAATTTCCCGTTTTTTACTACAAATGTCTGTTGGAAGATCATAGTATCTTTATCAGGCGGATTCGTATTTCCGCCAAAGCAGAAATTGCCCAGGCTATAGATGATATAACATCCTTTGTATTTATCGATTCCCTGTATGATATGCGGGTGATGCCCGATCACAAGATCCGCCCCCAGATCGATAGCTACCCGGCTGAGTCTTTTTTGCACCGGCTGAATCTCCTGCGTATATTCAATCCCCGAATGCATACTAACAAGGATAACCTCCGGATTCTTCTTCTTAATTTCTTTCATGGCATTTCTCAACTGACTTTCCGGTGCACCGACCGGTTCGATGCTTGACACGGACACCAGTCCCACCCGGATTCCATTCACCTGCCGGATTGCCGTTTTGGTCTCTGTAGAAAACGCAATACTACCTTTTTTTAGTATATCCATCGTATCTGCATGACTCTTTTCCCCATAATCACGCGTATGGTTATTTGAAAATGAAACTGCCTCCACGGAACCCTTCTGCAGAATTTTTACAAACTCCGGCCTCCCGCGAAACGCCCACTTTTTATCCACCCGTTTTCCCGCATTGCTGAGCGTTCCTTCAAAATTAACAATCGTCAAATCATCTTTTGCAAATACAGACTGTACTTTTTTCAAAAAATAATCTGGTGATTTTTTATGATACATCGAAAAAAAATTTACGCTGGCAGGTTGTTTGATATCACTGGCAAACGTACAATCTCCCGCCGCACTCAGCGTAAATTCCTTTTTTTCCTGTTTTTTTGCACAAACCGGTGCTTCATCTGCCATTGCGGATAGCAGTAACAATGCTGCCATCAAGCCTGCCACCAGGATCCTCCTGCCGTAATTTTTCATTTTCATCCTCCGTAATTTCTTTTAATCACGCCTCTGACAATACATAATTATATACAATACCGCCTGTTTTCGCAAGTGAAACGTAGCACAATCGAGTAGGGGAGATTAAATCTCCCCTCTCACACCACCAGTACGTGCCGTTCGGCATACGGCGGTTCAACATAACTTCAAAGCATGACGTTCTATGTAATAATCATAACAACT
>JAETQR010000022.1 GCA_021770615.1 Lachnospiraceae bacterium | reverse complement strand
CCACTGCTGTCAGGGGCAGGAACATCATAATATATATGCAGAATTAAATTCAACCTGTGCAGAGGTAACTTCCATCAGGAAAAAAGACAGTAGAATTTACTTTTGCAATTTAGAATCAAATAAATTTTTTTTTCAGGCTATTGACCTGTATAAAAAGAAGTGTTATGATTGACCATAAGTAAAGAAAGAGTAGAGGTGCAGACTTTATCAGTATTCTTCCGGATGTGTCAGGTTACATATATGAAGGATGAAGAAAGGAAAGTTTGCCGAAGGGGACAGTTTCCTGAGACTGTCTGCCTGGGCATATGCTGAATAAGCTTATGACTGTCATCTTTTAGATGGAGTGCTACAGAATAACGGTTGAATCATTATTGCGGCATATCCAAAAGGGGAATGCCGCTTTTCTTTTTGAAAAAACCAGGGTTTGTGCACAAAAAATCGGAATGGAGGATTACTATGTCGTTATTTACAGGAGCAGGTGTGGCATTGATCACACCGATGAATGCCGATGGATCGGTGAATTATGAAAAATTGGAAGAGATCATTGAATTTCAGATCAAAAACAACACGGATGCAATCATTATCTGCGGTACGACCGGAGAAGCGTCTACGCTGACAAATGAGGAACATCTCGAATGCATCCGCTACTGCTGTGAGGTTACAAAAAAACGGATCCCGGTCATTGCGGGAACGGGATCGAATTGCACGAAGTCAGCAGTTTATTTGTCAGGAGAGGCTGAAAAGGCGGGAGCGGACGGGCTTCTTGTCGTTACTCCGTACTACAATAAATGCACGCAGAACGGATTGAAGGCACATTTTACCCGGATTGCGGAGGCAGTGTCGATTCCGATCCTTCTATATAATATTCCGGGAAGGACCGGCGTGAAGATCGCACCGGAGACAGTGGTCAGTCTTTGTCGTGACGTGAAGAATATTACCGGTGTGAAAGATGCGACGGGAGATATTTCTGAGGTTGCAGAGGTGCTTAGTCTGGCAGAAAAAGAACATGTGCAGGTGGATCTGTATTCCGGGAATGACGACCAGATTGTGCCGGTCGTGTCACTTGGCGGAAAAGGAGTGATCTCTGTATTATCCAATATTCTTCCGCAGGAGACCCATGACATGGTAAGTTCCTTTATCGAAGGAGATACTCATAAGAGCAGGGAGATGCAGTTGAAATATTTTGATTTGATCGGTGCACTTTTCTGTGAGGTGAATCCGATCCCTGTGAAAAAGGCGATGAACCTTATGGGAATGGAAGTCGGTTCACTGCGTGGTCCTCTCACGGAGATGGAGGAGAAAAATGCGGCGAGGCTGGCAGAGGAGATGAAGAAAGTGGGGATCCAGCTTTCGTAAGTGCAGATCAGGTCGAGAGAGTGAAAAAACAAAACGAAGACAACGTCTCAAAAGGCAATGAGACAACGTCTCGAAAAATACGAGACGTGGAAAGGATATACAGAATGATGACGAGGATTATTATGAGTGGATGCGGCGGAGCCATGGGAAGAAATATTACGGAGATCGTGGCCCGTGATGAAGAGGCAGAGATCGTAGCGGGGATCGACATTGTGGATGATGGGACGAAACTGTACCCGGTATTTAAAAGTGTAAAGGATTGTGATGTCGAGGCGGATGTTCTGATCGATTTTTCGACGCCTAAAATATTGGATGACATCATTGCATATTGTGAAGAGAGAGGGATTCCGGCAGTGCTTTGTACGACCGGATATGATGAGAGCCAGCTGGAGAAGATCGAGAAGGCTTCTGAAAAGATTGCGGTTTTAAGATCTGCGAATATGTCTCTTGGCATTAATACACTGCTGCATCTGGTACAGGAGGCGGCAAAAGTACTTGCAGCGGAAGGATTTGATGTGGAGATCGTGGAGAAACATCACAACCAGAAGCTGGATGCGCCTTCCGGGACAGCATTGGCGCTGGCTGATTCTGTCAATGAGGCGATGGACGGACAGTATGAATATGTATTTGACCGTTCCCAGAGAAGGCAGAAGAGAGACCAGAAAGAGCTTGGGATCAGCGCCGTGCGTGGGGGGACGATCGTCGGTGAACACGATGTGATCTTTGCGGGAACGGATGAGGTGATCACTTTTTCACATTCCGCGTATAGTAAAGCGGTGTTTGGAAAAGGGGCAGTGGCTGCCGCCAAGTTTTTGAAAGGCAAAAAGTCCGGGCGGTTTGAGATGGCAGATGTGATCGCAGGGGTGGAATGAGCTATGTAGAGGAGAGAAGGGAGTTCATTGTTACTCCTGCGGAAATGATGGAAATAATGGAAGCAAAATAAAAGGGAGGACATCATGGTTCCAATTCGTATAAAAGATGTGCTGCAGGCGACAGGCGGGAGCCTGCTCTGTGGTAGTGAGGATGCTGTCGTCACGGACGTCGTGACAGACTCCAGGCAGGCAGGAGCGGGGACGCTTTTTGTGCCGATCATCGGGGAGCGGGTGGACGCTCACCGGTTTATTCCGGATGTGATGTCTGCAGGAGCAGCGGCGTCCTTTACGTCCGACTGCCAAAGGGTGACCGAAACGGGCGCCTGCGTTTACGTGGAGGATACGCTTGCTGCCCTTCAAAAGCTGGCAGCATGGTACCGGCAGCAGTTTGATATTCCGGTCATTGGTGTGACGGGAAGTGTAGGGAAGACAACCACGAAGGAAATGATAAGTACAGTCCTCGGGGTGAGATATAATGTGTTAAAAACGATTGGAAATCTCAACAGCCAGATCGGTGTGGCGCTTATGATGTTTCATATCGATGAGGATACGGAGCTTGCTGTCTTTGAGATGGGGATGAGTATGCCGGGGGAGATGGCGAGGCTGGTAGAGATCGCAAGGCCGCAGACAGCGGTTCTGACAAATATCGGTGTATCTCATATCGGAAATCTGGGAAGCCGTGAAAAGATCACTTATGAAAAGGGGCATATTGTGAAATATGTGGGGGCATCCCATGATGGACGCTTTTACATATGTGGAAACGGAGACCTCCAAAAGCTTTCCGGAGAAAATATTCCTTATACAGAGGGCTCCTCATGTGAAACTGTATTTTATGGCATGGAGGATGGCTGTACATATACGGCTTCCGATCTTCAGGTAACAGAGGCGGGACAGCGGTTTCTCTACCATGGACAGAAGGAGTGTGTGGTGGAACTTTCTGTGATGGGAAAGCATAATGTAGAAAATGCAGTGATCGCACTGGCATTGGGAGAGCAGTTTGGGGTGGAACTTTCCGGGGCGGCAGAGGCGCTTAGAGGATACCGTCCGTTTTCAATGAGGGGAGAGAGAAAGGATTGTCATGGTTATCATGTCATTGATGATACATATAATGCCAGTCCGGATTCGATCAACAGCAATATCGATGCGCTGTTTGATTACAGTGAAAAAGGAAATAAGATCGTCGTTCTCGGAGATGTGCTTGAACTCGGTGCACAGGCAGAAGAACTCCACCGGGGCATCGGTGATTTTATCGTCAGTGAGGCAGGGAAGGGAAAGAAGCTCTCCTGTGTCATAACAGTGGGGGAGAGCGCCAGATATATCAGCAGCCAGGTAGAGGAAAAATCGGATATAAAGACGAAGCCGTGCATGGATAATGATGAGGCGGCAGCGTTTCTAAAACAGATCGTAAAGCCCGGTGACTGGGTGCTTGTCAAAGGATCCCGGGGAATGCATATGGATGAAGTGGTAAAAAAGGTTGTGATGTAGTGTATGCAGATATAATCGTGGATATCAGCGTGGAGGCCCTTGACCGGACCTATCAGTACCGTATTCCGGAAAGACTTGAGGAATCAGTCAGAACAGGGACGCCTGTCCGGGTTCCTTTCGGGAGGGGAAACCGGGTATTAAAGGGATTTGTGATCGGCGTCACAGAGAAGCCGGCTTTTGATGTGACAAAGATCAAGGACATCCTCGGGGTGGAGAAAAAACAGGTATCCGTAGAGGGACAGCTTCTTGAGATCGCCGGATTCATCCGCGACCGTTACGGCTCTACGATGAATGAGGCGTTAAAGACGGTGCTGCCGATCCGGAAGAAGATTAAGTCAGTGGAGGAACACTGGCTTAATTTTGCTGTGGATGAAAGAACCATTGTGGATATCATGCATGAATATGAGAGAAAACATTATGTGGCGAAAGCAAGACTTCTGCAGGGGATGCTAAAAGAAGGCGGCACGATGACAGGAAAGCTTGCAGACGTCAAATACCGGGTGAAAAAACCGGTAGTCGACGGGCTTGTCAAAGAGGGGATCCTGTATGTGACAAAGGCGAGAAAGTACCGGAACCCATTGGAAGTCTCAGCGGGACCTAAAGAGGTTCCGCCGGTATTAAATGAAGAGCAGAAGCAGATTGTGGAAGATTTTTCCAGGGACTATCGGCAGGGGATACGAAGGCCGTATCTTTTGTACGGGATCACCGGAAGCGGAAAAACAGAAGTATATATGAAGTTGCTCGAAACCGTTTTAAAAAGCGGCAGACAGGCGATCATGCTCATCCCGGAGATCGCACTGACGTTTCAGACGGTCAGCCGGTTTCAGGCACGGTTTGGAGACAGGGTGTCTGTTATGCATTCGAGACTTTCCGAGGGAGAGAGATATGACCAGTATGAGAGGGCAAAAAAGGGAGATGTGGACATTATGATCGGCCCCCGTTCTGCGTTGTTTGCACCGTTTGAGCGGCTGGGTGCCATCCTGATCGACGAGGAACACGAAGGAAGTTATATCAGTGAAGGCACACCAAGGTATCACAGTGATGAGGTGGCGCTTTACCGGGCAGAGCTCTCGGGGGCGAGCGTGGTATTTGGCTCAGCGACTCCTTCGGTGAAAAGCTATCTGGCCGCCAGTGAGGGAAGGTATAAAATGTATCGTCTCACAAAGCGTGCCGGGGATGCCAGACTGCCGGACATCCATGTGGTGGATCTCCGGGAGGAACTGAGGGCGAAAAACCGTTCGGTATTCAGCCGCCTCCTGCAGGAGAAGATGGGAGAGTGCCTGCAGAGAGGGGAACAGATGATGTTATTTATTAACCGCAGGGGATATGCGGGGTTTGTTTCTTGTAGAAATTGCGGAACTGTGTTACAATGTCCTCATTGTGATGTGTCCATGACAGCCCACCGGAACCATACCGGGGATGTCGATACGCTCGTTTGCCATTATTGCGGACATGCGGTAAGGATGCCGGAAAAATGTCCGGAATGCGGCTCACCGTATATTGCGGCCTTTGGCCTTGGGACACAGAAGGTGGAGGAAATGCTGCAAAGGCTTTTTCCACAGGCAAGGGTTCTTCGCATGGATGCGGATACGACTTCCGGAAAACACGGCCATGAGGCGGTATTGTCAGAGTTTCGTGAGGGAAAGGCGGATATCCTCATCGGAACGCAGATGATCGTGAAGGGGCATGATTTTCCCAATGTCACGCTTGTGGCGGCGCTGGCTGCGGATATGAGTATGTTTGAAAACGATTACCAGAGCGGTGAGCGGACATTTCAGCTTTTGATGCAGGCAAGTGGAAGGGCCGGCCGGGGAGACCGGCCTGGCGAGGTGGTCATACAGACCTATAAGCCGGAGCATTATGTGATCGAAAGTGTCGCTTCGCAAAATGCGGCATCCTTTTATGAAAATGAACTTGCCTACCGCAGGCTGATGAAATATCCGCCATATTGTACGATGCTTTCGGTGAGCATGCTCTCAGAAGACAGGGAGTGCGGGCAGAAATGCATGGAAGAGGCCGTGCAGGCGATCCGGCACAGATTTGGGACACAGATCACATTGATCGGCCCGGCGCCCGGTCTCGTAAAACGGATCAAGGACCGGTTCCGGTATGTTTTATACGTGAAGGCGGAACAGCTTGAAACGGCGGTCCAGGTGAAGGATTTTATCAATAAGGAAACCGAACCGGAAAAATATGGATGTTATATACAGTATGCTTTGGATTAAATTAATTTTGTAATATAGGAGGTAACAAAATGGCGCTTAGAAATATACGGGAAATTGGTGATGAGATTTTATACAAACATGCCAAAGAAGTAAAAGAAATGACTGACAAAACAAAAGAACTGATACAGGATATGCTTGAGACGATGTATGAGGCAGATGGAGTAGGACTTGCCGCTCCCCAGGTTGGTGTCCTCAAACGGATCGCTGTCATTGATGTGACAGCAGAGCAGAATGATCCGATCATTCTCATTAATCCTGTGATCACTCATACGGAGGGAGAGCAGAGAGGAAGTGAGGGGTGTTTAAGCGTGCCGGGAAAAGCAGGCATCGTGACGAGACCCAACATTGTCCGCGTGAAGGCCCTTGATATGGATATGAATGAGTTTGAGATCGAGGGGGAGGAGCTTTTGGCAAGGGCTTTGATCCATGAGGTCGAGCATCTGGATGGACAGCTTTACGTAGACAAGGTAGAGGGTGAGCTTGTGGATGTGACAGAGACAGAGGAAGGCGAATAGGATGAATGTAATATTTATGGGGACGCCGGATTTTGCGGTGCCCGTGCTTCAGGCACTTTTAGACTCAGAAAAACATACGGTGAGCGCTGTGGTCACACAGCCGGATAAAGCCAGAGGGAGAAGCGGGAAACCGGTCTTTACCCCGGTGAAGAAACTGGCAGTGGCAAATGATATCCCGGTATATACCCCGGAACGGGTAAAAGACAGCGCATTTGTAGAGATTCTCCGGGGGATTTCCTGTGACGTCATCGTTGTTGTGGCATTTGGCCAGATCTTGTCAAAGGAAATATTGGAACTGCCCCGTTTTGGCTGCATCAATGTCCATGCCTCCCTGCTTCCGAGGTGGAGGGGAGCAGCCCCGATCCAGTGGTCGATCTTAGAAGGGGATGAAAAGACCGGCGTGACAACGATGCAGATGGATGCCGGACTGGATACCGGTGATATTCTCCTGAAAAAGGAGTTTGTGATCGATCCGGACGAGACAGGAGAGAGCCTTTTTGAACGGTTATCGGAACTTGGAGGCCCTCTTCTTTTAGAGACGCTCGAGCAGGCGGGAAATGGTACGCTAAAACCGGTTCCGCAGGAGGATGAAAAGAGTACGTATGCGAAAATGCTTACGAAAGAGACCGGGAAGATGGATTTTTCATGGGATGCGGAGAAACTGGAACGGTATGTGAGGGGTCTGAATTCGTGGCCAGGCACCTATACGTATTTCCGTGGAAAGATGCTTAAGGTATGGAAGGCGCAGGTTGTCAGGCGGAATACGGAATTTGACTGTGGCACGGTGGCGGAAGTGTCAAAAGATAGTTTCAGTATCCAGACAGGAGACGGTCTTTTAAACTTATGTGAAGTTCAGCTTGAGGGAAAAAAGAGAATGCCGGCCGGGGACTTTTTGCGTGGCATGAAGATTGAAACAGGAGAAAAATTGTGAGAGGGATTGCTTTTGACATCGTCTACGGGGTGCTTGAAAATGGAGAGCACAGTGATGAATGGTTTCACAGAGCGGTAGAGAGAGAACCGGCGGGAGGCCATGGGGCATCAGGAGAAGTCCGGAAGATGGCGTTTACAAAGCAGGAAAAAAGTTTTGTGCGCCGGCTTTCTTATGGGACCATCGAGCGGGCCTTGGAATTAGACGCCATGCTGGACCATTTTTTAAAAACGCCAATGAAAAAGATGAGACCAGTGATCCGGACAATCCTTCGCATGGGAGCTTATGAGATCCTGTATATGGATTCGGTGCCGGAGTCTGCGACCTGTAATGAGATGGTGAAACTGGCCAAAAAGAAAAAATATCAGAATCTGTCAGGAGTCGTAAACGGGGTACTGAGGAATCTGGCGAGGACAGATGCAGACGTATTAGAGAAAGAATTACTTGCCGATATGCGGACGGAGAAGCAACGGTTGTCTTTTTTGTATTCCATGCCGGAAGAACTTGTGGACATGTTGACCGATGCCTATGGGAGAAGAACAACCGAGAAAATAGCGGCATCGTTTTATGAGGACAGTCCGGTGACGATCCGGGTGCAGACGATGAATGCCAGTGCCGGCCAGGTGAAAGAGGAATTAATGTCGGCCGGAGTTCTCGTACAGCCATGCGGGTATATGGAAGGTGTTTTTCAGATTCAGAATTTTGACCGGGTGGACGCACTTCCGGGATTTCGGGAAGGGCATTTTATCGTACAGGATGTCAGTTCCATGCTTCCGGTTCTCGTCTCCGGGATAAAACCGGGTGATGTAGTAGTGGATGTATGCAGCAGTCCGGGCGGGAAAACGTTTCATGCGGTGGACCGGTTAAAAGGAAAAGGGTTTGTCAGCGCAAGGGATGTCTCGGAAAAAAAGATTATAAAAATACGGGAAAATGCCGAGAGATTAGGCGTAGAAAATATCGGGATAAAAATATGGGATGCAACTGCCTTGGATGAAGAATGGTACGAAAAAGCGGATGTTATCATCGCAGATGTACCCTGCTCCGGAATCGGCGTTATCGGCAGAAAGCCGGAGATCAAATATGAAGCCATGAAACATGCGGCCAGTCTGAGGAAACTCCAGAGAGAGATCGTGGCAGGGGCAGAGAAGATGTTAAAGCCCGGCGGGACACTTATTTATAGCACATGTACGGTAAATCCCGCAGAAAATGAGGAAAATGCAGAGTGGATCGTGGAAGAACTGCCATTTAAGGCGGTGGGCATTGATGAGTATCTTCCGGAGGGACTTAAGAATAAGATGACGAAGGCCGGGATGCTGCAGATCCTGCCGGGGATCCATAAGGGGGACGGGTTTTTTGTGGCGAGATTTGAGAAGGTGTGAAAAGGTGAAAAAGGGGGCGGGCTGGTGGGGTTCCCTTTTTACAACACGCTTTCGCTCGCCAAACCACGCAGTGGTACAAAAACAGCAAAATACGCTGTTTAAGTACCAGCGGGTTTGGAAGGTTGTAAAAAGGGAACCCCACCATACCGCCAGCCTTGCTTTCACTGGTTTCACAAGTGTTATTTTATAGAGGGGGGCTTTGCGGTGGTTTTATTTGTGAAAACGAAACAAGGGAGATCAGAATGAAACAAATGGATTTACGGAGTTTTACGGTAGAAGAGATGATTACGCTTGCCGGGGAGTGCGGGGAAAAGGCATTCCGGGGGAAGCAGCTCTTTGAGTGGGTACATAACAAACAGGTGACGTCGTTTGATGAAATGGGGAATCTTCCGAAAAAATTCAGGGAAGAACTGGCGGAAAAATATGTGATCTCCGGGGTACAGATCGCAAAAAAGCAGGTTTCCAGAGTGGGGGACACGGCAAAATATTTATTTTTACTGGAAGATGGAAATGTGGTGGAGAGCGTGTGGATGAAATATCATCACGGGAACAGCGTGTGTATTTCTTCGCAGGTTGGATGCCGCATGGGATGCACGTTTTGTGCATCTACTTTAAAAGGGCTGGAGAGGAATCTGAGCGCCGGAGAGATGCTGTCCCAGATTTATGAGATACAGAGGGAGACAGGGGAGCGTGTTTCCAATGTGATCGTTATGGGGATGGGTGAGCCACTTGATAATTATGAAAATCTGATCCGGTTTATCCGGCTTTTGTCAGATGAGAAGGGGATATGCATCAGCCAGCGGAATATAACGGTTTCGACCTGTGGGCTGGTGGATAAGATGCGGGATCTTATGCAGGAGAAATTTCAGATTACACTGGCAGTCAGTCTGCATGCGCCAAATGATGAGATCCGCAGGAAAACGATGCCGGTGGCAAATAAATACAGCATCGATGAGATTTTTTCTGTCTGTCAGGAATATATTGAATATACAGGGAGAAGGATCACGTTTGAGTACAGTATGATCAATGGAGTAAACGATCAGAGAGCTCATGCGATGGAGCTTGTGAGACGGTGCAGGGGAATGAACTGTCATATCAATCTGATTCCGTTAAATGAAGTCAGGGAGAGGGAGACCAGGCGATCCAGAGAAGAGAATATAAAAGAGTTTAAGAAAGTGCTTGAAAAAAACAGGATCAATGTTACGGTACGCAGAGAGATGGGAAGCGATATCAATGCTGCCTGTGGTCAGTTGAGAAATAAGTTTATGGAGGATTCTGTGCAAAGGTAAGTGGTATTCACGATTTCCGTGGGTGACATTACTTATTGCTTGCCCTTTTTTGTATGTTGTGTTAAAATAGCTAGTGTGGTTAATCCTGTAGTCAGTTGCGTAATGAGTTTGCGGAACCGGCTAACTTGGACTAAGGAGGTCAAACTGTGCAAACATTTTCTATAACAGATACGGGACGCACAAGAAATGCAAATCAGGACTATGTGTTTTGCAGGGAATGTGCAGTTGGAAGTTTCCCAAATCTGTTTATTGTGGCGGATGGTATGGGAGGCCACAATGCAGGGGATACTGCTTCACGGATGTGTGTGGAGGAGGTCGTCTCACAGATTGAAAAAAGTACAAAGGTAACACCGATCGGAATTTTTGAGCAGGCGGTCGCTTCTGCGAATGAAAAGGTTTTTGAAGCTTCTTTTAGCGACAAATCCCTGAATGGAATGGGGACGACGATCGTTGCTGCGGTGGTGTTGGGAGATACGGCCTACATTGTGAATGTAGGAGATTCGCGCTTGTATGTGTATAAGGATACTCTCCGGCAGGTGACAATAGACCATTCTCTGGTTGAGGAAATGGTCCAGTCAGGGAAACTCCATAAGGAGGATATGCGTACACATCCCAATAAAAATATTATTACACGGGCTCTTGGTACAAACAGAGAAGTAAAGGCAGACTGCTTTGAAATTGAAGTGAACGAAGGGGACGTGCTTTTGTTATGTTCAGACGGATTATCCAATATGCTTGAAGATGAAAAGATCGAGGATATCATAAGAACCAATAAAAATGATATGAAAATGACAGGAGAGCAGCTGGTGAAAGAGGCAAATGATGCCGGGGGAAAAGACAATATCAGTGTTGTTTTGATCCGGATATGATACGGGGCTGACAGAGGGAGTGCTGCATTCAGCATTTCAAACAGAGGAAGAGATTACGGATGAGTGTTCAGATATGACAGAATGGAGGAATTTATTTTGGTAAGTGTAGGAACCATAATCAGCGACAGGTATGAAATACTGGAAAAAGTCGGAAGTGGGGGGATGGCAGATGTATTCCGTGCAAAATGCCATCGTCTTAACCGTTTTGTCGCGATTAAGATTTTGAAACAGGAATATAGTGAAGATACCAAATTTGTTACGAAATTCCGTGGAGAAGCGCAGGCGGTAGCCTGTATGTCACATCCCAATATTGTTGGTATTTATGATGTCGGGGAAGAAAACGGTATGTATTATATCGTTATGGAGTTGATCGATGGTATTACATTAAAGAAATATATTGAGGAAAAAGGAAAACTTACGGTGAAAGAGGCAGTCGGTATTTCGCTTCAGATCGCAAACGGACTCGATGCGGCTCACCGGAATAATATCATTCACCGGGATATCAAACCGCAGAATATTCTGATTGCCAGAGATGGTACGGCAAAGGTGACTGATTTTGGGATCGCTAAGGCGGCCAGCTCCAATACGATCACAGCAAATGCGATGGGATCGGTGCATTATATTTCACCGGAGCAGGCAAGAGGCGGCTACAGTGATGAGAAAAGCGACGTCTATTCGCTGGGTGTGACGATGTATGAGATGCTTAGCGGAACGCTTCCGTTTACCGGGGAAAGTGCAGTGGCGATCGCACTTGCTCATATCCAGGAGGACGCAACGCCTTTAGCAGCTATGGATGGCACGATTCCAAAGGGATTAAGTAATATTGTAAATAAATGTATGCAGAAAAAGACGGAGCTCCGTTATGCTTCGGCGGCGGATCTGATTGCAGATCTGAAGATGTTTCTTCAGGATCCGAGCGGGGATTATGGGGTGATCGGAAATCTGTATGAAAATGGGGGGACCATTTTTATGTCAAAGGATGATGTGAATACGTTAAAAAATGCTTCCCGCAGTGCAAAGCCACCGGTTAACGGTTATACGTCAAAAGAGGAAGATGCCGAGGATATGGACGAGGAAGAAAGTAAATCGGATGTAGATCCGAAGTTAGAAAAAGCCCTTGTCTTTGGAAGTATCGCTGTGGCGATCATCATCGGTCTTGTGGTGATCTATATGCTTGGAAGATTTATCGGTCTGTGGGGAAGCGCATCGAATGATGCAACAGATGATAACAATACAACGGTCAGTGCTACAGCGACACCGGGAGCTGCCGGAGACGGCGAGTATGTTCTTCCTGATTTTTCGGATCAGTTGAAGGACAGTGTCATCGTGGAACTCGGAAATGAGGATATTAAGTATACGGTTGTGGAAGAGGCTTCAGATGTTATTGATGAGGGAAGAGTCATCCGGACGAATCCGGAGGCGGGAACTACAGTGAAAAAAGGATCTTCCATTGAGCTTGTCGTGAGTACCGGTATCGAACAGATCAGTGTACCGGATACAAGTGGTGATACGATGACGGATGCGATCACGAAACTGCAGGAACAGGGATTTTCTGTAAAGCAGGGAGAAGACGTCTACAGCAGTCAGGAAAAAGGAAAAGTTGCCTATACGAAACCGGCAGCTGGAAAGAAGGCAGATAAGGGTGCAACGATCACGATCTATCCAAGTCTGGGTGAAGAGACGAAGATGGTAGCTGTGCCAAATCTGCTTGGTATGACAAGAAGTGAGGCCAAAAAGGCACTTCAGGCAGTCGGGCTTAAATATGGAAACGAGACAAAGAATTATTCTTCGACCCAGAAAAACAGGGTATGTGTACAGAGTGTGGCAAGGGGCAAACAGGTAGAAGAGGGAACGAGTATTGATGTGACCTTAAGCCTTGGTGAGGAACAGACGTATACGTATAAAGGTTCTGTGACGATTTCGAATCCGTTTGAATATGAGACGGATCCGGCGGCGATGTTTAAATTTGTCCTCACACAGTCGGGGGCAAGCCCGGTCACAGTCAGAGAGGTCTCGCTGGGATATCACGATTTTCCATATTCACTTGATGACATTGAGGGAACCAGTGCCAATCAGGGTGAGCTGACCGTATACCGTGACGGTGTCAAGGTGGCGACTTACAATGTTACGTTTAAGAGGGTTGCTGACTGATGGAACGGAGCGGAAAGATCATAAAAGGGATCGGGGGATTTTACTATGTGAACTGTGATCTGGGAGGAAGTGAATGCATTTATGAATGCAGGGCCAGAGGCGGATTTCGCAGAGAGAAGGTAAAACCTCTGGTGGGAGATGACGTGGTCATTCAGATCACTTCTGAAGAGAAAGGACATGGAAATATACAGGAGGTTCTGCCAAGAAAGAATATGCTGATCCGTCCGGAGGTGGCAAATGTGGATCAGGCGCTTGTTATTTTTTCTATGGCAGATCCGATGCCGAATCTGAACCTTCTCGACCGATTTCTTGTTATGATGGAACGGCAGAGGGTAGATACGGTTGTTTGTTTTAATAAACTTGATATTGTTTCAGAAGAAGAGGAAAAGCATCTTGTCGAGACATATAAGGGATGTGCTGGCAAGGTGCTTTCCGTCAGTAGCAAAGAAAAGATCGGCATGGATGCGGTCAGGGAACTGCTGGAGCATAAGACAAGTGTTCTGGCAGGGCCATCGGGCGTCGGAAAGTCCAGTATATTGAATCAGATCTATCCCGGGGCGTGTTCAAAGACCGGGGAGATCAGTGAAAAGATTGGACGTGGAAAACATACGACGAGACATTCGGAGTTGTTTTGTGTTGGCGAGGGGACATATTTATTTGATACGCCGGGATTTAGTTCTCTGCGTGTTCCTGAGATGGAGAAGGAAGAGTTAAAACACTATTTTACAGAATTTATTCCCTATGAGGGCCAGTGCCGTTTTATGGGATGTACGCATACCCATGAGCCGGACTGCCGGGTAAAAGAGGCACTTAGGGACGGAACGATAAGTCCGGTGCGGTATGAGAATTATGTTCAGATGTATGAGGAACTATGGGAATGGGAAAAGCGGAAATATAACTAATGATTGAAAGGTTAGGTACTGTTTATGATCTACAGATTATCACCGTCGATACTTGCTGCAGATGTATCCAGACTTGGCGATGAGCTTGTATCAGTCAGCGAGGCGGGAGCGGATTACATACATATTGATATTATGGACGGTATGTTTGTGCAGAACATATCATTTGGAGTGCCGGTCGTGGAGGGGCTCCGCAAATGTGTGGATACTTTTTTTGACGTCCATCTGATGGTCCATGAGCCGATCCGTTATATCCGTGATTTTGCTGAGGCGGGTGCGGATGGGATCACCGTGCATGCCGAAGCGTGTGAGGATCTGAAAGCGACGCTTGAGGAGATTAAAAATCATGGAAAAAAGGCAGCAGTATCGATTAAGCCACGGACGGACATCGAGAGTATTTTACCGTTTCTTTCAGATGTATATATGGTTTTAGTCATGACAGTCGAACCGGGATATGGCGGGCAGAAGATCCGGAAGGACACCTTTGAAAAAATAGCGCGTCTTAGAAAATATATCAATGAAAATGATCTGGAGGTGGACATTGAGGTAGATGGCGGTGTGGATTTGGAAAATCTGCATGAAGTGCTGGATGCCGGTGCTAATGTCGTCGTGTCGGGAACGAAAGTATTTCACGGGGATGTGGTAGAGAATGTCCGGGCATTCCGGAAAGTTATGAATAAATATGAAAAAGAATAAATAGGAATGGAGGTTTATTATGCACATGGGAAAAAAGCAGACAAATTGGACGACGCAGTTGTCCGGCGAATTGGATGTACTGGCAAAGAAGTCATTTCAGGTTGGTTTGTTTGAAGAAATTGAAAATGAAGTGATCCGGGAAAAAGCACCTGAGGTTGTGAAATCCATAAACAACCTGTTGAATTGTGCGAATTTGTTATTAAATCATGCCAGGGAAAATATGACGATGCTGAACCGGATAAATCATTCCGGAATGTGGTCAATGTATTTCGGGGAGGAACAGCAGATCACCCGGGTAATGTTTAGTAATGAATTTCGTGAAATCACGGGTTATACCGATCAAAGTGAATTGGAAGATTCTATGGAGGCTTGGTTGTCAAAGGTTTATGAGCCCGATAAAGAGAAGGTCATGCAGGAGTTTCAGGACACGGTCGAAGATACTACGGGGAAGAAAGTTTTTGATGTGGAGTACCGTTTCCAGACAAAAAATGAAGGACTGTGCTGGATGCGTATGGCGGGTGAAATTGTAAGGCGGGGAGGGAAACCTTTCGAATTTATAGGCACGATCTCCAATATTACAGTTGCTCATAACAATGCCATAGAGCTGGATCTTTCGACGAAGAAACATGATGCGATAGATTCGATACTGAACGAGGGTTCATGGAGTATGAACGTAATGGGTGGAGACATTAAAAATCCGGAAAATCAGTTCTGGTATTCGGAGCAGTTCAGAAGATTATTAGGTTTTCATAATGAGCAGGATTTCCCAAACTCTCCGGATTCCTATTCGGATCGGATCCATGAAACGGATAAGAAAAGGGTTATGGAAGAGATTTATAATTATGTAAGATCGGGAACAGGGCAGAATCCTTTGAAAGAAGAGTTTCGTATTCGTCATGCGGATGGCAGTTACCGCTGGTTTCGTATGACGGTTACTGCTGTATTTGATTCTGCCAGAAAACCAATCGTGCTGGCTGCTACAGCTCTCGATGTGACGGAGCAGAAACGGAGCCGGGAAATATTCGAGGCAGATATGGAAAAGAGTATCCAGAGTCTGGCAGGGGGACTGGCTGAAATAAGTTCGGTAGTGGAAGAGACGACGACAGATGTACAAGGGTTAAATGAACAGCAGGACAGCATTACGAAAGCAGCGGCTTCCGTGAATGAAAAGGTAAACGAATCTCTTGAAATTATTTCTTTGATCCAGGGGATCGCCGCCCAGACCAATCTGCTTTCCCTGAATGCCTCGATCGAGGCGGCAAGAGCAGGGGAAGCCGGAAAAGGATTTGCTGTAGTGGCCAATGAAGTTGGCAAACTGGCAGTTTCGTGTAATGAGACGTCCGAACATATTTCACAGAGCTTAAATCAGATGCAAAAGGCGATCGAACATATCCTTTCCAGAATTGAAGGAATGGATCAGGCAGTTACATCCCAGTCTGCCCATATGGAAAAAATCAATGATATGACACAGGAATTAAATGAGCTCTGTGATCAGGAAAAGCAGATTGCACGAACCGTGTTTTCAGATTGACGGAAACGGGAATGGTGGAGAGGGTTATGTGACGTAAGGGAGTGCTTATATGAAATACAGAGAAATAAAAAGATGCAGGGATTTAAAGGTAAGTGAGATCGCCCTTGGCTGTGAAGGGTTTATGGGAAAGGACAGGGACGAATTTATCCGGATGTTTGACCGGGCTCTGGAGGCGGGTATCAATTTTATCGATATGTACACGCCGAATCCTGAATTCCGTGATAATCTGGGTGCGGCCATCCGTGGTCGGAGGGAGCTGGTCGTTTTGCAGGGGCATATTTGTTCTGCCTGGGAGAATGGACAGTATCTGCGGACGAGGGATATAAAAAAAGTCAGAGCAGCCTTTGAAGACCAGCTTCAGAGGATTGGAACGGATCATATGGATATCGGCATGATCCATTATGTGGACAGCGACAGTGATTTCCACGAGGTGTTTGATGGGCAGATCATCCGGTATTGTCAGGAATTAAAGGAACAGGGAAAGATCCGTGCGATCGGGCTTAGTTCCCACAATCCGCTGGTTGCAAAGAAGGCGGTGGAGAGCGGATATATCGACGTCCTTATGTTTTCTGTCAATGCGGCATACGATATGCAGCCGGCGAGCGAGGATGTAAATGAATTGTGGGAACCGGAAAATTATGCCGCCGGATTGACCAATATGAATCCGGACCGGAAAGAACTCTATGAATTGTGTGAGAAAGAAAATGTAGCGATCGACGTCATGAAGGCGTTTGGCGGAGGAGATATGCTGAGTGCTGAGTTGTCGCCATTCGGTGTCGCATTTAGCGAGTATCAGTGCATCGAATACTGTCTGACCAGACCGGGTGTGGTTTCCGTCATGGCAGGGTGCCGTTCTGTGGAAGAGATTGATAAGATCGTATCCTATTATGGGGCGTCCCGGGAAGAGAGGGACTATTCGCTGGTGTTATCCGGTATGAAAAAATTTAAGTTCCATGGAAACTGTATGTACTGCGGGCATTGTGCGCCGTGCAGTGTGGGGATCAGTGTGGCGGATGTCAACAAATATCTGAATCTGTGTCTGGCACAGGGTGAAGTGCCGGAGACAGTGGCAGACCACTATAAGCTGCTTGAGCATCATGCCTCAGAATGTGTGGAGTGCAGGAAATGTGAAACAAACTGCCCGTTTGGTGTGGAGATCGTGGAGAAGATGAGAAAAGCTGCCGGTGTATTCGGGTATTGATAACCTGTGGGTATAAACTGGAAAACAAAGAGAAACTTCTGTTTTGGGAAAATGCGGGGTATATTTTAAGTAGTTTAAATCAATAGCAGAAAGGAATGGTGAATCCAATGAAAAAATGCAAAACGAAAATATTCCGTGTGGTATCTGTGGTTCTTATGCTTGCTATGGTGGCAGCGACTTTTCATATGAGCGCGGCTGAAGCAGAGGCAAAGAAGAAGGAGAATGTTGTAATTCTTTATTTTTCAGCGACGGGGACAACAAAAGGAGCTGCCCAGAGGATAAAGAAGACCACAAAGGGTAAGGTAGCTGCTATCAAGGCGGCAGATCCGTATACGGAGGACGATCTTGATTATGGCGAAGACGACAGCCGTGTGACACAGGAACATAAATCAGCAGACAGTCCGGCAGAGAGTACAGTACGTCCGAAAATTGCAAATCTGAATGCGATTAAAAAAGCTGTTAAGAAGGCAGCTGTGGTTTACATTGGTTATCCGATCTGGTGGGGAGAGGCGCCGCATATTGTATACAGCCTTGTGGAAAATGTAAATCTTAAGGGAAAGACAGTCGTTCCGTTTTCCACCTCGATCAGCAGCGGTCTGGGAGACAGTGCGAAAAATCTGAAGACAAAGGCGAATATATCGGCTAAGACAAAGTGGATGGCGGGACGTAATTTCTATGATGTGCCTTCACAAAAAACAGTAGATAAGTGGGTGAAAGGACTGAAATAAGCGCAAAGGAATGTGGGGCCGGGTACATTTACTTTTTTTTATCGCGTTGTTTACCCATGTGGTAATGTATACCGGGTGGCCAAAAGGATGGGCGGTGTTCCGTCTCGCAACGGGTGTATGGAGTGAGGAAGAATGCAACTTACAATGAAGATTTTTATTGTAAGTTGCAGAAAAAGTTCAGACACAAATCAACAATTATCTCTGATTTTCATTTCTCCATTCTCTTGGAGATATTCCGTATATATTTTTAAATGCTCTGGAAAAATGTAATTGGTTTGGATAACCTACAGCATTGCCAATATCGCTGATAGATAGTTTGGTCAATTTTAGCAATTCTGTTGCTTTTATCATGCGGTATGTAATTAAAAATTGTTGTGGGGTTTTTCCAGTAGAGTTTTTAAACATTTTTCCAAAATAACTGCGATTGAGTCCGCAGATTTTTGCTATATCTTCTACGGTAATGTCATTTTGGAAATTTTGTTCAATATAGGAAAGGGCTTCATGGATATAATAATCCTGTAATCTTTTTTGATGGGTGTTTGTTTCCGGAGTGATGGATTTTAGCATGGCATCAAAAAACAGGTAAAGGTGTCCAATCAAGTGAAAGGGCGAAGCTTCTCCGTGTTCAGTCAGATATAGCATTTCTTGTACCACAATTTCCCGCATTTCTTTAAATTTTGCGTGGTACACCGGATTATCGTATGATAATTCAGCGATATCGAGAGCTTCTTTTACGCGTAAACCATCAAATTCCACCCATACATATTCCCATGGTAATTTATTGTCAGAAATATATGTTGTAATCTGATTAGGAAAAATCATAAATCCCTGGCCGCTCTTAATCCGGTATTCCTTTGTAATTCCCTTGGAATCATCGGCTAACAAAATGCCTGTACCAGATAGAATATAATGAAACAAATAATGATTCCTTGTGGCCGGACCATATGAATGAGAAGGGTCTGTATATTCATAACCAAATTGATACAGACCAAGATCTATGAAATTTTCATTTGGGAAAATAGAAAATTTAAGATTACTCATGCGGGAATCCTCCTCTCACTATATACTAAATATACCAAAATGCTGGCTGATATGCAAGTAGGAATCAAAAAGGCGCATAATGATATAAAAAACCTTATATGTCGCTATTTATAAATATCATAATGGGATATATACTGTAATTACAGAAAAATTAAAAAATTAAATGCATTTGATTAAAAAATGAAAGGAGATTGCGGATTATGCGTAAGCGAAAAACCAAGATATTGTATATCCTGCTAAGCATTTTGATGGTGGTCAGTCTGCTGAACGGTTGTGGAAGTACAGAGCAGGCTGGTGTGACAGAAATACACATTTTGCAGTATAAGCGGGAAGCCGTAGAATTTTTTGATAAACTGCAAAAGGAGTTTAATGAGACACATAAAGATATCCGGTTGACGATTGAGTCACCAAATGATGCTATGACGATATTGAAAACAAGGCTCATTCGGGAGGATTATCCGGATATCATTGGAATTGGCGGGGATATCAATTATTCTAATTTTGTTGATTCCAATATACTGGCAGATGTTTCAGATTATCCGGGGCTTTCGACTGTTAAAAAATCGTATATTGATATTTTGGAGGGGTTGGAGTTTGTACCAACAGAAGGTACATTTGGCATTCCTTATGCGGCCAATGCCGCAGGTGTGCTCTACAATAAAGATATGTTTAAGAAACATAATTGGGAAGTCCCATCTACATGGAGTGAATTTATGTCATTATGTAAGAAAATTCAGTCGGAAGGCATTCAGCCGCTGTACTTTGGCTTCCGTGATACATGGACGTGTCTTTCTCCATGGAATTCTCTGGCAGTCAGTTTAACTGATGCCGACATATGCGCAAAAGTTAATAAAGGAGAGGCAGTTTTTACAGAAGCCTATAGTGGAGTGGCAGATAAGATAAAGGAAATGATGGAGTATGGTGAGGCAGGTCCTTTTGCCTATAATTATAATGATGCCTGTATTGCTTTTGCCAACGGAGAAGCAGCAATGTATACCATTGGCAGTTTTGCGGTTCCGCAGATTCAATCCGTAAATCCGGATATTAATATTGATTCCTTTGTTATGCCGGCAAATGAAGATGCATCAAAAAATATTTTAAATTCGGGAATTGATTTGCAGTTTTGTGTCACAAAGGAATGCAAGAATAAGGAAGCGGCGTATGAGGTGTTGGATTTCTTATTGGAACATAACAACATGCAGGCCTATCTGGATGATCAGAATGCCGTACCATGTAAGGAAGAGCCGTTTAAACTGGCTTCCATGCTCAGCGGTGTTGCCAAGTATATTGAGGAGGGGAAAATGGCAGATTTCCATGACCATCATTATCCCTCTGAGATGGCGGCAGATGGTTTGATCCAGACATATTTAATGGAGGGGGACAAGGAAAAATTTTTGGAAAAATTTGACAAGGACTGGCTTCGTTATAACCGTGATATTATCCGTAAAGTAGAAGAATATGAACATGAACAAAAAGAACAGAGGGGGAATAAATAATGAAGAGTAAAAAAAGATTAAGCCGTAATCAAACATATATGATAATCACAATTCCCATCGTAGCACTTTTTTTCCTGTTTAATACACTGCCTCTGATTCAGGGTATCATCTACAGTTTTACAAATTTCAAGGGCTATGGTGATTTTGATTGGGTTGGGTTGAGGAATTTTAAGGATCTGTTTACAGATGCCAGAGTAGGAGCGTCTTATGCATTTACATTCCGTTTTGCCATCGTTGCAACGATCATTACAAATGTGGTAAGTTTGTTGCTGGCAATCGGATTGAATAGTAAGATTAAATTTAAAAATACACTGCGGGGATTGTATTTTGTCCCCAATGTATTAGGGGCATTGGTAGTGGGATATATTTTCAGTTACATTTTCACTTATCTTCTGCCTGCTTTTACCAAAATGCTGGGGGGAGAAGGAAGCAGTATGTTGTCCAGTACCTCATGGGCATGGCTTGCCATCGTGATTGTCTGTGCATGGCAGTCCATCGCAATGAATACCATTATTTATATCTCTGGCCTACAGACTGTTCCGGAAGATGTATATGAGGCTGGCAACATAGACGGAGCAACCGGATTTAAGAGATTCCGGTATCTGACATTTCCCTTGATTCTGCCCTTTTTCAGCATCAATATGGTGTTGTGCATGAAAAACTTTTTAATGGTATTTGATCAGATAGTGGCAATGACCAGTGGAGGCCCGGCACAAAGTACAGAGTCAATCTCTTTCCTGATTTATAACAATGGTATGTCGGGCGGTCAGTTTGGTTTTCAGAGTGCCAATGCTGTGTTGTTTTTTGTTGTTATTGTAACAATCGCTGTACTGCAGATGCGATTTACAAATAAAAGAGAGGAGCAGTTATAATGGATAATCAGACAACGAATAAAAGTAAAGTAAATGGTTTTGACAAACTGAAAGTAATGCTCTTCCACCATACAAACTGGCCTGTTACCGTGTTGCTGATTTTGGGGGTCATTACTGTTGCTTTTCCACTGTATATGACAGTTGTAATTGCTTTTAAACAACCATCGGAGATGACAAACAGTATTTCGGGAATTTTATCTCTTCCCAAAAGCTGGAGCTTTGCAAACTTCAAAGAAGCCATGGAAGTAACAGACTTTTGGAATTCCCTTGTAAATAGTCTTATTATTACTGTGGCGACTGTGGTACTCTCCGTTTTTTTGCATTCTTTGCTGGGGTATGTTCTTGGACGCACTCAGGCAAAGCGGAAGGGATATAAGCTAATCTATTTTTATATTGTAAGCGGTATGTTTGTTCCCTTTGCTATTTTAATGATGCCTCTGGTAAAACAGACAGCTGTGTTGCATCTTGACAATATGTTTGGGGTTATTCTGCTGTATACGGTGTTTTATATGCCAATGAATGTTATGCTCTATTCCGGCTATCTGACGAATATTCCAATGGCACTGGAAGAGGCTGCTTATGTAGATGGTGCAACAACATGGCGGACTTATTGGACGATTGTATTTCCTATTATGAAACCGATGCATGCAACAGTTGCTATTCTTACTGCTCTTGGTACATGGAATGATGTGATGACACCATTGGTAATTATGTCAGGGTCAAAAAATACATTGCCACTGGCACAGTTATCGTTCCAGACACAGTTTGGTGCTAATTATAACCTGGCATTTGCTTCCTATTTACTGGCACTGCTACCAATTATTTTGTTCTACATTATCTGCCAGAAGCAGATTCTCAGTGGTGTTGTGAATGGTGCTGTCAAATAGAAAAATGTAAGTTATCTAATTTAGGAGGAAACGGATATGAGCATTCAGTTTGATGAAGAGAGAAGGATTTTTCGCCTAATGACAAAAAACTCTTCTTATCAGATAAAAGTAGATGAATATGGTTTTTTGTTACATCTCTATTATGGAAAACGGACAGAACAGAATGCAGAGTATGTTTTGCAGTTTGCAGACAGGGGATTTTCTGGCAATCCATATGATGTGGGGGATGACAGAACTTATTCCATGGATATTTTGCCGCAGGAATTTCCCTGCCGGGGGAATGGGGATTACAGAAATACTTCTCTTTTGCTGGAAAATGCGGATGGTTCTGCAGGCTGCGACCTCCGTTATATTTCCCATGAGATTCACCCTGGCAAATATTCGCTCGTTGGATTGCCAGCAGTTTATGCCGGTCATGGCGAGGCAGATACACTGGAAATTGTATTAAGAGATAAGGTATGTGGTATAGAGGTTCGTTTATTGTATGGTGTGCTGCCGGAACTGGATGTGATTACAAGGAGTGCGCTTGTTAAAAATACCGGGAAGGAAAGTTTTTTTGTAACAAAGGCCGCCGCCGCTTGTCTTGATTTTCTAAAAGGAGATTTTGATGTCATAAGTTTTTATGGCAGGCATATGATGGAGCGCAATTTTCAGCGTACCCATGTTGGGCATCATGCATTTACCATAGGAAGCCGCAGGGGAACATCAAGCCATCAGTATAATCCCATGATGATCCTCACGGATTCAGCAGCTACAGAAGATATGGGAAGCTGTTATGCCATGTCGCTTGTATACAGTGGTGGTTTTGAGGGAACTGTGGAAAAGGATCAGATGAATCAGACACGCATGATTCTTGGACTGCAGCCAGAACAGTTAAGATATCCGGTAAAATCCGGGGAAACCTTTGTGGTTCCTGAAGTAATTCTGTCATACAGCCAGGAGGGGCTTGGCAGATTGTCCCATAATCTTCAACAATGTATCCGCCGTCATGTATGCCGTGGGGAATATCAGACAGCTCTCCGCCCGGTTTTGATTAACAGCTGGGAGGCATGTTATTTTGACATAAACGCAGATAATCTTTTGCGACTGGCAAAAGAGGCATCGGATATTGGCATGGACATGCTTGTTATGGACGACGGCTGGTTTGGAAAACGGGATGATGACAACAGTGGGCTCGGTGACTGGACGGTCAATGAAGAGAAACTGGGGATGCCGCTCTCTGAATTGATCCATAAAGTAAATGACCTTGGCATGAAATTTGGTATATGGTTTGAGCCGGAAGCAGTTAATGAGGAGAGTGAATTATACCGTAAGCATCCGGATTGGGTTTTAGCAGTTCCCGGACGAAATCCTGTTCGTGCCAGGGGCCAGCTTGTGTTGGATTTTTCCAGAAAAGAAGTGGTAGATGCCATTTATGGGCAGATACATGAGATTTTAGAACACAATCATATTGAGTATATCAAGTGGGATATGAACCGCAGTATTTGTGGTGCATATTCTCACGCTGCAGATGACCAGGGACGGGTGCTGTATGATTATGTTTTGGGACTTTATGATTTTTTAGAGCGTTTACACACCGATTATCCACATGTTCTGCTTGAGGGATGCAGCGGTGGCGGAGGACGTTTTGATGCAGGGATGCTTTATTACACACCACAGATCTGGTGTAGTGATAATACGGATGCGATTGACCGTTTACGCATCCAGTATGGGACGTCTTTTGGTTATCCCATATCTGCAGTGGGTTCCCATGTATCTGTGGTACCGAATCATCAGACGGGCCGCAGTACACCGCTTAATACAAGGGGAATTGTGGCTATGGCCGGCACCTTTGGCTATGAGATGGATTTGACAAAGATTACGGATGAGGAAAAGAAGAAAATCAAAGAACAGATAGCCTGTTATAGAAAACTGGCACCGCTTATCCAGGATGGAAGATATTATCGGCTGACCAATCCTTTTACAGATGAAGTTGCAGCATGGCAATATGTGTCAGAGGATAAAAAAGAAATATTGTTCAATGCCGTGCAGCTTGGGAATCATGGAAATATGCCACTCGTTTATGTGTGCATGAAAGGATTGGAGAAAGGGGCTTTCTACCGGGAGGAACAGACAGGAACTTTGTATCCTGCTGATATTCTTATGGAGATTGGGCTGCCCCTGCAGAATGAACTGCAGGAATACCAATCTTATCAAATGAGGTTTATAAAGGAGTGAGAGGATGGAAAATGAGGTTTTTCAAACCCGTCTGTCATATCATATAGATGAATTAAAATATCTTTATATGGAATTATATGATAATTCTTCTATGTATGCTGAATTGGAGCAGCAGATGAGGCGCTTTTTTAATGAACGGGGCATGGAGCTGAAAGCAAAAGACAGGGAGCGCGAAAAAAATCCGGCATGGTATAAGCAAAATGATATGCTTGGCATGATGTTGTATATTGACAATTTTGCCGGTAATCTGAAAGGTGTTAAGAGAAAACTGGATTATCTTGAGAAAAGTAATGTGAATTATATTCATCTGATGCCTTTTCTGGATACGGTGGAAGGGCGCTCTGATGGTGGTTATGCGGTAAGCGATTTCCGCAGGGTTCAGAAAAAACTCGGCACTATGGAGGATTTGGAAGTCCTTACCAGTGCCTGCCACAGGAAGAATATTAGCGTCTGTTGTGATTTCGTAATGAACCACACCTCTCAGGATCATGAATGGGCAAAGAGGGCACGTGCCGGGGAAGGTGAATATATGAGCCGTTACTTCTTTTATGAAAACGACGAAATTCCCAGAGAATATGAGAAGACTGTTCCTCAGGTGTTTCCGGAAACTGCTCCGGGAAATTTTACCTTTTTGCCGGAATTAAAGCATTATGTTTTGACTACCTTTTATCCATACCAGTGGGATTTGAATTACCGGAATCCCCGCGTTTTTAACGAAATGATGTATAATTTTCTGTATTTGGCAAATCGTGGTATTGATATCATTCGGATTGATGCAGTCCCCTATATTTGGAAAGAACTGGGTACAACATGCCGGAATCTGCAGCAGGTTCATACCATTGTCCGGATGATGAGAATGATCTGTGAGATCGTGTGTCCGGGGGTACTGCTTTTGGGAGAGGTTGTCATGGAGCCGGAAAGGGTGATTCCGTATTTTGGAACAGTGGAGAAGCCAGAGTGTCATATGCTTTATAATGTGACTACCATGGCGACGACATGGCATACAGTGGCAACCAGGGATGTACGGCTTTTGAAAAAACAGCTGGATACAATAAATCATCTGCCAAAAGAATATATATTTTTGAATTACCTGCGTTGTCATGATGATATTGGTTGGGGACTGGATTATGCTACTCTGAAACAGCAGGGAATGGATGAGGTTTCCCATAAGAAATATCTGAATGATTATTTTTTGGGTTGTGCAGGTGGTAGTAACAGCCGTGGAGAACTTTATAATTGTGATCCGGTGACAGGGGATGCCAGACTCTGTGGAACAACAGCTTCTCTTTGTGGTATTGAAAAGGCGGCGTTAGAGGGAGATGACGAGGCAATGACGAAAGCAATCCATCTGTTTCTAACCCTGCACGCCTATATGTTTATGCAGTCTGGGATACCCATTCTGTACAGTGGGGATGAGATTGGCCAGATAAATGATTATTCTTATAAAAAAGATACCAATAAAGCACAGGATTCCCGGTATCTCCATCGTGGTGCCATGAAGTGGGAAAATGCCGGGCGTGTGAATCATAAAGAAAGTGTGGAAGGAAGGATTTATTTTGGACTGTCGAGGCTGGAAAAGTTGCGGAGGAAACATAAGGCGTTTGTTTCTTATGCAGATACATGGACACTGGAAACATACGATGCAAGTGTTCTTGCCATGGGGCGTTTTTATGATAAGGAAAAGATAATAGGGGTGTTTAATTTTAGTGAATATGACAAGACTGCGTGGATCAATGAAGAAGATGGAATGTATGTGGATTTGCTTACCAGACAACAGATGCCTGCAAAGAACGTAAGCGTTCCTGCATACAGTTTTTACTGGTTATATAAGAAGGAGGAACCATGACGGACACAACAACAATTATAAATCAATTAGAAAATGGAAATTTTGATGAACGTTTATTAGATATCTATGTTGATAAAGAAGTAATCACTTATCAAAAAAATAGGTATAAAAAAGCGGTTCAATCTTTTGTGAATCATTTTGGGGAAAGTGAAGTGGAACTTTACAGTGCACCGGGACGAAGTGAGATCGGCGGCAACCACACCGACCATCAACATGGTGAAGTGCTGGCAGCTTCCATTAACAAAGACGCCATTGCTGTTGTGAAACCGATAGAAGAATCTGTTGTAAGAGTGGTTTCTGAAGGGTATCATATGATTACCATTCCTTTGAATGATCTTGACAGGAAGGAAGAAGAAAAAGAATCTACACGGGCATTGCTAAAAGGTGTATTAGCAGGAATAATACAACATGGCTACCAGATTGGCGGATTTCAGGCATACATCACCAGCGATGTTCTGATTGGTGCCGGGTTGTCTTCTTCCGCTGCTTATGAGACGCTGATAGGAATCATCCTTTCTGGTATTTACAATGCTGGAAAGATTTCGCCAAATGAAATTGCTGTCATTGGACAGTATGCCGAAAATGTGTATTTTGGCAAGCCCTGTGGACTGATGGATCAGATGGCATGTTCCGTAGGTAATCTTGTACATATTGATTTTGCCAATCCGGATACGCCAGAAACCGAGAGGATTGATTTTGACTTCAATCATTATAATTACAGTCTTTGCATCACAGACACAAAAGGTTCTCATGCTGATTTGACTGCAGATTATGCGGCGATTCCAAAGGAAATGAAAAAGGTAGCACAATTTTTTGGAAAGGAAGTATTGCGTGAGGTCAGCCGGGAGCAGCTGCTTGAGCATCTATCTGAAGTACGTAACGCAGTGGGAGACCGGGCAGTACTCCGCGCCCTTCATTTTATATGTGAAAATATTCGGGTACATCAGGAAACAGAAGCCTTAAATCAGGGGAATCTAAATGGATTTTTGTGCCTTGTAAAAGAATCAGGTGATTCTTCTTTTAAATATCTGCAAAATGTATATGCCAGCCATGATATAGAACATCAGAATATCTCTGTTGCACTGGCAATTAGTGATATGTTTCTTGGTACGGGGGGTGTCAGCCGTGTGCATGGTGGTGGTTTTGCAGGAACAATACAGGCATTTGTGGAAAATGATGCGGTTGATGGATATCAGGAGAGGATGGATTCTGTGTTTGGAAAAGGTGCATGTAACGTTCTGAAAGTCCGCAAATATGGTGGAATAAAAGTTTTTTAGGAGGGATGATTGAAATGAATATTTTAATTTTGGGTGGAGCGGGTTATATTGGCTCGCATACGGCGTATCAGTTGATCGATGCAGGCGAGAAGGTAGTCATTGCAGATAATCTGCAGACAGGATTTCCTGAGGCAGTTCATCCTGAGGCGAAATTCTATGAGGGTGATATCCGTGATCGTCAGTTTTTGGATTCCATTTTTGAAAAGGAAACGATTGATGGCGTTATTCATTTTGCTGCTAGTTCACAGGTGGGGGAGAGCATGAAAGATCCTCTCAAATATTATAACAACAATCTTTGTGGCACGGAGGTTTTACTGGAGAGTATGGTGGCACACGGAATGGATAAAATTGTATTTTCCTCTACAGCAGCAACTTATGGAGAGCCGGAACGTATCCCGATTTTAGAGACAGATCGGACTTTACCTACAAACTGTTACGGTGAAACAAAATTGTCTATGGAGAAAATGTTTCAGTGGACAGCTAAGGCTCATGATCTGCGTTATGTTTCTCTTCGGTATTTTAATGCTTGTGGTGCACATCCGGAGGGAATGATTGGTGAGGCGCATAATCCGGAAACACATTTGATTCCGTTGATTCTTCAGGTGCCAAATGGACAACGTGAATATATTTCTATTTTTGGCAATGATTATGATACGGAGGATGGAACCTGCGTGAGAGATTATATCCATGTAAATGATCTTGCACAGGCACATATTCTGGCTATGAAATATTTATTGGAAGGCGGAAAAAGCAATATTTTCAATTTGGGTAATGGTGTGGGGTTCAGTGTAAAAGAAGTGGTGGAGACGGCCAGGAAAGTTACCGGGCATCCGATTCCGGCGAAAGAGGAAGAGCGGCGGGCAGGAGATCCTTCCACGCTGATAGCATCCAGTAAAAAAGCAAAAGAGATTCTTGGCTGGAAACCGCAGTTTGATGATCTGGAAACGATTATTTCAACGGCGTGGAAATGGCATCAGTCTCATCCGAATGGATATAAAATGGTGTAGGAGGTGTCTGTCATGATTGGAAAACTGATTTCTGAATTGGTGGCATATGGAATGCAAAATCATCTTGTTTCTCCGGCAGATCAGGTGTATGTGACAAATCGGTTGCTGGAATTATTTGAAGTTCTGGAATATGAGGGAAAAGAGGAGCCTGTTGTTCCAAGAGCGCTTTCTCTGATTCTTGAGGATATGCTTGCTTATGCATTGGAGCGGGAGATTCTGGAAGAGGATACAATTACTGCCAGAGATCTCTTTGATACAAAAATTATGGGGATACTGACGCCACCGCCCTCAGTTGTCAGAAAAACTTTCGAGGATAAGTATAATTCTTCTCCTAATGAGGCAACTGATTTTTATTATGCCTTTAGTCAGGCAACGAATTATATCCGCAGGGATAGAATTGAAAAAGATGAGAAGTGGGTAACGCAAACGGAATTTGGCCCCATTGATATTACTATCAATTTATCTAAGCCGGAGAAAGATCCAAAGGATATCGCAAAAGCCGGAAGAGCAAAGAAATCAGGATATCCTGCTTGTCTGTTGTGCAAAGAAAATGAAGGTTATGCCGGACATTTTGCACACCCGGCAAGACAGAACCACCGGGTGATTCCACTTACGCTGGGTGGCGAGAATTATTTTCTTCAGTATTCACCTTATGTATATTATAATGAGCATTGTATTATCCTAAATGAGAAACATATACCAATGAGGATTGACAGAGCTGTATTTACAAAACTTCTTGAATTTGTCAAGTTATTCCCACATTATACGGCCGGGTCAAATGCAGACCTTCCCATTGTGGGCGGATCGATTTTGAGCCATGACCATTTTCAGGGTGGCGGTTATGTTTTTGCCATGGCGAAGGCACCATATGAATTTTGTTTTAAGTTAAGGAACTATGAAGATCTGACGGCAGGTGTTGTGAAATGGCCTATGTCTGTTATCCGTCTTCAGGGAAAAGAGGTTGTCCGTATTGCAGAGGCAGCAGACCATATTCTTGCTATGTGGCGGAACTATACAGATGAAGCGGCATTTATCTATAGTGAGACAGAAGGCACACCACATAATACGATGACTCCTATTGCACGCATGCATGGAGACTTGTTTGAACTGGATCTGGTGCTTAGAAATAATATAACGACAGAAAAAAGTCCATGGGGTGTATATCATCCGGCAGAACAATATCACCACATTAAGAAAGAAAATATCGGATTGATTGAGGTGATGGGCTTAGCGGTGTTACCAGCACGGTTGAAAAAGGAGATGGATTTGCTTGAAGATGCTATTTTGAATGGAAAAGACATTCGAGCGAAAGAAGAAACCGAAAAGCATGCGGATTGGGTAGAGGAATGGAAGGATAAGTACGAGATTACGGCGGACAATATTCATTCTATTCTTCAGTGTGAGATTGGTAAAGTATTTGTAAAGGTTTTGGAATGTGCAGGTGTTTATAAATGTACCGATGAAGGACGAGATGCGTTTAAACGTTTTTTGGATATTTTATAGTTTTCTTACTTAAAGTGAGGTGTTTGTATGAAAAAAATATATGATGTAGTTGCATTAGGAGAATTGCTGGTAGATTTCACAATGAATGGTAACAGTGAACAGGGCAATCCGCTTTTTGAGGCTAATCCCGGCGGTGCACCGTGCAATGTATTGTCAATGCTGCAGAAATTTGGAAAACATACAGCTTTTATTGGAAAAGTGGGGAATGATTCTTTTGGGGAAATGCTTCGGAAGGTGGTTGCAGAAATTGGAATTGATATCAGTAACCTGATGATAGATGATGAGGTTCCTACCACATTGGCATTTGTACATACAGCTTCAGACGGAGACCGCAGTTTTTCCTTTTACCGTAATCCGGGAGCGGATATGATGTTGACAGAAGCGGATGTGGAGATAAGTAAAAATTTGATTCAGTCGTGTAGGATTTTTCATTTTGGAACATTGTCTATGACGGATGAAGCATGTGAAAAAGCGACAAAAAGGGCAATCGACCTGGCAGGGGAAGCCAATGCGGTAATTTCCTTTGATCCCAATTTGAGACCTCCCTTGTGGAATAATTTGGATGTGGCAAAAGAAAAAATTGCCTATGGAATGAGTAAATGCCATATTTTGAAAATTTCAGATGATGAGATTGCTTTTTTTACAGGAGGTTCGGATATTGATGAGGGTGTGGCAAGGTTGCAGGAACAATATCATATACCATTAATCTGTGTAACAATGGGAAATAAGGGAAGCAAGGCATATTATAGTAAGATCATGGTAGAGTGTCCTGCGTTCTTGAACAAGGCAACTATTGAAACAACGGGGGCAGGGGATACCTTTATGGCATGTGTGCTAAACAGTATTCTGAAATATGGTTTGGATGGGTTGGATAAACAAAAATTGTATGATATGCTGGAGTTTGCTAATGCTTGTGCTTCTATTATCACAACAAGGAAAGGTGCTTTAAAGGTCATGCCGGAAGAAAGAGATGTATGGGATTTTATAAAAGAAAGGAAGCAGTAAGAAATTTTGCATTGAAAGGGAACATATTTTGATGTTGGTCAGAATGATATCAGTTAGATAAAAAGTAGTAAAATATCATAATTAAGAGAATTTATGAGCAGAAAAGTCTGCGCCGGGTTGCAGAACAACTTTATATTTCTCCTCAGGGATTAAGCCGTCTGCTACAAAGCATGGAAAATGAGCTGGATGCGATCCTTTTTTCGAGAACTGCCCGGGGATTAGAGCCTACGGAAGCAGGAGACTATCTTTATGAACAAGCACCACAGTTGCTGCATGCCAATCGCCAAATAGAACAGAATATTCAGAGGATTAGTGGCGGGACGTAATTTCTATGATGTGCCTTCACAAAAAACAGTAGATAAGTGGGTGAAAGGACTGAAATAAGCGCAAAATAAAAAGTAAAAAGTCTGCTAAATATGCAAAATGCTTTTCGGGCATGAGTGAGGCATAAAAACTAAGTATTTGATATAAACAGAATAGAGAAATATAATGTAAATGTACAAGGGGAATGTGGAATTCTTCAGGTACATTTACTTTTTTCATCGCATTGTGGAGATAAAAGTATCGGAAGAAGAGAGGAGGAGAGGAGGATGTACAGAAAATGGAGGTACGTATGACAGCAGAGGAAGCGGGCAGACGTTATCATATCAGTGTGGGTGAAATCAAATATTGTGAAGAACATGGACTTTTGCAACACAATGTATTACCGGATGGCAAAATTGAATATACGGAAACACAGATACGCTGTGTGGGAATGGTCCATTCCCTGATGAACGCAGGAATGGGAATAGGGAAAATAAAAGAATTTATGAAACTATTTTATGATGATGGGAGTGATACAAAAGGGCAGATACAGATTTTGAGAAAACAACGGTTTTTGTTGTTGGATGAAATCCATAAGAAACAGCAGTTACTGGATGAACTGGATTATATGATCGGAGAATTAAAGAAGGGAGACATAAAGATATGAAGGATATAAAAAGCGAAAAGATCGTACAAACAGCAGGCAGGGACAGTCTCGGTGAATTTGCACCAATGTTTGCACATTTAAATGATGATGTGCTGTTTGGTGAAGTGTGGAATGAAGATGCTATTTCGGTCAAGATGAAATGCATCATAACGGTGGTGTCGCTGATGGCCTCCGGCATTACAGACTCGTCACTGACCTATCATCTGCAGAATGCAAAGAATAATGGTGTCACAAAGGAAGAAATTGCTGCCATCATTACCCATGTGGCAATGTATGTCGGCTGGCCAAAGGGATGGGCGGTGTTCCGTCTTGCAACGGATGTATGGGGTGAGAAAGAATGAAGCTTACAATGAAGATCAAAGTTATCATTGACTTTTTAATGACGGTACTGCTGCTTTTGCTCATGGCATTTCAGATCACAGGGCAGGAATTTCATGAGTGGTTTGGAGCAGGGATGCTTGTTTTGTTTTTGGCACATAACATTCTGAACTTCAAATGGTACAAAAGTCTGTGCAGGGGAAAATACAGTATCATCCGTGTGATGCGGCTGGTCGTGAATTTTGCCGTCCTGTTTTCTATGCTGTGTCTTGCTTACAGCGGAATTATCATGTCACATTATGTATTTGATTTTGTCTCCGTAAGTGGGCAGATGGCACTCGCCAGACAGATGCACATGGCAGCCTCTTATTGGGGATTTGTATTGATGAGTGTGCATCTTGGATTTCACTGGGGCATGGTTGTAGGTATCGCAGGAAAGATCGTAAGAAACAGGAAAATACCAAATAGCATCCCCTGGATTCTCCGAATCATAGCAGTTGGAGCTGCCGGTTATGGGGCAGTTTGTTTTTACAAAGCAGATATCGTTTCCTATATGTTTTTGAAGATCCAGTTTGCGTTCTTTGATTTTGAGCAGACGCCAGTTTCCGTATTTTCAGAATATATAGCGATGATGGGATTGTGGGTATTGATCGGCTATTACAGCATGAAAGGAATGGGCAGGCTGTTAGCGGACAAAAAGTAAAGAGGCGGAAGCAGTGTGGAAATGAATGACAAGACGTTGCGCCCGGCGATTGCGGGGAAAGTGGCTGATATCATTTTCTTCTCCCCATTACAAAAACTACTTGCGTTGTCCATAGGTGGTTATGTTATAATATTAAAGATATTACATAAGTTTCAAATAAAAGTATCAAGGACAACAATGTCATCTTTGACATGGGAAAGCAGGGACAGAAGATGCAGATAGCAGTATGCGATGATATACAAAAGGACTTGAAACAGATCCGAACAGCATTAGAGATCTATGCAAAGACACATTCGGAATATCATTTTGATATTGACGAATACAGGTCTGCTGGTGATCTTTTACATGTGGTGGGAAAAGGGAAAAACTATGATATTGCCCTTTTGGATATTTGTATGCCGGATGTTCTTGGAACGGATGCTGCCAAGGAAATGCTTGCCAAAAACCCGAATACGGGTGTTGTTTTTCTAACGACCAGCGATGAATATGCGGTAACGGCATTTGCAATGAATGCGGTCCATTATCTGCTCAAGCCATTTTCACAGGAGCAGTTTAATGAAGCACTTGATCGTGCGATAAGGAAAATGGAGGAGCAGGATTTTCTGTCCTTTGCCTGTGTGGATGGCGTGTATCGTGTCTGTGTCCATGAAATTATATTTATTGAATCACAGAACCATTATCTGATGATCAGTCTGTTTTCCGGTGAAACCCTCCGGCTGCGTATGAAACTATCACAGATGTTTGAGGAGATACAGGAGTACCCGGAATTTGTGTGGGTGGGTGCTTCTTATATTGTAAATCTCACGTTTGTACGGCAGATTGCCGGAAATGCTTTAGAAATCGTGAATGGTGCTAAAATCCCCATCCCAAGAAGGAGAAGTGAAGAAGTGAAGAAAACATATATGGATTTCTATCGGAAGGAGGCATTGAAATGAGCGGAGTATATCAGCTTCCGGGATTAATCCTTACGGTGCTGTGTCATACGATTGTAGTCTATTATGTAAACGAACAGAGATATTCCAAAAAGATATTTGGGCTTATCAGCTGTATTCATGCAGTTCTTTTTGCCGGCCTGATGGGTTATGGATTTGCAGCAGGAGGATGGAATGCCTTTTTTTCATATATAGGAATCGTAGTGCTGTTGTTCCTTTATTTCTGCATTGTTTCGCGGGATGGTTTTCTCAAAAAGAGTTTTTTATTTATCACTTACTTCTGCTTATTTTCTGTTTCGGACAATATGTTGAAACTGATGGTTCGGCTGTTTCTGCCGCAGATTTCCGAAATAGCAGGATATTATGTGGCAATCGTTCTGCGAAATATGGTCTTACTGCTGGTGCTGGTTCTGTATAAGAAGTATGCCGCAGTGACGTTGAGTTCATTGATGGATAGCAGCAAAAAGTGGTGGAATCCGGCAGTGATTGCCCTGCTGTTTTATCTGTCACAGGTTGTGGTAACGGTATTGAATGCGGCAAATGCCATGCCGGATGTATATCTGCTTTTGACCTTCGCCGTAATCAGCATTATGATGTGTGCGGTATATGGCGTTATTTTCAGCAATGTCAATTATATGAAAAAGGAATCCGAGACGGCGTTAGTCCGCCAGAATGCAGAATATCTTTTAGGCAGGCTGTCTGTCCTGCAAAATGCGGTGCAGGCAAACCGCAGGTTCCGGCATGATATACGGTATCATATGGAAGTAATTGCGGAATATGCAAAAACAGGCGACACGTCTGCTATCCTTGCTTATATCGGAGAATACAGGAATGAGATTTCGGAAGCGGCAGTAAAGCAATACTCCCTGAACCGGACGATAGACAGTATTCTTTCTGTATATGCCGACAAGGCAGGGGAAGGCGGCGTCTCCTTTTCGGTACGGTGTAATGTGCCGGAAGAACTAAAGGTGCGGGAAATTGATTTGATTGCCCTGTTAGGAAATCTGCTTGAAAATGCCCTGCACGGATGTCAGAAGTCCGGGAAAGAAAACCCGTGTATTGAAATCTATGTCCGGCTTCAAAACAACAAGCTGGTTATCGTTTGTAATAATTCCTGCTCTGACAAACTGAAACTTTCCGGCAGTCTGCCTGCGGGAAAGAGTATTGGTATTTCCAGCATGCTTTTTGTTTGCCGGAAATACGACGGAAATCTGGATTACAAGATAGAGAATGATGTCTGTTCCGCCTGTGCGGTCTTGAATCTGTGAGTTGTTAATAAGCTTGCCAACAAGTTCCCTGCCTGATATGTATTTAACCAAATCTGCCTAAAATCGACCAAATCTGCCAAAACCACTATTTCAGTGGTTTTTTTGTTAAAATCATACATGTAAATATGAAACAAGAACGAAGGGGAGGAACGGATGGTAAATGAAGTTGAATTTAAAAAAGCGAATAACTATTCGTTGAAATGTATGCGGGTTGCCTTTATTGTACTGGTAATAGCATGGATTTTGAACATACTGCACATTTTTATCGTGGATCAGACGATCATGAACAGCGCTCTCATTGGTGCGGCTGTATTTCTGGCACTGGGATATGTCGTAAAATATGTCCTTGGTTTTGAAAAGGCAGCGTCCAACTATATCATGCTCTTTTTACTGGTGGCTATGATTTCCTTTGCCAATATGGAACTGGCTTATCATGCAACCCTCTTTATGATTTTTCCCATGATCTGTTCCATTGCCTATACGGAGAAAAAGTATAAAACCTTTACTCTGGTATTGACCATTGGAGGTTTGTTCCTCTCTGTTGTTGGCGGATATTACTGGGGACTGTGTGATGCCAACACATTAGTTTTGACGACTACAACCTCGGCGAAGGAAGCAGAAACACTTCTGGCAGGTAATATTACCGTTAATACGAATATTGTAAATATTATTTTATTCTTTGTGTTTCCCAGAATCATGGCACTGGTGGGATTTAATGCTGTCTTAAATTATATCAAAAATACGCTTTTGGAAAAGATCAAAAAAGAGCAGGAAGGTATGCAGATGGCTGAACTTCTTCAAAAGTGTGAATCCGCCTCTGAGGAACTGGTTACGATGGTGGGAGATGTGGAAGAAAATCTGGAGAACTCCCGGCGTGCCAATGAACAGATTGTTTCATCTGCCCATGATACATTGGCAGATTGTGAGGAAAGCCGTAATCAGGTGGTGCGTATTCAGGAAAGTGTCTCGGAGATGTCAGAGGCAATCGATGGTATTTATCAAAATACGAAAGAAATGTTTCAGATATCCGGGGATGTTACCAACCATACTCTGGGATTTGTCGAGACGATGGATGTGGCAGTGGACTCCATGCATCAGATTAAAGAAACGGCAAACCAGACCGGAGAATCGATCAGCCAGCTGGAAAATGGAATCGATGAGATCACCAATTTTGTAGGACAGATTTCCGGAATTTCTGCACATACGAATCTTTTAGCTTTAAATGCGAGCATTGAAGCAGCACGGGCCGGAGAACAGGGCAGAAGTTTTGCCGTTGTGGCGGATAATGTACAGCAGCTGGCGGAACAGTCCAAAGCAGCGAGTGATTCCATTCAGGAACTGGTATCCAGAATCCTTACCAGACTGGAGGGGGTCAAATCGATCAATGGGCAGAATCAGTTATCGGTTGAAGAGGGAATCGATAAGATATTAGAAGCCAGAAGTAAAGCCGAATCTCTGGGGGACATGCAGAAGAATTCGATAACCATGACCGAGCAGATCGTGGAGCGCAGCGACAAAACCAGACTGTATAGTGAACAGGTGCGCGATATGGCTCTTTCGCTGGACGAGCTGGTGTCAAACTTTAAGAGCAGGGCGGATGAGATCGTGGACGATGCCAACAATGAAGGAGAGATCACGGGTCTGACCGAAGAGTCTTTTGCAAGGGTAAAAAGCATTGCAGAGGAATTGCTGGCGCTGTCTCATGCATCCATATAACAAACGTTATGTCGGGGAGTAATCCTCTTTGCATATACAGGGTTCAGAGAATATTGTGGAAGCCCTATTAAAAATAAGAAAAAAGAAAACAGTAGATTGGAGGAAAATAACTTGAAACGAAAACATTTGAAGAAGAAAATTGGTTCACTGGTGTTAGCGGCGGCAATGATAATCACTTCATTTCCGGCGTTTAGTGAAGAGGTTCAGGCGGCGGAAGCGTCAGAACCCAGCCAGTTTGTGACAAAAGAACAGCTAAAGACGTTTAACACGGATGATACAGATGCTGCCGGTGAAAATCCGGCAAAGGTTTATTTTGGAAAAAATAATGGTAACAATCAGGAATGGTGGATTGCGGGATGCCAGGGTGGAGACAGTGTGACATTGTTTGCGGCAAGCCCGCTGGCAACAAACCAAAATTTTGAATACTATACCGGCAGTAACAGTACTAAAACATATAGTTCTGACTGGAATTGTAGTTATTCAGGCAGTGCCCCATCCGATGTAAATGCAAATCATTATGGAGGCAGCCCATTGCGAACGACGTTAAAAGAATTGGAAACATCCTGCTTTTCAACGGTTGAGCAAGCCCTGATGCAGGAGACAACGATTTATACGAACGATACAAAAAACAGCAGTGTATATTCCACAACGGATAAACTGTATTTGGCACATGGAGAAACAAATGTAACGTATATCACAGTGGGAGAAAATGCATCTAACAATTTGAACAATGGTCTGCATATTGATAAAGAGTATTGGGTAAGCGAGGATTCCTGGCTGCGCACGCCGGGCAGTGGTGCTGCGAATGTGCGGATGATACAAAAGCAGTATTCTGAAATCACCAATTGCCTTGCTAGCAAGGCCAATCAGCACGCAGTGGTGCCCGCTTTTGAATTGAATCTGTCATCTGTCCTCTTTGCATCTGCTGCGAAAGCAGCATCATCGAAAACTGCTACGAAAGGAAAGATAACGGCTGATGCGGCAATGACATTGAGACTGGATGGCACTGGTAAAGCAATCGGGACCGCATCATATGATGCCACAGCCGGTCTGGTTGTAGCACAGAAGGATGCAGGTGCGGCGGGAACCGTTTCCCTTGTCGTGCAGGGCAATGACGGAACTGGAGATTGGTATTATAGCGTGCAGGCAGGAGAGGCGACATTTGTTACAAAAGAACAGATACAGACAGCTTGCGGCATATCCGGGGTTGACCTTGCGAAATGTAAAATCTGGTTGGAAACACCAGCAGAGAATGGAAGTCTGGCTTATGCAAGGATGGCAGAAACAAAGACGATAAAAATGATAGATACGGTTGCACTCACGGGCGTGAAGCCGGCAGGCGGCAGTGCATTTCCGGCAAAGGCATCCTGTAGTACGGAAGGAATTGATGCGAACTCCCTTGTGATTGCTTATACAGACAAAGACAGTAGTGCGGCAGCAACGGGAACGGCAGACTGGAATACAGCATATCAGGCAAAACTTACACTTGCTGTAACCGGTTCAGGCAGTGCGGTTTATCTGTTTGGAGATTCGGTATCCGTAACTGTGGATGGTGAAACAGCACAGAATGTTAAGCTAAATGATGACGGAACCCTGACGGTAACGAAAGAATTTACCACAGCCAGGAGAAAGATAACCGGCATCCGTGTACCGACAGTTCCGTCAAGTAACGTATTTGCAAAATATTACACGGCAGAGAATGTTTTGTCAAACACAAACAGTGAGCTTGGCAAAACAGCAACGCTTACACTGGAAGGAAGCACCTCTCCAAACACGGTAAATGCAGATGTGGCATGGACGTTGGCAAACAGCGGCAGCACAGCTTATAACGCAGCAGCGGGAGCAGGCAATACATTCAGATGGACCATTACGGCAGCCAAAATAAAAGATTATGATGCATCCGGATGTATAGGCTATGACAGTGGAACAGGCACGATTAGCGGTACGGTTGCAATCAGCAACAAAGCGGCAATGCCTGTCACGATTGACGGGGATAATCAGACGCTTACTTATGATGGCAGCACCATTGATGTGTCGCAGTATTTTACCATTGATGCAAATGCCGGAATCGGGAGCTATGCTCTTGTACCGGGTACAGGCGTTACAGGGCAGGGAAGCTTAAGCGGAGCGGTATTGACGGTAACGAAACCGGGTGTGTTTCAGGTGAAACTTACCACGGCTGTGAATGGAAATTATGCGGCAGGAGAGAAAACCATCACGCTTACGATAAACTACTCCAGCGGAGAGGTTATATTGGAGTCTGGAAAAACGGTTGTGCGTGAAGATGAAACCGTAAAGAATGATTCAAACGGAATGGTTACGATAGACAAGGGAAATGACGGAACGGTGGATGTGACGGTCAAGCTGCCACAGGCAGGTAGTGTCAATATTGATGCAGAAGGCAAAGTTACCGTGCCCGCAAACGGAACGGTTCAGGCGACAGGCGGAAAGGAACTGACGCTGCCGGAGGGAGGAACGGTTGACAAAGACGGAAATGTAGAGGCAGAAAAGATAGTAAGCGGAGACGTTACAGTAACGGCACCATCAGGCGGGAAGGTAACGGCGGACAAAGCCGGATCCATCACGGTACCCGCCGGAGGAATGGTTCAGACCGAAGACGGAAATGAGATAACCCTGCCAAACGGAGGAACGGTAGATAAAGATGGAATTGTAGAGGCTGAAAAGATAATCAGCGGAGACATCACGGTAACGGCACCGGAGGGAGGAAAGGTAACGGCAGACAAAGCCGGAAATATCACGGTACCCGCCGGAGGAACGGTTCAGACTGGAGACGGAGAGGAGATAACGCTGCCAGACGGCGGAATGGTTGACGCAGACGGAAACATTATCGAACAGTGTTTTGACGGAAGCGGAACACCAGAGGACCCGTATCAGATTAAATCAGAAGAAGATTTGATAAAACTCGCAGAACTGGTAAACAGCGGAAAAGATGCGAAGAAAGCCTGTTATAAAATCGAAGCGGAAGAGGGCATCACGCTTACAGCAGGGAGCAGTCCCTGGACGCCGGTTGGAACGGCTGAGCATCCGTTTACCGGAACATTTGACGGAAATGGAAAGACGATAAAAGGGTTGGAAATCAGCGGTGACGAGCCGAAAGACGATCAGGGTCTCTTTGGAGTCAATGCCGGAACGATCAAAAACCTTACCATAGAGGGAAGCGTGACGGGAAAAGACAACGTCGGGGGAATTGCCGGAACGAACGAGGGCACAATCACAGGCTGCACGAACAAAGGAAGTGTCACCGGAAAAGCTAATGTCGGAGGAATCGTCGGGACCAACGGGGAAAATGGAAAAGTGAAAGACAATGTAAATAACGGAAACGTTGTTGGAGACATTACCGGAAGCGGTTCTTCCACCATCGGAGCCTTGATCGGGAAAAACGATAACACAAATGTGGCAGGCGACATTACCGGGAACTACTACCAGAAAACGGATGGGATCAACAAGGACCTGACAGGGATCGGAGGCACAGAGCAGGACCCGGCGGGAATCACCAGCGGAAGCAGTCCGACACCGGGAGAAGTTACGCCAAGCCCGACACCGGGAGAAAGTACACCAAGTCCGACGCCGGGAGGAGCTACGCCAAGTCCGACACCGGGAGGAAGTACGCCAAGCCCGACACCGGGAGGAACTACACCAAGTCCGACACCGGGAGAAAGTACACCAAGCCCGGCACCAGGAGGGGCTACGCCAAGCCCGGCACCGGGAGGAAGTACGCCAAGTCCGGCACCGGAACAGCAGGAGAGAGTGAACCAGATCGCAAAAGAGCTGAATGTCCCTGTGGAGACAGCGAAAAAGCTTCAGGAGATGGCACAGCAGCTTGGCATCGAGACAGACACCCTTCTTTTGACGGATCAGGACATTGTAAACCAGACTTCTGAGGGAGATGCCAAAGGCACAACCTTCTCCAAACTTCAAGCGAAGGCAGTAAAGGCGAAGAAAAACAGCATCACCGTCAAGTGGACTAAGGTCAAGGGGGCAGGCGGCTACCAGATCTATGCGGCAAAGTGCGGGAAAAACAGTAAATATAAGCTGGTGAAGACCATCAAAAAGGCAGGAACGACTAGCTTCACATACAAAAAGCTGAAAAAGGGAACCGGATACCGGTTCATCGTCAGAGCCTACAAGGACGTTGACGGAAAGAAATATACAGTTGCCGCATCCAAAGCGGTCCATGAAGTGACAGAAGGAGGAACGAGAACCAATCCGAAATCCATAAAAGTAAACAAGGGAACGGTGAAAATGAAGGTGAGGAAGAAATTTACAATCAAATCGAAGATTGTGAAGGCAAACTCCGGGAAGAAACTTTCGAACCACAGAAAGCTCTCGTATGAGAGTACAAACAAAGAGGTCGCAGCCGTCAGCAAGAAAGGCGTGATCCAGGGAAGGAAGGCAGGGACGTGCTACATTTATGTCTATGCGGAGAACGGCATCTTCAAAAAGATTAAGGTTACAGTAAAAAAATGATGGGCTGGATGACCAGCGGTTGTCGAAAGAAAATGTCAGAAAGGCTCTGCTTCGGCAGAGCTTTTCTTGACTCAAAAAACAGACGGGATGAGGATATGCATACGATATACGATCGGTTAGGCAAACCCCTTGTCGGGGTATCAAAGGGCACTGGTTTGGAGGGATTTGGAGAATGGTGGTTCAATATTATCGCAAACATTTATCAGAGATGGCAAAGTGAATAAGAAACTGTGGATTATATGAGTTGTCAGAACTAAAAGAACATGATAAAATTAACGTATGGGACAATCGTGTTACAGGGTGCGTTGACCTCATTCTTGAAGAATGGGGGTGGATGCCAACGTCAACGCTGTTGACCTATGATAAATCAAGATAACCATAATTTTGATTTTAAGGATTTAATGACCTTCGGGTTATTCCTTTTGGCATTGCTTACATTCGTGTTTACGTTTTGTAAGTAGCCTTACATAGCAAAACCACCCTGATACTTTGGCTAGGTAGAGGGTGGCTTTTGCTACTTTAATATCCGGTCAACCCCTTGTAGGCGGTTGTTCCTTTTTCAATACTATAACATAGTTATTGGGTTTATTCAAGTCCTTCTTTACCAAATCTGCCTGAAAAGCGACCAATTCTGCCGCGACATTACCTGAGGCAGAACTTTCAGGTAATGTGTGTATCCTCTGTGGGCGGAAGATGATGGATGTTATATAGGACAGTTGCCATTTCTTCCGGTGTTTGCCTAAAATTATTTTTTGTCCATGATATATACAAGTTGTAAAGAGAGCCTGAAAATGCAATGAGTTCATAGTAGGTCATGGTGTCTGTTTTGTTTTTGTGCCATTTTAATAAAATATATTCTGTCATTTTTGTCAGGAAAATAGAGAGGATAAAGTTTTGGTTTTAAGCAACTGGATTAGTGCCTGCGTGATGCATTCTTTGACAAATATGTTGGTTGCATGGCTTTTATCTTTCATAAACATTTCCCCCTGATTTGTAACATCAATATTATAGACGTTGAGGGTGTTTTGGGGCAGGAGGAAGAAAATTCAGCGAGTATAGAAGACAGAGAGATGAAAAAAAGTGTTGATGTCTTTAGCATATAGTAATTGATATTTATATGACAATAGACAGGAATACCTATATTTTCAGCACCACATCTACGAAAAATTCCGTATCGCTGTTGGAAGCCTGTGCTGATCCGCTATACTTTTCCGCTGCCGCAGCAATGGCAGTGAGCCCGACTCCATTCCCGCTGTGCTTTGTGGAGTGGTAGCCGTTCTTCGCCTTCCGCACCTTGCCGTCAAAGCTGTTGGTGGAAACGATGTACAGCCTGTTGTCATGGCGGGTTTCTGTGGTCAGGCAGAAATACCGTCGTTTCTCCGGTACGGTAAGGCATCCGTCAATGGCATTTTCCATCAGGTTTCCGAACAGGGAAACCATGTCAAGTTCGGTGGTGGGGAGTGGTTCCGGGAGCTCGATGTGCCAGTCCGTATCTATGCCCGCGGAAACGGCCATTTCGTAGTAATAACCAAACAGCGCATTCAGTGCGGCATTGGCGCAGTAGTTTATCGGTTTGTTCTCAGAAAGGCTGACTTCATATTCGGCAAGGTGCGTCCGGATGCTACTGATGTCGCCTTTCTCCGCAAGGGAGGAGAGCAGGTGCACAGAGTGGCGGAAGTCATGGCGCAGTTTGGCAGTCTGACGCATATGCTCCTGCAATGCCCGGTACTGACGGGACTGCATTTCAAGGAGATGGGTATGCTCCTTCAGCTCTGCATGTTCCAGTATAACGGTTGTACCCAGGTAAAAAAGCACGTAAATTGCGGTAAGGATTGCAAGCATGCATCCCTCCAGCAGCAGGAAAAGGAAAAACATACGCCCTGTATGGAGAGTCCTGTAGGACTGGGGGATAGCCAGTACATTGAAGATTAGAAAGACAGAAGATAATAGGATAGTGGAATACCATATTGTTGGAATGTCCAGACAGTCAACGATTCGGAAAAAATATCTGCAGGCAGGCCATGCGAAAGCGGCTGCGACCAGGCAGGAAAGCCCAAGCTGGAAAAAAGCTGCTTCCACGGAAAAGTCAGCTGCGCCCGACACCGGGTGCAGGAAAGCGTCAAAGGCATAAGCGAACTGTGCCGGAAAGGTCTGGACGGCACAGACACCCACGTAGATCGCGAGGCATTTTGGCAGGTTTGACGTCACAGTGAAGCGATATGGGAAAAAGAACAGGATGAGGGACGGCAGGAGGATGATATTTACATCAATCCGCAGCAGGGCACAGAGGCATGAACAAAGAAAAGCGTATGGAAGCAGGACAGCCGTGCATAGTGCGGCTGTCTTAAGCAGTGTGTGCCTTAACTGGTTCTTCATTGTATAATAGCAGGATGCCGCTGAAGGCAGAAATACCAAAAAATGCGGCAGTGCCGACAGCCATCTGTTCATATCCATGTTCAGTCCCCCTCGTTTTTAATCTTCTCTGGTGCAGAGCGTCTGGCAAAGTGTGACTGACGCTCCCGTATTTTTCTGAAATTGTAATCCCTCGCTGCCTGCTCGATCTTCAGGCGGTCCCGTACACGGACAGGGAATCTTGTACCGTTTTCCATTACACAGCAGTTGTCCTCAAATTCAAGGATGTATTCGATATTTACAGTGATTCCCTTGTTAATAGGAAGGAAACGGGAATCCCCGCCTATAAGTTCCGCAAACTCTGACATGGTCATGCGACAGTGTACTTTTTCTCCATCTACAAGGGCGATATCAAGATAATGTGCGTCTGTGATGACAGAAGCAATTTTGTCGAGAAATATCCGGATCATTTTTCTGTCACTGATCACCTCTATGTATTTTTGCAGCGGAGGAAGCACTTCCCAAATATCCGTGAGGACTTTAAATATGCGCTGCGGGGAAAAAGGTTTGGTAATATATTCAAATGCATGGCAGGAGAAGGCGTCCGGCATAAAGTCCATGCTGGAGGTCAGGAACACGAGGACACACCGGTTGTCCATATCCCGCATCTTAAGCGCCGCAGCGACACCGTCCATGCCATCCATGTAAATGTCCATGAATACGGCAGAAAAGCCACTCCCCTCAAATGCTTCAAGGAATGTCTCTCCGTTTAAAAATGGGACGGTTTCCACCTGGCAGCAGTACTGTGTGCTAAAGTCACGGATAAGTGCGGCCATTTCGTCCAGATATTTCTGTTCATCATCTACCAAAGCGATCTTCAAATTGGTTTCACCTCAATTTCATAAAAATCCAATATGATTATACCATGGCATAAAGGGATATGCCACAAAAAAGAGCCCCCCAAAGCAAATTTTTAAATCCGGTTGACGTTTCTGCCAGAAAATTGACGTTCCTGCCAGATGCCTTGTTTTTCGGCTGAAAACCATTATAATAGTTAAGGATTTTCTGCGAAAGGCCATGAAAAAATGCATGGAAAACATAAAGGGGGAACATAATGAGCGATTGGATATTAGTTGTTGATGACGATACATCGAACTTACGAATGGCAAGCCGTATTTTAAGTGCAGAGAAGATGCGTGTCAGTTGTTTGAAATCGGGGGAGGATGCACTTGCTTTCCTGCAGGACAACAGACCGGATCTGATCCTTTTGGATGTACATATGCCGGGGATGGATGGCTTTGAAACGCTGGCATCCATCCGGTCAGATCATGAGACAGCAGATATTCCCGTTATTTTTCTTACTGCGGATGATGACAGCAATACGGAAACAAGAGGGTTAGAAGCCGGGGCAAAGGATTTCATAAAAAAGCCGTTTGTTCCGGAGGTGCTTCTTTTACGGGTAAGGCATACGATTGATTTGTTCCGTCTTCAGACAGATCTGTCGCATGAGGTAGATAAAAAGACGCAGGAGGTCTTGCAGCAGCGGGAGAGAATCGAGCGGATGTCCATGCAGATCGTGACAGCGCTTTCAGGTGCCATTGATGCAAAGGACACTTATACGAACGGGCACTCTACCAGAGTGGCGGAGTATTCCGGAGAAATCGCCAAGCGGGCAGGATTTACGGTAAAAAGGCAGGATGATATTTATATGATGGGACTGCTGCACGATGTGGGTAAGATCGGAGTTCCGGATTCCATTATCAATAAGCCGGCGAAACTGACGGATGAGGAATATGGGATGATCAAGAACCACCCTGTCATGGGTGCAAAGATTCTGGAAAATATTACGGAGTTTCCACAGCTTACGGTCGGCGCCCGCTGGCATCATGAACGATATGACGGCAAAGGATACCCCGATGGCATAGCGGGTGAGGACATTCCGCAGGAGGCAAGGATCATTGCTGTGGCAGACGCCTATGATGCCATGAGTTCGCGAAGGAGTTACCGGGATGTGCTTGCGCAGGAGATTGTCAGGGAAGAAATGGAGAAGGGGAAGGGCATGCAGTTTGACCCTGTGTATGCAGAGATTATGTTGAAAATGATAGAGGAAGATACGGAGTATCAAATGAGAGAAAAGCAGGGGGAGAATTGATGTACGAGCAGGAGAAGCAGAGGGTTACACATCTTATCGTGTTACTTTGTTATACTATTTTAGCATTAGGACTTACCGTAGAGTCGATACTGCTCGGATGGGATCTGGGAGCTGTCATGCTGATTCTGGCAGGGCTTGTAGCATGCTGGGTGCTTCACATTACGGGGAAAATTCCGGAGGACATCCGGCAATGGATCTATGTTGTCCTGACAATGCTGACTTTTTTCTTTTATGGAATCCATGATACCAGCATCTATGATATGGCAACGCTTATGACCGTGGTTATCATTATGTATATTTCTACAGAGAAGTACAGCGTTATCAACCTCTGTATGGCGGTATATTTCTTCATGATGTTCTATGATTTTGTATTTATCGCAGGCAGAACCATGGAATATACATCTCTCATGATTTCAAGAACAATGTTGCATTTGATGCTCGTCTATATGGCGGGACGGCTGGCAAAAATTATTATCCGCAGACGGAGGCAGGAGCGGAAAAATACAAACGATATTGTTGCTGCGTTAGAGGATACAAATCGCAGGACAGAGGACTTTTTGACGAATGTCTCCCATGAGCTGCGCACGCCGATCAATGTGGTTACAGGCCTTACGGCGGTTATGCTGAAAACGGAAGAGGACAGCGAGAAAAGAAAGAATATTCTGTCAGTGCAGATGGCGGGGCACAGGCTGTTTAGCCAGATTGAGGATATTCTGGATTATACGGAAATTGACACAGGGAGGATAAAGGTAACGGAAGATACCTATATGATTTCTTCTATCGTAAATGATATCATTGCTGGAAACCGTATGCAGGAGCAGGAAAATGCACCGGAATTGATTTTTGATATGGATGCCGGGATTCCTTCTCTTTTAGTTGGGGACAGAAGGAAAATCAAAAAGATAATCAAGCACTTGGTGGATAACGCAATGAAATTTACGAAGAAAGGCGGAGTATATGTAAGAATTTTTGCGTTGCCGAAAGAGTATGGCATCAATCTGTGTATCCGGGTAAGCGATACGGGGATTGGAATCGATGAAGAGAATCTATCGAAAATCAAGGAACGGTTTTACCAGTCGAATGGCGGAAGGAACCGCCGGGCCGGAGGTCTGGGGCTTGGAATACCGATCGTGTGCGGCATGACAACTGCGATGGAAGGATTTTTGCAGATTGAAAGCGTGGAGGAAGACGGTACGACAGTGTCTGTCAGTATTCCGCAGAAGGTTGCGGATGCTTCGCCCTGTCTGTCAGTCACCGACCGGGAAAGCCTGTGTCTTGGCTGTTATTTAAGACCGGAGAAATATGAGGTTCCGGAGGTGCGTAACTATTACAATGAGACGATAACCCATATGGTACGCGGACTGGATCTTGTGCTCCACCGGGTATTCAATCTGGAAGAACTGGCGAAGCTGGTTTCTGTGTACCAACTGACTCATTTGTTTATTGGTAAGGAAGAATATGAGGAAGACAAGAAGTATTTTGAAAGATTCGATACGAATACAGAGATTGTGGTAATCGCAGATGACAGCTTAGTTCTGCAAAGGGAAAGTCACATCAAACAGATCCGGAAGCCGTTCTGCTGTCTGCCGGTGATCAGCATGTTAAATGCCGGACCGGCGAAGGGCACGGACAGGTCTGAGAAAGAATGTATGGTTTGTCCGGGAGTACGGGCATTGGTGGTCGATGATGAACCGATGAACCGGATGGTTGCAGAAGGGATATTAAGGGATTATCAGATGCAGGTAAAAACGGCGGAGAGCGGTATGAAAGCACTTGAACTCTGTGATAAAGAAAAGTTTGACCTCATTTTTCTTGACCATATGATGCCGGAAATGGACGGTGTGGAAACGTTAAAACGACTCCGGAAAATGTATACGGAGGAAGGAGAGACACTTACGGTCATCGCTTTCACAGCCAATGCGGTCAGTAGTGCAAGGGAGATGTTTTTACGGGAAGGTTTTGACGAATTTGTTTCCAAGCCGATCGAATATCTGGAGCTGGAGAGAGTCTTAAAGAAAGTGCTGCCCAAATCGTCCATTGTATTTGTCGAGAAAGAAGGGCATGATGAGAACCGGTATGCAGACACTGCCGCAGAACGAAGTACGGAGATTAAGACAGAGGAAGATTTGTTTAGCCGGCTTGAGAAGTTTGGGATCAACATACGTGCCGGGCTGCAGTACTGCCGTGGCGACAGGGAGTTTTACAGAGAACTTCTGGCAAAATTTGCACAGGATGCGCCGCAGAAGGAGCAGGCGATCAATGAGCTTTGGAAGAAGGAAGATTTGATGAATTACCGGATCATGGTACATGCGCTGAAAAGTTCAGCCAAAATGATAGGAGCGGATTTTTTATCCGAGTCTGCCAGAAAGGCAGAAGAGGCGGCCAAAAACCAGGACATGGATTATATCAGGGCACATCATGAAGAACTTCTTACAACATACCGGGAGACAGTTCTTGAGATGCCGCAAACACCGGATCCTGACAGCGACAGTCCGCAGATCACGGTTTTGGGGAATGGGAACGGTAAGCAGATAAGCGGAGAGGAATTTCTTCAGCGGTTGAATGCGTTAAAGGATAGCTTTGACACGTTTGAGGCTGACCGGGCAGAGACACTGATTGCGGAAATGGGCAGTATGGTGTATGAAGGGATGCCGGTGGAGGAACTCCTGCGTGGCATAAGAGAGGATGTCGATGAATTTGAGTTTGGAAAGGCATCTGGGAAAGTGCAGGCATTGATCGACAGTATGGAAGGCGGTGGGACAGATGAATCCTAAGAAAATGTTTCGGGCGGTATGGGACCATACGCTGGAGCTGCAGGAGCGGCGGTTTCGGCTTTTCGTATTGATCGGGCTGACCGGGCTGGCGGCAGGAATTGCAGTCAGCGCCTTTTCAGACAAAAGCAGAGTAAATGTATTCTCATTGTGCATCGCATTCGTCATTTTTGCGGGGATTGCGTGGCTTGCCATTCATTATCATAAAATACATACCGGTGCGGTTATCATTGCCGCTATTATTATTTATTTTTTAGCGCCTTTTAATTTTGTGACGGCGGGCGGGATCTATGGCGGTGCACCAATTTGGTTTTTGCTCGGGGTGGTGTATGTGTGCCTTGTCGTTCAGGGGAAAATCAAGTATGTCTTTTTGATAAGCAGTTTTGTGATTGTTTTGGTATGTTATTATGTCGCATATTGTTATCCGTCGATGGTCGATCAGAATACGCTTGAGATGGTATATGCAGATTCCCTGATCGCGCTGATCGTTGTTGCCGGACTGACTTGCAGCATGATTTTGTTCCAGAATGCGATTTACCGGTCAGAGAATGAAATTGCACAAAAACAGAAAAAGGAAATCGAGGAGTTGAACAGGACTCAGAACCGGTTCTTTTCAAGCATGAGCCATGAAATACGGACGCCGATCAATACGATCATCGGACTCAATGAGATGATTTTGCGTGAAGATGTATCCGATGAAGTGGCAGCCGATGCAAAAAGTATTCAGGGAGCCGGAAAGATGCTGCTCACGCTGATCAATGATATATTGGATATGTCTAAGATCGAATCCGGCAAAATGGATATTGTGCCGGTTACATATGATGTGGGAGCTATGCTCTCTGACATCGTGAACATGATTTGGATACGTGCCAAAGAAAAAGGGCTTGCTTTTCATATCGATGTGGATCAGTCGATGCCTGCACAGCTTTTTGGCGATGAGGTGCGGATTAAGCAGGTTTTGATCAATCTGCTTAATAATGCAGTCAAATATACGCAGGAGGGTTCTGTGACGCTGTCGATCCAGTGTAAAATGGTTGATCAGGGGCTTGCACAGGTTTCCTATTCCGTGACAGATACCGGTATGGGAATGCGGAAGGAAAGCATTCCTCATTTGTTCAGCGCTTTTAAGAGGGTGGATGAGGAGAAGAACCGTTATATTGAAGGCACCGGACTGGGGCTTTCCATTGTAAAACAGCTTGTTGAGCTTATGGGTGGCGAGATCGCAGTCAATAGTGTATACACGAAAGGCTCGACTTTCGTTGTCACGTTGCCACAGGAAATTGTTGGCGAGAATGAGATTGGAGAGCTTGATCTGGAAGCGCGTCATGCAACGAATGCAAGGGAGCATTATAAACAAAGTTTTGAGGCACCGAAAGCGCATATACTTATTGTAGATGACAATGAAACAAACCGGATGGTGGAGGAGAAGCTGCTACGTGATACAAAGGTGCAGGTCGATACCGCAGCGAGTGGTGCGGAGTGTCTGAAGAAAACACTTCAAAACCGTTATGATGTCATTTTGATGGATCACCTTATGCCGGAAATGGACGGCATAGAGTGTCTGCATGCGATCCGGACACAGACGGGAGGCCTCAATCAGAGTATTCCTATTGTAATCCTTACGGCAAATGCGGGTGGGGAAAATCAGGCGCTTTACAGGAAAGAAGGGTTTGACGGCTATCTTTTAAAACCGGTCAGCGGAATACAGTTAGAAACAGAGCTGTTAAGACATCTTCCGGGAGAGCTTGTACATCTTATGAATCCAGCAAGTCCGGCAGGAATAACAGAAACACCCGTTCTTGCACACAAAAAGAAAACAGCAGTGATGATTTCCACAGACAGTGTGTGTGATCTTCCAAGGCATCTTGTGGAGAAATACCGGATTGCCGTCATGCCCTACCTGGTAATCACAGAAGGCGGAGAGTTTTTGGACGGCGTGGAGGCGGAGACAGACGGTGTTTTATCGTACATCAGTGAGCAGGGGAAAGAGATACGGTCGGAAGCGCCTGCGGTGGCGGATTATGAAGACTTTTTTGCGGAGCAGCTTTCGAGGGCACAGCGGATCATCCATATCACAATGGCACAAAACGTCAGTAAGGGGTATGCCAATGCGGTGGAGGCTTCGAAGACGTTTGACAATGTTATGGTGGTAGATTCCGGGCACCTTTCGAGCGGCATGGGACTTATGGTGCTCTGTGCTGCAGAGTATGCAGCAAAAGGGATGACGGCAGATTTGCTCGTAGCAAAGATGAAAGGAATGAAACAGTGCGTGAATACAAGCTTTATTGTAGACAGCACAGAATATCTGGTGCGTTCGGGCAGAATTTCTTCCCAAATCAACACGGTCTGCAAGGCCTTTCTGCTTCATCCGGTACTTACCTTGAAAAACAGTAGCATGAAAGTAGGCGCGATCCGAATTGGAACGAGAAATCATGTGTGGAAGAAATACATTGCCTCTACATTTCGGACGGTACGGGGAATTGATACGAATACCCTGTTTATTACGCATGCCGGATTGACGAAAGAAGAACTGAAGGAGATCGAAAAGCAGGTCAGAAATAAGGTGGCATTTAAAAATGTGCTTTATCAGAAAGCCTCCCCCGCTATTTCCACGAACTGTGGACCGGGGACGTTTGGGTTGCTGTTTATGCTGCAAAATGAGAGATAGAAGTCGGATGAGGAGGAAGATTTCAATGAAAAGACAATGGAAGAGGGCGGTATTGCTGGCATTTGCATCAATGCTGCTGATTGTCGGATGTGGGAAGAATCAGGAGGGTGGAAGTTCAGTGTTGGCAGAGGGGGAGTCGGATCTGGCTTACATCCAATCGAAGGGGACGCTTGTGGCAGGCATTACGGATTTTGCACCGATGGATTACCGCGATGGGGAGAAATGGACGGGATTTGACGCCAGTCTGGCAGAATCTTTTGCAAAGAGCTTAGGTGTTACGCTGGAATTAAAAGAAATCGACTGGGATGACAAAACCACGCTTTTGGAAAAAGGAGAGATTGACTGTATCTGGAACGGAATGACGATGACACAGGTGCTGACAGAGACCATTTCCTGTTCGAGACCATATCTTTCCAATGCACAGGTGGCAGTCATGCAGGAGGAAGCACTGGAACAGTATAAAACAATCGAGGACTGCAAACATCTTCTGTTTGCGGTGGAGGCGGGTTCTGCCGGGGAAGATCTTTTGAAAGCAAAAAAATACCGCTATACGACATGTGCAACGCAGAAAGAGGCGCTACAGAGCGTTTTGGATAGGAAAGCGGATGCGACAGTAATTGATATGATCATGGCGGCATATCATACCAGTGACGGGAAGGAGTATGACAAGCTTGGATTTGCCATTGCCCTCAATGATGAAAAAATCTGTGTAGGTTTCCGCAACGGTTCTGATCTGACACAGAAAGCGGACGCTTTTATTCAGGCGGCATATGAGGATGGAAGCATGAACGCACTGGCAGAAAAGTATGGGATCGGGAATGCGGTTTTGGAATGATGCCATTGTGCTAAGTCAATGCAGAAAAGAAGGAAAACAGGGCAATCGGAAACGGTTGCTCTTTTTGTGACGGAAAAGGAGGGGGGGGATTTATTTCGGTGCTCTGCCGGGGTTCCCTCCTCATGAAACCATAACATAAGTATGCTTTAAAAGCATGAACTGATAATTAAAATAGGTATTAGACATTTGTTTGTGTGCATATTACAATGAAATCAGAATAAAAACTTGAATTCATGAAAGGAGGGATTCGATGAGAAGATGGAGCAGAGTGTTCAGTGTATTCCTTGTATTGGTATTGGCAGTCACAACGGTATTTTCTACAGGTACCCGGATGTCAACGGCAAAAAACAGCAGCCATTTAAAAAATGTCAGCAAGAAGGAATCAAAGGTTCTGATTGCATATTTTGGGCGGTATGGAAACACGGATTTCAAGAAAGATGTAGATGCCACAACATCGGCAAGTATTGTAAAAGACGGCAGGAAAAAGCGGGGTACGACAGAGATGCTTGCACGCCTGATCCAGAAAGAGACGGGCGGGGATTTGTTCCGTATCCAGACAGAGAAAAAGTATCCGGCAGGTTATGATAAAGTGATCGATCAGAACCATCAGGAGCTGGATGAAAATTATTTGCCGGAATTAAAGACGAAAGTAAAAAATATAAAACAGTATGATGTGGTTTTTATTGGTTATCCGATCTGGGCAGAAGATACACCACAGGCAATCAAAAGTTTTATCAAAGCACATGATCTGAAAGGGAAAACGGTGATTCCGTTTTGTACACACGGCAGTTCCGGACAGAGTGGTATCTATGAGCAGATACAAAAAATGTGTTCTGGCTCCGATACGTTGTCAGGTTTTTCTGCGGGTGAAGATAATGTGAAATCAAAATCCACGAAACAAAGATTAAAATCATGGCTGAAGAAGGTTGATGTAACAAGCAGGTCGGGGAAGGCAATCCCTATTACGATCAAAGTGGGAGACCGGACACTGGATGGCGTCTGCTATAATACAGCACTTGGAAAGCAGATGATGAAAAAGTTTCCGCTGACGGTAATGATGGATCAGTATGGAGACAGGGAATATTACGGGGATGTGGCAAAAAAGAACCGTCCGACCAAAAAGAGCAAGGGTAAGTTAGCATTCGTAAACGGAGATATCACTTATTGTTTTGAGAATGATACGATGGCGGTCTTTTACAACCAGTCCGATGAGCCAGATCTGACGATGCGGGTAAACTGCATTGGAAGGGTAACATCTGATCTATCCGTATTTAAGGAAATGGGAGACAGCGTAATGATGACGTTTGACCTGAAAAAATAAGGAAAGGAGACCGGAGATGAAGAACAAAAAACTATATAAGTACCTGGCATGGCTGCTGGTGCTTGCCGTTATAGTTTCGCTGGGAAGTATCGGGAATGCGTCAGAGGGAATGGCAAAGAACAAAAAAGCAGCCGTGCTCAAGTCGGTTTCGTTAAAGATAGGAAACAAGAAAGTAACGAAGAAGACTTTCCAAATGAAACGGGGTGACAGAAAAAAGATCAAGGTGAATGTATCCCCGAAAAAAGGTAAGAAAACGATAAAGTTTACAACAAGCAACAAAAGGCGGTCACGGTAAATAAAAGTGGCAGGGTTACAGCGAAAAAAGCGGGGACCGCAAAAATAACGGTTACAGTCAGGTTAGGGAAAGCAGGGAAAAGCGGAATTTCGGCAAAGAGGTCAACATGGGTTAAAATTAAGGTAAGGGGTCGTGCATCCTCTGATAAAGCAAAGGATACTCCGGCAACACAGCCACCATCTGTTACCCAGACACCATATATATCCGAACCACCATCAGTGACAGAACAACCGGATATATCATCAACGCCGGATGTGCTGGAATCCCCATCAGTAACAGCGGATCCATCACAGACACCGGTCAGCACACCGGATATTTCGGAAAACAGGAAGAGTGTAGTTGTGTATTTTTCCTGTACGGATAACACCAAGACTATTGCAGAGTATGTGGCAGAAAGTACAGATGCCGATATTTACAGAATCGAAGCGGCAGAGCCATACACATCTGCGGATTTGAACTATGGAAATACAGACAGCCGTACTTCAAAGGAGCAGAATGATCCTTTGGCAAGACCGGAAATTGCTGGAGAATTGCCATCTTTAGACCGGTATGAGAATATCTATCTGGGTTATCCGATCTGGTGGGGGCAGGCACCGAAGATAATGTATACATTTATTGAACATTATGATCTGTCAGGGAAAACCGTGATCCCGTTCTGTACCTCTGGTAGCAGCGGAATCGGAACAAGTGCCACAAATCTTCAGGCGGCAGATACCAGTCAGGCTGTCTGGCTTGCCGGAAGACGTTTTTCCGGCAGTTCACCAAAATCAGATGTGGTAAGCTGGCTTGCCGGACTCGGGTTGCAATAGATATTTGTATCAAAAAACTATGATGTAAAAAAATTTTATGAAAAATCAGGAGGAAAAAATCATGAAGAATAAAAAAAGAGTATTTTGGATGAATCTGGTGCTGGTGTTTGCGCTGATTGCGGGTCTGGCGCTTCCGGTAACAAATGTAAGTGCGGCAAGTAAAACAAAAAAGTCATCAAACAACGTGTTAGTCGTATATTTTTCCGGAACAGGAACGACAAAGAGTGCGGCAAAGAAGATTAAGAAAGCAACAGGTGGAACGCTTTATCAGATTAAAGCGGCAGATCCATACACATCCGCAGACCTGGATTACAGCAATGATAACTGCAGGGCGAATGTAGAGCAGCAGGATGATACGGTAAGACCGAAGATCAAGGGGAAGGTAAAGAATATCCGGGAATACGACGTTATTTTTGTTGGTTATCCTAAAATGGAGTATGGTATTTCACTGTGTATATAGTGCATACAGTTAAAAAAGATGGGTATATGGAACAGTATACACAAACAATAGGAAAAAATGTGTATACTGTATGAATTTTATTCCTGTAAAAAAAGAGCATCTCAATGTGTGATATGCTCTTTTTTAAAGTCTATTTTTTATTAAATTGTAATGTTGCAAAGTGTCAGCACTGACGAATTCGATGTTGTACGAGATATAATTTGGGGCATATTGGATAGATGCCGAGTTTTTTTTCAATCTGCAGAATTTTTTGTTTTTGGAAATAATTGTTGCTTTGCCCGTAGATAGGTTCATACAGTAAGAAAATGCTAGGGTATGCAGTTATTACGTTGCAATGAAAAAGGAAATACAGATTTTTATAGTCGATATTTGTAAGAAAAATTCCACTAGCAACAAAAAATACTAGAAAAAGTGAATGTCTGTATATGTAGTAATAACAACATCCAAGCAAGGTTACAAGGTGATAGCATATGGTTTTTTTATTCCTGAAAATTAGGGTAAATAGTTTTCCACTTGCAAGTAAGCCCCCGCCAACGGCTGTAACATAGCCACATGTAATTATTGTAAAGACATTGTCACTATATTCGAATGCCTTATCCATACCTATGCAGATAAAACTTCCAAGGCCGAAAGCATCTGTAAGAGCTACAAGTTGTATTGCTATATTATATTGTTTTTTTGCTGCTTTGCAAATGAGAAAATAATAGGTATATAAGCATCCAATTATAATTACTAGTACTATATCCGGCAATGCCGATAAAGTAAGAATCCATGGATGAACTCCTAAAAGGATAATATCACGCATGAATCCACCTCCAAATGCGTTTGCTAGATAATGCAATACTGGGATATAGTTCTGGTATTTCCCCTTTTCCGCCCCTTGTGCGGCACAAGAAGCAATGCCTACAAAGTAAATTAATGTAATAAAAATAGTGTTGCTATTCATTATTATACCTCCTTGTACGATTTTCTAATTTTAGCGTTTCATCCTCAAAAAATGTTTGGAATGAATTGATTTGATTCTAGTTGCTTTATGACGGTTTATATTTTTATGCTCTGTTTAGTATAAATAATGAAAGAGATGGATTACAAGAGAATAGGAATGAAACTTGAAATTAAAAAATATATAATTATTCCTGCAAAATTCCAGTAAATTCCATTAGATTCTATTAAATTTTTAATTTAATAGCACAAGTCATATTTTTATGTTATAATTAAAGAAAATATTTTGTTTCGAAGAATTAGAGTATATACTACGAAATAAATAACAATATGTGATAAAATGGTTTTATATAGTTAATGCATATAAAAGTATTCAATATTGATATAAAGAGAAATATCAATATATTATGTAGTACATAAGTGGACATCTTTGATATTGAGTTTGAAAATGGATTTTATAGCAAAGTTTACTGAAACACAACAAATTATTAAAATTACTATTAGTGCCGATTATTGAAAGAAGGCGGAATGGAGATTTATATGAATATAACAAAAGAAAGAATTATATCAATTATTATCAGTTATTTTATTGAACAAAAGAACATTTCGCCTTACAGTCTTGCCGACAAGGTGGGTGCTGATCAGAAATCAATATCAGCTTGGGCTAAGGAAGAACGCTCTACAATTCGACGTGAGTCAGTCAATTCGTTGATATTTGGTTTGAAGGATGATATTAAAAAGGAATTCAAGGGAATTTCAGAATTTATTATTTCAGAACTTGCTAAAGCTGGAATTGACAGGGAATATACATGGAAAATATTTGATGAAACCGAAGATATGTTGGTTATTATAGATAAATTACTAAAGATTGACATGTCACAACGAAAATATTTGCAGGATGAAATAGGAACTGCCAATATAATTCAAACTCTGAAAAAGTTTTTCTATGCTTATCAAGAATATTTTCAGGTAAATGAAAAGAGAATAGGAGAAGGAGAGGCAGGCGTTATATACGACGCTTTAATATATACTATTAATCAGTCTAAATATAACGAAAAATCTAGTTCTAATGTTAATTATCTGGTTTTGAAATTTTCAAATGCATATAATGTAGGTATTGTATTAACTAATTATATGATAGATTATTCTAATCCCCAAGACTTGGCTTATTATTCTATTATGATTGAAAAATTAAAAAACGAGAATGGTTTGAAAATGCTTTTGTTTATTACCGATATTGATAAAAAAAGTATTCCAGTTTCTGTGCAGTCATCATTAATGGAAGAGTATAATCTTTTCTTTGAGTTTGTCAAGAAGAAGGACTTGCAGAAGATATCAATTCAAGGTCTTGAACTTCGAGAAGAAGATTTTAGTAATCGTAGATTTGTAGATCAGCATAGGTATGCTCAACTGATTTTTGAAAGATTTATGTCTTATCTGTCTGTTATCAGTAATGAAATTATTTTCCTACCATACTTGGATAAATTGGATAAATTGTATAAAGAAATTGACTCGGGAAAATTTGAAAAGGTAAAAGAGGATCCGCTTAATAGAATATTGGGTTCAGATCAAAAAAAACCTGAAATCGACAAGTTTACCTATTATGCGGACGAGGTACTGATAAAAGAAGTTTGTCGGTATTCATATTTGTCTCGGCATGTAATATATTATGAGCGTAACCTAATTGCTAATGCTGTGAAGTTGTTTTTAAAGAAACAGGGAATACAAAAGCTTTCTCTTGTTGTAGAGATATGTGCACCGAATTCTCTTACTACGTGTAAAATAATTGACAAATGTGAAAAATTATTGTTGTTTACAACTTCACACAGTGCATATTCTCTTATGACAAAGTTGGAGGAAAAGACAAACAATCAATTTTTGCCTTCTAATGTGTCCTTACATATAAACCATTTAGATCCAGAATATATGATGCATCAATACTCAGAAGAATTAAATGGTAAAGTAGATCTTTTAGTAATTGGGTATGGAGCAGGAAGTCAAATTAGTGACTTAACTCGTTTTATTCGTTATGCGTACAATTGGTTGTCAGAAAACGGAATCCTGTTTATTTCAGTGTATAATAAAGAAGCTATCATATTAAATAAGTACCATTTACATGATCAGCGTTTTGAGAGTTCTCCATTATATATATCTGATTATTGGACTTATAAAATGAATGAACGCCCACCTTTATTAAAAAAATTAAGGGCTTATTCTCTGGAAAATCTTCAGTCAAACTACTTATCATTGTTTGATATAGAGAATATTAATATGTCAACATACCCTTATATTTCTGCTTTAATAAATCCTAGTGAATATTCTAGAACGATTCTTGATGAGATTCGTGAAGCAGATAAATCATTTGCAGAAAAAGGAATTCATGGACAGATGATTGATGTTATTGCTCATAAAAATAAGTATGTTAAGAAAAATGATACAAGGATAAAGAACTATCTTATTGAACTTAATATTACTTATGAATGTTACGCTCATACCTTGGCACCAGACTCTAAAAGTTTAAAACGAAGTCTGCAGGAAAAGAATATTTCTATATCAGATGCAACGCTTTTAAAAACCGTTGCATTACAGGAAAAGAATCCAAAGTCATCACATAAGAATTGTTGGAAGTATGTAATTCTTCCCTATGATAATATGGTTGCTTATGACGATGCGAAATATGAATTGGTTCCAGAAACTTTTGTAATAAAAAAGCATAATCAGGGAACAATTTCTCCATTAGCTGTCCTTGCAGAAAGATTAGTAGATAATGAGTCAAACGAAGATATTTTTTTATCAAATGATTATCGTATTGATAAAGAATATGTGATTATGCGTGGTGATTCCAATACAGAAAGTATTCGGATTAAAACAAGGGATTTTCTTGAAATAGTAAATAAGGCTAATGTTACTAAATTGAACACATTTGAATAAAGATGCAAGGGATTATATCCAAGATTTTTTTAGGATTTCGATAGTTGTAAAGGCAGACGGTAAGTTCAAAAGAGTACAGTCTTTTTTTGGGGGAGAATATTTGGTGTACAAAAATATAGATAATAAGTAAGGGTGTTTGATATCTGATAGTGAGGAAAGAAAACTCATTATCAGTTTTTTTATTGTCAAAAATACCAAGGTGCAGGAAGGTTTTTTGTTGGTTCTGCTGAATAGATATTCCAGAGGAAAGTGGTATAGTGTTGTGCTGAAATCCAGAACAGAAAGGAGAGAGCGAAATGTCATATGCAGGAACAGCAAGAAAAAAGAGGAACAGTTGGATGCGGGGCAATGGTGCCAACAGCATGAGGGGAGAACTGCGACGTGGAATATCCATGAGGAAAAAGGTATTGAACCGGAAAGTTAGGCGGGCATCCAGACTGGACGTAAGGCACAGCGGCTATAAAAAAGTATGCTCCACATTAAAAATGGTTGATTTTACATGAACAGGAGGAGGCAGAATGAATCCAGAAAAATACTTCTCTGTGGAAAATGGCAGGGAGGTTATGCTTGGCAAGTTATATGACCTGAAAGCTGCTGTAGACTTTGCAGAGAAAAATACAGAGGCAAAAGAAATCTTTGCCTATACGCAGGATGATGAATTGATTGGCTGCGTCTGGAGCAGGGGAAGGGAATAATGCAGTAACAAAATTATTATGGAGGTGACGTACAGAATGGAAAATAAGAAAACGGAAAAGCCGGAGGAAAAAATTCTCCGGCAGGAGGAATTCAGGGTGGACTGCCCAAGAAGGATTGTGGTTGGTGATCCATCCTACTTTGAGGAATTTTCAGGGGAGAGGTTAAAACGGCTGACTGCAAATTATGCGCCGCCCAGATTCTTTGAGGCAAGAGTGCTATTAACCGAGGTGGAGTTTGCAAAATTTCCAGGCGAAAAGGTATGTGGACTGTCTGTTTACATGGCTCCAAAGGAAACCATCGAGACTTATGCGGAAGGAATGATGTATGAGGGGCAGGAGGTATCGACCAAAGAAATCGGTGTGGATACGGCACAGTACCTGATGATTGTGGATGGGCAGAGCGATACGATCCATACCGGAGGGGACGGATATTGGGGACGCTGCGAGGAATACGGCAGGAAGATTGGAAATAAGAAATATGTGGATGCCATTGCCGTCCATCTTTCCATGCCAGAGTTTGATTCTTACGAAACAGTAAAACAAAGAATGCAATACTTTTTCAGTAACATTCAGCCTGTGGAAAAACAGGAGAAGAATACATCAAAGAAAAAGACGCCGGAGCGGTAGGAAAACCTACTGCCCCGGTTATTCTTTTCCCTCAATCAGATAATCGTAGGAGACATGAAAAATCTCTGTCAGTGCTTTCAGTTCCAGATCGGTGACATAGCGTTTGTTCGTTTCGATCCGGGTAATCACATTTTTATCCATATCGTAGCCTGCCAGTTGGAGCTGGCGGGCAAGATCACGTTGGGAGAAACCGTGCTGGCTTCTCAGCGCAATCAGGCGTTTACTGATCAGGTTTTTTTCGCCAGTGTGTGTCCTTGGTTTGGGCATGGCATGTCCTTTCCTGCAAAAAGCTGGTTTATCACTTGTCTCACTTTTTGCACCGTTTTTCTATTATTTTACATGGAAAGGCTCTCGTGTCGGGTTGTAAAAGTGATACAAGCCATATGGTCTAACCGGAACTCTGCAGGGAGTTTTACCTCTACTGGCTGGAGAAAAAGCAGCCTCTTACCAATTCTCTGCCGCTTCCCGGCAGAAACTTTACAATCCAGATTCTGATAAAAACCCACACAGAAATGTTCAAAAACAAAAAAATGAAGGGATGTGATGCGTATCATTATAGGAATCGATCATGGTTATTTTGCCATTAAGACGGCCCATGCCTGTTTTCCTACGGGGCTTGTGGCTTACGATTATGAGCCGTACACGCTGCAGAATGTCTTACAGTATGCGGGAAAATATTATGTGTGCGGGACGGGGCGGCAGACGCTTGTGAAGGACAAGACCGCCAATGACAATTATTATCTGCTGACGATGGCGGCAGTGGCACAGGAACTGAAGTACCGGAAAGCGGGAAACTGTGTGGAGGTGGTTCTTGCCGCTGGTCTTCCCCTTGCCGGATTTGGGCGGGAGAAGAAGAATTTCAGGCAATATCTGTTCCGCAGGGAGCAGCCCCTCCGTTTTCTGTTTGAAAGCGAGACATATGAGGTTCTGGTACAGGATGTAAAGCTGTTCCCGCAGGGGTACTCTGCTCTGGCTCTTTACCCGGAACACCTGACAGGAGAGCCGTCCGTGCTTCTGGCAGACATCGGTGGGTGGACGGTGGACCTCATGCGGCTGGATAATGCCATCCCCAATGCCTCCACCTGCCGGAGTCTGGAACTTGGGGTAATCCGTTGTATTGATGAGATTATGGAGCAGGTGCGCCGGAACACCGGATTGTCCGTAACGGACATGCAGGTGGAGAGGGTGTTAAATGGCAGCCCGTGCAGCCTGGATGGAAAGGCAAAGGAAATCATCCAGAGCCACGGGAGGCTTTACACGGAGCGGATTCTGTCCGCCATTGCGGAGGCGGGGTTTGACTTAAAAGCCGTGCCGTCTGTTTTCATGGGAGGTGGCTCTGCCATCATGAAACGCCATGTGACGTCTCAGGACGGTCTTTGCCGTAGTGTTTTCATCACGGATGTCCACGCCAACGCTGCCGGGTATGAGCGGATTGTGGGGCAAAGTACATATTTGTCAATGATGATGATGTCAGCCGCCCGCTGCAGTACACCACAGTCAAGCATAAGGTTCTTGCCATGATCCAGAGGGAGAAACTGCGGGATGACGATGGAAAGCCATTCCGGTTTAATTCACACATGTTCCGGCATTATTATGGAGTAAAACTGACGGAGATGCATCTGGATGACTGGACTATCGCAAAACTGCTAGGGCATAAAAGATTGGGGAGCGTACAGCATTACCGGAAGATGAGCAATCAGCTTGTGGCAGACGAAACAAGGGCAGTTAGAGACATGATGACAAAGATAATATACGAAAATCTAGATGGATGGAGTGAGGAATATGAGCAAATACGACACGATGGTTACCGTGAACCGGCAGCGGAGTGAAGAAAAGATTGCACAGGCAAGAAAGGCAATCCGGGAACTGCAGATGGAGCAGGAGCGGATCACTGTCCCCAAGCTGATGAAAATGACGGGACTTTCCAGAGGGTTCTTTTACAAGAATCCAACTGTCCGCAAGGAGATGGATGATGCGGTGCAGAATCAGGCAGGGCTAGTCGATCCCCGTAGGGCGATTATTGACAGAGCAATGGAAGGTCGGATTGGACTGCTGGAACAGCGGGTAAGGGAGCTGCAGATAGAAAATGAGGAACTGAAGAAAAAGAACGCAAAGCTGCAGAAAGCGCTAGATAGGAAAGATTTGAATTTTATTAAGAATCTGTAGGGATTTGGCAGGATGCGAATCAGCAGGGCGTAAAGATGGTATGTCTGTTGGTTGTGAAATGAATTAAAAGTATTTCCTATGTTGGATTGGGTATTGAGTATTTTTGATATAGAAAAGTTGCATAAAAAAATATAGTATGATATAATTTTACTAGCACTCTTAGTTGGTGAGTGCTAGGATGATTTGTCAAGATTATGTGGAGGTGCAAAAATGGGAGTTACCATAGGTAATGGCAATAAAATTAAAAACTCTACAATTGCAGAGAATGTTAAAGTGAGAAATGCAAAAGGGAAGAAAGGATTCTATGAAAAACATCCAGTTATTAGTGCTTTTATAATTTCCTTGATTGCAGGGTTTGTGATGTTATTTACTTTTTGGAGTGATATTATTAGTTGGATTGAGAGGTGGTTTTGATGGCAAAAAGTAAAATTATAAAGGATCTTGCTAATAGTGCTGTGGATATACAAACGGTACTTAAACGTACAAAAGTTTTGCTACAAGAGTTAGAAGATGAGACGATTTTGGAATGGGTTAAATATGAAATAGAAGGTTATCCAAACGATGTGGAGGTTCCTGAATATAGAAAAATTGGAGGGCAGTTAGTTGGCACATATATAAAAGGTTCTATGGCAAGTCATATGCAGTATAAAAATGTATCATTACCGTTAGGCAAGATGCCAGAAGATCAAAAGGAAAAAATTTTGTATTCAAATTTAACACAGAGTATTGAGGCACTCTATGATATGGCAAAGAGTGGGGAGGGGATATGTAAACAGCTTCCAGCAGATGTTTTTCCGCTTATTGCTACATATAATAATGATCCATATATGTATATAATAGGTGCAGAAGTAAAACTGAATATGTCACAAGTGTTAAGTATATTTCCGAAAGTAGAAAGCAAGTTGCTTGATATCCTTTGTTATCTTGAGAAGCAATTTGGAAATTTGGACGAGCTAGATATTGATAAAGAGAGCAAAACTGAGGCTGAACTGGAAAAAATTGTCCAACACATTTATGTACTTATTTATAATGATGACAGTGTTAGCATTGGAAATAACAATAGAATTAAAGATTCTACTATTGCAGCTGCTGTTAATGAGTAACTTTGTGGCATGATGTAACTGATACAGCAAATAATTAAAGAAGAAAAGGTGTTATATATTGTAAATAGGAGGATGATGTTATGTCCATTTTTATGCTGCCGCGTTTAACAGATGAAAAACAATTTGAACATTTAGTAGCAGATTGTTATAGAGCATTATTTCCCTTTGCGCAGGTTGATGAGTATGGGAGACGAGGGCAAAAACAATATGGTATAGATATTATTGTACAGATAAAAACAAAACTTTGGTGTGTTCAGTGTAAAAATTATGAAAGGATTTCCGTTTTAGATATAGATGAATTATTGAAAAAATGTACTTATTATGATGTTAATTCATTTGAGAAATTGATTATAGCTACGGCTTCATTAAGTGATACTAAAATTGCAGATTATCTAGTCGAAGTTAGGAGTGAACAGAAATTACCATTTGATTTGGAGTATTTTTCGTGGGAAAGAATATGTAGTGTGATTGAAAATAATAGTGCTATTTACCAAAAATACTATGGTTTATTGCAACAGACAGGGAATCTTAAGGAAGAGTTTTTGGAAATAGTTAAAAAGTATGAAATTAGTGCTTTTTTACGAATAGATCCTATGACAGAAGGGCTAATTGAAAGTATTCCATTTGCTCTTGATCAGTGTAAAATAGAATTGCAAACTTTACTTGATTCCTATATTGAAAGAGCAAATGATAATCTATATTTTAAAATTGATGAATTTATGCAATATCTAGAGGCATATAACGGATATTTAAGTATTACATTATTTCCAGCTCCAAGTGGTCATGGAAAATTTGTGTATATTCCGCCAATTAACGGTTTTGATAAAAAGAGGTCAGAGAAAGAGCGTGAGATTTTTCAATTTAGGAAGAAGTTGACAGAATTGATGCATGAAATTGCCATATATATGTAATGAGAAAAACTGTTTGTATTAAATAAAAGACTAACTATTAAAGGTTACAATCGGATTTTAGAGTTAAAAGATGGTGGATTAGAGTGAATTGCAGATAGAGTTGAAATTTCAAATTCCTTGACGAAAAGTTATGACACAGTACACACTTTTGTATGCCGTTAAATCCCGTATTTTCAATGCATAACAGAGACTGGCTCCATTTTATTATCCGATCTGGTGGAATAAAGAGCCGATGATCATCCGGACTTTTTTGGAATCCTATGATCTGAAAGGGAAGAAGATAGTTCCATTTTGTACCAGTGGAGGTAGTGGGATCTCAGGCAGCATGAAAGGGGTAAAAGCGGCAGCAAAGGGTGCGAAGGTAGTAAAAGGGAAGGATTTGACAGATTTGTCCAGTAAGAGTGTGGAGAAATGGACGAAAAAGAACGTGAAGTAAAAATTAAAGAAAGGAATGTATTCTTTATAGAAAATTGGAGTTAGAGAGAGAATGGGGAATGCATTATGTTAAGAGGATGGGTGATGTTTTCATTGCCTGTCCTTTTGTTTTATTGCTAACAAAGAAAATGCAGAACGGACATCCGCTGACCGGCAAAAAAGTGACTGTCTATGGGAATGAACACATGATTGATTCCGAACAATTTAAATATTTTGAGAAAATCCTGCGTTTTTTACAGCCTGCTAATAAACGTGATGAAAGGGAAAAGGATATATGGGAACTGGACAGGCTTGATATTGCGGTACGGGATAACCCAATCTATAACGTGAAAACATTGAATTTTACCAAAATCAGTCAGACGGATATGCGGGAGGAAACAAAAAAGGCAGTTTTCTGCGTATCTGAAAGAGTAATATCCCAAAGTGTAGTCCTGCGCAGAGATAGACAGGGGTATCCTGGAGGAATACCTGATAATGCCCACATTGCACGGATGGATGAACAGATTGCAAGATGCCTTGTCATACACCAGATGTTGGGAACGAGGATATCCGATACGCTGACACTTCGAAGGGACTGCCTGTTACAACGAGCATGGACAGAACATGATTCGAATCCATCAGGTCAAAACAGATACCTGTGACAAGCCAATCAGCAGAGAACTTGTCATGCCGATACAGAAAGCTGCTGAGTATACCACAGGAAAGCCATTTCGGTTTAATTCACACATGTTCCGGCATTACTATGGAGTAAAACTGACAGAGATGCATCTGGATGACTGAACCATTGCAAAACTGCTAGGGCATAAAAGATTGGGGAGCGTACAGCACTACCGGAAGATGAGCAATCAGCTGGTTAATTGATCCCCGCAGGGCGATTATTGACCAGGCAATGGAAGGTCGGATTGAACTGTTGGAACAGTAGGTAAGGGAGTTTCAAAGAAAAAACGGGGAACTGAAGAAAAAGAACGTAAAGCTGCAGAAAGCACTGGATAGGAAAGATTTGAATTTTATTAAGAATCTGTAAGGTGGTTAAAGTCAGATTAGCAGGAGGGCACAGATGGTACACCTGTTAGTTGTGATGATTAGTAGTGATATTGAAAATTGGTAAAAAACATTGAAAAATGTGGAAATGTGAATTATAATTTTAATATTAAGAAAGTATAAATAGGATTAAGTGGACATTTGCGATGTTATTGAGCATATGGTATGGGGCAGGCATGGGAAATGTCTGAAAATGAGATTAATGGTGTCTTTCATGGGATTGGGGATATTGCTGAAGGAGTGCTGTGGTATCACAAGGCTGAATAGGTGTTATACGGAATCTCATTATTGAATATAGACAAATTAAAATTAGAATTGGTTAAAAGTAATATTTTTGCTATAATTTATTTTGGTTCATTATGCCATTACGGAGGAGGAGAATGATGAAGGTAGAGTCAGCTCATATAAGAATTTTCTATGTGTGTTATTCTCGTGCGAAAAACAATTTAATCGTATATTATCCTAATCCAACAAGTTCTGTTATTGATTATTTCTTATTGGAAGATAGGGGAAATTATTGTTCGATATGAGCAGAATGAGAGTATTCGTGCCGCATACGGAGAACAAACATTAAAACAGTTATCAAAAGTTTTAACAAGTGAATTTGGTAAAGGATTCTCCAGATCAAACTTGCAAAATATGAGAGCATTCTATTTGAATTATGAGAATTGCCAGTCAGTGACTGGCAAATTGAGTTGGACACATTATTGCGAACTTTTAACTATTTCAGATAAAGATAAACGCAGTTTTTATGAAAAAGAAGCTATTAACTCAAGTTGGTCTGTCAGAGAATTAAAAAGGCAGATTAAGACTTCTTTGTATGAGCGTTTGCTCTTGTCGAAGGGGGAGATCAATAAACTGGAAGTATTGAATTTAGCATTAAATGGTATTGAAATTACAAAGCCAAAAGATATTATAAAAGATCCATATGTATTTAAGTTTGTAGGCATACCAGAAGATAAGCCAGTAGTAGGACTTGATATAGGATTTGCATATGGTTATGTATTATTAAAACTTGATGGAAGAAAAGATTTTTATATGCACTTAAACGGTAGTTAACAGAAAGGAAGTTTCATATGGCGAATAAGAAGAAAGCAGAGATAACAATACGTTCAAGTGCCGCTGAATACCTAACTTTTGTAGCTGCTACGGGAGATAGTGAAAACAGCTATGAAATGCGCTACGAGGACGAAAACATATGGTTGACACAAAAAATGATGTCGGCACTATATGATGTTTCAGTTGCCGCTGTATCCCAGCATATTAAGCGTGTATATGAGGATGGAGAGTTGATGCCGGAAGCAACTGTTAAGAAATACTTAACAGTTCAAGACGAAGGAGGTCGCCAGGTTTCACGCAATCTGGATCATTATAATCTTCAGATGATTATCGCTGTCGGATTTAAAGTGAATAATCAGCGGGCTGTTCAGTTTAGAAAATGGGCAGGGCAGATTGTTAAGGATTACACGATCCAAGGCTGGACAATGGATAAAGAACGCTTGAAAAAAGGTCATATGTTTACAGATGAATACTTTGATCGCCAGTTACAGTACATTCGGGAAATTCGTTTATCAGAGCGGAAGTTCTATCAAAAGGTCACAGATCTGTACGCTACGGCTTTTGATTATGACAAAGACGCTAAAACCACGCATCTGTTTTTTCAAACGGTTCAGAACAAAATGCACTTTGCTGTTCACAGACATACTGCTGCGGAACTTATTATGGAAAGAGCAGACGCTGAAAAAGAGCATATGGGTCTGACAAACTGGGAAAATGCCCCGGACGGAAAGATTATTAAGGCAGATGTGACAATTGCAAAAAATTATTTAAGTGAGAAGGAAATATCTTATCTGGAAAGGATTGTGGCTCTTTATCTCGACTATGCTGAACTTCAGGCAGAGCGGCATATTCCTATGAGCATGGAGGACTGGGCAAAGCGTTTGGATGGATTCCTTGAATTCAACGGAAACGAATTGTTGACAGGAGCGGGGAAAATCAGTGCAGAGCAGGCAAAGCTCCATGCAGAGACGGAGTTTGAAAAGTACAGAATTATTCAGGACAGGATTTTTATGTCTGATTTTGACCGCTATATGCTGGAACTGGAAGAAAAGTGATTTCGGATACCTGTGTTGATATTATTTACCGCATGGATGATGAGGGAAATATTATCACATCGGATTTTGTAGGGATCAATGACAAGAGCTTTTGTACTCAGGGAAATCAAAAAAACGGACAAAAGATTTCGGTGTTTGCAATCCGTTTCTATGCATGGAGCGCCTATGTATTTTGAGAGGATTCCTTTGTGGGGACGGTAAATGGGCGATATGATGTCAGGGAGAGATTCAGTTGGTTGGATAAAGAACTTCATGGATTATTATTCGACATGGGAGGACTGACGGACATGATTTGATTTACGGAAACACTGCTTCTAAAAAAACTGGAAACCGCGAGGAAGAATGTGGTGGTAGACAGATGGAACGTCTGTTTTGTGAATATATCGGAATCACACCCAAAAAACTGAGTAATCTGGTGCGCTATCAATGCTTATGGCGGGATATTGTAAGCCAGAACCGGTTTAATATTACGGATGCTGTCCATAAATATGGATATACGGACGCATCGCACTTGATGCGGGAATTTAAACGCTACCATTTCATGAATATCCGGGATGCAAGGGAAATGGCTTTACGGTAAAAGAAAGATGGAATAGTTGCTGGGAGCATGCAGATGTCGGAAATATACAATACAACCATTCCTGTCTGTTGTATAATGGGTAGAGGTGTGTTTTCATTGTTTGCACCAAAACGACATACTTTATTTATGAATTTTCATTACTCAAAGGAGGCATTTACATGAACACAAAAAATATTATGGCCCGTGCCGCTGAAATTATCGCTCAGCGTACTGTGCGTCAGGATAAGGACAGCTTTGCCACTCTTATTACCATTGACCCGGATGGTTCCCCTGTGCCTACAACCATCAGCCCTTCCCGCAGCGAGGGAATACGCTGGCTCACTTTCTGCACAGGTCGGAATGCTCCAAGTCCTGTGCGCCTTGGTCAAAATAACAAGGCTGCTGTGTGCCTGAATTCTCCCACCTATCATATTTCCCTCACTGGTACGGCGGAGGTCTGCACCGACCCGGAAACCTGCCGGGAGATGTGGTACGATGGTTTAGCAAATCATTTTTCTGGTCCTGATGATCCCAATCTTTGCGTAATTCGCTTCACCACTCAGCGTTATAGCTTGTTTATAGACTGGGAATCGGTGAAAGGGGAAGTAGATGTCGCATCAGACTGAAAAATGAGGAAATAAGTTATCAAAAGAAGTGGAGGTAATGAACATGTTTTTAATACCAACTTTACATTGTGGCGGTCGTTGCGCAGAGGTGATTGCGTTATATAAAAAGGCGTTTCATTTAGAAGTTGATTGGCAGGGGAAGGATGAAAAAACAAATTTTATCTATCATACAGAAGCAAGAATTGGGAATCAAAGAATCAGGCTGTCGGATGGTGGTACAGGAAAGGAAATTCAAGCGGATTCGCTATTTTTTGCTGTGGATTTTGATACAGTTGCCGAAGTCTGGAAAGTTTTCGACATATTAAAAGAGGGGGGGACTGTGTTGGAAGAACCTCATAAAACAGATTTTGCAGCTTGTATGAGCGCAGTCAAAGATAAATTCGGCTTTAAGTGGTTCTTAATAGTTGAACATTCCGAGAGCGAATAATTTTTGTAGAAAGAATGAAATAAGGAGGAAGATTATGCTGATACCACACTTACATTTTTGCGGCGATTGCGAGAAAGCAATCGCTCTATATGAAAAAGCATTTGATACCAAAGCAGAAAACATTGTACACAACTATGATTATGCGCCGGATGAATGTCAAGGTGATAATAATATAGCGCACGCGGTTATGTACATCCACGGACAAAAAATTTTTTTGAACGATAGATTTGGAAACAAAGAGAAATCACTTAACTGCGCCGTTCATTTAATTGTTATGTTTTCTAATGCCTCAGAGCTTCTTGCCTGTTACGAATTTTTCAAAGAAGGAAGCACTGTCATAGACCCTTTCACAGAATTGCCATACAGCAAATTAGCAGGTAACTTTATTGATGAATTTGGCGTACAATGGGGGTTTATGACAGAGCAATAAGGGAGTGAGTATGTGAAATCTTGATAACTTTGGTAATTTGAAAAATGTAATAAAGCACTAGATGACGCACAGCATTGGTGTCAACAACAAGCAGAAAATCTTCAATTAGATTATTATTTATTATATGATGTCAGGGTCAAAAGGTATTTTGCCCCTGACAGATGCCATACGCACGACTACATTGCTTTGCAATTTCCGTCGTGCTAAAAACATTCGCATTCCGCTGATTTTCGATGAAAATCGCTGCATGCTCATGTTTTAGCGGTCCTCAGGTAAAATTGTGCTTTCGTGCAAGCACGAGCACAATTTATACCGTGCGCCCGGCGGCGCACGTTTCTAACCGGTGCAAGTCCGGAATCCGCCCGGTAGTGGGAAGGATATAGCCGAAGGCAAGGGTGTCCATCGTGAGGTGGAATCTGAAGGAAGCCG
>JAETQR010000161.1 GCA_021770615.1 Lachnospiraceae bacterium | reverse complement strand
CATTTGATAGTCAGATTTTTTACCACTTCTTTCAATTTCTCCACAAGCGGTAAAGCCTTTTTATCACGATAAGCCTTTGCGCTCATCAATGCCCCCGGCTCTGCCAACTGCCATTTTACATCTTCATCATAGGCGTGAATGTTGCGCTCCATATCCTCTTTTGACTGTACCATTTTGTTGATTTCCTGCTGTAACTTTTTCTGCTGTTTCTCCAACTTTTCATTTTCGGATAACAGTTTTTCTTTATCTCCTGCCAGTAGTTCCGTCTGTTCTTTGAGCAGATAATTGGTAGCGGAAAGTTCTGATACTTCCTGCCGGATTGCTTCGCCCTCTTTCCGTATCTGTTCCGTTTCCTGTCCTGCTGTTATCTGCTGATGAAGAATAGAGGATAATTCCTCTTTACTGCCGGAAATCGTCTGCTCCAGTTCGGCAACTTCTTTTGCACGCTCCTTTTTCTCAAAATCCAAAACGGATAAATGTTTCTCATGTGTTCCCTTTTTCTCCCACTCAATACCATGTTGCAACATAATCTCCGCAAGCCGTTCCTTTTCCGCCGCTACCCACTGGTTACGCTCTGTTTCGCTCCTTGTACCGCCTTTAAAGCCAAGTTCTGCCAGTGCCTTTTTTAATGATACCCTTGTATCAAGTCCCCGCTTGCTTCCAGTCGTATAGGGTATAAAATCTATATGCAGATGTGGCGTTGCTTCGTCCATGTGGAGATAAGCAGAGAACACTCTCAATGTAGGATTGCGCTGTTGGAAGTCCTGTATATATTTATTAAGTATCTTTGCCGCAAGCTGTCCTTCCTCTGTCTTTGCTCCCATATCGTCTTTATTCCCGATTTGTAAAATAATCTCATGGAATGGCTTTTCCTGTTTGCCGGAACAGATTTTCTCATAGTAATCATCAATTATGCGGTCATTTCTTGTCTGCTTCTCATTGTACCGGGCAAGTGCTTCATCAAATAATTCGTGGTATACGTCTTTGATATTTTCGTTGCA
>JAETQR010000160.1 GCA_021770615.1 Lachnospiraceae bacterium | reverse complement strand
ATTTTATTTTTCTGCATTATTATGCTTGGCACTGTCTTTTTCACATTGGGATGCAGCCTGTGGATGGGAGTGCAAGATTCCATCAACCGGATGAAAGATAGCTTCACTACCATAGGAACTGTGACGCAGAAGCCAGACAGTATGGTGACGGAGCAAGAATGGGACGCGGAACTGCAAAAATATAAAATAACAGAAAGAGTAGGCTATACGCAGATTCTAACTGAAGAGTTATTAAACAGCCTTGACGTTACATATATAAACAAAGTGGAACGCAGGCCTTTTTACGGTGCGGTTTCTCCTGATTTTATCACAGGAGCATTAGCAAGGGATGGCGCCGGTTCCACTTCATCATTAGTGGAATTTTCACCTCTTGAAGACAGTCTCCCAAGCTCTCCGGTGAAGGTAGAGATAAAAAATGTTTATTGGGGAGATGGGGAGCCTTCCATGGTTGGAAAGGAGATTTGGTTTTGTGACCATTACAGGGAAGAGACGGAGCCGTTAGAAGCAGGTAAGACATATATTGCGCTTCTGTCAATGAATATTTATGGCGATACCCGTATAGAGGAAGAATATCCCTTGGAATATGTTCCAGCGGCAGTTTTTCCAGACTGGAAACCATCGCTGCGCTGGCAGGAAGTAAGCGCAGGTTTTTGGAATACGGAAGAAGGAGCGGTATGGCGGAATCTTATTGATGAATTAAACAAATTGACATTTGAAACAGTGCCGGTTACACCGACAGAAAATATTGAACTATTAAGCCCTTTTCATGACGGCCAGGCCTCTATTGTGGAAGGAGAAGCCATCAGCGGTAATGAGTATGAAAATGGTTCCAAGGTATGTCTGATTTCCCAGACGTTTGCTAAATTAAATAATCTCAAAGTCGGGGACAAAATTAAATTACAGATATTTTTTACAGATTATAAATATTCTAAAGTATCAATGTCGTCTGGAGGGGGAGGATTGTTTCGGTTGGATATTTTAACTCCGGAAGGACAAAAATATGATGTGTTTTTTGAATCGGA
>JAETQR010000082.1 GCA_021770615.1 Lachnospiraceae bacterium | reverse complement strand
TTGGTTTGGCGATTGACATTATACCATAAAAAGGGAGGTCAATGCTCTTTTATTTGCAAACTCCCATAAAATCAAGGTTTGAGTAACAAAAAATCAGGTAGGATTTGACACTACCAAGAACTTGTCGGAGGGATTGCATATGAAAAATAATAAAATAGCTTTGATAACAGGCTGTACAAGCGGAATAGGAAAGGCTCTGTCTGTCAAATTTGCACAGCAAGGTTACAACTTGATTTTGGTAGCAAAAAATAAGGATAAATTGAAAGAATTATCAAATCATCTGTCGCAGACTTTCCGCATAAAATCAGTTTTCATTGTTTATGGATTAGAAAAGCCAGAAGCCGCTGAATATGTATTCCGTAGAGTACAGGAATTGGATTTGAAAATTGATGTGCTTGTTAATAATGCGGGTTTTAATGAGTTTGGAAGTTTTATTAAAACAAGCAGGGAAAAAGAGCATGATATGATGTACTTACATATGTTTTTTGTAACAGATATGATGAAATTATTCCTGCCCTCAATGGTAGATAACAAGCAGGGAAAGATTTTAAATATTGGTTCAACAGGCTCTTACATATCATGTCCCTATGATGCTGTTTATGCGGCAACAAAATCATATATTTTATCTGTGTCAAAAGGAATTAGTTCAGAACTCAAAGGCACTGGCGTAACAATCACAACTCTATGCCCAGGTTCTACAAAAACAGAATTTGCAGCTAAAGCAGGCATGGAAGATACTTTATTATTTAAATTGTTTGTTATGTCGCCAGAACGGGTTGCTGATATAGCTTATAAAGCTGTTATGAAAAGAAAAACGATAGTCGTGGCAGGAATTTACAATAAGATACTCGTTATGTCATCTTACATCCTACCAAATAGATTCGTTGATTATATTAGTAAGATGATGTTAGGAAAACAACGTCAAGTAGGTTAAATGAAAGACAACATTCAGCAGAAAATTCACTTTTGCATATTAAGGGTGGCATAATTGCCTACTTCCCGTGGTGGCTTTCCATAAGAAAACATATATAATGTTATTTTAGAGGTGATATATATGAATTTAGAAGAAAAATTGCAAATGCTAAGGAAGAAGAATGGTTACTCCCAAGAACAACTGGCAGATAAGATTGGGATAGCAAGGCAGACTGTAAGCAAATGGGAAAACGGACAGGCAATTCCAGAATTGAATGGCTTGATATTATTAAGCGAATTATATGGCGTAACCATTGACAGAATAGTGAAAGATGATGATGAGTGCAACATTTTATTATGTAAGAGTGTGGACATTGACCTCAATAAAGTTGTTTCCTTTTTGGTTTCTGCAAAAAAGAATACTTATCCAATCAATGAAAATAAAGTGCAATCTTCCCGAATGAAATCCAGTGATTTTTGTTATGCGGAAAATGAGTATAAATATTACGATACATATTTAGGCGGCGAAAAATTTACTGGTGAAGAAGCGGTATGGTACTATGATAATCCTATTTGGTGCATGAATTATACTGGTCGGGTTATAGGGGATAATTTTAACAATGGCTTTTTGAAAGAAGTTTTGTTGCAGGTTACGGAAAAATTTCCTTATCGGGGACCACAAATGTATACAAAAGGCGATTACCATTATCATTGTAAAGTAGATGGTGAATTTGTTTGGTTTCAAGGGTACGAAGATATTTTTTATTTGGATGAAAAAATTTATGAATGTTATTTTCATGGAGGCGTGATTCAATAGATGGATATTATAGAACAAAAAATAAATACGAAGGACTATTTAACGAAATCAAATTTGCCAGCAAGTGATTATGTGATAAATCCCTATGTCGGCTGTACCCATGCTTGTAAATACTGCTATGCAAGATTTATGAAAAGATTTACAGGGCATAAGGAAGAATGGGGGAAATTTATAGACATTAAGCAGTGTGAAAAACCTATTAACCTAAAGAGATTAAAGGGAAAATCTGTTTTTATGTCGTCTGTAACAGATTGTTATAATTCTTATGAGGAGAAATACGGCATCACAAGAAAGATATTAGAACAGCTTGTGGATGCAGATTGCCAACTTACAATTTCAACAAAATCAACGCTTATTTTACGGGATATAGAATTATTGAAAAGGATGTCCAATCTCAAAGTGGCATTTTCAATCAACACTTTAGATGACAATTTTAGGGCGGATATGGATAAAGGCGGTTCGATAAAGGACAGGCTTCATGCGATAGAGAAATTACATAATGTGGGTATCCATACGGTTTTGTTTATGTCTCCTATTTTTCCGTATATCACAGAATGGAAAGACATCATTGATGGTACGAAAGAGAATGTATGTGAATATTGGTTTGAAAATCTGAATCTTAGAGGTGCATACAAAAGCAGTATCCTCTCTTATATCAATACACACTATCCAGACTTAAAAGAAAAATATGAAGCAATTTATTTAAATAAAGATAGTGCATATTGGAATACGTTGGCTGATTTGCTCAACACGTATTGTGATGAACTGGGATTAAATTATGTCAATTACTTTTACCATGAAAAACTTGTTAAGGAAAAATTAAATAATCAATAGATAAATTGTGAGAAGGCAAATACGTCCATTGAATAAAAAAAACGATGTTCGATGGGCTGTATTGCTGTACCTTAATTACCCTCTAACTTTGTTTTTAAAGTTTGGAGGGATTTTTTTATGTCCTTTTTTCGGGTAGTAACCTATCTGTTCATGCAATACAGAATTGACTTATATATAGCATATCGGGGATTGGCAGGAAGCCAGTCAAAAAAATCCCTGCTTATGCAACGCTACTTTTCACCATGAAACCAGAAGTAGAATCTCCACTTATCAGAATACATATCTCCTATAACCGTAGAGGTCACAGAGCCTTTGCGGTTTTTCTTTTGTCGTTTTTTATCGGAATGTGCCGCAGGGCTGTTTCTGGTGTTCATTGCCGCTCCCCGCCTTTCCAATCTGGATTTTTACATCTTCAAAAATTCGGATTGGAGGAAAATACGGTGAAATATGCACCAAGAAAAGTATATATCAAAGAAAACAATGTCTATGTGGAACTGTCCTATAAGGATTTCTGCTGTCGCAGGGAATCCGACCAGAGTTATCTGGACAAGCTGTTTATCCCCGTGCAGGGCTGTTTGCTTGAAGTCGTGCGGGAACAGTATGCAGATTTCTACAAGGACAAAGAATGGTGGCGTTATCTGAAAAAACTGGACACAAACCACAAGCTGCTTTCATTGGAGGGATTTACAGACAGTGAGGGAAATGTGATTGACTTCATTGTTGATGAAGCAGTAAATGTTGCGGAAACCGTTATCCATGCGGTGATGGTGGACAGGTTGAAAGTCGCCCTGCCTTTATTGTCGGATGGCGAACAGACATTGATACAAGCCATCTTCTTTGAGGAACTTTCCGAGAGGGAAGTCGGATTGCGGTTAGGCATAACGCAGAGTGTTGTAAACAAACGCAAAGCCAAAATCCTTGCGAAGCTAAGGACGATAATTGAGAACTAAATTTTATGGCGTTCAGCCCTCTTGTTTTTTCCTTTGGGAAAATGAGGGGGCGATTCCTAAGCTCTCTCAATCTTGGATTTACTAAAATCCCGATTGGAGGAAAAAGCATGGCATACAACCACGGACGAGAGGATAGGAAATGGCGCATCTGGAAAGAAGCTGAGGAAAAGGTTTTGCGAGAGTGTGGCGTTAATGAAACGGTCATTGAACAAATCCGCACAGACGATAGGGCAGATTTTAATTCCAACAGGCGGTTTTACCGATGGACAAGTGATTTTGGAGAATATCTTGAGGATATGATAGACAAGGAGAAGCAGATGGAGGTAAAGTCTGTTTCTGATTTACTGGATGAGATTGAGAGTGAAAATCTATACCTTGCCTTAGCCACGGTAGACAGACGCACTTTACAAATCGTATTGCTGAAAATGCATGGCTATTCTACAAAGGAGATTGCGCTGCTTGTGCATTTGACGGTAGGGGCTGTCTATGCAAGGTTATCTCATTTGCGTAAGAAACTGCGGAAAATTTTATAATAATTCAGTCTGTTATTCTATGGGATGTTAGGTGAGAGGTCAAAGGCTTCTCACTTGTTCTTTATATAGGGTATATATCTATATATGTTCTCTAATGGAATTATACAGAAGTCTTTTTCCCTGAGCATAACGTGAGGTATATAGCAGTCAATGACGGCGTGGACACCTTGAATAAATCGGCGATGGACATCACCCCATTTCGCAATATCCTAAACGAAATGTATTCTGCCGATGTGTCGGTCAAGATAAAATCGGCGTACCGAGCGAGGTTTCAGCAGGGGAAATTCATGGGGACGTATGCACCCTATGGGTATATCAAAGACCCTGCTGACCATAACCACCTGCTGATAGATGATAAGGTTGCCCATGTGGTAAGGGAGATTTTTGAACTTGCATTAGAGGGAAATGGAATCTCCAAAATCCGCAAGCACATCAATAAACAGCATATTTTACGCCCTGCCGCTTATGCGGCGGAGCAGGGGGCGACAGGTTACGAGCGTTACTTTGAGGGTAACGAGGAAAACCGCTATATTTGGAGCGAAAACAGTGTAAGGGGCATTTTAAGAAGCCCGATATATGCGGGAAACCTTGCGGGCTACAAACGGATTGCCGCCAACATGAAAAGCAAGAAACGCCCCTCGAAGCTGCCCGAAGAATGGGAAGTGATACCCGATACCCATGAGGGGATAGTCACGCAGGAGGAATTTGACACTGTACAGCAGCTTATCACAAGCCGCAGATTACCCGAAAATAAGGGCGGCTTTGAGAACATTTTTGCAGGCGTTATCAAGTGTGCGGACTGCGGCTACGCTTTGCGGGCTATGAGCGCAAACAGGAGGAAACGCCCCGACATCATCGACTGCGTACAATACACCTGTAATAATTATGGCAGGTACGGCAATGTTATGTGTACCGCACACGCCATTGAAGCGAGGGATTTATTTAACGCCGTGCTTGCCGACATCAACCGTTTTGCGGATATGGCGGTGAATGACAAGCGGGCGGTGAGGGCGATTGAGAAGCGGCTCACGGAAACAGACCAGAGCAAAGCGAAAGCAATGGAGAAAGAACAAAAGAAGCTGAACAAACGCCTTGCGGAGCTTGACAGGCTGTTTTCCTCTCTCTATGAGGATAAGGTCATGGAGCGTATCACCGAGCGGAATTTTGAGATGATGTCGGGGAAATACCAGAAAGAACAGCTTGAAATTGAAGCAAGACTGAAAAAAGTAACGGAAACGCTCAATGAAAGCTACGAGAAATCGCAGGGAATCCGTGACTTCCTCTCCCTTATCCGCAACTACCAAGGCATTAAGGAACTGGACGCAACCATTGTAAACGCCTTGATAGACAAGATACTTGTTTCGGAGCGTGAGAAGATGGCAGACGGAACAGTGAAACAGGAAATCAAGATTTATTATAAATTCATCGGCTTTGTCGGTGAATTACATATCACACCCACGAAACGGTGGACAGCGTTGCCCGCCAAACACTGTACGGTGTGCGGCGTTGAATATGTCCCTGGCTCTGGAATATCGAAGTATTGTCCTGCTTGTGCCAAGAGGATACAGAGGGAGAAGTCAAACGAGAGCAAACGCAGGAGCAGGGAACAGAAAAGGATGGTATGTATTGAACTGTCCGCAAAAAATGACCGACTGACATTGAACAGCAGGAAGGGCGGATTTTAAGACAGGGCAACATGAATGACAAGGTGAAAATATTCCGATATGTGACGGAAGGCACATTCGATTCGTACAGTTGGGTGCGACACGAAGTCGCTTAATTTAACTGTTTGGCGGTAATACCGACCAAACCATCCATTCCGTTGGATGAAGCCGTTGCCCCCGGCTCTGCCAGTAATGGCACTGTTCGGAAGCGGGCATAAACGTAGCCCTATTTAGAATCCAAACCGTGAGGGGAGGATGAAGCTGCCAGCTACAAGGCGGTTAGGGTGCAGGCTTTTTATTGATAGCATGGTTAATTAACTGAATCACCGTAAGCTTCGTTAAAGCTGAACAAGCCAAAGTAGCTGACAGGCTTGAACCAAAAGGTGTGCAGTCGGATATTCCCTTCCACATTGGGAATACACGGACATAAGACTGCCGGAGTAGAGGTGGGACCTAAACTATCAGATAATTGTTGATTAAGTGGAACGTGTCAAGCCCGTATTCTCGCCTGCAAAGGCAAGCCGACCGTAAGGGAAGCCGTTGGGAATGCGGGTATAGGATTGCGGAAGAAGCGAATGCCGGCTTTGTAATGAAGCCGGATAGGGGTTCAAGATTTGCCCTGCCCGAAAGGGTGCCCAATTCCGCGTGGTGCTTGATTACGAGAGAATTTATAGAATTTTTGAAAGGAGTAAAGCAAATGAACGGTAAAACGTGTGCGACTTCTGACGTTGCAAAGGCTTGGGACAGGATTGACTGGAACAAAGCCGAAGCATATGTTAAAAAACTGCAAATGCGTATCGTAAAGGCTCATCAGCAGGGCAGGACAGGCAAGGTAAAATCCTTGCAGTGGCTGCTCACACATTCTTTTTACGGGCGTGCTTTAGCCGTAAAGAGGGTGACAAGTAATAAAGGCAAGAAAACAGCAGGAGTAGATAAAGTATTATGGTCTACTCCAAAACTGAAATACGAAGCGATTCTCAGCTTGAAACGCAGGGGATATAAGCCCCTGCCACTAAAGAGGGTGTATATACCGAAGAAAAACGGAAAAATGCGCCCATTAAGTATTCCATGCATGGAGGACAGGGCAATGCAGACATTATATAAATTTGCATTGGAGCCGATTGCGGAAATCACCGCCGACCCGAATTCTTACGGATTCCGGGCAAAACGGTGTGTGCAGGACGCCATTGAGCAATGTTTCACCTGTCTGAATAAAAGGAAATCCCCGAAGTGGGTGTTAGAAGGAGATATCAAAGGCTGTTTCGATAATATCAGCCATGAATGGATTCTGGATAATATCCCAATGGACAGGGATATCCTGCGTAAATGGCTAAAAAGCGGATACATTGAAACCGGACGGCTATTCCCGACAGAATTGGGAAGCCCACAGGGGTCAGCTATTTCACCAACTATCTGTAACATGGTATTGGATGGATTGGAAAAAGAACTGAAAGATAGATACCATCGGAGAACGGTAAAAGGGAGAGTATATTTTCCGAAAGTGAATTTTATTCGCTATGCTGATGACTTTATCGTTACAGGCGAAAGCAAAGAACTGTTGGAAAATGGTGTGCTTCCGATAATCCGGGAATTTCTGTCAGAGAGAGGATTAGAATTGTCAGAAGAAAAGACGGTTATTACCCATATCGAAAATGGATTTGATTTTCTCGGAAGTAATATAAGGTGGTACAAAGACAAACTTCTTACAAAACCATCTAAAAAGAATTATAAAGCCATAGTAAGCAAGATAAGGGAGATAATCAAGAAAAATCCGTCTATGAAGCAGGAGGATTTGATACGCAAGCTGAACCCGGTCATCCGTGGCTGGGTAAATTTCCAGAAATACAATGTTTCTTCACAGGCATTTGAACGGTTTGATTTTGACGTTTGGAGATGCCTGTGGCAATGGTGTAAGCGCAGACATCCGAAAAAGAGCCACAAATGGATAGCAAAGAAATATTTTAGGCAGGCTGGCACACGAAGCTGGACATTCAGCGTTAAAACGTCAGATTCGTTTGAACTGCGCTTGATTTATGCCACGGACACCAATATCATACGGTGGCTGAAAACAAAATCAGAAGCAACGCCATTTGACAGCAGGTTTACAGAGTATTTCGAGGACAGGGATACAGAGAGGATGTTTCGTGAAATTAACGGGAGAAAGAAGCTGAATGCTCTTTACAAAGCGCAAAAGGGAATCTGCCCTCATTGCGGAGAAGCAATCACGGTAGAGAGAGGCTTTCGAATCCATTCAGAGACAGGGGCAGATTTCAGGGAAAAGAAAATGTTGTTACATGCCGAATGCCATAGGGCATTACATTACTTGAAAAACACTGGTGAACCGGCTCTGGTGACACAGGGCTTATAAGTGCTTGAGCCGTGTGAGGGGAAACCTTCATGCACGGTTCTTAGGGGGGAAGGCGGTAGTAATACCGCTGACCTACCCGACCAGCTTATCGAGAACAAGCAGAAATTCATTGGGCAGATTATGACGAGCAAATCCCCGGTCAGAAGCTGTGAGGACATAGACGAAGCGGCTCTCACTTATGCAGAAGTGAAAGCTCTGGCAACAGGAAATCCCTATATTAAAGAAAAAATGGATTTAGATATTCAGGTATCCAAGCTAAAGCTGTTGAAGGCGAACCACACCAGCCAGAAGTACCGTCTGGAGGACAACATCGTGAAGCATTACCCGGTGCAGATCGCTTCCATGAAAGAACGCCTTGCGGGGTATCGTGCCGACATTCAGACCTACGCACAGAATAAATTCCCGGATAAAGACACTTTTTCCATAAAAATCGGGAACCGGGTATATACGGACAAGAAGGAAGCCGGGGCAGCGCTGATTGATATGTGCCGGAGCGCAAAACAGCCGAATATGGCGGTCACAATCGGGGAGTATCA
>JAETQR010000081.1 GCA_021770615.1 Lachnospiraceae bacterium | reverse complement strand
GAAGGAAAACGTAAGCAAATTTATACAACGATAACAGCTTTTCAAAAAGAAATCATGGAACTCTTTGAACTTAATATCGGCTAGCATATGTATAATTGATTGCGGGATTTTAGGTTAAAAGTAAAGTTCTGTACAATGGAAATAAATTTGCAAAATAACAATGGATGGAGATCAATAGGTCTTGTATGTTTAGGATATTTGGGATAAAATATATACAGGAATCAACAAAGTCTGAAGGGGCAGCCACTTGTTGGGTGTCGGAAAAACCTGAAGAATAAAAACATAAAGGGAAAAAGGAAGAATTGACAGTAAAAATCTGGGAATACTTATGATTGCGTAAGATTTGGCATAAATGTAGGAATTGACAAGGAGGCGGAAACATAGTAAACTAATTGAACACATAAAAAGTGTGTTTTGCAACTAAATAACCAATAATATTATTTTAAGGAAAAGATTATTTATGAAGGTAAGTTTAAAAAAGCGAATACTGGCGGTCATTGCCTGTGCCTGTGCACTTTGTTTTCTTTGTCAGACTTCCGTTAGTTATGCAGATAATTTAGACAAGCTGAAAGGACAGTCTTCTGATTTAAAGAATGAATTGAATGATATCAACCAGGAACTTTTGGATATCGGAAAACAGATTGCAGACAATGAAGTTAAGATGGAGGCTATGGAGGGCGATATATCAAAGACCCAGGAGCAGCTGGCGATTGCTAAAAACAATGAAAAAGCGCAATATGATGATATGAAGGTCCGCATCCAGTATATTTACGAAAATGACGATGAGACAATGCTTGGGATGATCCTCTCAGCAAGCAGTCTGGCCGACTTTGTAAATAAGATTGATTTTGTGCAGACTCTGAATGATTATGACAGGGAGATGCTGGATGAGCTTGTGACCCTCAGAAAGAACATTGAGGACGAAGAAAAGCGCCTGGAAGAACAAAAGGAATCCTACGTCAAGTTAGAAAAAGAGCTGACTGACAAAAAAGCACAGCTGAAAAATAAAGCAGAAGAGACATCCACAGACCTTAAGACTCTGAATGCGAAAATTGATGAAATGAAAGCGCAGCAGGCTCAAGAAGCAGCAAAGATTGCTGAGGCAGCTGCTGCCAATAATAATTCGACCGGACAGGCTTCAAGCAATAAAAACACATCGACTTCCGGGGGCACAGGCAGTTCCGGCAATTCCGGATCATCCGGCGGCGGTTATAAATATCCGTCAGGCCCAGGGGTGCTGACTCCTTCCAAAGGGGTAAATTACTACAACGGCTTCAGGGAAACATACTATTCTCAGAAAATACTTCCGGGATATGGACTTAAGATTCCGGGGCGTCATATAGCTTCTGACGGCACCATCCGTGACGGAAATGGATATCTCTGTCTGGCGGCTCACAAAGATGATTTCGCAAGGTACAGTATTGTACAGACATCACTTGGCCCGGGAAAGGTGTATGACACCGGATGTGCTAAGGGAACGATTGATATCTATACGGACTGGTAGAAATTGGACGTATAGTATAAAAAATAACGGATCAGGAGACACTGCAGAATTTTGGTTAAAATTGCTGCAGTGTCGTTTTTTGTATTTTTTATGCAAAATTTGTTGATTTAAGTAGAATATGTTTGAATAATTGGCGTAAAGGTATTACACTAGATATAGTGTGCTACATTTATGGTTTGGGGGGAGGGGACGTTTTGGTCTTTTCAAGTCTTTTATTTGTTTTTTTATTTTTTACAGTCACAATGATGGTGTATTGCCTGTGTAGTTCCTTAGATAAGAAGAATGTGGTTCTGCTTGTATCTTCTTTGGTTTTTTATGCGTGGGGCGGGCCGAGATATTTGGTGCTGCTACTTGTGATGGCCTTGATCAGTTGGGCGTCGGCCATTTTGATTTATCAGTATCGGGATAACGGGAGGATGAAAAAGCTTTGCCTGATTGCAGGGATCGGGCTTCAGCTTGGGCTTCTGGGATATTATAAATATGCCGGTTTTATTCTGGAAAATATAAAGAGCATTACAGGTTTTCCAGAAAATGTGCCAGAGATCATACTGCCGATCGGGATATCCTTCTACACGTTCCAGCTGATATCGTATGTAATTGATGTGTATTGGAACGATGTGGAGCCACAGAGGAAATACTGGCTGGTTCTTTTGTATGCAGGATTGTTTTTTCAGTGTATTGCCGGGCCGATTGTACGATATAAAGATGTTGCGTATGAGATTGAACACAGGAGAACTCGGTTATCCGAAATTGGACAGGGAATTAACCGGTTTACGGTTGGCCTGGTGAAGAAGGCAGTATTTGCCAATTCCTGTGCTGAGATCGCAGATACAATGCTTCCCGTAGGGCTTGACAAGCTGGACAGCATACCGGCGCTGGGGCTTTGGCTCGGCGTACTGATGTATATGCTACAGATTTATCTGGATTTTTCGGCGTACTCCGATATGGCGATTGGAATGGGGTGGATGACAGGCTTTCATTTTAAAGAGAATTTTAACTATCCGTATATTGCCAGATCTGTAACAGATTTCTGGAGACGCTGGCACATATCCTTAAGTTCCTTTTTCAGGGACTATGTGTATATTCCGCTTGGAGGAAACCGTAAAGGACAGCGTAGGACGATGATAAATTTATTTGTTGTGTGGGCTTTGACCGGCCTCTGGCATGGGGCGCACTGGAATTTTGTGCTGTGGGGACTGTTCTATTATGTATTTCTGGTTATTGAAAAGAACGGTTTCCTGGACAAGCTTGAGAAACTGCCGAGGGCAGTCGGGCATGTTTATACCTTGTTCGTGGTGTATTTTGGATGGATTTTATTTAAATTCAGCGATATGTCCTATCTTGGTCACGTTCTTAAGGGGATGTTCGGGCTGAACCATAATGGTTTTACCAGTATGGAAGTTGGGATGACATTTGAAAACCATATGTTTTTCATAGCAGCGGCAATTATTGCCTGTACGCCTCTCCTGAAGACGGTGTATACCTGGCTCAGTAAATGGCAGGGAAGAGTTGCAGCTGTACGCTATTTGTGCAATGCTATTGAAGTTGTCGGTCCGGTGGCTCTCTTAATGCTGGCAACAATGGCTCTTGTAGGAAACAGTTATAATCCATTTTTGTATTTTCAGTTTTAGAAGGATGCGGTCAGATATATGGAACGAAAGTTGAGAAATGAGATAGGGAACGGAAGAAACGGGAAAATTAAAGACCGAACGAAGAATCGGGAACGCAACAGGTCCCTAAAAGAAAAAGAGGGCCTGCCAAGCAGAGGGATAGGATACAGGGCAGGAGAATTTGAAGATGAGGAGATGCGAAGCAGGATCAGGAGCCGGAGGGGCGGCAGGAAAAGCAGGATTGTTGTAGTATGTAAAATTTATGCATTTGTTGCAGTCCTGGGATTTCTTGCATTTGTTGCGCTGATTATCCCACTTCGGCCGAAGGAATCCCAGATTGAAAAACGTACGTTGACCAAATTTCCCAAGCCGACGGTAGAGACGCTATGGAATGGCGAGTTTTTTGAGGGCGTAAATACCTGGTATGCAGATACATTTCCATTTCGGGAGAGGTTGATCTCCGGGAATATGGGGGTTCGTGCGGCGTATGGAGTGCAGAAAAATCAGATTTACGGAGATGTCCAGGCCGTAGCCCAGGTGTCTGAGGAGGATGTTGCAGAAGAGGAAACGAAGGAGAATGAACAGGAAAAGACAACTGTAAAATCTGGAGAAAAGCAGAGGGAGATCCAGGAGATCCAGGAAAAGTTCGGGGCTGTGTATGTAGCGGAGAATACGGCATTTGGATTGTATGGATTTAATCAAAAAGGCGTGGATAAGTATGTGGAAGCAGTCAATACGCTGGCAAATAAGGTCGATGAGGAAGTAAATATTTATGATATGATTGTGCCGATCAGTTCAGGGGTGTATCTGGATGCGGAGCTTCAAAAGGAACTGGGCAGCAGTGACCAGAGGGAGGCCATCCAGTATATATGTGATAAACTGGATAAGAAAGTTACTCCGATTGACGTGTTTGCTACATTGGAAGACCATAATGACGAGTATCTTTATTTTCGGACAGATCACCACTGGACTGCACTTGGAGCATATTATGCATATTGTGAATTCATGAAAGAAAAGGATATAAAGCCAACTCCGATCGACAGTTATGAGACAAAGACTTTCGACAACTTTCTCGGGACAATGTATTCCTATTGTAATCAATCGGCGGCCTTAGGGGAAACTCCGGATACGGTTACGGCTTACATTCCTCTGGCCACGAATGATATGACGTATACAGACCGGAAAGGCAACACAGTGGAATATGAGATTATCTCAGACGTGTCCGAGTGGAATGCCGCATCGAAATATAATTGCTTTATCGGTGGAGACCAGCCGATCAGTGAGATCCACAATCCCACGAAAAATGACGGCAGTTCATGCCTGGTAGTAAAGGAATCCTTCGGTAATGCGTTTGTCCCGTTTCTGGTGGATCATTATGAGTATGTATACGTTGTGGATTACCGTTATTATCCATCCGGTCTGATGGCTCTGATCAGTGAAAAAGAGATTAAAGATATACTTTTCCTGAATAATATTTCTGCAGCATCCTCAGATAAGCTGGTGGCTAATATTGCAGAGATCGTAAATTATTGATGACAGGCCGGTGTATCCTCTTGTGCACGGAGGAGATCAGGTATGCTTTGCCGGCAGGTTATTGGCAAGACGGAAACAATTATACCTTGTACAAAAAAACTTCGCGGCGTATAATAACGGCGAGGAGTTTTTTTATGGGAAATAAAATAAAAGCAGACAGAGGTAATTATTTATTTGACAATAAGGCGTTGATGGCGTTGATTATCCCGCTGATTGTTGAGCAGCTGCTGGCAGTATTTGTTGGTATGGCGGATTCCATAATGATTGCCAGCGTGGGGGAAGCAGCGGTGTCCGGCGTATCCCTGGTGGATCAGATCATGGTTCTTCTGATCAATGCGTTTGCGGCTCTGGCTACAGGAGGAGCAGTGGTTGCAGGCCAGTATTTAGGTTCTGGGAAGACAAAAGAGGCAGGCAAATCGGCAACACAGCTTGTGTGGTTTATTACCATATGTGCGATTGGGATTACATTGATCGTGTATGCAGGCAAGTATTTCATTCTTCATGGAGTATTCGGGAAGATAGAACCTGAGGTTATGGAGCATGCAAATACCTATCTGATGATCGTGACCGCTTCTATACCGTTTATGGCCATGTATAACGGAGGGGCGGCAATTTTCCGTGCTATGGGGAATTCCAGAGTGTCCATGCAGGTATCAATTGTCATGAATGTTATCAACGTGGGCGGCAATGCCCTTCTGATTTATGGATTTCACAGGGGGACAGAAGGAGTGGCAATTCCGACACTGATTTCCAGAATGGTGGCGGCGGTGCTTATTGTTGCCCTTTTGTGCGATCAGAGACGGACGTTATGCATTGAGCGGACCTTCCGGTACCGCGTCAATTGGTTTATTGTAAAGAAGATCTTGTGCATAGGCGTGCCAAATGGTCTGGAAAACAGTATGTTTCAGCTTGGGAAGGTTATTGTTCTGAGCCTTGTGTCCGGGTTCGGTACATATGCAATTGCGGCGAACGCAGTCAGCAATGCTGTGGCGCTGTTCCAGATCCTGCCGGGCATGTCGATTACCTTTGCGGTCACGACTGTGATTGCGAGGTGTGTCGGAGCAGGAGATTACGGCCAGGTGAAATACTATCATAAAAAGTTAATGGCTATTACCTATATTAGTATGGCAGTGACGGTAGCGGCGATCTATTTGCTCCTTCCGGAAATCTTAAAGATGTATCATCTGTCCGCTGTGACAGAAGGGTTGGCCAGGCAGATCATTACGCTTCATGGGATATGTGCAATCTTTATCTGGCCTGCATCCTTTGTCGCTCCGGCAACCTTCCGGGCCTCCGGGGATGTGAAAGCGTGTATGTATATTTCCATTTTATCCATGTGGGTTTTCCGGATCGGATTCAGCTATGTGCTGGGGAAATATATGGGCATGGGAGTTTTTGGAGTATGGATCGCAATGATCATTGACTGGGCGTTCCGGGCCGTTTGTTTTGCCATTCGTTATGTAAGGGGGAGTTGGAAGAAAAAAGCGATTGTGTCTTAGCAAAATTTGTTCTGGACACTGGGGGTTCTTTTCTCGTATAGAGATATTACTTGTAAAGCGATAAGGGGTATTGTATAATAACTTTGTTTTTCAAACATGCTGTTTTATGTAATCTGGATGGAGCCAGTGTTTTCATGTTCCATATATTTTGTTTAACCATTATTCTGTTAGGAGGAGTTCTGTGAAGAGTGAGTTAGTAATTGTGATTGATTTTGGAGGCCAGTATAATCAATTGGTGGCAAGGCGTGTCAGGGAATGCAATGTGTACTGTGAGATCTATTCTTATAAAACAGATCTTGAAAAGATCAAAGCGATGAATCCCAAGGGGATCATCCTGACCGGCGGACCCAACAGCTGTTATGAAGAGGATTCGCCGACTTGTTCCCGGGAATTGTTTGAGCTCGGGATTCCGGTACTTGGACTTTGCTATGGCGCACAGCTTATGCAGCATGTGCTCGGAGGCAGAGTGGCTCGGGCTGATGTGAGAGAATATGGGAAAACAAAGGTACTGGTGGATAAAAGATCTTCCCGGATCTTCAAAGATGTATCCGAAGAGACAGTGTGCTGGATGAGCCATTTTGATACAATTTTTGAGGTTGCTCCGGGATTCGAGGTCACAGCACATACGGCAGATTGCCCGGTGGCTGCGGCTGAAAATGTAAATGCAGGGTTATACGCTATTCAATACCATCCTGAGGTTATGCATACTGCTGAGGGGATGAAAATGCTCTCTAATTTTGTATTGGGGGTATGTGGTTGTTGCGGAGACTGGAGGATGGATTCTTTTGTGGAAGAGTCTGTAAAGCAGATCCGCAAAAAGGTAGGAAACGGCAAGGTGCTCTGTGCATTGTCCGGCGGTGTGGATTCCTCTGTGGCGGCAGTTATGCTGTCAAAGGCTATAGGTTCACAGCTTACCTGTGTATTCGTGGATCACGGACTCCTCCGCAAAAACGAGGGCGATGAGGTAGAGGCGGTGTTTGGCCCCAAAGGCGCATATGACCTTAATTTTATCCGCGTAAACGCCCAGCAGAGATTTTACCACAGGCTGTCAGGGATTACAGAACCGGAGGAAAAACGGAAAATTATCGGTGAAGAATTTATTCATGTATTTGAGGAAGAGGCAAAGAAGATTGGCGCCGTGGATTTCCTTGTTCAGGGTACGATCTATCCGGATATAGTTGAAAGTGGGCTTGGCGGGGAATCAGCAGTCATCAAGTCTCACCATAATGTGGGAGGTTTGCCTGATTATGTGGATTTTAAGGAGATTATTGAACCGCTCAGGAATCTTTTTAAGGATGAAGTCCGCAAGGTCGGATTAGAACTTGGCATTCCGGAATATCTGGTATTCCGTCAGCCATTTCCGGGCCCGGGTCTTGGGGTTCGCATTGTCGGAGAGGTTACTGCGGATAAAGTACGGATCGTGCAGGATGCGGATGCGATCTACCGCGAGGAGATAGCAAATGCCGGTCTGGACCGCAGTATCGGCCAGTATTTTGCAGGGCTTACCAACATGCAGAGCGTTGGTGTCATGGGTGATGAGAGGACTTATGACTATGCGGTGGCACTTCGGGCTGTGAATACAGTGGATTTTATGACCGCAGAGGCGGCGGAGATACCGTTTGAGGTGCTTCAGAAGGTGATGGGGAGGATCATCAATGAGGTCAAGGGGGTTAACCGGGTTCTGTATGATCTGACGAGTAAACCGCCGGGGACGATAGAGTTCGAATAATTTTCAAAAGCTCGCAAAAGCCTATAAAAGGGGCATTTGCGAGCTTTCTTTATGCCCGTTGGTACTGTTTTGATACTAAAAGAAGCGTTATTATATAAATAAACCTAGATTATTCACGGCACAGCCGTGGAAGTGGCTGAAAGCCACATAGATACTGTATTTTAACTGAATATTGCTTTTCATCTATTAAGTGAATGAAAAAAGAGCATCCAAATGTGGTAAAATTAAGGTGTCGAATCTTAAATAATAACCCAAAAGGAGCCCTTTATGAGTATTGTAAACACCTTACCATTAGAAAGCAATAGACAGATTAAAATAAATTTTGATGGAGGAGATTTATCCTCCGATGCAGGCTTACTTCTCATCAAAGAATTCGTAAGCAAACTTGATATTGATAAGCTGTTAGGCAAAGCTTTCAAGACCAATGATTCTGCATTATTCAGATACCATACGGATCAGGAAAACCTGCTCCAGATGATATATATGATCATTGCCGGTTATTTCGAAGATGATGCTTCCGATGAACTGACGAACGACCCCTGTTTCCAGATTCTTTAACCGTATGGATGAAGATACCTTAAACCAGTTTCTTGCGATTGGCAGAATACTTCGGAATAAAATTTACAGTATTCAGATGCCGCAGGCTGTTATTCTGGATCTGGATTCCACTCTTCTTGATGCATACGGCAAACAGGAAGGCAGCGCCTTTAATTTTCATTATCAAAGCAATGGTTATCATCCACTTGTTTGTTATGATGGAATGACCGGAGATCTAATAAAAATCCAACTTCGTGACGGAACACAGTATTCCTGCACCGGAGTGGTTGACTTCCTGCAGCCGATACTTGATGAATACCTGGATGATTATCCGGAGATCCGTATTCTGCTTCGGGGTGACAGCGGTTTTGCTGCGCCTGACCTTTACAAGCAGTGTGAGGAAAATGGCACAAGCTATGTGATTCGGCTGAAAGAGAATGGCATTCTCCGTGAAAAAGCATCCCATTTTGTGGATGGGCTTGATGAGATCACCAGGAATAATAAAGTTGATCATGCGGTAGTTTATGGTGGATTCACGTACAAAGCAGGTTCATGGCCTTATGAAAGGCGCGTGGTATGCAAAGTTGAAAAACCGGAAAACCAGATGGTTTACATGTACACATTTATTGTCACAAACATGGATTCTTCCCCAGAGTATCTCATCAAATTTTACTGCAAGAGAGGGCTGATGGAAAACTTCATCAAAGAAAGCAAATCCGGTTTTGATTTCGCGTCCGTAAGCAGTCATACCAGAATGGTAAATGCCAACAGACTTCAGGTACACGCTCTTGCGTATAACATATTTAATTGGTTTAGACGATTGGCGTTATCAGCAAATATGCGAAAGCAACGCATTGCTACCGTCCGTTTAAAACTGCTGAAGATTGCTGCAAAAGTAATTCATTCAGCAAGATATATTACATGCAAGCTGTGTAGCAGTTGCCCTTATAAGAATGAATTCAATGAGACACTTTCAAATATCGGTAAGCTAAATGTACGGCTGGAATAGCAACTATTAACGAACCTTGACAGCTTAACAACTGCTCTGAACTCTGTTACGGGGATTTTATACCCTTTTGACGGGTTAATTGAGTGATGTTATGGATGCAGGGATCGATTTTCAGATTCATGGTACAGTTATCAGTTCAGATACTGTTCCGTGAATAATTTAGGAGAAATATTGTTCTGGATTCTGGATATATTGAAATAGTAGATTGGGATATAGAAAGTAAAGATGATATATTTATTAGAAAGGTGTTGGCATTATCTGATTTTCGTGTCAGTATAAAAAATTTCTTTTTGAAGTATGCGCCGGATGGAATTATAGAAAAAGATGCGTTTGAAAAACAATTAGCCTTAGTTGGTTTGGAATTCGATAGTTCCATTCTTATAGAAATAATTCTTGATGATGCTATTTGTATTATAGAACATGGATATTATATTTTAAATAGACCTCATGCAATGCGGTATCTTCAGGAAAAATATTTAGATAGCAGCCATCGGAATGGTGAAATAATCCTCAAAAGACTTTCCGGCGATAACTTACAAATGATTGGTGATATGTATGGCTAAACAAGAGAAAGGGTACGGCAAATACTTGTCCAAACTGTAAAAAAGATGCCGTTAATGTATGAAGATTACTTTAGTGAACCATATAAGTATTTTAAATTATCGAAAGAGGAATTTTGTAATGTATTTCCAGCTTGTGGAGAAACTGGATATGAGTACTTGTTTATTAAATACAAAAAAGGTGATATGAGTATAACGCCAGAGAGTATACAGAATTATACGGGACGTTTCTCAGAGAGGGTCAGTGCATTTTGGAGTGAGGAGTCAATACGTAGAGATAAGCAAACAGTTTCAAAAACAGAAATGGTGTATAGGGTACTTCTTAGTAATGGCAGTGAGTCAATGTCTATGGAAGAATTTGAAAAAGAATATTATAATTATATTGAACGGAGAAACTATCCACGTGAAAGACTTACTATTAATCAACGAACTGTGGTAAATCACTTGCGAAATGCTAAGTATATTGTATTCGATAGAAAAAATTATGTCAGGTATTGTGAGGCAAATCCAAAAGTAATATGGGAAAAGATTGATTTTACACAGTATAGGAATCTTGTTATATCAACTGAGTTGATATACAGGGATTATGCCGAATTGATG
>JAETQR010000021.1 GCA_021770615.1 Lachnospiraceae bacterium | reverse complement strand
AATCTAAAAGAAAAATAGCACACATCGATTCCATGGAAGAAATGGCCGCAGCCCTTGCTACAAGCAGGGTTACGACCATTTTACGTTTCTATAAGTGTCAAAGACGAGATTATAACGTAGGAATGTGGGATTGTCAATCGGCAACCCCACATTTACTTCGCTCATATTTTACTGTTTATGATCTGTTTTCACATCCGGATACAAGATCAGTCCTCTGTGATCTTGTCATCCGTACTCGTATCCTCACCATCACCCGCAGCTGAAGAATCATTAAACATGCACTCTTCCCTCGGTTTATAGGTTCCATCTTCATATACGACCCTGAAATATTTATAACATCCCTCAAGGACAGTATTGTTTTTCAGATCCAGAAGATTTTGTTCCGAAATCTCGCAGATTGTATCTGCATATCCGGCATTCACTGCTGCCTCTACGGAAGCAGAAGTCCGCATATTAATACGGATTGCACAGTTTTTACGGGTTCCCCCCTTACTGAATGTATTGTTTGTGATCGTAGGGTTCACTGCACCATTGACCAGAATACATACATATGCATTTCCTTTATTGTCCTCAAGTCCCTGGACACCGAGGAATGAATTGTTTTTGATCACGGCATTTCTCCAGTTCATGATACGGACCGCCGCATTATACGTCTGATTTGTCTTGCAGTTCTGGATCGTTACATTTTCATGGTAAATCTGCTGGTTCAGCGCATTGACCGAATACGTATGGCTTCCCACAGCGACTCCCATATTGGTAAAGATGCAATTATTCACATTCACCGTGTTACATGCTGTTCGGTCATGATTCGACCACTCATAATTAAATCCATTGTTATTGGCATCCGTCGTATCGATATTGATCGCTTCTTTATGGCTCTTATTATCATAGATCCTGAAATCCGTGAACGAGCAGTTCTCTACTGTCACATTCTGGGAAGAATTCAATTCGATAAAATGAGATCCATATTCATTGGTAAATGCAATGTTGCGGATCGTCACATTATTTGCATGTCCCATAACGACCGCCATCGCATTTACAACATTATTACAGTCAAGCACCGCATTTCCATTTCCCTGAAGTACCACGTTCTGGGAACCGTTATAGCCGCCGATAGAATTTTTCACGCCCTCTTTCGACGGAGGAACGATTTCAAACATCGTCTTATTCGTAGCAAGGTTCGTGTTCGTAGCTTTTACTTTCTGGATCCTGACGCCATCTGCAAAGTTTACTGTTACATTGGACGGGATACATACCGAATGGCTGAGTACATATGTCCCTGCCGCAATATTGATCGTACCGCCACCCGCATATTCAAGCTGCTCCATATAAGAGCGAAATATAAAATAAGTCTTTGCCTGGGAGCTATTTGCCGTATAGGCAGCGTTGTCCGTATAATGCTCTCTGTATGGTGCAGAAGACGGTGTGATCGTAAAGTTATTATCTTCTTTCGTCTGGAAATAGAAAAGTCTCGTCGTCGTCTCGTTCTTACACGGTACATAATAATGCGCCAGATCTTTTACCGTATTATTCTTCATCGACTCTACCTTTGCCGCTGAGATCACATTATTAATGCTGGCCGAACGGCTTATTGATACGGCATACCGGCAATTCGTAATATTATTTTTTGACACTTCCGGCTCTGTCACACTGTAAAGTTTCATGGCAGCAACTGTATTCGTTGTACCGTCATTCCGTTTCACCGTATTGGAAGTTATCGTCGGAGAAGCCCACATTTTCCCGAGAACTGCGGAGCTGCTCATATTGGTAAAGGTATTCTTTTTTACAGATATCTTTGTAGAATAAACGGATTTTTTATATTTTGTAGAAGCAATTCCGTTTTCAAGTCCACTGAAGGAATTGGATGTAAATTTTATGTTTTCACACGGAACAGAACCGATCGAATTCACCGTAACCGCCGTCTTATATTTGTCACCGGATTTGTTCTTTCCGTTCAGAAACGTACAATCTGCGACGCTGACGCGTTTGCTTCCTGCGATATTGATATAAGCTCCGCCTTTTTTTCCTTTAAAACGGATCTTGGAGATCGATACATTATAGTTATGGCCAAGATCGATACCAATCGCATTCGTTACGTCTCCAAGGTTGATCGTGGCATTTTTTGCACCCTTGATCACAACCTTTTTGGTTCCTTTATAATTTTTCGCTTTGGAGGAACTAAGCTTAAATAATGTCTTTGTCGGTTTCAAAGAAGAACTTCCGGTTACATAAGTCTTCTTTATCGTCGCACCCTTTTTCATCTGGATCGTAACATTAGAGGGTACCTCCAACGTAGAACACACCTTATATGTGCCCTTTTTCAGCACCAGGGTACCGCCTCCCCTACTTTTCAGGCGCTCAAGATATGACTTGATCGTATAATAATTCTTTGTTTTGCTATTATAGCTTTTCAGCCTGCGGTAAGAGCTGTTACATGGTTTTGTCGATTTCGATATCGTATACTTTGCCGCCGCTTTGGACATTTGTGTATTTGCTGCCGCCCCGATTGCCAGTCCACATGCAAGCAATAGTCCGGCCGCCGCTATCTTCCTTCTCATATGCGTTTCTCTCCTATCTCTTTTTTCAGCCTGATGATTGTTCAGGCTGCTACAATAAGTATACTATAATCTGACAATATGTCAAATCTGTTTCGTATCCGTAACTTTTTGTATTTTTATCGAGTTTCCCGTATCGTAACATGCTCCTTTGAACTGTACGACCACTGTGTACTCCCCGGGAGCAATATTATACAACGGAATGGACAGATAATATTCCATGTCTGCTGCTATCTCCTGCTGCTTTTCCGGTTCCCGGAAATCTTTTACATAACTCTGTTTCGTACCGGCCAAAAATACCTGATCGATCAGATGGTCTCTCGATTTGACCCAAAGATTTCCATCCTCGATCCGAAGCCGGATCCGTTCCTCCTGGCAGCCAAGGGGGGCCTCTTCAATCCCTTTTTCCGGAATCCTGATCTCCCCGTCTGCTTTCTCAAAAGGCTGAAGATAACCTACACATGGCTCTGCATACAGATCCATGGCAGAAGCCAGGTCATCAACATCCGGTTTCATCTCGAAAGCACGGAAAAAATAGTACCGCAGGCTGTAACGATTTAATTCTTCCCCTGTGTTATAATCAAATTCACTGATCATTGCACAGCGTTCATCATTCTCCTCCGGAAAAGCCAGAAAACCACCCATATAGAAAATCCTCTGTTCCTCTGACTTTAAAATGCCATTTGAAGTGATCTTTGATTTCACACCGCCAAACCGTTTTTCAATCTTTGCGGTCTTCTTCTTCTCATTGACCGTATAGATCGTCACATAGGATTTATCATCATTATCATAAGCTGATATTTTTCTGCGCAGGTTCCAGTGGTTATCAAACAGGATAAAATGTCTCGTATCCGCATTTCCATCCAGATCTTCACGGATTTCCCTTACCGAGTGCTGCTGAAAATGCCATGGCATATCATCCGGCGTCTTCAGAACCTTGTATCCAAATGGCGTCTTGTTCCAGAATTTTTTCTCTCCAAGGATCCATTTGAGCTTGTTTGTCTTCCAACTGATACAGATCATACTATGAAGATTTCTGGCAGAAAATACAACATCCTTTGTCTCCGGACAATACTCCAGTGAATTAATGTGGATCCAGTTCGTCCGATCCCTGTATGCCGTTTTCAACACCTCCCTGAGATCAAGAAATTTCTCAATTCTGCCATTATGGCGGTTGATCTCCGCAATACAGTCTTCGACATGTCCACACTGGGAGTTGCTGACCACCAGGAGATTCCCTCCGGGCGTCATCTCACAGACATCGTGATGAATCCCATTTGGCACGTAATAGGTTTTGTACACCCTGCCCAGATAATCAATCTCATACATCTGGGTAGAATGCGGGATCATATATGTTGGAACGAGCGTCTGCCGCTCCATCATGATAAATCTGCCGTTTGCCAGTTCAAAAAATCCATACCCCCGTGGGCGGTACATCATCAGATACCGAATGTCACCGTTTGTATCAAAAGCCATCGGATACGTCGTGCTTTTTCCCGCCACAAAAATAAGTTTCATCGCAGACTCTGCTTTTTTCTGCTCGATTCGGACAGCATCTTCCATTACCTTTTTGAGCGGCGCCGTCTCGATCCTGACCTGATTTTTATCAATCACTTTCCCATCTGTATCAACCAGTTCAAGAAACACTTTATTTTCTTTTCCCGGATACAGGCCATATACCGGGATCCGGTGCCATTTGCACGGTCTCTTCACCCAGTCTGTAATACAGGTATCTTTTGTCCTGCCTTCAACGCAAAACCTTACACTGCACTCATTTTCAGTATAAAAAAACAAATAAGCACAAAGCGGGGTCATGCCATATGGGTTCAAAAAAATGCCAGGAGACTCAAAAGAATACTTCTCTTCTTTAAACATTCTGACCAGTTCCTGCTCCCGCTCACGCGTCTTCATCGCAAGTCCCTTTTCCATCCGGATGTCGCTCTCGATACGGATCTTATCTTTTTTAACCGACTGATATTTGATATAGTCCTTTGATTTCTTTTCGTAATCTTTATCAAAGCTTTTATCATATCCTTTTGTAAACGGGATTCCCCGTAAGGTAAGATACCCTGCGCGAAGCGGGGGGGGGATGAATCTTATGGTATTCATTCGTTAGCCTCCTGTATTTGTGATACTTGTATTTTATCCCTTCACCTTGTCTATTTTATGGTAAATTATGGGTAAAAATATGTCAATAAAAATCGATATTTTCTATTATTGCCATTTTTGTATAGAAATAACAAGCCCTTTTATCCACCATTAAGCTGCTCGGATAATTGGGGTATAACAAAAAAACAGAAGCGGCAAAAAACTTTTAACAAGCCTGCTTGCATCCGTTTTTCACCGTTCCTGTTTTTCGTCATATCTCCACCCGTCTGAATGTGTCGTCGTTATCCTTTAACCGGAGCACAGGAAGAATATTCTGTTCCTGTGATAAGCTTTTTGCCTCTCACCGCAAATAGTTCAGAAACCGATACCACCTGCCAGCCTTTCTCCTCAAAGTAATCCAAAATCTCATTTATTGCATCCGCAGTATTTTTCTGCGTCTCGTGCATAAGGACGATATCCCCGTCTTTTGCCGCCTTTACATTTGCGACGATCTGTTCTTTCGTTGCCTTATCCCAGTCTTTACTATCTGTGCCGCACTGGATAAACGGAGCTTCTATCGATTCTTTCATTGTATTGCTCACAGACAGGTTCGGGGCACGGAACAGGAAATGACTGTATCCGGTAAGCTCTGTCAGGATCGCATTCGTATCCCCGACGGATTTTTTGATCTCCTCCTCTTTTAAGGAACTCAGGTCACTCCATCCGTAAGAATGGTTTCCCACTTCAAATCCTCTCTCCTTAGCCTGACGGATCTCAGCTTTTTTTGCATTGCTATTGATCTGGCTGCCGATATAAAAGAACGTAGCATGTGCATTATGGGCAGTCAGGGCATTCTGGATGATCATACTGGTGCTGGTATCCGAATTTCCGACCGGACCATCATCAAACGTAAAGGCGACCATCGGCTTAGACGGATCGATCCAGCCCGTATCAAGCCCTTCATACTGAAATCCTCCCGGTGCATTCGGATCTGCAGACTGTGACGGAATAACCGAAGGCACAGCAGACGGTTCCTGGGACGGTGCAGAAGAAACGTTATCTCCTGGCTGTACGGTCTGCGATGGTACAGAAGGAACTTGTCCCCCTGGCTGTGTCGTTCCCGCAGGCTGCGAGGCCTGTGGCTGCACCGACGGCTGTACCGATGGCCCCGGTGTAACTGCCACCGGATCCGGAACGGGTACTTCTGCGCCCTTTACAGTCACCTTACAATACAATTTTTTCTTACCTGCTTTTGCAAGGATTTTTGCATTTCCTGCCTTTTTCCCCTTTATCACTACGCTCTGTTTTTTCTTTTTAGTCAGTTTAATATAGGCTTTTCCCTTTACAACCGACCACTTTATCTTCTTTGACGTATTTTTCACCTGGATCGTTTTTGTCTTGCCGACCCTTACTGTTACCTTTGTACTGCTCAGTTTTACTTTCTTTGCCGCCTGAACCGGAACTGCTACCCCCAGGAACATGACCAGCGCCAAAACAAAACTCAGTAGCTTTCTGCTTTGTTTTTTCAATTTACAACCTCCAATCAATGATATAATAAATAATATTTATTATATCATTGAGTCTGGAAATTGTAAATCATTTTGAGCCTCAAAAAAGGGAACGGAAAAAGACTGACATATAAGCAATAAAGCTCATATATCAGTCTTCTAAAATCTTTATTTTGCAATCTCCGTCTTATTCGGAAACTTTGTATTGATCATCTTGATCATTTTCTCATTTGGTTCAAATACCAGAACAACTTTTTCTTCTTTCCCTTCCAGACGGATCGCAATGCCATATTTCTCTGTCTCCGGAGAAAGTGAAGAAAAGTCCCGTACCGGTAAATGCCGGTAACCATCCATCTTCTGTGATGTCATCGGTGCGATCACATCCGCATCATCCAGTTCGACCCGGAGTATCGTCTTTCTCTTCTGGCCGCCAAGAATCTGGTCAAAGTCGATCTGTCCGTCACAAAACACATATTCCCACTCGATCTTAAATCTTGGCCAGTACCACGCAAGTGCGATCACTGCCACGATCGACAACAGGGCAAGAAGTGTGATCCCACTCAAAAAACCAATCCCAAGTAAAAGAACAATTCCTATGATCAGTATTGTCTTCAGCACGGTTACCTTTGCTGTTGTTTTCTGTTTCACGCTGGATTCTGCGTATAGTTGCTCCATATGGATTCTCCTTATCTGTGATCTCTCCCCATCTTAGCTCTACGTACTTTCTGCTTCACAGGACTCGCACTTACCTTAGCTCTACGTGCTTTCTGCTTCGCAGAAACCGCGCTTGCGCGCTTATGCACGTCTCACTAAACCACCCGGTGAAATCAAATGCCCACTTCGTGGGCGCTTGATTTCCTTTCGGGTGGTTTACATCATGCCCATGCCTGGGGCACCGCCCGCCGGCATAGCCGGTGTCTCTTCTTTAATATTAGCAACAACGGACTCGGTTGTCAACAGGGTAGATGCTACACTTGTTGCGTTCTGCAGGGCACTCCTTGTAACCTTCGCCGGGTCAAGAATGCCGTTATCTACCATATAAACATATTCTTCGGTCAATGCATTAAAGCCAAAGCCCGGTTTCTCTTCTTTTACTTTATCGATGATAACAGATCCTTCCAGACCTGCATTTTCTGCGATCGTGCGGAGTGGTGACTCGAGAGCCTTGAGAATGATATTGGCTCCTGTCTTCTCATCTCCTTCCAGGTCAGCAGCAAGCTTTGCTACTTCCTTGGAAGCATGGATATAAGCAGAACCGCCTCCGGCGATGATGCCCTCTTCTACTGCTGCTCTTGTCGCTGCAAGAGCATCCTCCATACGAAGTTTTGCCTCCTGCATCTCTGTCTCGGTAGCTGCACCGACACGGATCACTGCCACACCACCTGCCAGTTTAGCAAGTCTTTCCTGAAGCTTCTCTTTGTCAAATTCAGAAGTTGTCTCCTCGATCTGTGTACGGATCTGGGATACACGTGCATCAATCTCACCCTTGTCTCCCTCACCGTCTACAATGATCGTATTTTCTTTCTGAACTTTCACAGATTTTGCCCTTCCAAGCTGATCCATCGTCGTATCTTTCAGATCCAGACCAAGTTCCTCAGTGATCACTTCACCACCGGTAAGGATCGCAATATCTTTCAGCATCTCTTTTCTTCTGTCACCGTAACCAGGAGCTTTTACAGCTACTACCTGGAATGTACCACGCAGTTTATTGAGTACGAGTGTACTGAGAGCCTCACCCTCTACGTCCTCTGCAATGATAAGAAGTTTTGCACTTGACTGTACAACCTGCTCCAAAAGAGGAAGGATTTCCTGAATATTGGATATTTTTTTATCCGTGATCAGAATATATGGATTCTCCAGATTTGCTTCCATCTTATCCATATCCGTAGCCATATAAGCAGACAGATAACCACGGTCAAACTGCATTCCTTCTACAAGATCCAGCTCTGTCTTCATGGTCTTGGACTCCTCGATCGTGATAACACCATCATTGGAAACCTTTTCCATCGCATCGGCAACCATCTCTCCAACCTGCTCGTCACCAGCGGAAATAGCAGCTACTTTTGCAATCTGCTCTTTGCCCTGCAGCGTCTCACTCATCTCTTTGATCGATTCTACTGCCTGGTCTGTCGCTTTTTTCATTCCTTTTCTCAGAATGATCGGGTTCGCTCCTGCTGCGAGGTTTTTCATTCCCTCATTGATCATCGCCTGTGCCAAAACTGTCGCTGTCGTCGTACCATCACCGGCTACGTCATTTGTCTTTGTGGCAACCTCTTTTACAAGCTGTGCTCCCATATTCTCAAATGCATCTTCCAACTCGATCTCTTTTGCGATCGTCACGCCATCGTTTGTAATGAGCGGCGCCCCGAATGATTTGTCAAGAACGACATTACGTCCTTTCGGTCCAAGGGTCACGCGTACTGTATCTGCTAACTTATTTACACCCGTTTCAAGTGCAGTTCTGGCCTCTACACCAAATTTAATTTCCTTTGCCATGATAAATTTGCCTCCTAATATTTATTTTCGGTTCCTTCATAATTTGTACTAGTCTTCTACTACTGCAACGATATCACTCTGACGCACAACGACATATTCGTTGTCCTCAAGTTTTACATCCGTCCCTGAATATTTGGAATAGATTACTTTATCTCCCACTTTTACTTCCATCTTTACTTCTTTCCCATCAACCATACCGCCAGGGCCTACCGCAATAACTTCTGCCTGCTGTGGCTTCTCCTGTGCCTGACCCGGAAGTACGATACCGGATTTCGTCGTCTCTTCTGCATCTAATTGCTTCAATACAACTCTGTCACCTAATGGAACTAATTTCATTTTCTATTTCCTCCTGTCATCTTTTTCTTTTTTGTTAGCACTCTCTTCAATTGAGTGCTAGTGATTGATTTAATAATAGTCACTTCTTCTTTTATTTGCAAATCACAGCCATTGGTATTTTTTTCTATTTTTTCATTTTATTATGTGTTTCCTCTTTTTTTCTCTTGTTTTTTAACTTTTTTGCTTTTTTTCATAAAATATGTTATACTTTAATCAATCTTTTGACCATAACAATAGAATGGAGAATCTACATATGAAAGAACAACTATACACGATACCTGTAAATGATATTTTTGACAAAGACTGTGAGTGCCCGGTATGCGCCATGAAAAAATCACTGGAAGATGATGGCGTCGCATTTGCCATGGGGCCGAGCTACATGGAGGACGACATCCGCCTCACGACCGATAAGATTGGATTTTGTGCCCGCCATATGCAGATGATGTACGATTTTGAAAACCGCCTCGGACTGGCGCTGATCATTGACACACATATGAAGAATATGATAAAGGAAGTGGAATTATTACAAAAAAAGGGGAGAAAAAGTTCGGGAGGACTTTTCTCAAAAAAAGAAGAAAGCAGCATATACAGCTATACGGACCGGATCAGTCACTCCTGTTTTATCTGCGACCGGATCCGCCACACCTTTGAGCGCTATATCGCCACAATCTTTTATCTTTATGAAAATGATTGCTCGTTTAGTGGAAAATTCAAACGTTCCAAAGGATTTTGCCTGGAACATTACGGAATGCTCTATGAGACGGCCCCCAAATATCTTCATGGAACCGTTCTGGAAGATTTTACAAAAGATTTAGATGAAGCTTTTCTGAACAACCTGAAACGGATGGAAGAAGAGGTATCCTGGTTTATCGATAAATTTGACTACCGGAATGTGGACGCCCCATGGAAAACATCAAAAGATGCCCTCCCCCGCGCCATGACAAAATGTAACGGTATTTTGAGTGACCAGAAAGAGAATACAAGTTTAAAACCGCCTTCTATGAAATAAGCTTTGTGACAAGATCGATCACGATGCCCCACAACACACCGGACACATACAGGATCCCTAAGATGGAGAGATTTTCTTTCCATCTTTTATTTGTCCGGAAAAGAACAAGAAGCCCCACACCGGCTGCCACAAGAAGCCCTGACATCATCGTTCCAAAACTGATCAGATGATTTAAGAACAACTGCGTGATCACGACGGAAGAAGCACAATTTGGAATGAGCCCGATCACTCCGGCAAACACCGGTCCCATAAACGGGCTGTCTGATATAAAAGTCGTCAGGTTCTCCTCTCCAAAGAAAGAAATCAATAAGTCAAGTATAACGGTAATGACAAAAATAAAGATAAAAATCTTTACCGTATGTTTTACTGCTGATTTAAAGATCCCCTCTTCACAGCCACAGTGTTCACTTTCACACATCGTATGGATTTCTTTATACCGGATCGGAACCGAGCGGAAACGAAACACAAAATCTACAATAAAACCAGTCACCGCCCCAAGCATTACTTTGATCCCGAGTATCATAAGGATTTGACGGATACCCACCGACTCCGAAATAAAAACCGGCAGCATTTCATCAGACGTAGAAAGAAAAACCGCAATCAGCGTACCCGTCGTCAAAACCCCACCGGCATACAGGCTGGAAGCTGCCGCTGAGAATCCACACTGCGGAAAGGCTCCGGCGATGCTTCCTGCCATAGGCCCCAATCTCCCGGCCCTTCGCATAACCGCACGGGTCTTGGTCGTCGTCTTATGTTCCAGATACTCCATGATCACATAAGTGACCAGAAGAAAGGGAATCAGCCTCAGGCTGTCCGCCAGCCCATCCCATAAAACGTCGATCAATACTTCCATACTCATAACTTCAGCTCCATCCATTGGTCAGTCCATCGAAATTTAGTTATCACTTTCCTCCTGAAGCAGCTCCTTCAGGGCTAACGCTTTGTCTTTGATCCGTTTATTGGCATCTCGGGCCACAAGTACTTTAGACACCCATCTCTTTGCCTCATCGATCTTACCGGTACGTCTCGCCAGCTCAGCCACCAGATATACGACCGTGTGCTGGTCCATGCCGCACATTGGAAAACCTTCCTTGGAAAAAGCAGCCACAAATCCCTCATGGGCATTTTCCAAAAATTCCACCTCTTCTTTTAAGAGTTCATCCACTTCCTCCTGCTTATACTCTCCCCGCATCATTTCCTCCCGTTTGCCCCGGAAAAGCCATGCCAGTTTGAGGCAGGTATAAGCCCGCTCACTTGTTTTTCCTTTTTTTACGACGGTATTTAAAAGCGCCATCTTATGTCTCATGATCGCCTCATCATAAGAATAAATCTTATCCTCTTCGGATTTGTATTCAAAGGTCTTTGAAATCTGCTCTTTTATCACTTTCGCCTGTGACCCCATCACAAAATTGAAATACCGGTTCAGCGATGCATAACCACAGTTTGGACAGAGTACCGCATCGTATTTAAGGGGATCGATCTCATGGTACTTCGGACGCAGGTCCGTATCTGCCGAAACCAGCTTCGCTTTTCCGGTGCGTACCATTTTACTCTTAAATTCTTTATCACACACCGGACAGGTATAGGATTTATCAAACAGCAGATCTTCTTCGGATAATTCCTTAGGCTTACTCTCACCCTCACCTGATCCTTTCACTTCTTTTTTTTCTTCTTCATATACCTCAATGTTTTTCGAAATTTTAAGACCCAGACTTTCAAGTCCGGCAAAAATATTAGCCATAATTTCCTCCTTACTAATTTTCAATCAGAATTCCATTTATTTTCCCGGACGGTAAGAACTTTTCAACGAAACGATCCGGTTAAATACTTTGTGTTCCGGTGTTGTATCCTTTGTATCTACACAAAAATACCCCGTCCTCATGAACTGAAACTTATCATTTTTTTCCGCCTCTAAAAGAGCCGGTTCGACAAAACATTCCTCCATGATCTTCAGTGAATCCGGATTTATGTTCACAGAACCATCTTCATTATACACTCCTTTTTCCTCATCAACAAGATTTTCATAAAGACGTATCTCTGCTTTTCCGGCTGTCGGCGCTGCCACCCAGTGGATCGTCCCTTTGACTTTCCTCCCGGTAAATCCAAGACCGCTTTTCGTCTCCGGATCATACGTACAATGAACCTCTGTCACATTTCCATGTTCATCGGTGACATAATCCTCACATTTTACAAAATAAGCGCTCATAAGACGTACTTCATTTCCCGGGAACAGCCTGAAATATTTTCTGGGCGGATCGATCATGAAATCCTCCCTCTCAATATACAATTCCCTGGCAAACGGAACCTTTCTCGTCCCCATCTCCGGATTTTCCTGGTTATTCGGCACATCCAGATATTCGATCTGTCCCTCCGGATAATTCGTGATGACTAACTTAACCGGGTCAAGTACCGCCATCATACGGGGCTGTGTCATTTTTAAATCTTCCCGGATACAGTACTCAAGCATGGCATAATCCACGGAACTGTTGCTCTTGGACACGCCGGCAAGCTCCATGAATTTTTTTATGGAAGAAGATGTAAAACCGCGGCGTCTGAGTGCCGTGATCGACACAAGGCGCGGATCATCCCATCCATCAACGACTCCATCCTCCACAAGTTTTTTGATATATCTTTTTCCCGTAACAACATTTGTCAGATACATTTTAGCAAACTCGATCTGTCTCGGCGGAACTTCAAATTCACATTCCTTTACGACCCAGTCATAGAGCGGCCGGTGATCCTCAAATTCAAGCGTACAGATCGAGTGGCTGACCCCTTCAATAGCATCCTCGATCGGATGGGCAAAATCATACATCGGATAAATACACCATTTATCCCCTGTGTTATGATGGGAAACATGTGCCACCCGGTACAGGATCGGATCACGCATATTTATATTCGGCGAAGACATATCAATCTTGGCCCTGAGAACTTTTTCCCCGTCTTTATATTCGCCATCCTTCATCTTCTGGAACAGCATGAGGTTTTCCTCTACACTCCGTTCTCTGTATGGGCTGTCCTTTCCCGGCTCTGTCAGTGTCCCCCGGTATTCCCTGATCTCCTCCGGAGAGAGATCGCACACATAGGCTTTTCCCTTCCGGATCAGTTTAACCGCACACTCATACATCTTGTCAAAGTAGTCAGAGGCAAAATAAACCGGTGGCTTTTCCCCACCACAGATCCATTTCACATCCTCCAGGATAGATTCCACAAATTCTTCTTTCTCCTTTTGTGGATTCGTATCATCAAAGCGGAGATTAAATGTTCCACCGTATTTTTTCGCCAGTCCCTGATTTAACAATATGGATTTAGCATGTCCAATATGTAAATATCCATTTGGTTCCGGCGGAAATCTCGTCATTATATTCTTGTAAACACCTTCTTCTATATCTTTCTCGACTTCCTGCTCAATAAAATTTTTCGATATCACTTCCTCCGAAGTCGTTTCGTTCCCTTCCTCTTTCTGTACTGCCATTGCGAAAAAGCCTCCTTAACATCATATATTTTATATGATAACATATGCAGGGGAAGATTTCAATGAGCAAAATGCTTGGGATTTCGGTTCCCCGGGAGCATATTTTTCCCGTATGGGCGCTTTCGCTCAATAAATACGCAGCGGTATGGGGGTGCAAAAGTGTAAAAACATGCTCCCGGGGAACCTGCAAGGCTGGGAAAGGGTGGGCTTTGATTGATAGCGGCATAGCTCAACAGAGCCAGGAAGATGGATATTATATCTTTATTTGCTCTTGCAAATTTATCATCTGTATGGTATAGTAGGTTATAGAAAATCAGGAAGTAACCGCCCACAAAGTGGTTGACCTCCTAAGTTTAGTTTAAATGATAAACCTACCTCGACGGCCAAGTACAAGGTAGGTTTATTTATTTCCGCCCGCTCTTCTGATAAAAGCCCCCTTTCCCGATTACATTTTTACATAGAAAAAAGCAGCAATCCTGCGATAGAAATTACTGCTTTTATGCTTCTTTATTAAATTTATAACAGATTTATACTGGCTGCAATTCTTCATCTGCCAATCTTTTTACTTCTTCCAATGACAGGTCAGAATATTCTGCAATTTCTTCCAACGGCAACTTGCCTTTTTCAATCATCCTTAATGCAATTTCCTTTTTTTCGTCTGTTATCATATCTTCCATTGCTTTGCACATCGTGGATATTCCCTCCTTATCTTCTTTATAGTATCTTGCAGTATCCGCAAGCACCGGATAATTCATATCCGCCGGATCAGTACATGAAAAATCGTGCATCAGTTTTCCTAACTCTGAGTCATCTTTGTAAGATGCATTCACATATATTATATGGGAACCATCGTCAAAAAATTCTCCGGCTTCCCGGATATACCGATCGATATGGTAAATCGGCTTATTTTTTCCAATTACATCAGTTTCTGTTATAAAAATAACATACGTCTCTGTCAAATTATCTACTTCCACACCAGATGGCAGGATATCGCTATCAATGAGACTACTGTTATATCTTGCCCGCTTTGCTCCGGCACCTTTCTCAGCACGCTGTATCTCAATATTGTACTTTTTTCCATGAGAATCGGTGGCATAAATATCGAGCCTAACTGACCTGCCCTTTATATTTTTCATACTGTACCGCGTGATAACTTTCTTAACCTGAATATCCATCTTCTCCAGCACAATACGAAGCACCAGTTCGGTCGCTTCCTTATTTTCTTCAAAACACTTCGTCATGAAATCGTCATCCAGCAGACGGAACTCCCTGATACGCTGTAACATTTCTTCGTGCTTTTGTTCTACTGTTTTTCTCTTTCCCAAATGGTTCTTCTACCTGCTTTCCCTCAAAATTTTATAGCATAATCGTACCACAGTCCTCCCTGTTTTTCAACTACTTTATCCCTTCCAGACAGGCAACCTTTTTCAGTTTCACGAAATCCCCCTCTCTGTCTACTCACAATAAAAACTTGCCGGCGAAGTAAAGTCAAAAGGAAAACGAAAGCCTCATCCGTTCAAAACTTTTCGCAAGCTTGCTTGTGTTTGTTTTGAACGGACATCTTTGGTATTTCCTGCTTTATATGATTCTCTGGCAACTTTTTATCTTACTTTTTCGTCTTTATGTTCGTTATCTTACTCCACTTCCCATATGTTTTCTTTCCATTCACCACACGATAAGTACGAACCCGGACAAAATATTTTTTCTTTTGTTTCAGCTTACCTATGATAAGTTTCATCTTTTTCGTAGTCTTGGTACTTTTTTTCGTAAATTTCTTTGAGGTGCTGACTTGTATCTCGTAGCCAGTCGCTCCTGACACTTTTTTCCAACTCACCTCAATGGCTTTTTTCTTTGCTTTTAATTTGAGTCCGGTTACTTGGGCTAGAGTTGTCTTCCCATCCGTTTTCTGAACTTCTTCCTGTCCTGCCACCGAAGTATTCTGAGCAGGAGCAGGTGAAGTCACTGCCGCCGGATTCTGGGTGATAGATGAGATTCCTACCACAGAAGATCCTCCAGTAGATGGAAATGGGGGCACTGGCGAATTTGATGTTGCTACTTCTTCTTTTTCTCCAGTAGATGTTACAGTACCAGCATATGACCATTCTAAATTATTTAATAGATTTAAGTGCAACGCAGGTCGTACTGCTCTGTCCGATATATAGACACTCGCACCAAGACTGCTCACAAGACCGTCATCACGCACATCAGAAGCAGCATAACTATATTGCCCCGGTGTTCGCAACCACCACGGGTCCGTTCTTTCAGCATTACTCATAGTCCAATCATAGCCTATCTCTCCTCCCTCTGCCACATATGCCGTATTTATTGCATTTCTCGTCTCAGTAGCGTACATCGTCGAAGAAAAGCCATATGTCAGATTCATCACCTCGCTAAGCGAGAGGAGATATATTTTGTCAATCGTGTTATTTCCGCCTTCCGTGCCACATTCTAGGTTATCTTCACTTACTACTATTGTATCTTGAATCATTTTTTGTTCAGATATTGTAAAAGCATTATTAATAAAATTATTAATGCTGTAATCTACCCCTTCTTGATTCTTATCAGCATTATAACCATTCAGCCAACTTCGCATCGTACATGTCTCCCACGTAATATTTGCCTCTGTATCGTTGTATCTCTGTACATCCAAATTTTTGTCAGCTAACAAAAACGCTTCATCTCCGTCTACAGATAGAACCCTCCACTTAATTGGCTCTTTGGTTACCCCTGTAGCATCGCTTTGTGGATAGTTGCCAAACCAAATACAATCCCATGTCGTAATCATTTCTCCCCCATCCGAAGATACTGACTCAGCTTTTTTCCATTCTAAATCAGATGATAGATTCAAATGCAGAGCGGGTCGCACCGCAAAGAGATTGTAGTAGGCATAAGCACCATCCTGATTCACATAACCATCTCCATACACACCCACACAGCAAGCGAGATCACTATCGTGGCCCGGCGACCGGAGCCACCAGTCATCTGTATGCCCGGTAATATTCTTTCCTTGTGCCGCCCCATACACCGTATTTACTGCTTCTCTTATCTCAGTGACGCCTTTTATTGAGAGAAAACCATACAAAGGGTTCATTACCTCACTGACTGAAAGAAGATATATCTTGTCTACTGTATCTTTCCCCCCTTCCGTACCGTAGTTCGAACTATCCTCATTTACTACAACAGTATTTCTAATCGCTGCCTGTTCTAATTCCGTAAACGCATTATCCAGAAAATTGTTATCACTATAATCATTCCCGCACACATTTTTATTTGCCCCATAACCATTCAGCCAGCTGCGCATCGTACATGTCTCCCATGTGACATTCTCATCTGTATCATTATATCTCTGCACATCCAGATTCGTATCCGCCAACAAAAACGCATCATCCCCATCCACAGACAGAACCCGCCACTTGATCGGCTCTTTCTCATCATTCTTATCTGCTACTCCGTCGCCATTTGTGTCGTTCTGCCAGTAGTTCCCAAAATACACACAATCCCACGTCACTGTACCATTTTCATTTCTTGGATTGCTCAGCCCATGGCTCGTGTTCGCGGGCGGTGATACCGCTTTCACGACTGGATTTTTCAGTCCATACTTTCCTGCCGAAGCAGATGTCTCTTCAGCTTTGCTGACGGGCGTAGTCCCCACAGGTAATATACCTGTCAGCAATGCAACTGCAAAGAGCAATGCCCGTCCCTTTTTCTTTCTCATTCTCATACTTGTATACCTCTCTTATTATATTTTTCACATCAAAACCAGACATACTATTTTTCTGCACATGATTCTGATGTCTTGCATGAAATCCAGAATATAACAACCAAAAAACTATGGCATACTAACAAAACCATAGTTTCTTCATTTCCACTCTGGTTTCTCACGAATCCCCCAGTGGCGGCATCCCACCACCAGAGGAACTCAGTGAGAAAACAAGAACGAGGTGCAGGTATGCGTCCACACCGTCACCTCGTCATATAATCGAAAGGTCACATCTCTTATCGGATACACATGCAATCATACAAAAAGAATTGTTGAAATAAACACACAATTCCCTTATAATAATAGCGTGTGTATCGCAGACAAAATCTGTATTGTGTGGTAGCTGTAGTACCATGCCTTGCCAGACACTGCTGCCAACAGTGTCTGGTGGTACACCATAAATGTCCTTGATTTCTCAACCACAATTTTAGCATATCTGATGATTAAGCACAAGCACCAAATATAGAATTTTTTACCATCCTGAATTATATTTTTTCAAAATTTCTTGAAATTCTATCACCTGTATGGTATAGTATTTTATAGAAAAAAGGAAGCAACCGCCCACAAAGTGGTTAGCCTCCCAGTACACTTATTTAGTAAGCCTACCTGGAACTGCCAAGTACAAGGTAGGCTTATTTATTTTCGCTTGTTATTCCTACTGTCGATGTAGGCAAGCAATGCAATGAGGAATGAACCACCTAAAAACAACAGGCTTAAAATTTCATATGTACTCATCCGCACCACCTCCCCTCTTCAGTGAAGTTCGGGAGGCTATCCACCTTGTAACACGATTACTTCTTTTTATATCATATCACACTTCCTAGTTTATTTCAATATTAAAAAGAACTACTTAAACAAGCTTTTTTCAGCTTACATATCCCAAATGAAATCCTGCAAATCCGGAAAGAAACTCTCATCTACGCAGAATGAAAAACCTGCCGGCGAAAAAAAGTCAAAAAGAAAATGAGAACCTTATCCGTTCAAAACTTTTCGCAAGCTTGCTTGTGTTTGTTTTGAACGGATAAGGTTCTCGTTTTCCTTTTTATTCTCCGGGCAGGTTTTCATCTCTACTTGAACTGATGTCCCCCGATCCTCAGTTTCGGGCGGGAAAGCCTTCCACTGAAGAAATGATATCGTTTCATGCTGAGCTTTCTTCCTTTATACGTAACGCTCCGTTGTCCCTCGAGCACTTCCTGTGCTGCCTTCATACACTGTCTTCTCGCACCATATGAATACTTACCGCTCTGGACTTTGCGCACCTCTCTTGCAAATTTTCCCTGACGCACCGGACTGAACTGTCCCGGCTGCTTGATCACACGAAGTACTGTGTTTGGGAAGCGGGAAGATCTTACCCTGTTCATTACAACACATCCTACTGCTACCTTTCCTGCATAGGACTGATTTCCTGCCTCACAGTAAATGATAGCTGCCATGTGTTTCAAATCTCTGTCTGTATATGATTTTTTTGCTGCCTTTGACGTCGTTCCTACGACAACCAGACTGCACACCATTGCCAAAACCAAAGTAAAAAGAATCTTGAATGCTTTTTTTGAATTCATGATCGTCTCCTGTTTCCTGTAGTTTATATATCATATTTTGTTAATACATCTGCAAACTACGTAATATTATTTGCTACATATATGCTACAGTTCTGTAATAAATATGTAACATATTATAACATGTTTATCAAATAAATCAAGTCTTTTTACAAAAAAAATGGCTGTCCATTAAAAAAACAACCATTTTTCGTACTTTTTTTGCAATATTTTTTTTACATCCAAAGCCTTTTAATCATTAAATTTTGTAATAATTTTATCCATTTTCAGCATTCCGCCAAACAGATCCAGAGCACTCCCGATGGTGAAATCAATCCTTCCACCGGAAAGCTGGCGCAACAGTTCAAGATCCGAATAAGTTCCGATCCCGCCGGCATATGTAACCGGGATTTCCGTACATTTTGCAAGAATTTCCACCAGGGTACGGTCAATTCCGCCTCCCGTCCCCTCTACATTTACACCGTGGACGAGGAACTCATCACAATATGAACTGAGCTCACTCATCAGTTTCTCATTCAGAGGCTGTTTTGTAAATTTCTGCCAACGATCCGTAACAATATAATAAACTCCGTCTTTTTCCCGGCAGCTCAAATCTAAGACAAGATGCTTTTTCCCGATACACCGGTTCAATTCCCTCAGACGCTCAAAATGGATCTCCCCATCCGAAAATACATAAGAAGTAACGATCACGTGGCTGGCACCCGCATCCAGAAATCTCCCGGCATTTTCGGGCGTGATCCCGCCCCCTGCCTGCAATCCTCCCGGATATTCCCGGAAAGCTCCGTCTGCCTGCTTTAGGTCGACCTCATAAAACTCACTCCCGACTGGATTGAGGAGAATAACATGCCCTCCCTGTAAGCCTTTTTCCCGGTACATTTTTGCATAATCAGCCGCTTCCATCTCTGAGACAAAATTCTCTCTGGCCCGATCTCCGTTATCCCGCAGACTTCCCCCGACGATCTGTTTGACTTTACCATTATGTATATCAATACACGGTCTGAACTTCATCTGATACGATCCCTCCGGTCTGAGCCCTATAATCCGAGTATGGTCTTTACTGTCTGCTCCATCTCTGTCTTATCGCAGATGGTATCATGTAAAACTGCCGCCGAACGGATCTCCTCGATTGCCTCCGGAACCTTTACCCCGGATATCTCATTTAACTTATCCACAAGTTCAAAATCCGACATGCTGTCATATTTGGCGTCGATCGCATTCATCACGCTTCTTGTAAATTTATACGGGCTCGCCGTCGATGCGATCACCGTAGGAATCCCTGTCCCGGCCGCTTTCTCCTTATAAACATGGCTTGCCACCGCTGTATGCGTATCCATCACATAACCTGTTTTTTCATACATTTCTTTGATGGCCTGATGAGTTTCCTCCTCCGAGGCATATCCACCCATGAAGTCGCTAAGACGCTCACGCATATCCTCCGTAATACTGTACTCGCCGTCCTTTACTAAAGCTTCCATAAGCTCTCTCGTTCTGGTTCCGTCCTCCCCTGCGATCTGGTAGATCAGCCTCTCGAGATTACTGGAGATCAGAATATCCATCGATGGCGAAGAGGTCAGGATAAACTCCCTTTTACGGTCATAAGTTCCCGTGCGGAAGAAATCAAAAAGCACTTTATTCTCATTTGACGCACAGAACAGAGTCTCGATCGGAAGCCCCATCTTTTTTGCATAATACGCCGCAAGGATATTTCCGAAATTTCCGGTAGGAACTACGACATTCATTTTGTCCCCGCACTGGATCTCTCCCTTTTTCATAAGCTGCCCGTATGCGTAAACATAATAAACGATCTGTGGCACAAGACGGCCGATATTGATTGAATTGGCAGAGGAAAACTGATATCCTGCCGCACCCATCTGGCCGGCGAGCTCCTTTGAGCCAAACATTTTCTTTACTCCGGTCTGGGCGTCATCAAAATTCCCACGAATCCCTACCACATGCGTATTTTTCCCTTTTTGTGTCACCATCTGCTTTTCCTGGATCGGACTCACGCCGTTTTTCGGATAAAATACGATGATACTCGTTCCCTCTACATCCGCAAATCCGGCGAGCGCCGCCTTTCCGGTATCACCGGAGGTAGCTGTCAGGATAACGATTTCATTTTTTACCCCGTTCTTTTTCGCAGACGTCGTCATCAGATAAGGCAGGATTGAAAGCGCCATGTCTTTAAAAGCGATCGTCTTCCCATGAAAAAGCTCGAGGTAAAACGCACCGTCTTTTTTTACAAGCGGCGCAATCTCGTCTGTATCAAATTTATCATCATAAGCACCATCGATACAGTACATCAATTCCTCTCTGGTAAAATCGGACAAAAACAGTCTCATTACCTCATATGCTGTCTCTTTATAAGAAAGTCCGGACAATTTCGAAAGTTCGGTCTCCAGTTCCGGTATCCTTTCCGGCACAAAAAGTCCTCCGTCATCTGCCAGCCCTTTTAAGATTGCCTGGGAAGCTGTTACTTTATCCCCGTTTCCCCGTGTACTTCTATACATGATACTCATATCTGATACCTGTCCTTTCCTCTTGTAACTTCCACAATTTTACCATCTTTTCATCCATTTTACAATACACTACTTAAAAAACTCATGGCAGCCATACTCCTTAACCTTTGTCAGCGCCCGGTCAAACCATGCTACATTGGACGGGCTGGAAGCGCTCCGGCACATAAAATACAGGGCTCCCTCCGAATAATCCTTCCCATCTAATGCCTTTTCGACTGCCTTTTTCGTCTTCTCTGATACATGCACACGGTAGTAACTTCCGTTCTGGACCGGCGAGAACTGTCTGTGGGCAAAGACAACGCTCTTTACTGAACTCGGAAAGTGCTTTGACTTGACCCGGTTCATGATGACGTTAGCCACAAGGACACGTCCCTTCAGATCCTGATCGCCGGCTTCCGCCTCCACGATACGTTCAAGGATCTTCCTTTCTTCCCTTTTTCGTTTCCGGATCCGTTCCTTTCGCTTCTGCTCTTTTTCCAGACGCCTGTCGTTCTTCTCCTCCTGTGTAGCGTTAATCACTTCGTAATATTCATTGCTTCGTTCCCGCTCTTCGGTCTTGATCTCTGCGTACTCTTCTTTTGCCGCAAGCTCCTGTGCTTCCACGAGATTTTCTTCCACGACCATCCGGGAATCCATCGTCTGCGCATACGCCATCGTTTCCTGTGCTTCCGACGCTCCGCTCCATGCACCAAGGATCTCAACTACAAAAGCTACATATAATATTATTACAATAATTTTTAATTTCTTCATACACTCTACCTCGCTTTATATTAAGAGTATATGCAGAAATATTAAATTTATTACAAATTTATTACAAATTCTTTATTTTAAACTCACGCTCAGCCGCCCGCTTCTGATCCTTCTTTGCGATATCATCCCGCTTATCATACAGCTTTTTCCCTTTTGCCAGTGCAATCTCTACCTTGATCAGGCTTCCTTTGAAATAAACCTGAAGCGGAACCAGCGTATAACCCTTCTGCGCCATCTTTCCGATCAGCTTACGGATCTCACTGCGGTGAAGTAAAAGCTTTCGGACACGAAGTGGATCTTTATTGAAAATATTTCCCTTTTCATAAGGGCTCACATGCATTCCATAAATAAACACTTCGCCCTTTTCCACACGGATAAAAGACTCCTTAATGCTGCAGTGTCCCATCCGGATCGATTTCACCTCTGTGCCATGGAGCTCGATCCCGGCCTCATATTTATCCTCGATAAAGTAATCATGCCACGCCTTTTTATTATTTGCTATGAGCTTAATGGTATCCTTTGCCATCCTTATCATCCCTCCTTTCCGGAATCACAAAATCGATCGTCCTGGTAAATGTATCTGCCCTCGCCACCTGGATCTCAAGCGGCTGCCCCAGACGATATTCCCTGCCACTGTATCTCCCTGTCACCTTATAATTGTCACTATCATAGTCATAAATATCGTGTTCAATCTCCGAGAGCCTCACCATACCCTCTACCGTATTGGGAAGTTCCACATAGATTCCCCATGACGTCACCCCGCTTATGATCCCCTGATAAACCTCACCAACCCGGGAAGCCATATATTCTGCCTTCTTTAACTTATCGACCTCCCGTTCTGCCTCGTCTGCCCGCCGCTCGAGGTCACTCGCCGCCTTTGCCACATGTGGAAGAATGGACTCATAATGTTCCCTTCTCTTTTCCCCGATCCCGCGCCGGAGCGTCTCCTTTATGATGCGGTGGATCTGCAGATCCGGGTATCTCCGGATCGGCGAGGTGAAATGACAATAATACTTCGTGGCAAGTCCAAAGTGTCCGTCATTTTCCGTAGAATAGACAGCCCTCTTCATCGCACGGAGCGTGATACGGCTTAAAAATACTTCTTCATCCGTCCCTTCGATACTCTCGATCAGCTTTTGCACCTCTCTCGGATGAACCTCCCCATTTCCAATCTTTAATGAATGAGAGAAACTTCTCGCAAGTGCAGCCAGCTCTTTTATTTTTTCCATATCCGGATACTCATGTGTCCGGTACACAAACGGGACCTCCTGCCAGAAAAAATCTTCCGCAACTACTTTATTTGCCGCCAGCATAAACTCCTCAATGATCCTCGTGGCGTCATTTCTGTCGTAAGGAACGATATCTACCGGATGTCCTTCCCGATCCAGCTTGATCTTACACTCCGGAAAATCAAAATCGATCGATCCCTGCTTTTTCCGGTTTTTGCGCAGGATAAGAGCCAGTTCCTGCATCGTCTCAAACATCGGAACAAGTTCCTGGTACTTTTCCGAGGCCGCTTCATCTTTTCCGGCCACGATCGCATTTACATCCGTATAACTCATGCGCCGGTCCACGCAGATCACAGATTCACCGATCCGGTGATCCGTGATCCGGCCATTTGCATCATAAGAAATAATACAGCTCAACGCCAGCCGGTCTACTCCTTCATTCAGGGAACAGATCCCGTTGGAAAGCTTATGGGGCAGCATCGGTATGACACGGTCTGCAAGATATACGCTGGTTCCCCTCTTGAGCGCCTCTTTATCTAACGGTGAGCCCTCTGTCACGTAATTCGTCACATCCGCAATATGGACGCCTAGCTCATATCCGCCATCCTTTTTCTTTTGCAGCGTGATCGCATCGTCGAGATCTTTCGCATCCTCCCCGTCGATCGTCACGGTCTGCCGGTCTCTCAGATCGATCCGCCCTGCGATCTCCTCTTTTGCCACATCAGAAGGAACCCATTCCACCTGACGCATCACATCATCCGGAAATTCCTCAGGAAGCCCAAAGCTCCGGATGATCGACAGGATATCCACTCCCGGATCGTTCTCATGCCCCAGTATCTCAATAACCTTTCCCTCCGGATTTTTTACGCCATCGCCAAAATCTTCGATCAAGACTACTACCTTATGGCCAGTCACTGCATCCATTGTCTTTCCCTTTGGAATATAGATGTCACTCGTAAATTTCTCACGGTCCACGACCACAAATCCGAAATGGTCTTTTCTCATAAACGTACCGACCACTGTCTCATTTTTGCGCTCCAGGATCCGGATCACCTTCCCCTCGCAGCGTTTCGCACCGCCATCCGCCTCCCGGAAGATCTGGACCATGACCACATCGCCGTCAAAAGCGCTTCCCACATAAGACTCCGGCACAAATACATCGTCCGGCTGCCCCTCGATCCGCACAAAACCAAAACCACGGCTCGTCGCCATGAACACTCCTGTATTTACATTCTCCTCGGGGAGACGGTATCTCCCATTCCGGTCTGCGATGATCTTTCCCTCTGCTATAAGCTCATCGAGAATATCATAAAACAGCTTTCTTTCCTTTTTCGGCACTCCAAACAAGAGCGCCATCTCTCTTCCCTTCATTGGCTTATAATCTTTTTCCCGGATAAAGTCATAAACCATCTGCTTTCTTTCCATTATCTACCTCCATTTGTACAGACACAATCCCACAAAGAAAACCTCTGAAAGCTTCGCTTACAAAGACTCTTCAGAGGTTACTATTTATCTGCTCGATTTTTAAGCAATCCGTATCTTCTACATATTCATGCACAGAATAAGTGAAAGAATGATAAACACTGCACCAAGGATCGCTGTTCCTTTCACCAGCTTTCCTTCTGCTGAACGTCCTTTGTTCTTGCTCCAGTACGTATCTGCCGCACCGGATACAGCACCAAGTCCTGAATTTTTTCCCTCCTGCATCAAAACGACCACAACGATCGCAATACAGACGATAATATATAATACCTCAATGATTGTTTTTACTGTTACAGACATTTCTAAGTCCTCCTATTTTCTGTTTTTCTGAAGAAATGGCGGGATTTTAATCCCTTCCTGTACTTCCTGGCTGTCGGCTGCGTTCTTTGGCACAGGTGTGCCTACCGGTCTTGTCACAACCGGCATATCCTCTGCTGTCGGCTGGGACGGTTTGGACGCCGGAGCCTGTCCCGTACCGCTTCGTGGCTGTGTTCCCATACCAGACAGGAAACTCGGTCTGCGCATCGCCGCAGGATTCGCACCTGCCACACCGCCAAACATACCGCTCTTTCCACCAAACGAAGTCCCAAAGGATGACATGGAGTCTTTCTCCTCCAGACCCGTAGCGATCACCGTGATCGTAACCGTGTCCGTATGCTCCTCATCCATCATAGCACCAAAGATGATGTTTGCATCTTCTCCCGTCATCTCCTGTACATATGTAGCGGCCTCATTTGCCTCAAGCAGTCCGATATCACCAGAAACATTTATGATCACATGGGATGCCCCATCGATACTTGTCTCAAGAAGCGGACTGGTGATCGCCTGCTGAACAGCCTCAAGGCACTTGGATTCGCCTTTCCCTGTTCCGACACCAATATGTGCGATCCCTTTGTCCTGCATAACCGTAACGACATCAGCAAAATCCAGATTGATGAGCGCAGGCATATTGATCAGATCCGTGATCCCCTGTACACCCTGCTGCAACACCTGGTCTGCCATGCAGAAAGCTTCTGCCATCGAAGTCCTCTTATCACTGATTTCAAGCAGTTTATCATTTGGAACCACGATCAACGTGTCCACATGTTCCTTTAATTTATCAATACCACCGATCGCATTCGTCATGCGTTGCTTTCCCTCGAATTTAAAAGGTTTTGTAACTACCCCGACAGTCAATATCCCCATATCCTTTGCGATCTGGGCCACTACCGGTGCTGCACCGGTTCCGGTTCCACCGCCCATACCGCATGTCACAAATACCATATCACACCCTTTAATAACTTCCGTAAGCTCTTCACGGCTCTCTTCTGCCGCCTTTTCACCAACCTCCGGCTTAGCCCCTGCACCAAGTCCCTTTGTAAGCTTTTCTCCGATCTGCATACTCAGAGGTGCTTTACAACTGCGGAGATGCTGCTTGTCCGTATTCACACAGACAAATTCCACTCCTTTGATCCCCTCATCTATCATCCGGTTCACAGCATTATTCCCCGCACCTCCGACTCCGATCACAAGGATCTTGGCGGTGGATTCTGCTTCATTATTCATAATCTCTAACACTACAGTTCCTCCTTCTATATAAACAAACGAAAATTAAAATTTGGAATATCACATAGAATAAAAGCGCATATCCGCATATATAATATATAATATAGTTTTTTCCTGAAATAATCAAGTACAAAATGTAAGTTTTTTCATTATTTTACATTTCACTTATCCTGCCGTAATATGATATCACCTTTCACATGATAATTTGTCATGTCGATCTCCCCGGAAAAATTGTTTTCCTGAACGGTAGCCAGCACGCTTGGCAGCGCTGAAATCTGTTCATCATAACTGTCCTTTTTCCCAAGGCTGATACGAACTTCTCCTGTATACAAAAATGCAGCATTTTTACTGTCAAATACAACCCTGTCCCACGTCACCTCATAGTGTTGGAACAGACCGGAAAGATTCATGATCTGGTTCAATAATCCCTCATCTTCCATCTGAACCTTTTCATATAATGTAAAGGTAGCCATCGTCTTTGTCTCAAACAGAGGAATGTCCGGTAATTCCTCATTTGTGCTTTTCAGGACAATGCCGTCTTTATCAAAATAGATATACTGGTTCATATAAGCGATCCCGGCAATGATCTTTTTTTCATATAATTTAATATGGATCTCATGTCTTCCCGGATAACTGATCTCATATTCCCTCACATAAGGAAGATTTGTACTGAATCCAAGATGGTTCTTGATAAATGCCGTGATGACATTTTTGTCAAGAAAAGTAGAGCACACCTCAGAGGCCACTACCTCTTCTGAAAAAAAAGTATTTCCTTCCACTGTGACCACCGTCACCCGGAACAAAAAAACAAGCAGCGCCACGATACCAACCACTGATGCGGGGATCACAATCCTCCAAGGTACATTTTTCATCCTGTTTCTCATCATTTCCTCCATTCGCACACGTCTGGTACAAATATTACATGTTGTACCAGTCCGGTTATCTGCAGATATATCTCGCCTGAAGCCCAAGCTCCTGTATATTTTCTACCGGTGACTCATAACCGCGCAGGATCAGATGACAGTTTTCGATCACCGTTTTCCCCTCTGCCATAACGCCTGCCAACAAAAGAGCAGCTCCGCTCCTCAGATCCGTTGCCCGGACCCTCTCCCCATGAAGCCTCGTAACTCCGCGTATACAGGCCCGTTGACCCGCCACCTCGATATCCGCCCCCATTTTCCTCAGCTGGGCTGCCACAAGAAAGCGGTTTTCAAATACATTTTCTTCAACGATACTTTCTCCATACGCCTTTGACAAAAGGGCAAGAAATAAGGACTGGGCATCTGTCGGAAATCCCGGATACGGCTCGGTACGGATATATGGGATCGCCCGGATCCCATCCTCTCCACTGACATAGATGCCCCCCTTATCCGGGCGGATGCGGCATCCGGTCCGGGACAGATAATTTTTCTCCGCATCAAAGGTCTCCCCGCACACTCTGAGGTAAGCGCTCCCTCCTGTGCCCGCCGCCATCGCCGCATAAGTAAGAAGGGCGATCCGATCCGTTTTCAGACGGAAGGAGGTACCATGAAGTTCCTTTACCCCCTCGATCCGGATACACCCGCTTCCATCACCGGATATTTTCGCTCCCATCTTTCTCAAAAGTTCACACAACTCAACGATTTCCGGCTCTTTCGCCGCATTGTGAAGCTCTGTCATCCCCTTCCGGAGCGCCGCATAAAGAATCACATTCTCTGTAGCCCCGACACTTGGATAGGGAAGCTGTATCACGTCCTCCCCTGTATCTTTTACCGCACATTGTATGACCTCTTCGTCACGACGGACCATGACACCGAGTTTCTCAAATGCGTCAAGATGATAATCAATCGGCCTCTTCCCGATCGAACATCCTCCGGGCATACGGATCCCGGCCTCTCCTTTCCGGCCAAGGATACTTCCTAAAAACAGGATCGAAGCCCGCACCTCGCCCACTTCTTTTTGTATGATCTCACATTTTCTTATGGAACTGGTATCTATAACAAGTTTATCCTCATCCCAGCTGACCTGCGCACCAATATCCTTCAGCACTGCTGTCATAGAATAGACATCCTGTATCCTGGGACAATTCTCAAGAATCATTGTCTGTCCGCATAGTACTGTCGCTGCTATCATTGGAAGGACAGCATTTTTAGCACCTTGTACAGTCAATTCACCGGCAGCCTTCCGGCCACCCTCAACTTCAATAAACACCAAAATCCCCCATCCGCATATTTACTAATAATACTATAAATATGCAGATTTCTCATCTTGGTATCATGTCTTAGTCCTTTTCTGCGATATACCAAGTACAAGTCCCATCTCCGCCAAAAGAATGGATACACTCGTTCCTCCATAACTGATAAAAGGCATCGGGATTCCCGTAGAAGGCATCGAGTTCGTCACAACAGCGATATTCATGACCACCTGGGTCGCAATATGTATCATAACGCCCGTACAGATCATACCACTGAACAGATCCGGAGAGGTAACAGCTGTATTGTAAATCCGCCAGAGAAGAAGAATAAACATCAGGATCACGATCCCGGCTCCGACCATTCCAAGTTCCTCACAGATAATGGAAAAGATCATATCATTGTGTGGCTCCGGGATGAATCCAAGCTTTTGCATACTCTCGCCAAGCCCCGTCCCAAAGACTCCACCCGATGCGATCGCATAGAGGCCCTGCAGTATCTGGAATCCCTTTTCATGATTTTCCACATCCAACCAGATCTGGAAACGTTCCATACGGAATCCCTCACCAAAAAAGATGATCATCGCAAAAAACAAGACCCCGACTCCCATAATGAGAACATAGATCCATTTATTTTTTGCAGAGACAGCACACATTCCAAACGCAACGATAAATACAACGATCGCCGTACTTAAGTTTTCCAGTGCCACAAGGCCAAACAAGAGCCCAACCGGAACAAACACCCGGACGATGCCCTGTATCTTACTCATATCTTTGGGACGCATCTGGATAAAATAAGCGGCTATAAGGATCACAGCTATCTTCGTTATCTCCGAAGGCTGGAGAGAAAGCGGCCCCACATTGAGCCATCGCTTCGCCCCGTTTCGTTCCACACCGATCAGCGAGACAAGAACCTGAAGCGCTGCCGCTGTAAAATAAATGAGCGTAACAAGCCGTATTCTTAAAACCGGAATCTTTTTTAAATATGCCCGGTAGTTAATATTCATCACGATAATCATCGCAACGATCCCGACGATGACCCCTAACAGCTGCTTTTTCAGAAAATAGGCAGCGTCCTGATATTTCACCTGTGAAGTATAGGAACTTGAACTGTATATCATCAAAAGCCCAAAGCCGACAAGGCACAGCGTAATGAGCAGGAGACTATAATCAAACGTACTCTCCCGCGGATGCTCAGTCCTCTCCCTCTGTTTGCCTCTCATGTTGATCACTCCAAACCTTTAACGAAATCTTTAAACATATTTCCCCGTTGTTCATAAGAATCGAACATATCCCAGCTCGCACAAGCCGGTGAGAGAAGCACCGCCTCCCCCTGTTCGGTCAGTTCCGACGCCTTGCGGACTGCCTCCTCAAGTGTCTCCACAAACTGATACTCCGTAAAACCGCATTTTTCGGCATCCGCTGCGATCTTTTCTTTGGTGGCGCCAAGAAGCAGGAGTTTCTTTACTTTTCCGTCAAAACTCCGGATCCACTCCGTGAAATCCCCGCCTTTGTCATAGCCGCCCCCGATGAGTACAGTTGGCCGGTCCATTGACTGGATCCCCTTGATCGCCGCATCCGGATTCGTCCCTTTGGAATCGTTATAGTAATCCACCCCTGCCACTGTTTTTACAAATTCTACACGGTGCTCCACCGGCTTAAAATCCTTTATTACTTTTACTGCAAGCTCTTTGGGGACGCCCATCTCAAACACCATAAGAAGCGCCGCCATGATATTTTCTGCATTATGATCCCCCGGAAGCTTTGTATCCTTCTGATTCAGGATCACTCTCCCATCTGTGCCAAGAACCAGATTCCCTGTTTCGTCCTTGTACATCCCATTTTTGATCTTCTGTTTACTACTGAAAAACGCCACCCTGCACGTAACGTCCCCCGCTTTCTCCCTCAATACCCTGTCTTCATAATTCAAAACACAAAGTTTTTCTTTCCCCTGGTTTTTCGTGATCGCGAGTTTGGCATCGATATAATTTTCCATTGTCTTATGCCGGTTTAAGTGATCCGGTGTTATGTTCAGCACCGCACTCACATCCGGTGCGAAATCGATGATCGTTTCAAGTTGAAAACTGCTGATCTCCGCCACTGTGACGGAACCGGCACTGCTTTTTTCCACTTCCTTTGTATAAGGATTTCCGATATTTCCCACGACAAAAGTTTGTTCATTAAAGGCTTTCATGATTTCTCCCACGAGCGTCGTCGTCGTCGTTTTTCCGTTTGTCCCCGTGATCCCGATGACCTTTCCCTTTTCCCTCATATAAGCAAGTTCGATCTCACCAATGACCGGAATGCCGCATTCTTTCAAAAAGACAGCCAGCGGAATATCGAGAGGAACACCCGGACTAAATACTGCGCAGTCAAATCCGGCGATCACTTCTTTCGGAAAATCCCCCAGATACACCGGAACTCCCATATCCTCCAGCACAAGATCTTCTTTTCCATCATAGAGGCTCACATGGGCGCCCATATCTTTTAGCAGAGCAAACGCCGCCATACCGCTCTTTCCAAGACCAGCTACCAAAACCTTTTTATCCTTCAGTTCCATAACTCATTCCTCTTTTCTGCTACAAATATATTCGGGGCAGCCATCACATCGCCATAAGGCCGATCAGGCACAAAATCGCTGTAATAATACTAAACGCCGCCACCACCTGGGTTTCTGAAAAACCGCTGAGTTCAAAATGGTGATGGATCGGAGCCATCTTAAAGATCCTCTTTCCGTGAGTCAGCTTAAAATATCCCACCTGCATAATGACAGACACCACTTCCACCAGATAGATCAGCCCAACGATCACGATAAAAAGCGGCATATGGAGCATAAAGGCAACCGAAGCCACAAACCCGCCGAGTGCGAGCGAACCGGTATCTCCCATAAATACCCTGGCCGGATATGTATTAAAGAGCAAAAATCCGAGAAGGCTTCCTACCACAGCACCTGTGATCGGCGTCAGTTCCGGGCCGATCGCTAATGCTGCCACGGTAAAAAAGGTAGCGACGATCGCTGTCACTCCGGATGCCAGACCATCCAGACCATCCGTAAAGTTTGCGCCATTTACAGTACCTAACACAACGATAAACATGAAAATGACAAACAGCCAGTCAGGCATGACAAACACCTGCCCACCGCCAAATGGAATCATGACGGATGCCTCCATCTTCGCCACATTAAAATAATAATACACAAAGATTGCGGTCACGATAAACTGTCCGAGCATTTTCTGAAGCGGTTTCAGACCGAGGGAGCGCTTCATGACTACTTTGATATAATCATCCAGAAATCCGATGATCCCAAATCCCAGTGTCATAAACAGCACAGGCAGTATCTCGTGATATCTTCCTATGTAGATCAAAGACGTAAGAAGTATGGATACCAGAATAACGAGTCCTCCCATCGTCGGAGTCCCCGCTTTTTTTAAATGTGACTGCGGACCATCATCCCTGACAAATTGCCCAAACTTCAGTTTTCTCAAAAAGGGGATGATGATCGGGCATAAGATCACGCTGATACCAAATGCTATCACTGCCGGCATTACTATACTTAAATCCAAATTCACTCTTTACACCTCATTTATCTAAATTTAATCACACGTTCATGCAATAGTAATTGTACCCTATAACTGCTACAATCGCAAGAGGTTATTCTTCAAAAAGATAGGGGAGGATATTCGTGTAGATCGACGAGATCGCCGGAGCCGCTATCGTCCCGCCATAGTACAGCCCCTGTGGCTCGTCGATCCGCACCATAGCGATCACCTGCGGATCTTCCACCGGGGAAAATCCAATGCAGGAGGCGATATACTTTCCGTTGCCGCGGGGGAGTTTCTGGCTTGTTCCCGTCTTTGCCCCTACCATATACCCTTCTACAGCAGCCTTTTTCCCACCGCCTTCTGTCACTACGTGCCCCAACGCCTCACAGAGTTCCTTTGACTTTGCCTCACTCAGGATCTCCTCCCCGTCATTATAATCAAACTTCTTCATAACGGTTCCATCGCTGTTCACGGCGCTGATCCCAAAATGGGGAACGATCTTCTTTCCGCCATTTATGATCTGGGAAACCGATGTAAGCATCCGTATCGGAGAGAGCTGGAAAGACTGCCCGAAGGACATCGTCGCAAGTTCCACCGCACCTACATTTTCCTGCTTATGCATGATCGTACCGGCCTCTCCCGGCACATCGATCCCCGTCTTATCCATGATCCCAAAGCGTTTCATATGTTCAAACATACCACTTACCCCCACTCTGGCCCCCACTTCCATGAATACAGGATTACACGAATTCATGATCCCCTGCAGGAAAGTTTCATGCCCGTGGCCTGTCGTTTTATGACAGCGGATCCTTCTGTCTTCCACTATCTTATACCCGGGGCATGAAAAGGTGTCGCTCATCTTCACAACCCCCTGATCCAGTGCAGCCGCAGCCGTAACAACCTTAAATGTCGAACCCGGTTCGTACGTATCACTGACTGCCAGATTTCTCCACTGGTTATTCAGCTTATCCATTTTTTCCTTTTCCGAAAGCCCTTCGTCTCCCCCTGACAGCTCATAAGGATTGTTGAGATCGAACTCCGGGGCATTTACCATGGCATAAATCTCGCCGTTTTGCGGATTCATGATAATGATCTCCACCGTTTTCGCCTGTTTCTGTTCTAAAAGTGTATATGCCACCTGGTTTGCATACTCCATCACATTCAGATCAAGGCTTGTCGTGAGCGTCCAGCCCGCCACGGGCTCTACCCTGTCCTCCGCTCCGTTTTTTATCTCGGTTCCGCCCGCTGTAGCCATTGTCAGGATGGAACCATCCACCCCTTTTAAGTATTTCTCATAAGATACTTCAAGACCGATGATCCCCTGATTGTCCCCGCCGGTAAAGCCGAGGACTTTTGAGGCCAGCGAACCATATTCGTAATATCTCTTATAATCCTCATCCACAGTCACTCCTGCCAGCCGGTAACCTCTGATCTTATCGGATATCTCTTTCTCTACATTTGACTTGATCTTTTCTCTTGAAGAAACTTTTTCTACCTTTTTGCGAATCGTTTCCTCGTCGATCTCAAGTTCTTTTGAAAGAATGGAGATCACCTTTTCCGGCTCTTTGATCTGACTGTGGATGACGGAGATCGTCGATACGGAGACATTGCCTGCCAGAAGGTTTCCATTCCGGTCAAGGATCTTACCCCTCTCTGCCTTGATCGCCCTCTCCCTCTCATGAAGTTCCTTTGCGAGCACACCATAATAGTCTGCCCGGTATATCATCAGATACCCCAGTCTCACCATCATCAGTACAAGGATAAGGGAAAAAACAAAAAATACCAAAAACAGATTTTGTCTTTGGTACGTTTTGTGTTTGACAAGCATACCGCCACCTCAGAAACATGTATCTTTATTAATGTATTAGATAACGGTGGAACTTATACCTACTCTTCTGCAGTCTCTTTCTGATCTCCGGCTGTACCGCCTTCCTGACCATCTTCCGGTTTTACGGTATCCCCATCTTCCGGTTTTACGGTATCCCCATCCTCCGGTTTCACGGTATCCCCATCCTCCGGTTTCGCCGTCTCCTGCGTTCCGTCTGCATATATCCCGAGAAATGGCAGGATTTTTTTCATAACCTTTGAGGCAAATTCCGTCGCATAAGTACTGTGCGCCTGATCCTCTACATGAGGCTGGTCAATGATCACATATACAACTGCCTGTGGATCATCCGCTGGTACACATCCGATAAAGGACAAAAGATAATTTTTCTCCTCTACAGGTCTTTTCTGGGCAGTTCCGGTCTTTCCTCCGATGGAATACCCCGCCACTTTCGCCGGCGCCGCCGTGCCCTCTTCTACTGTCGCCTTCATATATTTCCGGATGAGACTGCTCGTATTTGCCGAAACCGTTTTTTTCACTACGATCGGCTCCACACTTTCCACTACAGCGCCATCCTCATTCTGTATTTCTCTCACAATGTGCGGCTGGTAATAATTTCCTCCATTGACAAGGGAAGAAAAACCAGCTGCCATCTGTACCATTGACACGGTCTGGGTCTGTCCGAAACTGCTCGTCGCAAGTTCGACCGGATTCAATTCATCCGTTGTATGGATCAATCCCGCCGTCTCCCCCGGAAGATCGATCCCTGTTCTCTGTCCAAACCCAAAAATCTTATTGTATTTACTGAACTTATTTCTTCCGATTTTCTCACCGATCTGCATCAGTGCGCAGTTACAGGACTCCATAAGACTCTGCTGTAAAGAAAGACTGCCGTGTCCGGAACGGTTCGAGCAGTGGATCTCACTCCCCGCCACATTCAGAGCCCCTCCACAGGTAAAGTAATCTGAATTTTTTATGACTCCCTCATCGAGCCCCGCAGCTACAGTAAACGGCTTGTATGTCGATCCCGGCTCATACGCGGAACTGATGCAGAAATTCGACCACATGGACATCTGATTCTGGGAAGTTGTCTCTTCATCCATGGCAGCGATTTCTTCTTCGGTATACATATGGGTCATATCATACGGGTCGTTCAGATCATAGGTGTTTTTAGAGGCCATGGCGAGAATTTCCCCATTATTCGGGTTCATGACCATAACCGCAATATTTTCTGCCCCCACATCTTTATTGTATTTCCGTATCTGGCTCTCGATCACCCTCTGGACATTGGCATCGACTGTCATCACGACCGAATTTCCATTTGAAGCCTTTTTCACTGTCCTCTGAAAATTCATATTTGCATCAAAATAACCATATTCCCGGCCATTTTTTCCATTCAGTCTGTCATTGTAGCTGCCTTCCACTCCATAGGTGCCCTGATTCTCCGCAGAAGTAAAACCGACAAGATTACAGGCGATCGTATCCAGCGGATATTCTCTCTTGTAAGTCTCTTCAAACCAGACGCCCTGGATGTTTTTATTTTCTTTCATCTCTTTCCGGAAATCTGCGATCTGACTTTTCGTAAGTTCTTTGAGACCGTCGACATGCTGATACATCGAATCCGGATGTTCTTTTAAGATCTGTTCGATGATCCCTGTGTCATAGGCAAAATATTGTGCGATCTTTGCCAGCGTCTCCGCTTTCACCTCCGGATCCGCCAAAAGCGTCCTCGGCTCGATGATCACATTAAACTTTCTCACACTTTGGGCAAGGATCGTTCCATTCCGGTCTTTAATAGCACCCCGGCGGAAATTCAGCACCGTATTCGTGTAGGACTGCTGTGCCAGCACCTGCTTTTTATAGGAATCACCATTGTCGCGGTTTAACAGATAAATCCTGACCATCAACGCCACAAAAAGAATAAAAACAAGCGTCAAAAAGAGAAAGAGGGTCTTTTTCATCCCTCTTGTAAATCTCATTCTGCGTCTTCTTCTCCTCACCCGGATCCTTCTTCGAACTGCCATGAAAATCCCCCATTCTTTTGGCTGCGAATCCTGTGTCTCTCCCTCCCTGCGGACTCCGGGGATCTTATTTCCGATGCAGTCTCACCTGCGTGCTTTTCTTACTTTCATATGTGAAAATCTGACCGCTCACTGCACTTTTCATCCCCAGTTCCTTTGTCGCCTTTTTGTAAATAGCACCCAGATCCACATTTTCTTCGAGTTCCTGAAGATCATTGGAATTTTCTTTCTCCATCTCCAGTACTTCATTTTCAAGACCTACAACACTCTTACTAAGGTATGTACTCTGAAACTGTAACTGTAAATAATAATAACATATTGAAAAGGCAATAGCAAATGTAATTGCGATCAATATAACCGAAACTTTGTCCACACGTCTTTTTCTGACCGGCTGCGGCCTCCGCTGCGGCTGTTTTCCGGGACGTGTCTGTCTGCCCGGTTCCTGCCATGGCTGTCTGGCCGGCTCTGCGCTTAATTTTCTTGCCGCATTGCCGTAGACATATGCTGTTTGTCCTGCCATTTGATATATCCCCCTACTTCTTCCTTTCAAAGATGCGGAGTTTTGCGCTCTTTGAACGTTTATTTATCTTTATTTCTTCCTCACCCGGAAGAATTGGTTTCCTCGTTATCACTTTTCCTTTTGGTTTTTTCCCGCACACACATACCGGAAAATCCGGCGGACAGGTACATGGATTCTCCATATCCCGGAACTTACTTTTTACGATACGGTCTTCTAAAGAATGAAAGGTAATGATGCAAAGCCTGCCTCCGTCATTTAAAAGGGATACCATATCCTCCAGCGAATCCTGAAGAACCTCTAATTCTCTGTTCAGCTCAATGCGTATCGCCTGAAAGGTCCGTTTTGCCGGATGTCCCTTTCCATTTTTGGCCTTTGCCGGCATAGAAAGGCGGATCACATCAACAAGTTCTCCCGTTGTCCGGATTTCTTTTTCCTGACGTCTTCGCACGATGTTTCTCGCTATACTTCTCGCAAACCGTTCTTCTCCATATACTTTTATCACCTGGTACAGTTTTTCTTCGTCATAGCCATTAATGATATCCTTCGCTGTCATGTCCTGACTCCGGTCCATTCTCATATCAAGCGGTGCATCTGCTATATAGGAAAATCCCCGTTCCTCCGTATCCAGCTGATAGGATGATACGCCAAGATCAAGCAGGATACCATCTACCCCGTCAATCTTCCGTTCACCAAGTACTTCTTTCATGTATGTATAATTACTTTTTATGATCGTAGCCCGACTGCCAAACTCACGGAGACGTTCTCCGGATGCCTGCAACGCATCTTCATCCTGATCGATCCCTACAAATCTCCCTTTTCCGGAGAGACGCCTGCAGACCTCATACGCATGCCCGGCACCTCCAAGAGTTCCATCCACATAGATCCCATCCGGATTTATGCGGAGACCCTCTATACATTCTTCTAACAGCACCGATACATGATTGAATTCCATATCAAACCTCATTCCAAGAGCATTTATGCCCGGACCGGAGTCTGTTTAATATGACAGCCCCAGTTCCGACATATGTTCTGCAATCTCGTCTACATTGTCAAAATCATCATTTTCTTCCCAGCGTTCCTTACTCCATATCTCGATCTTGCTCATAACACCGACAAAAACAATATCCTTTTCCAACCCCGCTTTTTCCCTCAGGTTTGAGGGAATCAGGACACGTCCCTGCTTGTCCACATCGCAGGGTGCAGCTCCTGCCATGAAATATCTCTGTAATTTACGCGCTTCCTTACTTCCCGGAAGCTCTTTTAACTGTTTAACGAAGTCCTGCCATTCCTCTTCCGGGTATACAAACAGACATCCGTCCAGACCAAGCGTCACAACAAAAGAATCTCCCAGTGTTTCCCTGAATTTCGCCGGAACAATCACTCTTCCTTTTGTATCGATACTGTGATCAAATGTACCCATGAACATAAGACTTCACCAACTTCCATCTGCAGAGTAAATGCATGATGCATGAAGCACCGGATTTCAAAGCGGCAGAATGAAACCACACTCCCTCGTCTCTCCATTCCTGCTTCTCCACTTTGCACCACTTTACTCCACTTCGCTCCACTTTTAACTAGATTTTACTCCACTTTTGGGATAAAAGCAAGCTTTTTTTGACACAATTTTGCCCGAAAGTCACGTATTTTCGGGATTCTACTGTTTACGAACCACCACATCTTGTTTGCATTTACAAAAAACACCATATCCAGTACTAGATATGGTGTTTTGCTTTTTTTATGATTTTTTTATAAAATGTTGATCCTTAGGCTGCGCACAAGGTGCGCTTTTTTTGCACCTTATACGCAGCCTTAGTACCGCTACATGTTTATTAAGCGAAAACGGGTCCGAACCGGCAACTACTCCCGCTCCTGCCCCAAACTTCTCCAGCCTCCTACATCCTCTTAAACAACCAGATCCACCAATCCTTCTCACAATCCCGGTACGGGATCACAAGATCGCCACTCGTCCCCTCATAATCGACATAGACGGCATTCGTTCCTCCCCCCATCCCCGGAAGTTTCATATAACCGCCAAAACTGATATAAAACCGTTTTGCATCAATCTTTTTCTCGTTTAAAACCTGATCCATGGCTTCTCTTTTGATATAAGCATTTTCCTCATCCACAGAAAACGCCCCCCGGAGCGCTTTCTGATCATCTGTCATCAGAACCTTAAAAGAGTCGTCATAGATCATGACACTCTCATCCTCAGTATAAAGGGGATAGGATATCCGGTGAAGGCCAGATAGTACCAGCACCAGAAAACCAACTGCACATAAGCAGGCAGCAGTCACCAGACGGCTCCGGTAAGGGCGGTATTCCATCACCAGTTTCAGCCTTTCTTTAAAATTCCGGTACTCCTTCTGCCCGATAAAAGCAGCGGGAAAGTCCCCGGTCTCTGTCTGGAGCATATGAATACTTTTTATAAGAAGCTGCCCATATTCATAGACCGGTTTCTTTAGCTTACGCAGGACAACCTTGTCACATACGCCTTCCATATCCGCACGCAAATATTTCATACAAATCGTAAAAAGCGGATTTAACCAAAAAAGAACCCTCCATATATCATAGATGTAATAAATCCAGAGATGCCCCAGACGAATGTGCGTTTTCTCATGCAGGAGAACCATGTCCATCTCCTCTTCACCATACTCTTTAAAAAACATCTCCGGCATAACGATACGTGGAAATACCAGTCCGAACGCAAAAGGAGAGACAGCCATCTCACTCACATATATCCTTGTCCCGTTAAGTTCCGACTGCTCCATCCTTAAAATGTGTTTTCTTAGCTTCCTTCTCTTTCTGACAAGGTAAAACCACATTCCCACAATCCCTGCTATATAGATCCAACACAGCCATACATGATCCATACACAGGTTATTCCACCAGATCATTCCCCTTACTCCGATCTTCGTCTCATAAAACAACCGCAGTCTGCCCAGAAAGGGGAGCACGAAAAGGATACTCCAGACCAGCCCTCTCAAAAATACAAAGTTCCGGGGAAGGACTTTGCGGACTAAAAGAATAAGCGGCAGCAATAAAAAGGAGAACAACACACACCTTCCCAGCTGTATCACCCAGTACACAACACACACATTTAAAAATTTACCCGTATTGATCAAATACATCTGCCATGTCATCCGCTCTTCCTCCTGTCACCGCACGCCCTGTCACTCATTTATACAATTTACATTTAATAAATATTTCCTATTTATTAATCTTTGTTTTAATATTCAGAAACATCTTGTGGATCGCCCGGCTTTCATCCAATTCCGGATGAAAGGAGATACCAATCTGGTTCTTGTAACGGACACCTACGATATTTCCATCTACTTTTGCCAGTATTTCCACCTCCGGCCCCGCTTTTTCAATGTACGGGGCACGGATAAATGTCATCGGGATCCGGCCAAGATCACCAAACTCCTCCCTGACAAAAAAACTGCCAAGCTGTCTTCCATAGGCATTCCGCCGTACCACGACCGGAAGTGTGCCAAAATGAACGGTTTCATCACCGGCGATGTGTTCCGCCAGAAGAATAAGTCCTGCACAGGTCGCAAGCACCGGTACGCCATCTTCGATCCTCTGTCTCAAACGATCATACATATCAAGCTCCCGCAAAAGCTTTCCCTGCACCGTGCTCTCCCCACCCGGCAGGATCAGCCCGTCAAACTCTCCGGCAATATCTTTTTTCTGCCTGAGTTCCACACACTCCGCGCCAAGCTCTTCCATTACTTTTATATGTTCTTCAAAAGCCCCCTGGACACTAAGTACACCGATTCTCATGATCTGTCACCTCCATGGGGCATCATTTGCCGCGCTCTGCCATCAAAAGCTCGATCTCCTGCTCATTGATACCTACCATGGCCTCACCGAGATCCTCGGAAAGTTCTGCGATCAGCTTTGCATCCGTATAGTTAGTCACTGCTTTTACGATCGCCTGTGCCCGTTTCGCCGGATTTCCTGATTTGAAAATACCAGAGCCCACAAAGACACCTTCCGCACCAAGCTGCATCATAAGCGCTGCATCCGCCGGAGTAGCCACACCGCCTGCCGCAAAATTCACGACCGGAATCCTTCCATTCTCATGTACATATTGTACAAGATCATACGGTACCTGAAGATTTTTTGCCTCATCATAGAGCTCGTCTTCCCTCATGGACGTAAGCTTTGCAATCTCCTGATTCATCATGCGCATATGGCGGACTGCCTGAACGACATCACCGGTCCCTGGTTCGCCTTTTGTCCGGATCATAGCTGCTCCCTCGCTGATACGGCGGAGCGCCTCTCCTAAATCCTTTGCCCCACAGACAAACGGAACATTAAATTTAGATTTATCTATATGATACTTATCGTCCGCCGGTGAGAGCACCTCGCTCTCATCGATATAGTCAATCTCAATCGCCTCTAAAAGCTGCGCCTCCACAAAATGCCCGATCCGGCATTTTGCCATAACGGGAATCGATACCGCCTCCTGGATCCCCCGGATCATATGTGGATCACTCATCCGTGCCACACCGCCTGCGGCCCGGATATCCGCCGGAATCCTCTCAAGCGCCATGACCGCACATGCTCCGGCTTCCTCTGCGATATGTGCCTGCTCCGGCGTGGTAACATCCATAATGACGCCGCCCTTTAACATCTGGGCCAGTTCTTTGTTTAGTTTATACCTGCTGTTCATTTTTTGTTCCTCCATTCAATAGATTCTGGAAGAACTATACATCATATGTGGTATGATTAAAATATCCAATTTCATTTAATTTCAGATGCCAGATTGTATGATATCCCGGATCACTTCCCCCGCGATCAAAAGCCCGGCCACAGATGGCACAAAAGCAACACTACCGGGAATCCGCTGTTTCAACGGTTCTTCTTTTGAATAAACTACTTTTAACTTTTTTATATCCCGCTTTTTTAATTCGCGGCGCATCACTCTGGCAAGGGGACAAACTGACGTCTCATAAATATCCGCCACCTCAAAAAGCGAGGGATCCAGCTTGTTTCCCGCCCCCATACTGCTTATGACCGGGACGCCTGCCTCTTTTGCCCGCATGATGATCTCTAACTTCGCCGTAACGGTATCTACTGCATCCACAACATAATCATACCCGGAAAACGTAAAAGAATCTGCATTTTCCGGCAGAAAAAAGCAATTATGGATGATCACCTCTGCCTGCGGATTGATATCTAAAATCCTCTCCCGCATCACTTCCGTTTTATATCTCCCCACCGTGGAATGAAGGGCAATGACCTGACGGTTTATATTGCTCGTGCTGACCCTGTCATTGTCGATCAGATGCAGTGTTCCGACCCCCGTCCGGGCCAGAGCTTCTGCTACATAACCACCCACTCCTCCAATCCCAAACACTGCTACTGTTTTCTCCCTTAAGCGCTCCAGCGCCTCTTCGCCGAGAAGCAGCCGGCTCCGTTCAAATTGATCATTCATCCCGTTCTACTCCTGCTTTTTCATAGTCATCTAAAAAGCTGTGCGTCTCCTTTCCACGGTGATAACCGATCACTGTCTCCAGATTGATATTATGCACACTGCGGAAAATATTGCTGTCGATGATATCGCTTTTCTTCCGGAGTTCTGTGATCAGTTCCTTCACTTCCTGACGTTTTGACTCCGTCTCCCGGTTCTCATCATCCGCACACTCCTCTGTAAAACGACACGCGCACTGCAAAAACGTGAGGCCATGATAATCCCGCCACGCCTTGATATCCTTTTCCTTTACCATATACATCGGACGAATCAGTTCCATTCCTTCAAAATTCTGGCTGTGGAGTTTGGGCATCATCGTCTCTACCTTCCCTGCATAAAACATCCCCATAAGAACCGTCTCGATCACATCATCAAAATGATGTCCGAGTGCGATCTTATTGCAACCGAGTTCTTTAGCCTGATGATAAAGATACCCCCGGCGCATCCTGGCACAGAGATAGCATGGGCTGTCTTCGATATTTACAACGACATTAAAAATATCGGACTCAAAAATCCTGACCGGCACACCAAGCAGCTCCGCATTTTTTTCAATCTGACGCCGGTTTGCCGGGGCATATCCCGGGTCCATCACGAGGAATTCCAGCTCAAAATCCTTCACACCGTGCTTCTGCATCTCCTGCATGAGCTTTGCTAAAAGCATAGAATCTTTTCCTCCGGATATGCACACCGCTATTTTATCCCCGTCCTGTATGAGATCGTACTCCTGAACCCCTTTGATAAACCTCCGCCAGATCGGTTTTCTGAATTTTTTTATAATGCTCTGCTCGACGCTCTGGTGTCTCTCTCTCATTTCCTGCCGCCCTCACAATATTTCAGGGAAAACTGTATCCCCATCTGATCTCTTATTCCACATTTTCCTTTCTCTTACTGCGTCGTATGACTGTCGCAACGATCCACCAGGCGCCAATACCAATAACAGCAATCACTCCGGCCAGCACCTGCGACACGGCGATACCGGTCGAACCGATCTGAAGCTGATCGGTCCGGAGCCCCTCGATCCACACTCTTCCCAGCGCATAGCCCACCATATATAAAATAAAGATCTCCCCGTCAAATTTCTTTTTCTTGATAAATACGAGAATAAGCACAAGCACCATAATGTTCCACACAGACTCATAGAGAAATGTAGGGTGTACCTGGATAAAATTTTTTCCATCGATCGTCTGCATATGCTGCCACATAGCATCTGTGATATTGGCCGGGTTGACCTGTTCTACTTTCAGGCGCATGGCAAACAGGCTGTCGGTATACTCGCCAAATGCCTCCCTGTTGAAAAAATTCCCCCATCTGCCGATGATCTGGCCGAGCACAAGACCACCTACTGCCGTATCCGCCAGTAAAAAAAAGTTATATTTCTTCTTTTTACAATACACGATAGCCGTCAGGATCGCTCCGATCACACTTCCATAGAGTGCCATTCCGCCTCCGCGGGTATTAAAGATCTGCAGCAGGTCATCTTTATAATGATCCCAGCTGAATGCAACATAATAAAGCCTGGCTCCGATCAACGAAAAAATAATGGCATAAATGGCAAAGTCCAGATAAGTATCCTTACTCTGCCCGGTCCTCTTTGCCTGTACACAGGCCAGCCAGAGACCGGAGAGCATACTGACGGCCATAATGACCCCATAAAATGCGATCGTAAATCCCCCGATCGTAATGCCTTTCGGAAGTTCCGGTATGTAAATCCCCAGATTCGGAAAAGCGATATCTGCTGCGTTCATATTGGTTCCTTCTTTCTTTACTCTTTCTATTTTTAATGTATGTATCCTTTTGTCATACGTTGAATCGGAACAGTACAACGTCGCCATCCTGAACAATATATTCTTTTCCTTCAGAACGAACCAGACCTTTTTCCTTCGCCGCATTGTAGCTTCCATTTTCTACCAGGTTCTCATAGCTTACAACCTCGGCGCGGATAAATCCTCTCTCGAAATCCGTATGGATCTTTCCGGCCGCCTGAGGAGCCTTTGTCCCCTTTGTGATCGTCCATGCCTTTGTCTCCTGCTCTCCACTTGTAAGATAGCTGATGAGACCAAGGATACGATAGCTTGCCTTGATCAGTTTTTCCAGACCGGATTCTGAAAGCCCCAGATCCTCCAAAAACATTTTTGTCTCCTCTTCATCAAGCTCTGCGATCTCCTGCTCGATCTGCGCACAGATCACAAACACCTCTGAATTTTCCTCTTTCGCAAACTCGCGAACCTTCCCTACCTGCTCATTGGAAGCCCCATCGTCTGCCAGATCGTCCTCCGCCACATTCGCCGCATAAATGACCGGCTTCGCTGTGAGCAGATTATATTCATGGAACCACGCCTCTTCGTCTTCATTCATCCGCTCAAAATTTTTCGCCAGATGACCGTCCTCCAGAAACGCTTTCAGCCGGTTCAGCATGTCCACCTCACCCGCCAGTTTCTTGTCCGCTTTCGCCGCCTTTACCGTCTTGGCAATACGTCTCTCCAGTATTTCAATATCCGAAAACATAAGTTCCAGATTGATCGTCTCAATGTCACGGAGCGGGTCGATGCTCCCATCCACATGCACAATATTGCTGTCCTCAAAACATCTTACCACATGTACGATCGCATCCACCTCACGGATGTTCGACAGGAACTGGTTCCCAAGCCCCTCTCCTTTAGACGCTCCTTTTACAAGTCCCGCAATATCCACAAACTCGATCACCGCCGGAACGGTCTTTGCCGAATGGTTCATCTCCGACAGCACATTCAGCCTCTCATCCGGCACCGGCACGACCCCGACATTCGGGTCTATCGTACAAAACGGATAGTTGGCGGATTCTGCCCCAGCCTTTGTCAACGAATTAAACAACGTACTTTTTCCTACATTTGGGAGGCCCACGATTCCTAGTTTCATTTTTCTATTCTCCTTCTATAATTCCTTTATTTTACGACTTTTCTGATAACCCTCGCCCACAGGTGCACCATTTAGTGCACCATTTTCAAACTACATTAAGGGCATTCGCTACCAATTCGATTTCCTTTAACTTTTTCGGTAGTGTGAACATATAAATTCATGGTAATTCCAATGTTAGAATGCCCCTGAATAATCTGTAATGTTTTCGGTTTCATACCGCCTTCAATACATCTTGTTGCAAATGTATGACGCAGTACATGCATGGAAAACCTCGAAATTTGTGCCTTATCACAAATCTTAAACAGAGCCGTATCATATATACTGTTCTTGATTGGCGTACCTTTCCTGCATAAAAACACAAATGCACTCCATTCCATTGAAATTATTTTGATTCTCTTATTTTTTTCTTTCTGTCATTTCAATATGTCTATAGCCTCGTCTGTCAGCGAAATTGTTCTGTAACCCGATTTACTCTTGGGTTCTCCAATTCTCCATTCTCCTACCGAATATCTGTACTCCATAGACTGCTGAATCTTCAATGTCTTATTCTGGAAATCTATATCTTCCCACTTCAACGCAACCAATTCACCGGTCCGTAACCCGGTCTGCAGAATAAAACAATACTGAAACTCATAACTTTGACCGCTCGCATACTCCAAAAACACTTTCTGAATATCTACTGTCAGCGCCTCCTTTTTCTGCGAAGGTTTCCCCATGTCACTCTTTACTGAATTCTTACATGGATTATAGCGAATCACATCATTTTCTTTGGCAAACTCTAACATATTAAATAAAGCAATTCTTGTCTGATAGATCGTGCTTGTCCGATAATCTTCATCAGCCATATCACTGAATATCTTCTGACAGTGCAGAGGTTTTACTTCCGACACCCAGCTCCTTCCCTTTTAAGTCTTTTCCCATATTTTATAAACCCTTTCAGCAAAGAAACCCTAACACAGTAATTTATATATTACCATATAACAGCTCATAAGTCTATATTCTCTTGCTAATTCGATATTTTCATTGCGTTTTATAACTCAATATTTTCACTGATAAACTGTTCAAACCCAATTTATTTTCATCAATATCCCAAACTGTCACTTCATTTTTTTCAGCAAGTACAGGCGCCCATGAAAGACCAACATATCCACAACCTACTACTGTAATCTTCGTATTTTTCTTGTATGATGTTTATAGATGCAAAAACACCATGTTCCCTTTCTTTTTATTTTGTATCGTAATTCAATATAACTCAGATACTGTGTACATTTAATTACTCAACATTCCCATAAGGATTTCAGCTTGAACCCCTTATAAGTATTGATATATTTAAAACAGAAAATGCTCCATTGACATAGAAAAATGAATCTGCCTTTAGTATAATTAACTCATCATTTTTCCATATTATTCACATGTAGTGAATATGGAAACATCTCTTCTACATATCTCTGTGTAAAATTTTCTCCATGCATATAAATATGAGCAAAACCACTTTTATCTCCAACTTTTAACTGATTCAAACATTGCATAGCTTCTATCTCACACGGATTAACTATTCAGACAGATTATATAACTCTTTCTGCACATTAAACATAATCATCCTTTTCCCTGCCTTTTCACTTTTATATTTAATATAACTGGCAATTTTATCTTCATGGGTGGACAAAATAATCTGCGTCTTAGTAAATTCATTCTTAATTATCTCTACAAGGGATGCCACATTTAGTTCATCCAAAGACTGACATGGGTCATCTATCATAAAAACATCCAGATTGGTTGCCACTATTTTCTTTAATGCAAGCATTAGCGCAATATTGGCTACATTTTTCTGTCCTGTACTAAACTTATTGCTTATATCCAGCTTTTGATTTATGTCTTTCTTATCAGTTGTCATCTTAAACTCTGTAAGAGCATCCTCCTTCAAACCAGTAAAGCAAAATATTCCAAGACCATTCTGATGGGTCTGCATCAACTTTCCGCTATAAATGTATAAAGGAATTTCCAAATATGTCATAATTTCATTCAGATACTCTTTTCTTGCAGCCTCCTGACAATTCAATACCTTGTTAATTTTCATGCTTCTAACATAAAGATTTCTGATTTCCTCTACTTTTGCGGTAAAAGCTACATTGTTTGCCGAATAATCAAGAGCAATTTTTTCCTTTCTCTTCCATGTTAATTGATTTACCTTTTCCTTTAATCGTTCTACTCTTGAATCCATTTTTGACAAAGAAGCAATCTTATCCTTATTTTCATTATATGCTATTGGATCTATTTCTCCAAAATGTTGATCCTTATCAAATGTTTTTAATTCCTCTTTTAACACTTCAACTGCACTTTTCAAGTCAGAAATTGCTTTATCATATTCACTGATTGCTTTATAGTTCTCTCCAAATTTTTTACGATCCGTAAAAAACTCCAAACAGTTTCCTCCCTGCAAACTATTCAATTCACCCAATTTCTTCTCCAATTCAAAAAGCGAGTCAATCTCGTTTTCCGCACGCAGTAAATCATTGCATACATCCTCTTTTGCTTGCTCCTCCGTTACCCACTGTAAAATACGTTTCATCGCTTCCAAATACTTCTCTTTCCATGAAAGACTTTCTTCTTCCACTGCGGTATCCAAAATCTGCTGTGCATCCTTAAAAATTTTTTCAGCCTGGCGGATTGCCTGAGCTAAGGAAGAATCTGCCTCTTTAAAATTACTTCCACACAAAGGACATTGCTCCTCGAAAATATCTCCAATGATTTCTTCTTTTCCGGCAAATTTATTTCTAAACTCTTCAACCTGTTTATACAAATATTGTCTCTGGGTTAGATTATCAAGATAAGCCTGCCTTTTCACCCTGATTTGTCGGATTTCATCAGCAAACTCTTTTCCTAAAAAATTTTCTTTTAATTCTTCTTTCCACAACTCATCACCTTCTTCTAACAGCTTTAAAAGATATTGCTTTTTAAAAAAAGAATTTTTATATGTATTCTTCTGAACGGAATCATAAAGGTTCATAATATAGAATTTATAAATATGCTTGCTATTATCTATATCTTCCAGTAAGTCCTTCTTTCTCTTATAAGTATATTCTGGTAAGTGGCTCATCACTTCCAATGTACGTTTTGCACCTACCTCGTATTCTTGAAAAGGCTCTCCCGCCGCATATGTATCCTTATCCCATACATAATCGAGCTCTGGAAATACTTTTTCACAGGCAGGCTCGTCACCCTGAATCTCCTCAACCTCTTTACTTACTTTTTGAATTAAACCCTTTATCTCTTTTTCCAGATTTTCAATATTAGCTTCCACCTCCTGCTTTTTCTGCTTAATCTCTGAAAAATAGTCATCTGTTCCCATCTCTATCAGCTGATTTAGAAAATTAACCCTTTCCTTATCAGCCTTAAGAATGATATCACTTTCATGCTCCTGTTGAATATAATTCTGTCGTGTCCAATCCACAATATTCTTTTCTCCGAACCGCGCCGTAATATCGTCTCTTGTTTTCTTTATATGTTCCTCGGGTCGAAAATCAGTATACCTAAATTTCCCTTCTAAGATATAAGCATCAAAATCAGCCGCCTCAGCCTCCGTCTTTTTTACTGCTCCTGGCTCCCCTTTCTTTGTATAACGGACTACTGTAAAACACTGTTTGACCTCATCCACGAACTCCACAGCAACAAAGCAACACTTTGACAAGTCATTAATTATAACATGTTCATTACATTTCTTACGTCCATCAACATGATTTCCTGTGTCAATAATTCCAGTCAATGCAAAATAGACTGCCTGAAAGACCGATGTCTTCCCATATCCATTAGGTCCGGACAAAATCATGGAATGTATTGTGTTATCCCCATTAGCGAAATTAATAGTTATGTGCGGCTTTTCCGCATCTTCCTCATAAACAAATGGTTTAAAATTACATATATATAGCCTGTTTATATAATATTTCATCTTTTACTTCGTCTCCTTAGTTAGTAAAGCTATTTTCTTATTGATATCCTTCATTTCCTTCTCAGATAATTCAATCTCTCCGTCTATTTCGTCTAAATTTCCTGTTTCCAATTGCTGCATCAGATTAGTATGAATTCCATCCAATTGCTTTTTAATAAAATAATATATGGTTTTATCGGTAGTCTCCAGATCAGCCAGATTTAAAAAGGGAAGTTTGATAAAAATCCTGCTCAAGCACCCATATCCCCTCTCATCAGTTTTTTTAAAATCGCAAAAATTTTCATAATTCCCTATGATTTGATTCATATTTTCTGCAGAATAATCTTTCCCGCATAGTTTCTCTACTTTATGCTTTTCCTCAATGTTATGCCATATAACATATTTCCTGCAGAAATATTTATTCTCTTCTATGAATAGAACCCGTTTTCTTTGCTCCCAAGACAAACTTCCTTCAATAGAAGTGATAAGGATTAGAAACCAATTTGATTTATAACTTTTCGGAATTATTTCATTGCCTTCTGCATTTGAACAGATTCCTATGATTTCATTTAATACATTCTTCTCCAAACTTCCCTCTACTATAAAATACATTTCATCATGTTCATTTACATATATCCTTTTTAGCACAGCATTTCGGTCATCGCTGGCCTCTTCCTTTGGTTTCAATTTCTTTAGACAATTAAAGCCATTGCCTTGAAATATATTATCTATTATATTTATCATAATATCACTCCTCTGTAATCTCTAAACTCTGTTTTCCGTATCTCATTGAATGATGGGGCTTCCTGTCTTTCTTGTGTAGCCGTTTTCAAAATACCGAGATCTTGTTCCGAGAAAGTATAATTATATTCCTGAGTCAGAACACCAATATAATCTCTGTATATTCTGGAATGTTCCCAATAATTATCCAATATTCCCGTCAATATCTTTTCATTATGCACAGAACCCCCTCCTGATAATGTAGATACTGCATACTGATGATCCATTTCTAGAACATTATTAGCATCCAATTTTAAACTCGTTTTAAATCTCCCCATCATCTCTATTGCCAGATTATGCTTAATTTCAGAAATCTTGTTTTGAAGCGATTCATCTGCCTTCTCCACCGAGAAAGGTGCAAACTCCAAGTTTATATTATCTACAATCCTCTTCATATTCCAGTCTTTCACATTTCTTAAAATGCAGCTATTACACAGTCTGTCCCTGTCACCGCAGGTGTTACATATGTAAAAATCAATGTCTTCCAACATTTTTTCTCTTTCCCTGTATAATGCAGCTTCCCAGCGAATCACAGAATTTTTCTCGTCTATTAAAACACTCCTAACGTTCTCTAATTTATATATAAAATTTTCCTGTTTCTCCATGCTTTCCAACCCCATCATTATATGGTAGATATCCACATACAGCTTGTCCAATATATCCTGCGATGTCAGTATAGGGTTTCTTCCATGAATAAAATTAAACAGATCCTCCACTCTATTTATACATATATTATCTATATCATCAACTCGTATTTGCTGAACATTAAATCTCCTATTAAACTCAGTAAAATCATTGCTTGCGCACGTTAACTTTTTATATAAGGGTTTTAGGCAAAGCCTGCAGACTTCTTCTCGATCCAGTTCCTTATCATATTTTCTGTTATTATTGTCCATCCATTTTCTCAAATAAGCACGAATATCTTTACAAGATGATGCTACATTTTTCAATTTCAGATTTTCTTTCCAGTAATTTTTATCTTTGTAATTATTTATCAGCAGATTGATTTGCTCCATCCACTTTTCCTTAATATGCTCCTTGTAACATTTGTCGTAATCACTTTGTGCTAGAGTTACTCCTAGCAAATCAGTATTGTTATATGCCAATACCCATTCTGTTCCAGTATCTTGAAGAATCTTAAACTGAACAATAAAATTCCCCAATACCTCTTCAAAATTACTCTGGGTCAATGTTTTCTTTATCTGATATATTATCTTTGCTTCCTCATTTTCAAATAAAATAAAATCCTCTATCCATTCAATCTTTAGCTTTAGCTTTACCGCCTCATCTTCACTGACGTTATATCTTCTGACCAACTCTTCCAAAAAGCACTGCAATGCTACCATTCCCTGATAATGATATCCCTGCCAACTCGAAATAGCATTCCTTCGTGCATCATATAACGCTTCATATAACTCATTCATCTGTTAATTTTGTCCTTTCTTCATTTGTCGCTTTTATTACTATTATTACACCCTCAAAAATTCTTTCTATATGATTCATCATAAAAGTTATTATAATCTCCATTTTTTTCACTTCATATGGCACAAGTTGTTTTATCAATTTATCATCTATGAAATAAACATTTTCTCAGTCAAAAACATTCAAAGGATCAAGTATATTATTCAAATATAAATCTATTATACTAAACTATCCACCCCCCTGCAATACCGCAGTAGTTCCACTTTTCATGTTTCTAGTAGAACTTTAAATCCTAATCGCCATTCAACAATCAACACTACTTTTGTAATTAAATCCAAATCATTATCCACAACTCTTTCCAAAAAGTTGAAAAAAAGCATATCCGACTTTCACGTCCAGTATGCCTTATAATTATAATGTTTTCTTAAACTAACCATATCCTGATACAGTTTCACTTCAAATCTCAGCAATGCATCATATACCTTCTTCAGTACTTCGTTCTTATACTTGTCTGCCATGATCAGTATATCTGCTTGTTTATGTTTCTTATATTCCCCAAATGCTTCTTTGGGCGTATTCCAATAAGACAGCCGGATCACCTCATCTTCCGAAGAAACAGGAATTGACCACATATCATCATTCTCGGGGTTATTTTTCCTTTTTCTATCTTTATATTCTCATTTTCATTCACTATTTCAAGTTCTTCGGTTTTTTCATATAGTTCCTCTAACAAAGTAAGTGTTTCTATATGTTTTAGCAAATTACTAATCCTTTCATCCTGCTTGGGTTCTGAGACAACATTATTTTTTAAATAAATCAAACTCAAAACGATAACTACCAAAAGAAAACTCAAAATCCCAAGCACTATTTTTCTTATTGACTTTACTCTCAACTTTGCAAACATGCCATCTTCCCTTTCTTCTATATCCTGTGCAATATGTTAACATCCGCTACATACAAGAAATGCTATGACACAGTTCCATCAATATTACAGAGATTTGCACTCATGTAGCCGTTTCAAAGCACCAAGACCTACTTACCTCAAAGTATCCCCGAAAAGACTTTAGTATCTTCTGAGAAAAATGAATAAGAAGTAGGCGATCCTTTCGTCTACCGATCTCTCACACCATATTGCGAGTCCAAATTGATACAAATATTTCTTGGGTGCTATCGTTTTTACATTTACCGCAAATGACCTAAAATCAACACTTTTCAAAAAAGCTGATACACCCTTGCATGAGCAGCTATCGTTTTCTTAGTTGGAATTGCCGCACTTTCGATATTTGGGAGTATAAAATTTAACGATAACCCATTTTTCAAGGTAGTTATCGTTATTTTTTGCACCCATGGGATTTTGTACATTTTTGATTTCCTAATAATGAAAAATAGTAAATATTTTACTCGACTAAACTTACTCTATCACGTATTCATCCTTGACATAATTAGAAGTATACCTTTCCTTCCATAGAACTTGAATTATATTTTCACCATCATCTTTATAAATAGATTTCCATCCATAAATACCCACTGCATGTATAATTGGACAGCCCATTCTATCATTTCGCACGTTTGACAAATATCTACTTATTTCATAATCTAATAATCTTTTACGCTCCTGCTCATTTATCGTGAGTCCGTTCAAAAAATCTTCTTCATCCGTGTCTGAGTACCTTTCAAAGATTCCCATTAAATTAATATAAACAGAAACATCAAAAAACTCATTATTGACCCATTTCAAATCACCACATCCACAAACTTCATAAATATCAGCTTGGGTTTGGTGGTAATAACCTTCTTGCTTGAATACACATAAATACGCTTTAGGTTGTCCGCAGCTTTCACATATTTCTGGCTTTCTTAATCTAATAAAATCATCTATTGATAATGACCATATTGTTTCAAATTGCGAAACATAGCCTTCTACTAAAGCCCTATCATGACTAATAGACAAATCCTCAAAATTATTTTCATTTGCATTCTTTGTCCAATTAAACGACCCCATCAAGCACATCTTTCCATCAATAACGCAAAATTTATGATGCATATAATTTGAATTCTTTGGCATATGAATCATCTTAATTTGTAACCCATTATTTTGTAAATTCCCTATAAGTCCTGCATACTTAGCATTTTTGACATCATCATTAACTACAATCCTAATGTTGACACCATTCTGCAATAACTCATTAATGGTCCTTCCATATTCGTTAAAATTAATCCATGCAACAGCAATTACAACACTATGTTTTGCCATTTCAAGTGCTTCTATAACAATATCTCTTTGGTTCTCACAGAAAACTCCATCACATATCATACCAATACTCCTTTTCAATTTTAACTTGCCAAACATTCAAGCAAAAAAATTATACCACAACTCTTCACAAATTTCCATACACAATAACATTCTATTTCCACGTACAGAAAAGGTGGCCGGAAGCATCTGGCACACCCCGATGTCCCGACCACTTCCGACTTTAAATCTCCGTTCCGACTTCCACGCCGCTGCGAACAGTGAACACCACCCTGCCGTCCAAATAGACCGTTGCATAATCCACAAGCCTATGGAACAGCTTCCCATTGAAATCCACCGGTAGCTCCCCCCGTTCCTCTAAGCCCTGCAAGGAAGCCGCTGAAAATGTCATACTGGATTTCCTAATTATTTCTTCACTTCATCCCCTCAATCAACGTCAGCATCTCCAACCACACATCCACATCACTGTCCGGTGCCGCCCACAACCGGATAGATAATATCGTAATCGCCTGCTGCTTAAGCCGGTAGTAATGCCTTGATGACATATCCAACCGATACAGAAGTTCATGATGGCTCAGTTTCTCTGGCGCTATGTAGGTCAGATAAATTAACTGGTACAACCTCTCTCCTTTCTCCGGCTTTTTCTTCAGCACAGGCAGTGCCTCATTCACCCGATCCAAAAGCAGCCTTGACTTCTGGATTCCCTCCAGCCTGCTCTCCAACTTCCGGTTGCCCCATAACACCTCCAAATCCACCTGCTCTAACAGCGTATCTATCCCCTCAAAGGGCTTTTCCAGTTCCCATGCAACATTCTCTGGGAAACACTCAAAAAGCCACACAATCGTCCGGTAATGCTGTAGGAGCATCATGGTATTGTGGTAAGTGTTCTTCTGCTTCTCCTTCCTTGCCTCCCTAACCTTCTCATTGTCTATCCCAGTATCCGGAAGAATCCCCCGGTCTGTTAATAATCCGATCATGGCATCCGACTGTACCTGTATCTTTTCCTGCTGCTCTAATCTATCTCCATCTGCTCTACTCATAAAATAAACTCTCCTTTGCTATTTCTGTCAGATCCACAGCCCCACAGGGACCCCGTATCTGCTTTCTGTCCTGAGCTGCCAATATAGTTATATTTATTCTCTGGCAGTCATAATTACAATTCCTACACAGAGAAAGATACGTGTATATTATAGTGGTAGAATGTGCAATGCGACATTCCTCCCCAGACTCATCTCCCGTTTCCGCAAGATCACAAGTCAGTTTCCTTGAGTACCATGCGACCATCCGGCTTAAATGTCCATGTTCAGAGCCTTTCTTTGGCACACCTGCACTTAATTCCCGTATCTGTCCCACTGTTTCCATAATCTCTTCCTGTTCAGGAAGTGAAACCTCGGCATCCACCGGATACCTCTTATTAAAAATGAGACAGCCGTATGAACTGAAAAGACGGTACAGAGCAAAGACATCCCCATGCTTCTCAAAAAATCTCCATACCTTTGTCTTTTCCCAACCCCATCGCTGTCCCAGGGTTTCCAAAGTCAAAATAGTACCATACTTTCCATACTGGACTGCTGGTGCCATAAAAGAAAACACATTGTTTGGCTCTTCCGTCACAGTATGACACCACAAATCTAACCATGCGTCTGCTTCATCAAATATATAATGTTCTTTTACCAGTCGTTCCGTAATATTCCGTGGTATACATAAAAAGCCATATCCTTCTGTAGTATATACTGTCCCTTTCATACAGGCTGCCCTGGAACATTTCCGAACCCAGTCTGTAATCTGGTATGTAAATTTCTTTGTGTCCTGATCCAACTCATAACGGACATACCCTAACTGCTGCAATTTTTCCATTATATCCAATGCCTTTTTCCGGCTCTTTGTTTCCAGAATACTTTTTAGCCCAACAACACCACCAGCCCACATCCCTAGAATCACAGTATTGGTATAGCCACAGTACAGGGAAGTTCCTTTTCGAAATGCCGCACGGGATGCCAGCCTTACCCAGTCACCCAGTACCCCCTTGCTCTCTGGGACAATGTTACGGGGCAGCTTTACCCACTCATAGTGCCATAGACACTTCATAAGGAACACCTCCAATAAATTGGCATAAAAATAAGGCGACTCAATAAAAATCGCCCAGTATAGCATTTATTTTTTTCACTAAAAAGGGGCTAACGGATAGCCCCAATGGGAATTAGAGGAATCGAATCTCGGGCTTTCTTCATATCATACTAATCTTTGTTTTCCCCTCTGCTCCTGTTCATTTTTGTACTAATTCCCAGAAATGCCCGTACCCACCATGATACCTTTTACATTTTCTATTATTGTCATTATCGTACCTCCTGATATTATGAACCGAAAATCCAATTCACTTTTCATTTTATGAGAATACATGACAGAGCAGCAAGAAAAAACTCCAACCAGTAATCCTAGCCATGACATATTTAATTATACTTTCTACAGCTTACTTTCCTCTATCTCCTGCTGAAATGCCCTTCCTTTCTTATTGTAATAATCCATGCGTTCCTGCGGGGTCATATCTTTTGTGAGATAATAATTATATTCCCGCAGCTTATGAATATCATCAATCGTAAAATCAGGACTGAGAACTGGTTTCTCCATAATCATCCCTCACTTTCTAACAATACTGTTGGACTAGGATATCTATATTCTTATAACCCTCTAAGTTTGTTATCGCCCTTATCCCATGAATAGTTTTAATATTTACAATGTGTTTAAAATTCCACGAAATAATACAATCACAATCATCCACAACCGCTGCTCCTATATGCTGACAGTCATCGTAACTCTTAAAGTCCTGACTACTATCTGAATGCAATTAATACCACAATTTTACTCAAACACATTTTCTATTGGTTCCTCACAGTCCCAACTGATAATCTCAATGTCATATTTTTGTAAAAGCCTTTTTTCACTAATAAATATCTGCTCTATTGAATCATCCGATTCTTTTTCCAAGATAATGTCAGAAAAATTTGACTTATTTCCACCCGCATCATCAGGATCTCCCATATAATACCCCGGTGGTGCATAATTATAATAAATTTTCTTTTTCACTCCTCCCTTCCCCTCCTTCTCCCATAATACAATATTAGTATTTCCACTTGCCAATTCGCTTTTCCATTTGCGGTATTTGCCCCTTCCTTCATCTATGCCAATTCCATCAAACTCACATATTAATGTATCTTTAACCACTTTTCTTTCCCCGCCTATTTTATAAATTAATGTGAAAGAAAATTCTTCCCGCACTATTTGGGGTTTTGCAGGCTGTTCTAACAGTAGCGTCCCAATAAAAATACTTGCCCATGGAGCAATACATATATATAACAACCCTAAAATTATACTAACAGAAAAAATACACAATTTTTTTCTAAAATCTACCACCACCAGCACCTCCCTTCTTTTCTTTCATTCCTAATCTGCTTTCATCGAATGAATCCATATCTCCATTATAACGTATACCGATTTTTCTGTCATTTTCTTTTTTCATTAAAACAGGCGGTCTAGGAAACAGACCGCCCGACAAAATTATATTTACTTTTTCTTTGGCATTAAGACGATTACTATATCTTGACGAAACACTCCGAGCTTCGTTTGTTACAACCGGAATCTTGAAGTAATATCTGACAATTTCCGGGCGGAAACCTTGCCGCTTGATGTCTTGTCAAAAGCTTCCGCCGTAAGCCCGACCACATCTGTCGTCTTCTGGGCAATATCAGAGATCCCTATGGTACAATCGCTGATAGTATTGCTGACTTCCGACATGGTACCCGTAATCTCATCAATGAAACGTTTCAGCTCCATAACCTCCTCGTTCGCCTGATTCATAAACTCCTCAATCGACCTGGTTGCCCCGCTGTATTCATCACTGGACTGCATAAACTCATTGTAGTCATTCATTACTTTATTCTCAAGAAAATCCAGGGCATCCACGAGACAGTCTTTCAATGTCTCCACAGACGAATTGACATCGTCCACAATCGCCACGATATTAGCTCCGGTCTGGGTAGACTGGGCCGCCAGAGACGCAATCTCGCCTGCCACAACACCAAATCCTTTTCCTTCTTCCCCTGCTCTTGCCGCTTCAATCGAAGCATTCAAAGAAAGCAGGTTCGTCTGGTCCGCAATATCCTGAATGGCTTTTGCAAACTCATTGATCTGAGCTGCCTTCTGCGCTTTTACAATCGCTTCCTGCGAAGTTTTCTGTATTTTATCGTACACCTGCAAAGTCTCCTCACGGGAAGCGCTTGTTTTCTCATGGATCACCTCGCTCTTTTGGCGCGCATCCGCTGTAAGTTTTGTTCCGGCGTTGATATGCCCGGCAACAGCAGCTGCATTCCGGTTCATATTTTCAACATGGGCCGTAACAGATTCCATGGACGCAGAGGTCTCCTCCATGGCAACCGCCATCTTCTGGTTAATGGCAGAATTATTGGTGGAAGCCTGATTCACCCCTTCCGAAATCTCATAGAGGGAATCCGAGTCCTTTACCAGTTTTTCCGAAATATCATTAAGTTCCGAAACAATTCCTGACAACTGCTCCTTCATATGGATGACGGCAGTTCCCATTGTACCCACCTCATCATGCGTTGCCGGAATGACGCTGCCGCTTTGCATGTTCAGCTCAGAAATATCATTGATCACTGCAGTTAATGCCGCAATGGGCCGTGTAATCATCCGCGTAACCGCCATGCCGATGCCCAAAGCCGCCAAAAGCAGTACCAGCCCGATCACAGCACAGATTGCAGATATGGTATTGACCGGTTTCATAACATCCGACTTATCCGCCTGCACAAAAATGACCCAGTCATTGACCGTACACATGAAGGCAATGTAGACCTCCCTGCCATCTACCGTACATTCCCTGACGTCCGCCGGTGTGATCATGCCTGTCTGCAGGGTATCAAGAACACTTTGGATCACTGTATTTCCCTCAATCTGCTGACCTAACATATCCGCATTATCATGATACAGGAACTTTCCCTGCGTATCTACCAGATAAGCCCTGCTCGACTGCATGGTATTGATCCCTACATTATTCAAAATATAATCGAGCCTCCCAAGTCCCACATCCATGTTGTCTCTCTCGGCATCGCTGTAAAAACATTCATACAGGGTATCCGAGGCATGGACACAGGTGTCGTATAAATAACTCTCACATAAATCTGTAATATTGTTTTTATTTACCATATAAGATACAGTTAATATCCCTGCAATCAAAAGAATGGAAGTGGCTGTGATCAGCAGCGCAATTTTACCGCGTATGGATTTCATTTGTTCTCCTTTCCCCCTTCAAGTGCTGATGCTTTCTCAGATGCCCAGTTTTTTTTCACGGATCCTACTACTTCTTCCCAGGTTGTTTTCCCCTTACAATACGCAAAGAGCGAATTTCCAAGCTCTACCTTAAAACGCTGGCTTGGAAACGTTGTAAAGTCCCAGTTCACCGTTTTCTTAGAGGAATCCGACATATCGGAGACGACCTGCCTTGCCAGAGGGTCATTCGGGCTCTCCTCATAAGCAAAGGTGTTGAATGGAGAAATAAAGCCCAGGGAATCTGTGACATATTTCTTGCCCGTCTCAGAGCCATACAGCCATTCCAGAAAATCAATAGAAGCCTGCTGGTCAGCCTCACTGGCAATACGATTCACGCAGATATAGCTTTCCGTGCCAATGCACAGTCCCTGTTCTTCCTCGCCGCTTACACCTGTATAAATTGGCAGGAATTTCACATCTTCCTCTTTTACCTGGTTGCCGTCAATCTGGGAAATCTGGTTCCAGGCCCAGTTGCCGTTCTGCACCATCGCCACTTTCCCCATCGCAAACTCCTCCATGGAATCATCCACCGTCTTAGAAGCGAGCTCCTCGCGGGTGGCACACGAGTTATTTATGTACAGATCAAAAATATTTTTATAATTCTTTTCAAAACTAAAATCGAGTTCCGCCTCATCCGCAACCCCTTTCTCGGAAAACTCGTAATAAACAGGAAGGTTCGCTAAATGCGTTTGCCAGCGCCAGTCCTCCCCCTCGCTGAAAGAAGTGGAAGCAAATACCCCTTCAATGCCGAGTTCTTCAAGATGCTGCGACATATCTTCCACTAATGCCTTGAGTTTGTCAAAATTGTTGACTTCATCCATGCTCCCAAAATCCGTCTTCTTTGAGGGCAGTGAAAAATATTTCTGCATAATGCCGTCATTGTATATAATGCCATACCCTTCCACCACATAAGGAATCCCATAGACGCCGTCTCCGTTCCTGACCGCCATGTCCGGCCTTGTCAACCAGGAATAGAACTGGGTATCGCTCAAATCCCTGCAGTAATTTTTCCATTTCTCGTAGTCCACCGGACCATTGATCTGAAACAACGTGGGAGCTTTCTGCTTTGCAATCTCGGATTTCAAAGTCTGTTCATAACTGCCGCTTGCAGCCGTCAATATCCTTACTTCTATACCAGTCTCAGCCTCGTAAGCTTTGGCGATCTCTTTCCAGCTATCCGTCGATTCCGGCTTATAATTTAAGTAATATATCCTGGCCTCCTCCGCTTTTTGCCCGCATCCGGTAAACATCCCCAAAACCAGGCAGAAAAGCGTCCCAAATACAATCAAAAATTTCCTTTTCATCTGTATTTTTGTCAACTCCTTCCCAATACATATTTATTTTCATCCTGTTATTTATTATAGTATAAAATCGTGCAAAAAACTACTTTTTTCTGCTTTCCGGTATAATTTTCGCTTTTTCAGGTACAATTTGCATCTCCGCTAGTATCTGTCACAATCCGGATTCACAGTCATTCCCTTCCGCAATAATAGTCAAAATACTGCTCCCGCAGATATCGGTATGTTCCTCTGGGAAGATAGATTTTCTTTCCGGTATCCAGCTGTGCCTCCTGTGCATTCAGGCTGTCGATATGTTCCAGATGGACGATGTAAGAAGCACCCACCTTCACCAGCGCCTGACAGACGGAACATATCTCATAAAGCTTTGCCATCGTCAGGTTCAGCAGCACCTCTGTACCATCCGCCATATGGATACACTGACGTTTTCCCTGCGCTTCGCAATACACAACATCCTTGACCGGAACCCTCATGATCTTTCCTTCCACACGCAACAGGAGGTATTTCTCCCGTTCCTCTTCTGCTTCTTTCTGAAAACGGTCTAAAAGGGAAAATACTTTATCTGGCTGTACCGGTTTTAGCACATACTGGAATGCCTCCACCTCGAAAGCATCCAGTGCATGTTCCTTTGAGGTAGTAAGAAAAACCAGTTTTGCCTCATTCCCCATGTCTCGAAGCCTTCTCGCTGCCTCTATCCCCAATGGAACACTTTGTCCTGTCTCTCCCGGCATGTAAACATCCATAAAAATTAAATGGGGCGAATACTTTCCTTCTCTGACCATACAGAGCAACTCATCCGTACTTTCAAAACGTTCTATCATAAAGTCTGTGTTCATATGTTTCTGCTTATAGGCACCCAGTATTTCTTCTGTTTTTTTAAGTTCTGCTGTCTCGTCATCACAGAGTGCGATCTGAACTGTCATTTTCAACCTCCATGTTATAATCAGGCCAGCTCAACGGCGGGTTCAAATTTACGCCGTCAGGCCAAATACATCTATGTTATGATTATACAATTTTTCGACAAATCGTACCCTATACTTTGGTATAGTTTTCCGTCAAACAACTTCATCGTCCCCGGCAAGATCCACGACAAATTTTGCATCGCTGACGGCAACCGCCAGTTGAAGTTTATTTTTCAGGTTCGTCTTTTCCAGCATATTTGTCACATGATATTTCACAGTAACCACCCCCACATTCAGCTTTTCCGCAATTTGGGGATAGGTCATCCCCTTCACCAGGCAACGCAGGACACGCATCTCCGTTTTCGTAAACTCCGTGCTCTTTGCCGTGCCGATCTCAACAACCGGCGGCGCATCAGGAAAAACGTGTTCTCCTGCCATCGTACGGGATATGACCTGCATCAGCACCGCCTCATCCGTATCCTTATACCACAGACTGTCTGCCCCAAAACGTTTAGCCTGCTCCAAAATACCGGCATCTACCAGGGAAGTCACCACAATGATCCGGATATCCGGATAAACCTTCTTAATCTTTCTCACTGCCGCAAGGCCATTTTCCCGATGTGCCGTCTGCACATCCATCAAAATCAGATGGATCTTTTTCTCCCCGCAGATTTCACATGCCCGCTCAGCCCCTTCCACAGAAGCAGCCAGCACAAGATCAGCAGCCTTATCAATATATCCTTCCAGAATGCTCCGTATCATCCTCTGGTCTTCCACGATCATCACATTTTTCATAGCCAGTCTCCTTTTTATAAAATTTTTTTTGCAGGCAGAATGACCGTAAGTACAAAACGGGGACTATCTGTCAGCTCCATGATACCACCTTCCCGCTCTATGCGGCGGCGCAAGCTGGAAAGCCCGCTTCCCTCGACGACTGCCCCCTGCGGCGCCCTGCCGTTATTGGTTATCTCACATGCTGTCCGTTTCCCATCATCCGTCACTTCCACAAAAACACGGTTTCCTCCTGCATGACGCACACAGTTGGTCACGCACTCCCGAATCGCAAGAAGCAGCAGATGCCGCACAAATTCATCCTCCGGCAGTGTTCCGTCAAATACGATTTCCACCCCAAGCTCCTCCGCACGGTTCCGGACTGTCTGCCATTCATCCTGGACCGCAGGCATATTATTGACCCGGTAAATCAGATCAACAGCCGTTTCCCACAGGACGGCATTCTCCCGGATGACTGCAATATCCTGCTGCTGTATCAGCGCCCTTTTTGCCGCCAGAATACTGTGTCCGATATCATCATGGACACGGATCTTCATAGACAGTGTTTCTTCCTCCCGCACAATATCGCTCATATTGTCCAAAATCCACTTCATTCTCCTGTTGGCATCCGCCAGACGGATATTTTCGCTGTTCAGCTCCTCCTGTTTTGCGTATAGCTCTGTTACATCCGCAGCGATCACCTCCGTGATCTGCTTCCCCTCCTGATCTTCGATCACAGACTCTGTGAATCGATGAACCGTTCCATCCGGAAAGTGATACAGCGCAATCTCCCGGTCAAGACATTCCACCCCGGACTGCGGAGAATACAGCGCATCATGCAACTCATCAAGTGACTGTATTTCCTCTCCAAATAACATCATCCCGATGGACATCATTTTTTTATTGATCAGCCTGACGGTGCCATATTCGTCAAAAAAACATATTCCGTCAGGCAGGTTATCACTGCCCTCTTTGATGGATTCCCGCGACAGGGAATGTCTCATCCGCATCCTCATATGGATATATCTGGCTACAGCATAAGTGAGCAATCCTGCTTCCATGAGCCAGAGAAATACGACTCCAGCCGTAGGATCACTCATGCCGGCAATCCCTTCCCTGGTTTCAAGCAATGTTTTTGAATAAAACAGTTCAGCCATCAGCAATACACTGTCAAACACAGTAAATAAATACCTCTGCCCTGCCACATCCTCGATGGCAACAAACATCTGCAACAGGGCAGTTCCCATTAAAAGCAGTATCAGGACTGTCTGCTGCAGTTCTCCGCACGCCGCAAAAGAACTCATAGATCGATACCTCCCTCTTCAAATACCCTGTTCACATACCACAATCCATCCTCATCCTGCCGTACGGTAATCTTTGAAAACATCTCTGTCAGGATAGTCAGATCCTCGCTGCAATCAGCGCAGATGGTAAGCAAAAGACTGTTACCCTGCACCTCCAGGCAAAGCAGGATAGCTGAAATCGTGTTTATGCCCTCTTCTATGACCGCCTCAAAAACATCGTACACGGTGCCTGCCGTTTCCGTCAGGAATCTTTCACAATTCAAAATCTGCACAGCACATTCCACTCCATAAAGCTTGAGATTTTCTGTGAATTCCCTCATACCGAGAAGCAGCTCCTCTCCCGGGATACTCTGTCTCTGACCGGAGACAAGTATAAGGTCACTGCGGCGTTTGATGTATGTACCGACGATCACGATTTTCCCAAGCAGGCATTTTGCCTCATCCAGATCTTCTGTCTGCCGGAGTTTCGTTGTCAATTTCCGAAGCATGGCAACCTGTGACGCCGTCTGTGTCTCCACCAGATCATAGAGTCTGTTTTCCTCTTCCAAATGCAGCTGATAAGCTTTTTGCTCTGCCTCAGCTTTCAGAACATCTCCGGTGTCACAGAGTTCCTCCCGTGTCATCTCCAGATCCTTCTGAACAGAAAGAAGCTCTGATACATTCTCCTGCCAGTAAATATGACCACCGCGGATGGCCGCCCCTGACAACCGGACAGACTGCTCCAGCATAACCGGTGCCGTATCCGCCTGCACCAGTATTTCCTTCGGAACCGTCCTTGCACCTTCCGAAGTATAGCGGACCTGATGCTCCCGGTCAGCAAGCTGCACAGTGATGACGGCGCTTTGAAACAGGTTTTCATAGGTGATATTCGTCTGAAACAAGCCGCTTTCTATCACTAATTCAAACAAAACCGCCACCATCAGACAGCCGGATGCTGTCATATCATTCAAATAATTGCGGACAAAACTGCCATCCACAAAATACAGAACTCCGTAAATGATCATGAAGATCACACACAGAAACGGCAATGGTGTAAACTTTTTCCGTCTGGGAATGCGGCATTTGTGTACCATGATCGCACTGATCGCAATGCCGCACAATGCAATCAGCGCCATGATCAGATAGTATCCTGCCTCATGGGTACAGGACTCATTGGTCCATGGTACGCCTTCCGGAAATGAAAAGACAATCTGATGCAGGTCATTCGTCAAAACCAGCAAAATCAGCGCCACTCCTATTCCGAGCAGAAACAATCCCCTTTTACCCAGTCTGACATTTTCACCCCCGCCCGCCATGATCGCTATATTCAAGCCCAGAACAGCAAGCAGTATCTGAGGGATATAATAGGCATACCACAGATACCTCACGATCGTGACATCATCCATGAATACCAGATGCTTAACACTACTCACAGTGATCCAGAACACAAGGAGCATAGAAACCCCGCCAAAACAGCGTCTTGTCATCTTTTGAATAATGCCATGACAGACAATTCGTCCCCATGCGTAATACATTCCTATATAGATAAAGCTGCGGATCAGGCTGAAATAATAATATTCCGGATCTCCGGGCAATACAAATTTGCAGGCCAGCGCAATACCTACGCCCGTAAATACCAGTGTCCAGACACAGATAACCCGCCGCTTGATATGATATTTCTGAAATACACTGTACAAAACTAAGATCAGAGATTCCGACAGTATATAGGAAATTGACAGAAATTCAAATCCGCAGGGACGGAACTGTTCGACCAGCCAGACTATAATATCAATAAATACGGCGGACAACAACATAATTCCCGGAATATGAGTGGAAACTTTCTTCCTCTTGATCGAATAAACAATAGTAGCGAGCATTGCCGCAAAATATGAAAACAGATAAATATAATACAATATATGAAGCGGACCATGTTCTCTTACAAGCAGAGCTGTGCCATTCACAATTTTAAACGAAACCGTCTTATAATACACGGTCAGGTATCCGGGGCTTGCAGCAAGGACAAGTACAGCAGCCCCGACAACGGACAGTACAGCCGGAAGCCATTTGGGATAATGCACTCCGCAAAGATTTAAGATGATCATCAACATAAAAAAGGGCAGAAAAACATTGCCGGCATATGCAATCCTGTTAGACAACAGCGCAAAGTCAAGTGTCTCTGACACAGACAGCAAAAAATATCCAAGATTTGCAACAAAGACTGACGCAAATAACAACCGCAGCCAATTCTCTTTTTTTCTGTCAACAATGATACAGGCACCGAGCAAAACCAGCGCTGTTATACTAATTACGCCATATGTCAGAGACATCCATCCACCTCCAAATCACAATTCATTTACCATATATACCGGTATTCATATTTTAACATAACCACCCATGAACAAGGCAAGGATTTTTTGCCTTTTTAATTGTGCCTTAACACATCAGGTGTCATAGACACTTTATAAAAAGGTTTTATTTCATAAAAAAGGCATATAGGATTTTGACAGATTCCATACACCTATATGCCTTTTGTTCTATTCTGTTTGCAGTTTCGTATGCTTTTTCAACCGTGCCTCCTCATCCGGAATATAAAAAACAGACCGCTCAAACTACTTTCACCGTTACCCTGACCTTCTTTGAACCCACGCGGATGACGACCTTCTGCGTCCCCTTCTTCTTTCCTTTCAGTGTCACGATCACCTTCTTTTTCTTTGCCGAACTCTTTGCGAGACTGACAATGCGGGAAGAGACCCTGACCGCATCCGTCGTCGCCTTTTTCTTGTTCTGTGTCGTGACATTCAGCGTGATCTTCTTGTTTCCTCCCTTTTTCAGCGTAAGAGATTTCACTTTTGTCCGGAGTTTCCTTGTCTTATTCTGTACCGTAACCTTTATCACTGCCGAAACATCCCTGCCTGACGCATCCTTTGAACGCAGGATAACCGAAGCAGCAGAACCCCTGACCGCCTTTTTATCCGCACTTACAAGCACCTGTGACCCCTGGATCTTTGCCGAGATCTTTTTGTTTCCGGATACGGACACCGTCACATCCGCCGGCCTTCCCGCACCCGGAATATCTGCCACTGCCTGGTACGCTGCTGACACGGTTTTGCCCGGTGCCACGACCAGAGACTTCTTCCCGGTCACGATGCTCTTCGTACCTGCCGCCTCCCCGGGGACTGCCACGCCTGTACCGGCTCCTCCCGTCTGCCCCGGTGCAGTTGTCTGACCCGGCGCTGCTGACTGCCCCGGTATCCCGGACGGTCCCGGTGTTTTTGCCGGCTCCAGCGTCCCGGTCGGCTCTGGCGTACTACTCACATCCGGTGTCGGTGTCACCTCTGTCCCGGACTGCCCTGACACCCCGACTTCGACAGACGCCTCCAGTCCTGTCTCCGGCCAGCGTGCCACGATCGTTACCGTCCCCTCTTTCTTTCCGGTCACAGCACCCGTCTCATCGACAACGGCTATGTCTGGGTCCGAAGATGTATACTGGATGTTTCCGGCGAGCTCATTCCACGGCGCCGCCTTTGCCTGCAGCGGGATCGTCTCCCCGGCTTTCAGTTCCAGACGGGAACCGTTTTCAATCTGAGCACATACCGATACCAGTGAAACCATCTGTCCATTCGTCTGTGCCACGGTCGCCTTGCCATCGCTCACACTCAGGCAGAACTCCATGACGCCCCATTCGCTAAAATCATTGATCTCCGGCGTAAATGCGATCGTCAGCGTCTGCTCCTGCCCGGAAGCAAGCGCCGGAACCGGAATCTTACCGTATTCTTTGCGGTCAGCTCCTTCCACATCCGGAGAGTGGAGTGTCGCCTCACATGCCTCTGATTTCGCATTCCCCACATTCTTCACCACGGTTTTTACATACGGTCTGCCCTCTTCCCACACAACCTTCGTGCCGGTAAAGGAAAGACGGCTCTGATGTGAAATCCTGCATGTTCGTTCCACCGTGTGTCCGTTTTCCGTGACACTTATCTTAATATCCGTTTCGGAATCGCTTTCCGGTATCGTCCACGGAACGCGCACCTCCATACATTCACCGGATTTCACTATGGCGTCCACATGGTTGTCTTTCTCACCAATGATGTTTTCCGCCCCATCTGTCACCTGGGTCACGGTATAATCAAATCCTGACGCATCTGCCAGCCCGTTATTTTGCACCACAAATGCGATCTCCTGCTCTTCTCCCGCCACAAGACTTGCCGGAAGCGTGATGGCATCGTCCGCAAACCCGATGGAAGAAACCGGTTCAAACTCCATGGATACCAGCTTATTTTCGCCAAACTGTACATTGCCCTCTTCATCGATCGACTGCTCATAACAGCTGGATACCGCCGTTACCATACCATCTCCTCCCATATACAGGTCAGGTTCGTCGATGACTTTATCCTGGTCCGTAATCTGTACTGCCTTCCCAAAACTGCCTTTTTCTCCGGCTGCCCCCTTCTCATACTTCACGCCGTATAGTTCTACACATGCTTTTTCCTCTTCCGGTCCGAAATCCGTATAAAAGAGATAGAGAGCATCCTCCTTTCCGGTAAGAGTGTATGAGGATATACAGGTCTTCCGGTCCTCCTGACCCGTGACATTCGACGAAACGATGTGGAAGTCTCTGTTTGCCAGGTCTTCGTATATGCTGCCCGCATAGTCCGTCTCATCCATGCCAAGCTCCCCCGCACTTTTTTGGTACCACTTGCTTTTCCTGGTTAAATACTCTGACGTACCACCACGCCTATTATAATCGTCATTGATATACGCGCTTTTCTCTGCCGCCCCCCCTTCAGACGTATCAAACACTGCCGTCAGAAGCTCTGTCACATTCATCATGTTGAAGCAGAACCCTTCACTCACCCACGTCAGGTACACCGTTCCACTGACCTCTGTCAGTTTGGGATTCGACTGTCCGGTCTCATCTTCTGTTATCCGGATCGGGAAATAATACTTATCTTTCGTTTTATTATAAATCATGAGATAGACTTCCGTCTCCGTCTCAAAATCCTCATCTTCATTAATCGTATACGTGGAAAGCAGATAAGTTTCACCGTTTACTTTTGCAGAGACCGACGACAGATCACAGACGAGCGGGTCTGTCAGTTTTAAATGGTAAAAGTAAAAAAATTTCTCTGTACTGTCGTATTCTTCCTGCACTTCTCCGGTCTGGTGATTATATATCGTGTATGCATATACCGAATAGATATGTTTGATATCCAGCAGGTCTTTCTCTTCTTCTGTCCGGGAGAGGTCTCTCTTCATATAGCTGATATATACATTCGTATCATCCACGGTGATCTCCGGTGCCAGATCCAAATATTTATCCTTTTGCAAGGCTATCTCCGGTCCCATCGTCCCGGCATCAATATCATAAACCGCCATGGAAATATCCATTGTCTTCAGCTTCTCTATGTTGGTATCTTCTTCCGTAAAAGTCCGTCCGGCATCCGCCCATGCGATGAACACCTTTCCATCCTTCCTCACGACATCCGGCATGGAATCTGCGGTACCGTCATCGGCGACCTGCTTTGGCATCTCCCAGACAAAACCATCATAGAGCGAATAATACAATGCCATCCCATTTGCGTCATCTCCCTGTGCATTTCCCCTTTTCCCGATAAAGACCATCATCTTTTTATTGTTGTCATCATCGAGCGGAACAACTTTAGGGCGGGTATACTCCATCGCACCATCCAGCAGAGTCGACACTTTCACACCCTCTTCTGCCCTGCGGCTCTGCGTGCCTGCCCGGTTCCATTCACCCGCACCGGAAACCTTACCGGCAGCAGCATGGTTCAGGGAACCCCAGCCTTTTGCCGCCGAACACATACTGACATCGACGGAAAAGAGCATACAGTCGATACGGAATCCACCCGCTGTACTCACCTTTGCACCGCCGGACGAAGCCTCTGATACACCGGCATCAAACTGCATTTCATATGTCACGTATCCTCTCGGCGACAGTATGACACTTGTCCCCACAGCCGCCTGTGCTTTGCCGGCGAAGGAAAGACTGAGGGTCTGTCCGGAATCCCCGAGCATCTGAGCCAGATTACCGCTATAACTGTCAAACTCATCGGCAGTAAGTGCTTTCGCACCATTTCCCGCCTCATAAAAATCCGTGAAATCTTCCTTCATCGTCAGCGCCACATTCACATAGGCAGGCAGGGTGGAAATCATCGTATGCGCTGTTTTCTGAAATGTATAAGTCCCCCCTGCTGCCACCGAGCCGCAGGAAAACATATACTCTTTTGTTACGGGATTATATACAAAATCAAATGCAAGAACAAATGCGCTCCCAACATTCCACGCATCCGTGCCAAGCCCTGCCGAAGGCTGCTGCGCACGACCGTTTTCATCCCCTTTGACCGCCTTTTTTATGCGCTCTGTCACGATCTTTTCGGATTTTATATCGCCGTCATTTATTTCCGTGCCGGCAAGCGCATCCGAATACAGGTCTGATAAGATCTGCGACGCTGCGCCATCCGTTTTATCCGCCTTTGCACCGGCTGCCATACGGTGGAGATCACGGTATTTCTGCGTTTTCTCCTCCGGCTGTGCCGACGCCCCAAGCGAACCGTCCAAACCGATCTGAAGCGTATATCCCGTCTTTTCGTCATCCCACCATGTCTTTCCAAATGTAAGAAGTCCCGTGCCCATCCCGGCTGCAATGTTTCCCAGAACCGGAACATCGACCGTCTGGGGCTGTTTGATCTCGTAGGTCTTTCTGCCACCGGCATTCACATCCGCTTCTTTTTTGAGCATTCTCACTGACTTTTTCGCACCCGCTGGCTCTGTTATGTCCACCCTGGCTTTTGCGTTTTTACCCTTCTCGCAGGCAGTAAGTTCTGTCAGCGTGACGTAAAAACTGCCGCTGCCCGACACCGCTGTCTCGATTTTCTTTTCCGTCTCATACGGGGCAAATGTGAGCGTCTCGTCCTTTTCCTCATAATCAACTCCCGCCTGCGCCGTCTGTGCGACCGTCTGCACACGCATATCACAGACCGACTGTTCCGCGCCGGTCCTTGTTACCGTGAGAACCGCCTTACCGTCCTCTGTCGTGTATTCCGGTTTCGCAAAAGAAATCCGGGATCGCTCCGCCTTCTCATCATCTTCGATCGAAACCGCACAGGTCGCCACCTGGAAAACATCTGCGCCTTCTGCACTGGCAAGATAAAGAGAGAATCCTTCCGTGCCCTCGCTGATATCATCTTCCAGAATACGAAAGGTGACAAGTTTCTCCTTCTCCCCTTCCTCAAATGTCAAATGACACGAACTGGAGAATTCGATCGTTCCCATCGCATCTGTCACCAGCATATCGGACAAGGATGCTGCCAGCGTTTTATCCTCTGTCTTCTGAAGTTTTCTTGACTCAATGCCCGTCTCTTTTTCCTTCTCGGCGGCAAGCGTACTGACTTCACTCGCCTTTGTCCCCCCGCCGGAAGCATTCTCTTCCATGCCTGAAGATGCAGAAGCAGGTAGCTCAACCTCATTTTCTTCGGTAATCTGCCCCTTTACATAAGTTTCAAGAAGCGTCTTTCCACTGGCGGTTTCTTCCACTCCATCCATCACCAGCTCATAGTCCTCACCATAAACAGCTGTCATATCGAATGTCCGCATCTCTACTTCTATCGATTTACTGACATCTCCTTCCCGATATATCCGCACGGCATACTCTCCCTGTTCCGCCACCGATGCGGCAGCCGTGCCAAAATATACGCAGTCACCCTCTGGCAGGCGATCCGCCGGAAGTTTCGAAGATTCCAGAATAACGGTCTCTCTCTTCTCTGCCGCCATCGCTTCCGGTGCGGCCTCCGCCAAACACGGCAGGATCATACCGGTACACAGCAGAATGCTGACCATCTTTCTCCCGATGCCATTCCATTTTTTCTTTTGATTTCTCATTCTGTCTGACCTCCTCTTAGCCTGACGATGGCAAGTCAGGCTATCATTTTATACTTTATTGTATCATAATCCGGATGCCACATTTCTGCATTTCACAAAGCAAAAACCGCATTTTACAAAGGGGAAAAAAGTGTCATTGACAATACCGTGCAATGTGCTACAATGAAAATTACGGAGGTGTTTTCATGCAGTTACATATTGCAGTCTGTGAGGATGAAGAAAACGACACCGACATCCTTATTTCGCTTCTTGCCGGCATCTGTGACGAACTTGGGATCGTGCCCGAAATTGATACCTTTACAAGCGGCAGGGATTTTCTTGAGGCGGCGCACGAAGGCGATTACGACATCGCTTTTATCGATATTTACCTGGACGATATAAACGGCATCGATACGGTCCGGAATGCCAGAACACAGAACCCGGACTCTTGTCAGTTCGTATTTACCACGATCAGCAGGGAACATGCCATTGATGCCTTTAACCTCAATGCCTCCCACTACCTCGTAAAACCACTGACAAAAGATAAGGTGAAAGAATCCGTCGAACGCTGCCTTTTGAGCCACCGGCATATGAATATGAATGTAAAAATGCTTGAGATAAAAACGGGAAGAAAGCGGATCCCGCTTCCCATGGACAGCATTATTTATATCGAAGTGACAAACACACTCTGCACCATTCACACGGAGCAGGGCGATTACCAGACCTACATTTCGCTCAATGCCCTGTTTGAATCACTTGATAAATCCCGGTTCATCCGGGCGCAGAAAAGTTTTGTCGTCAATATGGAGTTTATTGATTCGTTCTTTTATGACCATCTGATACTAAAAGAGGGGACAGAGATTTCCCTGTCCCGCAACAACAGTCCCAAACTTAAAAAACAGTATCAGGATTTCTTATTTCGTTATGTGAGGAGGCAGGGCAGATGATCACTTTTTTGCGTCTGTTTGCGGGGTGCAGCGTCGATCTGGCGTCATTCGCCCTGCTTTGTTCCTTTCCGTTCACCAGTTACTTCCGGCTGCCGCGCAAAAAGACCGTTGTCATCACACTGTGCCTCATCTTTAGCCTCTCCATGCTGTATGCTTCGTTTGGTACATATTTCCAGTCTGTGCTGCCCTACAACAATCAGCTCTATCTGGCATGCAACAACGTATTTCTCTGCTGTCTGTTTCCCTGCTTTTTCTGGTATCTGTATGCGGTGAAAGCAGTCTGGCAGAAGAAGGCGTTTATTTTTTTATTTACCATGACGAGTGCGCTCTTTATCAGCTCTGTCAGTAACTGTATCCTGAACGTCCTGCCCGGTGAGGGCAGCTGGCTTCCCGATACCCCCATCACGATACTGGCCACGCTGCTCGCAAACATTATCGTCGTTCCCCTGCTGTGCCTGTTTCTGAACTATTTTTATCTGCCCGTGGAAAACGGAATGACACCAAAGGAGATCGGCTTTCTCTCCCTCCCCCTTCTCCTCCTCTTTACCTTGTTTTTTGTCATTTTTTCATATGTCGATTTTATTTTCCTCGCCTCAAATATCACAGTTCTTCTCTTGTATTTCGGGCTTCTCATAACCGTATTTATTTTGTATGCCGTTATCTTTAAAATGTATTCGCTTGCCCACGAACGGTATCTGGCAAATGAAAAATACGCACGCACACAGTACCAGGCAGACATCCGCAGCGAACAATACCGCAGGATCAGCCAGAATATCGAGAATACAAGAAAAATGCGTCATGACCTGCAGCATCATATGCTGACCCTGCAGGGCTATCTCGAAACAGGACAGACGGAGCAGGCGGCAGAATATCTGAAACTCTTTTCCCAAAGCACGCAAAACCATAAGATCATAACCTTTTGCAGCAATCCCGCTGTGAACATGCTCGTCAGCCACTATTATGACATCGCACATGAACAGGGCATTACGTTATCCACCCATATCGACATCCCGGAAAATCTGTCTGTGCCGGATACCGACTTATCCGTACTGATCGGCAATCTTTTGGAAAATGCCGTCACCGCCGCTATGCGGGCAGAACAATCCGAGCGTCAGATTCGCCTGAATATGAGCTGTTCGGGCAGGATGCTCGGCATCACCGTCGATAACGGGTTTGACGGAATCGTCCGGCAAAAAGACGACCGATATCTCTCCACCAAATCCGATAACGGGGGGCTGGGATTAAAAATCCTCGCCGATATCGCAGAAAAATATGACGGCGGGGTGAGCTTCTCCCATAAGGGCACGATATTCTATTCTTCGGTCATGCTGCGTCTTGAAACGCGAACGGGCATAAAGGATCCGGCAGAAAAAGAGGGACAACCTTCATAACAAAACGGGGCTGTCGCATTAGCGATTGAAAAATCGTGAAGTGGCAGCTTCCTTTTTGCTGTGTTTTGAATAAATTCAGCGATTATTTCATCATTTTCTCATATTTCTTTAAAACAGGCGTA
>JAETQR010000159.1 GCA_021770615.1 Lachnospiraceae bacterium | reverse complement strand
GTTTCATTCGCCAGGGAATAGAAATCGTCCTTGTCCTTGCCGTATATCCCGCCAAATTTAGACAGTATCCTGTCCACCATCCTGTGGAGCTTCCTTGCGTTATCGGCATAATATGTACATAAGATCTGATCCATTTTAACTGTGTCCTCCTATCCATTCTTATTTTTGCCCTGTGTGTCCATTGCGGGCGCGTCCTGAAGCCGTCCCATGTAGCCTTTAAAACCTGTCTCTGGCTGGTATACGGCTGTTTTCCCTATCTTTGTGACAATGCCGTTTTCCTTTTGGACGGCAAACTCAATTTCCTGTGTATGCATTTTCATTCCCTCCTGAATGCGGCTTTCTTGGGGGAACCCAATCCCCCTGCGCCGGCAGAACCATCCTCTAACTTACCCTCAATACACTGTAATAGCTTACTTTTCTTACCTTCTGGTAATCTTTGTCATTGAGCAACTTTTTCACTTCCTCCTTGTCAACGGTTTCACGCTCCTGCGGGGAATAGGTTGCCTTGCACATGTTGCCAATAAACTGTAAGATTTCCTTTCCCTTGCTGTTGGTTGTAAGGCAGTCATTCAAGTTATCCATAAGATACTCAATAATATCCATATCCAATGCCTTGATATCATCTTCCATCTTCTTAAGCTGCATCTGCAGGCTTTTCCTTTTTTCCATTTTCTGATTCATTTCCGCTGTTGTGATGCACATAATAAATCCATCCTTTCTTTTGAGTGCTGTTTGTGGGTGTTTCCGGCTTACCCGGATGATTTGTTTATCTTATTTCAGTTGTTTGCTTTGTTTATCTTATGTGATTATTATATCGCAAATATTAGCGATATTCAATGTACATTATCCCTAAAAATAGCGACGTATTTTTGTATATATTATCTCTATATTTTGCGATAATGTTGTGATATACTATCCCTACTAAAACTAGGAGGGTCTAATCAATGCCAATAAGCTACGAAAAATTACTTAATATATTTAAGAAAAAAGGTATTACTTCCTATTCCATTACCAAAAAGGACAAGATACTTGGACAAGCAAC
>JAETQR010000158.1 GCA_021770615.1 Lachnospiraceae bacterium | reverse complement strand
TCTAAATCAGTGATGTCACTGCCGTCTGCTTTGGTAATGGAAGTGATTTTTCCCCAAGCGTCGTAGAAATATTTTACAAGAACATTTCCGTCAGCATCTGCAATAGCGATAACATCGTTCTGAGCGTTCTTAATATAATAGTATTCCGTATCGTTGTAGATAAAACCGAAAATATCGGAATTATTATCATACATAAATACGAGTGTGTCGTCGCCTGTTTTCTGTCCTGCAAGGATAGAACCATTATAATAGTATTCAGTTTTAGTGCCATTGACAGTCTTGGAAGTTCTTAAGCCGTCACCGTTGTAAGAATAAGAAACGCTGTTTTCTTCATCTTCCCAGCCTTGCAACTGTCTGCCTGTCCAAGAAAGCTCCTTACTGCCGATTGTAAGCGGGTTGCCGATTTCGTCGTAGGTAATCGGTGTGCCGTTGTAGTTGGTAAGCAGGTCAGACCAGGTGGAATCGTTGTATTCCCACGTTTTTGTATTATTCGGGTCGATGAGGGCATCGACCCCTACGGTGTAATCATACTCGTTTTGTTCTGTTATGTTACCGTTAGTATATGAATATGTATATGTTTTTCCTGCCTTTTCGTCATTAACTCTTGTTAATTGGTTCAGGCTATCATATTCATAGCTTGTGGTGAATGTACCGTCGGTTACGCTTAAAATGTTTCCTAATTTATCGTACTCATAGGTGAGCGTGCCCGTTGGTGTTGAAACAGACTTAATAAGCGTTGTTGTTCTGTTTTCATCGGCAATAGTAACGTCTTCATAGGTGAAACTTGTGTCAAAAGAGCCGATGTGCTTGGTTGTCAGTCTGCCGAGGTTATCGTAGGTGTATTTCACCTTTTCATTTCCGTTCCACGTTACCTTGTAGATTTGGTCAGGCATTTCGCCGTCTTTCTGCACACCGAAGGTGTAGCCGATATTCTGTGTGCCGAGCGGTGAGAAGTGCTTTATGCCTGTGAGATAATTTGTTTTGTCTGCATAGGTAAAATCTGTGTACGAAAGCAGATTACCGCCGTTTTTGGCTGTGCCCGAATAT
>JAETQR010000080.1 GCA_021770615.1 Lachnospiraceae bacterium | reverse complement strand
AGAAGAAAGACCGCATTTTCACAGTGACAAAGAGTTACCTCCATCACGAGATGGACAGGGGCGCAAAAGCCGCAGGGGTGAAACGCATACGGATTCACGATTTGCGGCATAGCCACGCTTCGCTGCTTGTGGAATTGGGCTTTACGCCTTTGGAGATTGCGGAGCGGTTAGGGCATGAGAAGATTGAAACCACACTCAACACGTATTCACATTTATATCCGAACAAACAGGCGCAGCTTGCTGAGCGCCTGGACGGGGAATTTACAAAGGAGGGCAGGGGACTATGAGCGGGGTACACAAATATCCAACCATCAGCTTCAGGGTTTCTCCCAGGCAGAGGGAGGAGATTGAAGCAAAAATCCTGGCAAGCGGGCTTTCCAAAAAAGATTATTTTATCCGTTCCTGCATTTATAACCGTGTCTGCGTGGTTGGGAAGAAGGAAGTGATATATAAGCTGGTGCAGGAATTAGAAACAATGCAGACAACCATCAAAGAAGTTGCAGGACAATTAGAACAGGGAAAGACAGATATTTCAGCGAAGGGGCTAGAGGATATGAAGCATGATTTCTTGGATATGCTCAAAGCAATCCTCTGGATGCTGGACGGCGCAAAATACCTCTGGGAAAACCAGCAGGAAAATGGAAACGCCCCTGGCGACTGACAGGGGCGTCCCGACATAACAAAAGGCAGAGCCGATTGTTTATGTAACCCGCAATTACACTATAACAAAGGCTCTGCTGAAATTCAACAAAATGATTCAGTGGAGGATAGGGATGGAAGAAAAGAGAGAAAAGAACTACCGTTTGATAAATATGGAGGATGTGGAAACAAGGGACGTAAGCTGGCTCTGGTATCCATATATCCCGTATGGAAAGATAACCATAGTGCAGGGCGACCCAGGAGAGGGCAAGACAACCTTTATCCTGCATCTTGCAGCATTGTTGACAAAAGGGGAAGCTCTGCCATGTGAGGAAGATTTAAGGCATAGAGAGCCGGTCAATGTGATTTACCAGAATGCAGAGGACAGCCTGGAGGACACCATAAAACCACGGCTAGTCCATGCAGGGGCAGACTGTAGCAAAGTATTAGTAATTGATGAAAGCATTGACAGCCTGTGTATGACGGATGTAAGGCTTGTCCGTGCGATAAAGGAAACTGGGGCAAAGATGGTGATTTTAGACCCGATACAAGCCTATCTGGGCGCAGGTGTGGACATGCATCGGGCGAATGAAATCAGACCTGTGTTAAAGCAGCTTGGGAACATTGCCGAAGAATATGGCTGCGCCATTATCCTTATCGGTCATATGAACAAGGCAAGCGGAAGCAAGTCAACCTACCGTGGGTTAGGCTCCATAGATTTCCAGGCGACTGCAAGGAGCGTTCTTGTAGTCGGCAGGATAAAGGGCAATGCGTCTTTGCGTGTCATAGCCCACGATAAGAGCAGCCTTGCCCCAGAGGGGCAGTCGATAGCGTTTTGCATGGATAAAGACAATGGATTCACATGGCAGGGGGAATATGAAATTTCCGTGGAAGAATTATTGTCTGGGGATGCCAGGGGGCAGAAAACAAAGGATGCAAAGTCGTTCCTTTCGGAAATGCTGGCGGATGGGCAGCTATCCTGCAATGAAATCATGAAAGCGGCAAAGGACAGGGGCATCCGAAACAAAACGCTTTGGAACGCCAAAAAGGACATGAATATTGATAGTGTGAAAGTAGGAAATCAATGGTACTGGACTTTGTAGTAAGGGAAGATAGAAAGATTACCTTTTCTAAAGACAGGGTAATCTTGCCGCCTTGAATTGGAAGCGTGGCGATAACACGGCGGCATAAACCGCCTACCGTCCGTAGGGCAGAAAGGTTTTTGTTCCATTTCGGTAGGTGCAAAACAGACGTCCCCAGGACGTCTTGCCCCCGGCAGGGCGCAAAACCTGCTTGCAGGTTGCATTTTTGATGGGCTTGCCTGTCGAAAGTGCCTTTGCGTTTACTCTTGACAAGAGTAACAGAACTTATTATGTGCCTGGCGGCACAAAAAATAACAGATATTACTCCAGCGGTTAAATATTACAGTTTTTACTTGTCTAAATTTCCATCTGCCACGTTGTCATCAATCGTTGTAACCCTCGCTACAACTCATTCTTCCGCCTTGCAGATGAAAATTTATCCTGCGTAAAATTCTGCGATATTTAACCGCCGGAGTAATAAAAAGAAAGGGGAAAGTAATTTATTTGGAGAGGACGATTAGCGGTATGATGGGGAAAGGCTCTGTCAAACACAACACAAGAGCCTTTACAGCAAAAAATGTAGATAGGGAACGGAGCAGGGAAAACGTGGAGTTCTGCCATTCGGATATAAAAGAGGTATACCAGCAGCTTTTTCGTGAAGCATTGGAGCGGTATAACGCAAGGCAGAAACGGAGTGACCGTAAGATAGAAAATTACTATGAGAAGATACGCCAGGGCAAACAGGAAAAACTGTTTCATGAGGTGATCTTCCAGATTGGCAATAAGGATGACATGAACGCCAAAGACTGGCAAGGGCAGGTTGCAAAGGATATCCTGGTGGAGTTTATGGCGGATTTCCAGGGAAGGAACCCAAACCTCCATGTATTTTCGGCGCATCTGCACATGGACGAGGAAACGCCACATTTGCATATAGACTTTGTCCCTTTTATCCGTAACAGTAAGCGGGGGCTGGACACAAGAGTATCGTTAAAAGGCGCATTAGCAAAACAGGGATTCCAAGGCGGCACAAGAGGGGCTACGGAATGGAACCAATGGATAGAAGCGGAGAAACAGGAGCTATCAAAAGTTATGGAAAAGTATGGCATACGGTGGAAGAAACTGGGGACGCACAGGAAACATTTGTCCGTGTTGGACTATGAAAAGCAGGAAAGGGCAAAGGAAGTAGCGGAACTGGATAAACAGATAGAAAAGTCTGAAACTGCGCTCCATAGCGTAAAAAAACTGGTGGACAACCGACTGGAACGCGCGGAAAACTTGGCGCAAATCAACGAAAATCTAAGAAAATCCAATGACAGGCTGCACACGGACAATTCTAAGCTGGAAAATGTCTATACAGAAGCGGAGCAGCGCCATTCATCCCTGTCCGAGAAAAACAGGCTCTTACAAGCAGAAAATGAAAATCTGCGGGATAAAAATGCAAAATTGCAGTCTGGCAACAGCGATTTGGAGAAGCGGAGGGAACAGCTTCAGGAGGAACTATGTTTGATAGCAGATGTTCAAGCCAGGATGGAATTAGAGGTTCAGTCGTTTGAAAGGGAGTAGCGATGGCAGCTTCCAGAGCCAGGAGCGTTCACCAGTGCAAAATCCTACTGTGAAAATACAGTAAAGCCTTTGGTTATCAAATTAAAAGAACTTGTCAAAAGCCTGATAACCAGTTGCGCCAGCCTTGCGGAACAGGTTAGGAGTTTGACGGATAAAGTAAAACAACAGGCACTGGATATTGACTGGTACAAAGGGAAGCTGCTGGAACAGGCGAACATTGCAGAGAAATTCCAGGAACAAGCAGCCGACTTGGAACGTGTGAAGCTGTATGCCGGGGCGGACAAGGTGCAGGAGATGGTTGAAGCCATAAAGACAATTGAAAGGCTGGACAGAGAGCAGAAACGCATACAGAGAAGCTATGACAACAGACATTACAGATAAGGAGATAAATTGGAAGATGGAAAAGGTAAAAGGATTGGAAAAATATATTACTGGGGAAAATGGCATAGGATATACCCTTGGGGAAGATGGTCTCTATTACCCTGATTTAAAACTGCCAGAGGAAGGGCAATACAATATCGGCAAATATGGTCTGATGCGGTGGGAATATCTGAAAACCTGCCGCAGATGGGAATATATTAGGATGTTGCTGGCAGGGGAACTTCATAGGCATCTGCATGAGGTTGACGAGGAATGCCACGAGAGGATAGAATTATTGGCGGGGCAGATGAAAACCAGTGCAGGAATTACAGAAGAATTGAAATCAACGGATTTTATGCAGTGGATTGGACTTGTAAATAATGTGAGGAACGCAGCAGAGGAAATTGTGCTGAAAGAGTTGGTGTATGTATAAGAATTAGAAAAGTTTGTTTTGGGGAATACTTGATTTTCCTGGCATATTGTTCTCGGATGGTGCAAGAAGGGGCATTAAAAAAAGTGCCCCTATGCTTCATCAGGATTGCCTTTGATGTGCTGGCAAATATCCTCAACTTCACAATCCAGTATTTCACAAAGGCGGTCAAGGGTAATCGTCTTTATCACCTTATTTTTTCTCAGGCGGTGAAGCTGTGCTTCGTTTACATGGTAATCTTTAATAAGTGAATATTGTGAAATCCCCTTTTTCTTCATGGTTTCCCACAAACGGTCATATACAATCATAGTCGTTCCTTTCTGGAAAGTATATAACTATTATTCCATGAGATTCAGAAATATAACATTGTACGTGTACGAACAATGTTTGCGCAAAAAAAAATAAAGGTATATAATTTTAAATTTAAAATATACCTTTACTCTTTGGGTTCATCTTTTACATATTGGCAAATATCTTCCACGTTACAATCCAGGATTTTGCATAAACGGTCGATCGTGACTGTTTTTATGACGCTGTTTTTTCTAAAACGGTCTAGCTGTGATTCATTTATGTTGTAGTCGTGAATAAGTGAATATTGTGAAATCCCCTTTTTTTCCATAGTTTTCCACAATCTGTCATACACTATCATTTTTTCGCCCCTTTCTATTGATTTATTTTCATTATTGCATTAAAATAGGTGAAACAACATTGTTCGTGTAAGAACAATAAAAACAAATGTTTTGTTTCAATAGAGAGGAAAAATGATGGATATTGAAAGTTTTGTTTCCATGCTGTTAAAAAGCATGAGAAAGACAGGTCTGCCTATCGCAGAAGTAGAACAGTTACATGAGAACAAATGGTTGTTTGGGATAGAAATGTCTGATAAAAGTGAGTTTTTGCTTAAAATTGGGAAGCGGGATGCCGAACAAGAAGCATATTTAATGGGATTAGATGAAACGAATAGTAAAATTCATGACATTTATGAGCGGTATATAAATAGTTGGGAATTTAATGAAACCTTGATGCACAATGATTTTAATATAACATGGTTGCTGGAAGAATTGGATTATGAGAATTATCGGAAGTTAGAAGATTATATTTTGTGTTATTGTTCCAGAAATGATGAACTTTTATTCAGACTTGGATTTAAATATGCATGGTCTTTGTTTCATGAATGTATAACAGAGGAGAAGGTAGAAAATACTGATAAAACCAGGGGATAAAAATGCCATAAAAACTTAGAAATGAGTATGTGAAAGGGTTCAGTGCTTGAGGACAGCCAGTTTTTAATGAAAAGTAGGAAAGAGTGTGCCAATATGGTTTTTGCGTAACTGAATAAATGGGCAGTGAGATTCATGATATTTATGAGTGATATATAATAGGCAGAAATTAACGGGAATTTCGTTGTACAATGATTTTAATATAGAATGGTTGTAGGGAAGATTAGATTTTGAGAGTTATCGGTAGCTACAAGATTGAGGAGTAACGAACAAAAGTAAGAGCTTTGCAGGGTAATTTAGTGATTTTTGAATATAATAAAAAGTACATAGTGCAGGTGAGAAAAAGACAATTGCTATAGAGATAGCCATAAATGATAGAAATCAAATGATAAAAAGTGATTGCAATTTCTTGCAGTTCTGCTATACTATGGATAAAGGTAAATGTTTGCCGTTGGCTATGCGACGGGGTAAAAGAAACATAGCAGGTAATTTTGCCACTTGCCGATGGTGTGGGGTATAAATGATTCGGTATGTAAATGCTTGCCACTTGCTATATAGGTGGGATATAAGTAATATAGTTCGTTCATAAATCCCCGTCATTTTTTGATGGGGATTTTTTCTAAGGAGAAACGATGGAAATAAAGCAAGGGTACTCTTATCATATCAAAGATGAATTTTTTGATTTCGTTCAAGATAAATATTTGATGGGAAATAAAGAGAATGGAAATTACCGACCACATTTTTTAGCAATTCAAGATAACAAAAATGAAGAATTGTATTGGATGATCCCGATTAGTTCCCAGGTGGACAAATATAAAATTATTATCGAAAAGAAAATAAAAAGGTACGGAAAGTGCAATACAATCGTCATAGGAAAATTTGCAGGAAGGGACAATGCTTTTTTAATACAAAATGCCTTTCCAATTATAAAGAAGTTTTTTGACCACGTACATACGATTGAAAATAACCCTATTATGATACACAGCAAACTGAACAGGGAATTGACTGTTAATTTACGGGAAGTGATAGCGATGTATAGAAGAGGGATTCATCTGATTTTTCCAGATATTGATTATATACAAGGAAAAATGGAAGAGTTGTTAAATGCAAGATAATGGTAGGGGTTAAAAATATGCTGCTTCTATTTTGCTTCTAAAAAAATCGAAAACGAAAAATAGGATAGGAAAATCCGTGTAATATAAGTAAATAAAAGGACAGAAAAGATACAAAAGTATCTCATGTTAGAAACTGGGAAACGAGTTCGAATAAACAAAAATGCTTAGTAAATCCAGTGTTTATGCGGGTTTGCAGCATTTCAAAAGGTCTTTTGATAACAAATTGATAACAGTCGTTTAAGTGCGATTATTCTTACTGTCAAGTGATTTGTTAGTGGGGGAATGATTTGCAAGAGGTTTGGATGGCTGAAATAAATCCATATTAGAAACGCCCTTAGCTGTGGGTAGGAACTCATGGCTAAGGGCGTTTTTTGTCGTGTTTTTTAATTGATGAATGGGGGTGATGATTAAAGTGTTTTTTCCATAATGTAATTCGTCAAGGGGATATTTGACCTGATTACCTGTTGTTCCTTAATTGTGTTATATCCCCTGTGAAGAAAGAACGGCTTTGCAGTGATGGAAGCATGGGTGGTTACTTTGCTTATCCCAAAAGCGTGTTCCAGTTTATCGCATATAGCGGTGGCAATCCCTTGGCTTTGATAGTCCTTGTGGACATACAGCCTGTCAAGGTAGCCTGTCCTGTCAATATCGCCAAACCCTGCTATAATGCCGCCTTTTATGGCGACAAGCGTAAAATGCTCGGATAATGATTGATTCCATTCATTTATGTTTACATTGCCAGTTGCCCAGACGTTTAACTGTTCATCTGTGTAGTCTTTGGCATTTATGGAATGGACAGTCTGATAAAACAGCTCCGCTAAGTATTTACAGTCCGAGGGGAGGTATTCTCTGATAATCACGTTTTTCACCTTCCAATCTGGCTTGGTTAGTCTGGTAGCTTGTCTTTGAACGCTTCAACTAAGGCATCGCTCAATTCCTTAGAGGGGGCTTCCGCCCAATGCTGCGTGGTGTCAAATTTGGGATAATTGTACCGCCACTGGTCGTAATCTTCCCTGCTGATTTCCTCGGCAGAGAGCTTGTCTGCCTGCTCTTTCCAAGCGGAGAGCATTTTCAGCAGTTCGGCGGCATCCTTGCTTTTGTCTTTGTTGACTTTTAAGCAGATTTCACCGTCTGATTCACCAACGGTAAGACCGTAAATATCCTCAAGGGCAAATAAGGTGTGCATAAGCCCAATGTAACTGTCAATGTCGGGTATGTCCAGTGCTTGCGGCGCAACGTCAAGAGCCTGTGCCAGTGCAGCCGTCAAGTCTGCCTTTGGCTTGCGTGAGCCAGTTTCGTACTGTGCCAGACGCACATCCGCTGATTTTTCGGGAAACCCGACAAGCATACCAAGGTATTTCTGCGTCATGCCCCGCATGATGCGGAAAAAATGTATTCTTTCGCCAATTGCCATAGTGTTTCACTCCTTGTTCGTATGTTTATAAGGAGTATAGCATATATGTTTAGAAAAAGTCAAGCATAAGCGAAACAAAAAAGTTTAATATTTTCTTGCAAACCTATTGACAATAGCAAAAATGTTTAGTATTATGGATTAAGCAAAAACGCTTAACAAGAAAGGAGGAGTTATATGGACAACAAATTTATCCGTGTAGATGAGGTGGCGCAGGAGCTTTCCATATCGAAGCCTTACGCCTATAAGCTTATCAAGAAATTAAATTACGAGCTGAAGGAGCAGGGGTTTATCACGATTGCGGGGCGTGTCAACCGCCAGTATTTTCAAGAAAGGTTTTACGGGGCGGGGGAAAAACAGGGAAAGGAGATGGAGTAAATGCCAGTATTTAAGAACGAGGGCAATGGCACATGGTATGTGATGGCAAGGTATGTAAACTGGAAAGGGGAGCGTAAACAGAAGTGCAAGCGTGGATTTGCCACAAAACGGGAAGCGCAGAAGTGGGAGCGGAAGTTCCAGTTACAAAATTCCGCTGACCTTGACATGGACTTTGAAGTATTTACGGAACTTTATGCGAATGATGTAAAGAACCGACTGAAAGAGAACACTTGGCTGACAAAGGAGCATATCATTCGGACGAAGATTCTTCCGTATTTTGGAAGGATGAAAATTAGCGGGATTGGCACAAAGGAAATCATCGCATGGCAGAATGAGCTGCTTGCCTACCGTGATGAAAAACGCAATCCCTATTCACAGACGTATCTGAAAACAGTTCACAATCAGCTTTCCGCAATATTTAACCATACGGTGCGCTATTACGACCTCCGCTCCAACCCTGCGGCAAAGGCGGGGAACATGGGAAGCGAGGAACACAAGGAAATGCTGTTCTGGACGAAAGAGGAATATAAGAAGTTTGCGGATGAAATGATGGACAAGCCAGTTTCCTATTATGCGTTCCAGATGCTTTACTGGTGCGGAATCCGAGAGGGTGAATTATTAGCTTTGACCGCTGCTGATTTCAATTTTGATAAGGAAACAGTCACGATTAACAAATCCTATCAGCGTCTGCATGGGGAAGATGTGAT
>JAETQR010000157.1 GCA_021770615.1 Lachnospiraceae bacterium | reverse complement strand
TGCCCTCTCACCCAGTAGCCGATGGGAGAGTGCGATTTTGGACACTATCCCAAAAGTTTTTTAATTTTTTTCTTAAACCTGTTCAAACGCTTGTAAATGACTTCCTTGTTTAAACTCAATTCCACTGAAATTTCAGTGACTGAAAAGCCCTGCGTCCTCATCAGCAACGCTTGGAGAGTGAGCTTGTCCAACTGATGCAGCTCTTGATACAGCACTGCATTTTCAATGCTGTCCAAAAATTCCTCAACCGTTTTTACTTCGGGCTGTGCTGTGTCCTCTGCCACTTCCTCAAGATATGTACCCGCATCCTGCAATTTCTCATAGTACCGTCTGTCGGAATTGAATATCGCCCAATCATGGACACGGAGCTTTTCAATATCGCCCTCGCTGACACCCAAGCTCCTAAGCTGCTTTTCCTCGGCTTCTTTCCATATTCGCCATTTTCTTTCTTCTCTGGCTTTGTTGTACGCCATAATCCGTTACCTCCAATCTGAATTTTTTTGAAAATCCAGATTGAAAGGCGGAGAACGGCATCCCACGCCAGAAACAGCCCTGCGGCGTATTCCGACAAAAAACGACAAAAGAAAAACCGTAAGGGCTGTCGTGCCTTTACGGTTTATAGATATATTAGTTCTTATATGTAGAGATTTGACTTCTACTTCTTGGATAAAAAGCCCCCTTGCACTGACAAGGATTTTTTTAACAGGCTGTCCACCCATCTCCGATATGATATATATAACTGGAAATTGCTATTTGCAGGCAATAAAAATCCCTCCAAACTTAAAACAGGTTTGGAGAGTGCTTGTTAAGTCTTTCGGGCATAGCAATACCGCCCACCAAATCGCCGTTTTTTTATTTGGTGGACGTATCTGCATTTAATTAAGTAAAATGCAGAGCCGATAAACTGTGGTTTCATTCATTCCACACATTCATCGGCTCTGCATCTATGTGTCTGGCTCTGTGATGATAAATACTTGCATATTTTTTGCGTTAATTATCGTTTCCCGTTTACATTTTGGACAATAAAGCGGATAGTTTTTCAAAACAGTATCTTCCCTAAATTTGTTATGCG
>JAETQR010000020.1 GCA_021770615.1 Lachnospiraceae bacterium | reverse complement strand
TAATCTTGTAATTAGTTCTGAAAATTTTTATGAATTTTCAGGGTTGTTTCACTGTTCAGTTATCAAGGTCCATATGGTGTCAGAAAGTGCCTGAACACCACTGCTTTCTGCACTTTAGGGCATTTCATGGAAACGCTCTTTGGTGCGTCAGCGAATATTATCTTACCAAAATAATCCGCATTTGTCAACACTTTTCTCAAAACTTTTTATTATTTTTTTTAACTTATTATATTTATATCAAATATGTGTGTTTACGAGCAAGGTTAAACTACTATATATTGTATTTATTTGATACAATACACTCTTCTGATATCTGACTAAATACAAATAATAATTAAAATCAATCCGTTGATAATATTGAATAATAACAGGCATCACAAATTCCCTGGTTATTCCGATCTGCCTTTCGTAATGTGCCTTCATATTGCATACCACACTTTTTCATCACGTCACCAGAATGAGGATTATTCGGATCATGTCTGCATTCAATCCTCTGCATGCCTACCTTATTTAATAAGAAATCAATCAATGCCTGAAGAGCTTCTGACGTGATGCCCCTATGCCACCATTTCTTTCCGATACAATATCCAATATGTGCTTTTTGAACCTTATCATTAGAAGATACTACAGAAATACTTCCGATCGGTTCATCACTATCTTCTTTATAAACGATCGCCCATTGATAATAATCATCGCTATCATATTTCGCTACCCACTCTTCCAAAACAGCTTTCGTGACATCCGTATTTTGGTGCGCCGGCCACATAAGATACTTTGTCACATCTTCATCTGACGCCCAGTTATCAAACATTGCCTGCGTATCTGCCATGGTAAATCTTCGTAGGATAAGTCTGTCTGTTTCCAGTAACCTTGTCCCGAGATGTTTCATTATGTATCCTCCTTTGATCTACTGTATAAAATATCCGTCGATTTTAATTTATGGATCCAAGTGTACTCAGTAAAATCACCATGTACAGTTTTCAAGTATCTGCTCTCGCATTTTTGCATAGTAGATAATATGTTGTATTGTTTCTTTGACCTGTTCAATTCCAATCTCTTTTTCATCTTCTCCACAATCAATACCTAAAACACGCTTAATATTATACTCTAACCATTCTAATCTGCCATTATTACAATCATAAAGTGTTTCCCAGTCTAAAGGTAATTCACCACGCGAAACTGCGTACCCTTTTAAAAAAGATCGAAACAACCTAAAATCAATTTGACATTCCTCATATCCTGACCAGCAAAGAGCCAGTTCAAACAGTTCCATCAGCGGATTATCATAAGAAAGACATTCCAGATCGATAATTCGGTAATCTTCCCCATTCCATAAAACATTCTTACAATCCATATCATTATGGCAGATAGCACAAACGCCCGGAAGATTTTTTCTTGCACGATTTCCATTATTCTGACTTTCTATGATCTGTACATAACTGTCTTTTAACATTTCATATAACTGTATATTTTCCTTTTCCATTTTAATAAGATAAAAATCCCAATCTATCTGCATGTCCTGAAAAGATCCATGCACAGGCTTTTTATCTATATTATGGATTTTAGCAAGTACCTTGCCGATCTGTGTACAATGATATGGTGTTATTTCTTTTCTTTTTAAAGTTTTTCCGGCATAATAATCAAACAGATAAAAATATTCACCGTCGATTTCCTGCATTTTACTTCCATTAAAAGATAATGCAGGAAGAATAGGGATCCCGCTTCTCTCTAATAGACATTCTAACTGCTCTGCTATAGCATAATTTTCCATGGCAGTTTTTCTTTGCATAACAAACTTGTTTAATAGTTTAAGGGCATAAATGCCTTGTTCCGTTTCTAATTTATACATCCTATGCATAAATCCACCACTCAAACTAACAGGTTCTTCTCTCAACTTCCAGTTATATTTTTGTTCTATCTTTGTAAATATAGACATGTTATCCCTCATTATAATATCCTCTTAAAACTTCCGCAAAATCCCATCTAAATCTATAAATGTTTTTTTGTTTTGGTCATCCACATCTTTATCCTCACGTAGCTTCCGGCAGAAGGATACTATCAATGAATTTTATTAAAAATAACCGTCTGTTCTTTCATTGATATTTTACTAACCTCATACCCGTACTGCATTAGTTCTCTTTTGTATTTCAAAAAAGAATGATCTATCGGTATTCCTGCAATCTTTTGTATATCTTCAAAAGTAAGTTTCAAAGACCGGCTTCCACTGTCCTGCACATATTCCCATAAAAGGTTGTATTTACTCATTATTTTTTACCTCTTTCAGCCTTTCATCCGTAACAATATATTTTAATCCATTCTCTGGATCATTCAACTCTGTCCTGAAAAATTCAGGATAATATTTTGTTTCGCTGTCTGCAGTTACCCACATCAGTTTTTCTTTGCAGTTATCTTCTGTAAAGCTTTCACATTTTGGTTCAAAGTCATCCGGAGTTTTCATATAAAAATAAAACGATATCTCATAAATCATTTTGTCTTTATTCATAAAGCCATCACCATAAAAATAATTTTCATGAATAAATCCAAGATGAGACACTTCGAGCTTAACACCCGTTTCTTCATACACCTCTCTTACGATCGCCTCTTCTGCAGTTTCACCAAATTTAACACGTCCGCCGACGGAATATAGATAATCCTGCCTTTCGTTGCCTACCATTAAAAATTTATTATCTTTCATAATAATGGCGCCTACCCTGATATTTATAAAACCACTGTCTATTGCCACTGTACAATCTGAATTCATAAAAAATACCTCCTGAAACTTTATCTGTGATGTAACGATCTTTAAAAAAATAGTGACTATTATTTCAGTACGATTTTCCACTTTCCCTCTTCCAATATATATTTGCCATTTATTTCGTTCATCATGATACAGTAGTTTTACTTTTGACACAACAAATTTGTATAACGTTCAAAAAGCTGCTCAATCTCCTTTTCCCCTATCTTTAAATCCACATATAAATCATCGCCACTATCATCTACTCCGAAATAACCCACGCTTTCCTCACGCAAATCTACAAACGAATTCTTTTTCGGTATCAGCTTTCTTTTCTTTTTCAGGTATTCTTTGGACGAAATCTCAACCCACTTCTTCCCTACATCATAATAACGTGTAATCAAACAATCCTCAAGATCCAAATCCGACAGGAACTCATCTTCACATTCATGCTCCGTTTCACAATAGCTACTCAAATCACGGTCTTCATCCACTTCTAAATCTAAAATATCATATATATAGGGACACTGGCCTTGGCTTTTGATCTCACTCACATACCCGTAGGTTCCATTCTGATTCCCCCGAAGTAAATACATTTCTTTCAACAAATACACCTTCTTTTGCTCAAAATCCGCAAGTACCTGTGTATAATTAGAAATCCTTGCCGGTTCGCCTTCATTTAAAATCTCTTTTATTTCTTTTCCGTCAAAATAGTAGTATGTAAAATATCCTCCCATCGATCCTCCAGAATCGTGAGAAATAGCAAGTTCCGGTATATTATCAAAGTTCAGATCAAATAAATAATAGCCTCGGATCGGAAAATCGTGTCCCTGATCAATATCCGCATAAAGAAGAAATTCCGTGTATGCTTTTACATATGCCGGTTTTTCATCTGCATGTATGGCTTGCTCCGATACTGCCTGACCGGATGCTGCTGCCCCCGTAATCGCCCTGGACACATCGTTTCCAGATGCCATTTCTCCTGCAAATTCACCGCCGCATCCTGAGAGCATGCCAAGTATGAATACACATATGCACATAATGTATATGATCTTTTTCATTTTCATTCCCCCATTTATTCTTTTGTATAATGACAAAGATATGTTTTATCCATCCCACCATGATCCTTAGACTTTTTAACTGCTATATAATAATCATTTTCCTGCCCCTTAATGATCACTGAATCATCACACAAAATATAATCAGATGATAAATAATATGTATTATCCCGCTTGACATCAATAATTTGCTCAAGCTTTTCTTCCCCTAACTCTGCTCTAAATAACCCCTCTTTAGTAGCCGCAAATATCTCGTCTTCACCTGCACCGACAATTATATGCTCCTGGTCTACCGTCATATACTTCTCCTGCTCAAAATTAATTTCTGTAGGTATTGCATACAGTTTTTCCCCTTCTTCATTAAATACTTTTATTTCTATCTTATTCGTATCAGAATCCACACCTGCCAACACAAAAAAGCCATTTCCTGCGGCCACTTGAGAACAGGCAAATCCTTCCGATAGCTCAAATCCCCCGCCTATTTTTTCACCAGTTTCACCATTATACAGACCGCTTATTGATGGATCAACAGAAACCAAAAAAATATTCCCCTCTTCCAACACCACAACCTCATTCGGTATTATCTCACCCTCTCTGGCTGATATTTGATTGTTACCATTTTGTTTCAGATAAGACTGTACTGTCAGCTTAGGTAATTTCAATTTTTTTGCGCTATTATTTACTTCATCTATCCGAAAACAATATTGATCTACCGCATAATAACTCTCCTTATATTGCTCTGTATTATTATAGTAGGTCTTAGGATACATGGAATACTCAGTAAGCCATAAAAACAATATTCCTTTATCTGTGTAATAATAATTATCAATTACTATATTTTTACTTTTTAGTTGCTTCTCAATCTCATGCTTCCAGGAAATATCTTTCATTTCCCATGAGCCATCCATAAGCTGAACACGAAACAAATTAATCTTTTTCTTTGAATCTTCTTTATATTCCTGTTCTATTTCAAACAATGAACCGTTTATATCTTTCTGCGGATAATGGAATTGCATGATTCTATTTTGCTCAAACAGATCTTGTGGCCAACAATTCATTGCACTTTCTGTATAAGATAAGTTTTGCGTCTTATCATTTAATACTGTTTCTGATGTCGCCACATTCTTTTGTTCACATCCACACATCAATAAAATACCTGTCATATAAATGACCAGAAAAAGTTTTTTCATCCTCATTCCTCCATTTGATTTGCCGAAAAACACGATTTCTGTTTCTCTTCTTCATAAAGAGATATAAAAGCTGCACGGTTTTCATTATAAAGTTTTTCTAATACAAAAGGGAGATTTGTCATACCGTGCTGAGCGCTGTAATCTTTAAAAACATTTGGTATGTACTGATAGATATTCTCTGCTACTTCCATCATATGCTCAATGTCATTCCCATCAAAATCTATGAGCTTTTTCTCCGTAAATATGAGCAAACGCACATAGTAAGGGCCACCCTTGTATCCGGGCTGGGCGCATATCCAATAAATTTTATCACGTGGAATAGCGGTTATTTTACCTATTTCCCGGATAAGAAGTACGTATGAGGGAAGTATGGCGATTCTGTCGCTGTATTTTTTTATAGTTTTATGATTCATGAGTCCTTCATACAAAATTTTTCCTTCAGCAACCTCCCTGTTAATAATTTCTGCCACTGCCTCTCTGGTATTTTCCTCAAGAGGAAGAATAAGATTTCTGCCGTTTTTGGCAGGCAATATGGATATCATCAGTTGGACTACCGTACAAAACAGCATAAGACCTGCCATAACGACAAATATGACAAACAGCTTTTTATCATCCGGTTTACTTAAGTCAATGGAATTTCCCACTGCAAAATAAAGAAATGCACAAATGCATGCAAAAAATATAAATAGCCCTAAAAACAGTTTACGCCGCCTCGAATTTGCTCTGATTGATTCCTGCTCTAAGTATTCTCGTTCCATATGTTTTATTCCTCCCAATTTATTCTAAAGCGAACCTTTTCCTTATTCCGTGACTTCTGACTATGCAACGACGTCACCTTTTTCCCAGTATAGCACATTTTGGCTAAATATGTAGTATTATTTCATAAGACCTAAAAATGACTTTTTTTCTTTGAACAAAAAAATATGGAAAGCACCACTCGGTACTTTCCAACATTCTCAATGCACTTTGCGAACGGAGAAGGAGGGATTTGAACCCTCGCGCCGCGTAAACGACCTATACCCTTAGCAGGGGCACCTCTTCAGCCACTTGAGTACTTCTCCAAAGTTCTGAAACAACAAACAATATTAAATTTCAGTGCATGGATAATTCTAACAGATTATGTTTTGTTTGTCAACTTAAATCTTTGCATATTCCATTGTTGCTGTTTTATACAAGTCGTTCCCCTCACAATCGATCACGGTTATAACAGGAAGATTCTCCACCTCAAGTCTTCGGATTGCTTCCGTTCCCAGATCATCATAAGCAATGACCTCACTTTTTTTGATGCATTTTGACAGCAGGGCACCCGCACCTCCCACAGCAGCAAAATATACCGCTGTATTTTTTTTGATCGAAGAAATCACATCATTACTTCTTTTCCCCTTACCGATCATTCCCTTTAATCCACGCTCTAAAAGAACAGGTGCGTATTTATCCATACGGCTGCTGGTCGTAGGTCCTGCAGAACCGATGACCTGTCCCTCTCTGGCTGGTGTAGGGCCAAGATAATAAATAATCTGATCTTCCATATTAAAGGGAAGCTCTATCCCCTTCTCAAGACCTTCTGTCATTCTTTTGTGAGCGGCATCTCTCGCCGTATAAATCGTTCCCGACAGATACACATAATCTCCTGCCTTTAAATCTTTAATTTTTTCCTCTGTTAATGGTGTTTGTATATACTTATCCATAATTTCCTCCATTTGTACCATCTTTATGCATCCATTATAATATTAACCGGTAATTGGAAAATAATTCCCTGACGGCGATATCATATTCCGATTGCTTCTGTGATTTCTTTATCTTTTTCTCTATTTTAGGGTCATATTCAAAAGAATGGATCATATAACTCCACAATTCCTTCATTTTAAATAACACAGTTTTATCTCCATATAAATTTTCTTGATATCTCCCATAAATGTGATCATGAAATCCACGCAGTTTTTCTTTTTCCATTACAGTTCCTTCCCGAATATAAGGGATCAGCCCGGGATAACGAAGAATTCCACGCCCAAACATAACAGCATCCAATTCCGGATATTTTTTTATGACAGCATCTACTTTTTCTTTTGTAAAAAGATCTCCATTATAACAAACTTTTGCATTGCTTTTGTCATATCCGTAAGAAAATGCTTTCATATTTGGTTGATTTTTATAGTAATCCTCTCTGATTCTTGGATGTATGATCAGTTCAAAAATTGGAAACTGATTAAAAATCCTTATCAGTGATTCAAATTCTTCCGGATCTTCCATGCCAATCCTTGTCTTCACAGAGATCTGAATGTCACAATGGGAAAAAATATCATCTAAAAATGACTGGAGTCTGCCTGGATCAGAAAGAAACCCAGCGCCTTTCTTTTTTGATACTACCGTTCCGACCGGACATCCTAAATTTAAGTTTACTTCACGATATCCATAGTCTTTCAGATAATCTACTGTTTTTAGAAACATCTCCGAATTATTTGTAAGAATCTGGGGAATCACATTCATCCCCTCATTATTTTCAGGAAGAATATCCTTTTTTTCCCGTGTCCGGCATATCTTTTTTTGATTTGGGGAAATAAATGGAGTAAAATATTTATCAATCCCTCCAAAATATTTATGATAAGTCGTCCGGAAAATATATCCGGTGATCCCCTCAAGCGGTGCCATATAATATTTCATATATAAATTCCTTACATTAGTTTTGTTTTCTTACTATTTTATATTCATCATCACTCTGATAATAGGGACATGTTTTATAAGAAGTATTCATAAAGCGGTACATCTCGTCCTCATCCAGATTCACCTGACACTCACCATATCCATCCTCATCTACATAGTACAATGCGCAAAATTCGCAATTCGTTTCCATCCTCTTCCAGCCTTTCATTTCTATGCTGAACCGTCCTCCGGTCTTATTTTATTAAAATATGTTTTTCTTCTTTTGTCAACCCCATTTTCTTTTTAGAAAAGCTTTAATATAAATGCCATTGACTGCCTATTCATATTATGATAAAATGAATTAAATCTCAATGTATCAAAATTATTTTAAGGAGGAGTATGAAAATGGTAAAAGAAAAGAACATTGCTCTTTGTATCGTCCTTTCTTTAGTAACATGCGGTATTTATGGAATCTACTGGTTTGTTACTCTGACAGATGATACAAACACGATCGCAGGAGAGCCGGGTACTACCGGAGTAATGGCATTTGTACTGACAATTATCACATGTGGGATTTATGGCCTGTATTGGGCATACAAATGTGGTGAAAAGATCGACAAAGCTCATCAGAATCGCGGTGAGGCAGCCAGCAATGGAGGAATCCTTTATCTGATTCTCTTTATCTTTGGCGGAATCATCGCATATGCATTGATCCAGAATGAGATTAACAAATTTGCTGCATAAAAAAACAATCCGGGTATTTGGGTTTCTACTATTACTTGGCATTGCTTATGCACTTATAGTACGGTATACATCTTTTTGTATACCGTGCTTTTTTCAAACAATTACCGGTTTTCGATGTCCAAGCTGTGGAGTAACCCATATATTTCTGCATTTGATGAGTTTTGATCTTTCCGGCGCTTTTCATGCAAATATGTTTCTTTTTGCTACATCACCATTATTGCTTCTTATCTTGATACTAAACATGTTTTGTGGAGAAAATATAAGAAAAAAACCCTTCACAAAATGGCTGACCATTTTGTATATGATCAGCCTGATCGTGTGGGCAGTAATTCGCAATATAATCCATGTATAAAAGGTGCGCCTTAAAAATGCGCACCTTTTCATAATCCTATTCTTTTTTTAACCCTGACATTATATGATTCTCCTGATATGACGGTTCACATGACAGCATATGTTGACCGCGACAGGCATTCCTGCGATATGTGTCGCATATGTCTCTACATTGACGCCAAGAGCTGTCACTCTTCCACCAAGTCCTCCGGGGCCAATCCCAAGTTCATTGATCTTTTCTAACATCTCTTCCTCTAATTCTTTTACATAAGGAATTTCAGAAGAACTGTTTAAATCTCTTGTGAGGGCCTTTTTTGCAAGAATCGCACACTTTTCAAAAGTTCCACCGATACCTACGCCTACCACGATCGGCGGGCAGGCATTCGGACCTGCAAGTTTTACCGTCTCAAGGATCACATCTTTGATTCCCTCGATTCCGTCTGCCGGTTTAAGCATACAAAGCCGGCTCATATTCTCACTTCCAAAACCTTTTGGAGCTACTGTGATCTCTACCTGATCACCCGGAACAAATTCGTAATGAATGACACCCGGTGTGTTATCTCCCGTATTGACCCGCTCCACCGGATCACTGACGACGGATTTTCTAAGATAACCCTCTTTATAACCCTGTCGGATTCCTTCATTTACAGCGTCTTCGATATAATCTCCCTCAAAATGGACATCCTGGCCAATTTTAAGAAATACGACTGCCATACCGGTATCCTGACAAATCGGTATTTTTGTCTCTGCCGCAATCTGCATATTTTCCTCAAGCTGGCTAAGGATCTGTTTTCCTAAAGGAGATTCTTCTTTTTCCTTTCCATCCAGGATCGCACACTTTACATCATCGGAAAGCTTTATATTTACCTCCATACACATTTCTTTGATGTTTTTTGTGATTTCACTTGTGTTAATCGTTCTCATCGGTGTGTTCTGGTGCCTCCTCGTTATCTGTCTCATCCAAATCTTCTGAATCCACAGAATCATCCACTTCTTTTCTTACCTTTGCAATACTTGCTACTACAATATCTTTTGTATTATCAAGGTTCATCAGTTTCACGCCGGAAGTAATGCGGCCAAGCACAGAAATACCACCCACTTCAATACGGATAATAATGCCTTCATTTGTAATAAGCATGATTTCCTGATCTTCATGAACAGCCTTTGCGCCTACTACAAAACCTGTCTTTTCTGTAATTTTGTAGCATTTTACACCTTTTCCGCCACGATGCTGAATTCCAAACTCATTGATGCTCGTTCGTTTTCCCATCCCGTATTCGGATACAAGAAGAAGTTCTTCACCCTGTGTATTAAGCTGCATTCCTATGATTTCATCATCAAAAGAAAGATTCATGCCACGGACACCCATTGACGTCCTTCCCGTAGGTCTGACATCTGTCTCCTTAAACATGATACACTGTCCATGTTTCGTCACAAGAAGAATACTTTTTTCATTATCCGTCACTTTTACTTCGATCAGGTCGTCATCCTCACGGAGATTGATTGCCTGAAGACCGGTCTTCCGGATATTCATATATTCTGTAATTGACGTCTTCTTCACAAGTCCATGTTTTGTGGCCATGAACAAATATGTATTTTTTTCATATTCCCTCAGAGAAATGACTGCTGTTATTTTTTCCTCCGGTAAGAGCTGCAAAAGATTTACGATCGCAGTTCCCCGGCTTGTCCGCCCGGATTCCGGAATCTCATAAGCCTTGATCCGGTATACACGTCCTTTATTTGTAAAGAACATAAGATAATGGTGGGTCGTAGCCATAAAGAGATCTTCGATATAATCCTCATCGATCGTCTGCATTCCCTTGATTCCCTTACCTCCACGGTGCTGACTCTTGAAATTATCGATCGTCATACGTTTGATATATCCCATATGGGTCATAGCGATCACTGTATTTTCCACCGGGATAAGATCCTCCATGGAAATGTCAAATTCATCATAGCCGATGCTTGTTCTTCTCTCATCTCCATATTTATTTGAAATCAAAGAGATTTCTTCTTTAATGACGCCGAGAAGAAGTTTCCGGTCTGAAAGAATCGCTTTATACTCACCAATCTTTTTCATCAGCTCGTCGTATTCATTTTCAAGCTTCTCCCTTTCCAGACCTGTTAATGCACGAAGACGCATATCAACAATAGCCTGAGCCTGAACATCATCTAACTCAAACCGTTCGATCAGTCTTTCTTTCGCAATCGGAGTACTCTGGGAACCCCTTATTATTTTTATTACCTCATCGATATGATCCAACGCAATAAGCAGACCCTTCAAAATATGTGCCCGCTCTTCTGCTTTATTCAGATCATATTTTGTACGTCTTGTAACAACTTCTTCCTGATGTTTCAAATAATGTTCAAGCATCTGGAGAAGATTCATAACGACCGGCTGCTTGTCAACTAAAGCAAGCATATTCACACCAAAAGTATCCTGCATCTGGGTATGTTTATACAACTGGTTCAAAACCACATTCGCATTTACATCTTTTCTAAGTTCAATGCAGATACGCATTCCTTCACGGTTTGATTCATCACGAAGTTCTGTGATTCCATCTACTTTTTTATCCTTATGAAGTTCTGCAATCTTCTCGATCAGACGTGCTTTATTTACCATAAAAGGAAGCTCTGTGACGATGATCCGGTTCTTGCCATTTGGCATCGGTTCAATATTTGTCACAGCACGCACTCTTATCTTTCCACGACCGGTGCGGTAAGCCTCATCAATACCAGATCTCCCCAAAATCGTAGCGCCTGTCGGAAAATCCGGTCCCTTGATGATCTCCATCACTTCATCAATATCCGTTTCTCTATCTTCTTCTATGATATTGTCGATGATCTTTACAACTCCGCCGATTACTTCCCTCAGATTATGAGGCGGGATATTTGTCGCCATACCAACTGCAATTCCGGAAGTTCCATTGACAAGAAGATTTGGATACCTGGAAGGAAGCACAACCGGTTCTTTTTCTGTCTCATCAAAGTTTGGATCAAAATCAACGGTATTTTTATTGATATCAGAAAGCATTTCCATGGATATTTTACTGAGGCGTGCCTCTGTATAACGCATGGCTGCTGCTCCGTCTCCATCTACAGATCCAAAATTTCCATGACCATCCACAAGAGGATATCTCGTAGACCATTCCTGAGCCATATTAACAAGGGCTCCATAGATCGAACTATCTCCATGAGGATGATATTTACCCATTGTATCACCGACGATACGCGCACATTTACGGTGAGGCTTATCCGGCCCATTATTCAGTTCGATCATCGCATAGAGAATACGACGCTGAACCGGTTTTAATCCATCCCTTACATCAGGGAGCGCCCTGGATGCAATAACTGACATGGCATAATCTATGTAGGATGTTTCCATGGTCTTCCTGAGGTCGATCGGTTTTATTGCGTCCACAGAATCATTGTCCTTATCGAAAATATTTTCATCCATGTTTTATACTGTCCTTTCTACTAAATATCCAGATTTTTTACAAATCTGGCATTTTCTTCTATGAATTCCCGTCTTGGTTCTACTTTGTCACCCATAAGAGTCGTAAACGTCAGATCGATCTCTGAAGTCTCATCCTCATTCATTGTTACTTTGAGTAAAATCCTTTTAGCCGGATCCATAGTTGTATCCCAGAGCTGTTCTGCATCCATTTCTCCAAGTCCTTTATATCTCTGGATGCTGTTATTTCCATCTCTTCCCAGTTCCTCGAGTTTCTCATTTAGTTCTTCATCTGAATAAACATAATAAGATTTTTTGTTTTTATCAATTTTATATAACGGAGGCTGTGCAAGATAAACATAACCTTCCTTTATCAGATCAGGCATAAACCGGTAAAGGAATGTGAGCAAAAGTGTAGCAATATGTGCTCCGTCTACATCGGCATCCGTCATAATGATGATCTTATGATAACGTAACTTATTAATATCGAAATCATCTGAAATACCGGTACCAAATGCTGTGATCATTGCCTTGATCTCATTATTGATCAGTATTTTATCAAGTCTCGCTTTTTCTACATTCAAAATCTTTCCGCGGAGTGGAAGGATCGCCTGGGTAGCACGGTCTCTTGCCGTCTTCGCACTTCCTCCCGCAGAATCTCCCTCTACGATATAAATCTCACAGTTTTCCGGATTTTTATCACTGCAGTCTGCCAGTTTTCCAGGAAGAGAAGTTCCCTCAAGAGCTGTCTTTCTTCTTGTAAGATCTCTCGCATTTCTGGCAGCCTCTCTCGCTCTTTGTGCAAGAAGTGCTTTATCACAGATCAGTTTCGCCACAGTTGGATTTAATTCAAGGAAAATAGTCAGCTGCTCACTTACGATACTATCCACTGCTCCTCTTGCTTCGCTGTTACCAAGTTTCTGTTTCGTCTGACCCTCAAACTGTGGCTCTGGTATCTTAATACTGATGATCGCTGTTAATCCTTCGCGGATATCATCACCACTTAAATTTACATCATTTTCTTTTAAAAGTTTCTGATTTCTCGCATAATCATTAAATGTCTTCGTCAATGCATTCTTAAATCCGGCGAGATGTGTACCTCCTTCCGGAGTCGTGATATTATTGACAAAGCTATAACAATTATCGGAATACGAATCATTATGCTGGAAAGCGACTTCTACATAAACATCTCCTTTTTGCCCTTCACAATAAATAATATCTTCATAAAGAGGATCTTTGTGCCGGTTCAGATATTCCACATATTCTTTAATACCGCCTTCATAATAAAAAGCTTCTACCCTCGGTTCCTCCTGTCTGTCATCATGAAGAACAATTTTAATTCCCTTTGTCAGAAATGCCATTTCACGGAGACGGTGTTTTAATGTGTCATAGTCATATTCTGTCGTCTCTGTAAAAATCGTTTTATCAGGAAGAAAAGTAATTTTAGAACCCCTTATATCAGTTGTTCCGACTTTTTTCAGATCATACATAACTTTTCCACGCTCATATCGCTGCTTATAAATAGAACCATCCTGATAGATTTCTACCTCCAGCCAATCCGATAATGCATTTACAACAGAAGCGCCTACACCATGAAGACCGCCGGATACCTTATATCCGCCGCCACCAAATTTTCCTCCCGCATGAAGTACGGTAAATACGACTTCTACTGCAGGTCTTCCTGATTTATGGTTGATCCCCACCGGGATGCCGCGCCCATTGTCAAATACAGTGATTGAATTATCTTTATTGATATGTACGTCAATGACATCACAAAAACCCGCCAGAGCTTCATCGATCGCATTGTCCACAATTTCATAAACAAGATGATGAAGACCACGTTCCGACGTACTTCCTATGTACATTCCGGGTCTTTTCCGGACAGCTTCCAGTCCCTCCAGTATCTGAATCTGATCAGCACCGTATTCAATCTTTTCCTGATTATCCATTTTTTAATTCTGCCTCCATTCGCAAATGCTCATTTTACTGTACCAGATTCGATCTCAAAAGTTTTCTGGATATTAATTCCATTTTTTATAAACTCTTCCAGACCTGTACAAGTAATAATTGTCTGTATTCCTTTTATATGTTCTAACAAATAATTTTGCCGGTTCCTGTCTAATTCAGATAATACATCATCCAATAGTAAAATTGGTTTCTCTCCTGTTTTCTCTTCTACAATTTTTATCTCAGTTAATTTCAAAGATAATGCACCGGTTCTCTGCTGCCCCCTGGATCCGTATTTTCTGAGATCTTTTTTTTCAGAAATAAAAGAAAGATCATCTCTGTGAGGCCCTGTATTTGTTGTTTTTGTAAACAAATCCTTTTGTTCTGATAAAATCAGTTTTTGACTAAAATCTTCCGCCCGCACATCCGGTTCATAGATCAGGCTGATCGTCTCTCTGTCTCCGGTAAGGCTTTTATGGATATCTTTCATATATCCATTTAATTTTTCTACAAAATCTTTTCTCGCACTTATGACATATGTACCATATTCGATCAATTTACTATTCCATATATCCAGTGTGTCCATTAATTCAGAATTTATACTGATTTGTTTGAGAAGTTCATTTCGTTGTCTGAGAACATGTTTATATTTTGTCAGATAAAACAAATACATTTTATCGAGTTGACATAGTTCCATATCAATAAATCTTCGTCTGGCATCCGGTCCATTTTGAATGATTGCCAGATCCTCCGGAGAAAAAAAAACAATATTAGAAATCCCGAGAAGTTCTCCACTGCGTTTCACTGGTATTCCATCCACTGCGATCCCTTTTGATTTATTTCTTTTCAAATGAATGTCAATCTTATGGTCGATTCCTTCCTTTTTGACGACCATCCTAAGATGAGATTCATCCATACCAAGCCGGATCATTTCCCTGTCTTTGCTTCCTTTATGGGATCTGGTCGTCGAACAAAGATAAATTGCTTCCAGTACATTTGTCTTTCCCTGGGCATTATCTCCAAAAAGTACATTCGTCTCAGGATCAAAATGGAATATTTCTCTCTCATAATTACGAAAATTCAACAACTCTACAGAATGAATGATCATATAGCGACTACCTTTACCTGTCTATCCTCCAGACTTATCATATCACCGGGATGTATTTTTCTTCCGCGCCGCAATTCTGTCTCACCGTTCACCATAACGATCCCATCTTCGATCATAAACTTAGCGTCAACTCCTGAACCCGCAAGCCCAGCAAGTTTCAGAGCCTGTCCAAGTTTGATATATTCATCTTTTATCACGATTTCTTCCATTTTTATACTCCATTCTATTTTTGATCGTCAATTTTTAATTATCAATAAGATTAACTGGAAGAATCAAATAAATATAAGAATTATCATCCCGGATAAAACATGGTGCTTTTGCATTAAATAAATACAAATTAACTTCTTCCTCATCGATCACTCTTAAAACATCGATCAAAAACTTTGGATCAAAGGCGATCCGAAGATCTTTTCCTTCTTTTTCAATGGTTATATTTTCATCCATCGAACCGATCTTCGTATTCATCTCCATTTTTATTTCATCACTTTTTACATTCATGATGACTGGTTTATTTTCTGCCTCTCTGAGAAGAAGGGTAGCACGGTCGATACAATCTAAAAGTTCTCTTTTATTTACTGTTACTTTTGTCTCATAATCATTTGTAAGCATCTGATTTATATTATAAAAATTTCCTTCAATCAGTCTGGATATGATGATCGTCTTATCCAGTTCAAACAAAACATGATTCTTTGTAAAGAAAATTTCTACTTCATCATCAATGCCTCCTGTGAGGATTTTACTTACTTCACTGAGAGTCTTTCCGGGAATAACTGCTTTTATATCATCAAAACTTTCTTTTAACTGTATTTTTCGGATTGAAACACGATGCAGGTCAAGGGAGGCAATCTTAAATTCATCTCCATTGATCTCAAAAAGTTCACCGGTAAGGATCTTGTTATTCTCATTATTGGAAATTGAAAAAATTGTCTGGCGTATCATTTCCTTTAATGTAAATTGTGAGATAACGATCTTCTTTTCTTTCTCAATATTAGGAAGCATCGGAAATTCTTCATAATTCTTTCCGGAAAGATTAAATTTTGCTTTTCCGCAGAATAAAAGAATATTATCGTTATTATCTGCTTCAAAGTATACATTATCATCTGGAAGCTTCCGGATGATTTCAGAAATCATTTTAGCATTTACAAGTATAATTCCCTCTTCTTCTATATTTGCATCAAATCTTGTCTCGATACCAAGCGACATATCATTCGTAGTCAGCTTCAGCTCATTTCCTGTCGCTTCGATCACCACACATTCAAGGATTGGCATCGTCGTTTTTCCAGGTACTGCTTTCAATACAATATTGATCGCTTCATTGATATCAGATTTATTACATGTGAATTTCATATTGTGCATAACCCCCTTCAGGTTTAAGTCATATTAATAAATAATTATATTTTAGTATTATATAGTATTAATAGCTGTGAGTTTGTGTAAAATTCACAGTAAGCTTATTTTATGATGATTTTTATCCCATGATAACTTATGGATTCATGCAGGGATAAAATGTGTAAGATGTGAAATTAATAAAAGTAAATTTTTTACATTTAAGGGATATTCACATAAATGATCATAAAATAAACAATTTATATTGAAGTTATCAACACTATGTCAGGGATTGATTTTTTTCATAAGGATATCAATCGTATTTTGAAGGCTGTTATCAACCTTAAGCATTTCCTCAATTTTTGTGCATCCGTGGATAACTGTCGAATGATCCCTGTTTCCAAGCTTTTCACCGATATCTGTTGTGGATAAACCTGTTAATTCTTTGCATAAATACATGCATATCTGTCTTGGAAATGCGATACTCTTTTGTTTTCTTTTGGATATGATCGCATCTTCCGCCAGATTATAGTGATCGGTGACGATCTTATTTATGTAGTCTACTGTAATCTCTTTTGAATCATTTGGTTTAATAATATCTTTTAAAGCATCTTCCGCCAGTGCAAGGGTTATCTCCTGATGTGTCAGTTTTGAGAGAAAGATAACTTTTTTATATGCACCTTCCAGATCCCTTATGTTTGATTTTATGTTCGTAGCGATATAACTCAGGATTTTATCTTCTAATTTAATGGATTCATTTTCCTGATAATTTTTCAAAATCGCCATACTTGTTTCGTAATCCGGCGGCTGGATATCGATCGGAAGACCTGAATTAAAACGGGAACGATACCTTTCATCGAGCTGGTCCATGTCGCGGGGAGGCTTATCGCTGGAGATGACAATTTGTTTATCTGCCTGAAAAAGTGCCTCAAATGTATTAAAAAATTCAATCTGGGTAGACTCTTTTCCGATAATGAACTGGATATCGTCGATCAGAAGCACATCCACGTACCGGTATTTTTTTCTGAGGTTTGTAGTAGCAGCAGTGTCTCCTTTTTTCTTATTTGTACGGATCGCCTCAACTACCTGGTTCGTAAAGTCTTCGCTGGTTGTATAAAGTACATTAAGTTCAGGACGGTTTTCAATAATGTGCCTTGCAATAGAATGCATCAGATGAGTTTTACCGAGTCCTGATCCACTGTATAGAAAAAGTGGGTTATAAACCTGTGAGGTAGGCGCTTCGGCGACAGCTACTGCAGCTGCATAGGCCATGGAGTTACTCCGGCTGGTAACAAAAGTATCAAAAGAATGACCTGATTTCAAATAAGGATACTTATCTGTCAAAGTTTCCTCTTTTATATAGGAAGAAACTGATTCTGTTTTGTAGATGTAGTCGATTTCAACTTCCTGTCCGGTAACTACTTCGATTGCTACTTTAATATGAACATTGTACTTTGATTTAAGTATGTCGATACAATCTCCCTGGGTTTCTTTATTGATTTGAAATGTAACAATGCCGTCTTCAAATGAAAAAACTTCTAAAGGTTCAATAAAAGTGCGGATCGCAGGTCCGGTAATGGCACTTTCTTCCTTCAGATAAGCGATAATATTGTTCCATTTGGTTTTTATTTCGTTTTCCATAAAAAAACCTACCTAACTAATAAAAAATTGAAATAAGGGTATAAACATACATTTACATTTTACCTCAAAATGAATGTTTTTTCAATGGGCTATTTGCAAATTTATAATTTTCTTGGAATATTTGCTTGACTAATCGGCAATTCAATACTATAATTAGGCTTGATACGGATTTTAAATTGTTTTCAAATTTGTATAAAAGATGAAGGAGGTGTAGCAATCATGAAAATGACATTTCAGCCAAAAAAGAAATCCAGAGCCAGAGTACATGGTTTTCGTAAAAGAATGAGAACTTCAAATGGAAGGAAAGTCCTTTCCAGAAGAAGAGCAAAAGGAAGAAAGAAATTATCTGCCTAGGGCAGTATTGTGCAAAGTCACATAAAATGTGTGGCTTTTTCTTCTCTTTATGAGGACGGAAACAGTGTTTGAAAGATTAGGAAAAAATTCGGAGTTTCAAAAAGTTTACAAATTTGGTAGATCAAAAGCGAATAAGTATCTGGTGATGGTAGTGTCGAAGAGGGAAAGTGGTCCCAATCATTATGGATTTTCTGTGAGTAAGAAGGTTGGTAATAGTGTTGTGCGTCATAGAGTCACCAGACTGTTAAGAGAATCGGTTCGTAAAAATGATGCACATTTGATGATGAGTTATAATATAGTCATAGTTGCCAGAAATACGGCAAAGGATAGAAGTTTTGATGAAATTGACAGTGCTGTATGCCACTTGTGTAAATTACATGGAATATTAAAATGAAAAAATTTTTTTTGTTTTTACTGAAAATATATCAAAAATTTATTTCACCGTTAAAAAGAACACCAACCTGCATTTATACACCGTGTTGTTCTGAATATGCTGTTCAGGCAATTACAAAATATGGTGCGGCGAAAGGTGGTTTTTTGGCTGTGAAAAGAATTTTGAGATGTCATCCGTTTCACAAGGGCGGTTATGATCCAGTACCTTGATGGTTTCTTAATTCTTTTGTCGGATAAAAATGTGGAGGTAAATAAAGTTGAGTTTTATTTATGAATTGCTAGGAGGGATCTTAACCGGTATTGACTGGTTTGTGTTTCATGTATTTGGGATTCATAACATTGGTTTATGTATTATACTGTTTACAATTATCGTATATGCGATCATGATTCCGTTAAATGCAAAACAACAGAAATCATCCCGTCTTATGAATCGCTTAAATCCGGAACTTCAGGCAATCCGGGATAAATATAAGGATAAAAAAGATAATGATTCTGTCATGAAAATGAATGCAGAAACACAGGCCGTGTATACAAAATATGGCATAAGTCCTTTTGGTGGTTGCCTGCCTTTGCTCATTAGTATGCCGATCTTATTTGCTTTATATGGGATCATTGGACAAATTACAACATATGTTCCGTCTTTGGAGGGGGCTACCGGCTTTTTAGGATTGGATGTATCACAGACGCCAAATCAGTATGCAAAGGTTACGAAACTTGCTTATTTGATCCCAATTCTTGCTGTTGTTTTTCAGTTTATCAATACGAAGATGCTTCAGGTTAAAAATGATAAAAATAACCAGCAGCAGGATTCTATGGCAGCGAGTATGAAGATGATGAATTATTTTATGCCTGTTATGTCCGGTATATTTTGTTTATCATTAAATATAGGTGTAGGTCTTTACTGGATCACAGGTGCAATCTTCCGTATTGTGCAGGCATATTTTATCAATCGGCATGTAGATAATATTTCTATGGAGGATCTGATTGAAAAGAATAAAGAGAAGGCAGATAAGAAAAATAAAAAACGTGAAGAAATGAACCGGCAGATGGAAATGTATTCCAAACAAAGGACAAGTTCAATCAAGACGGCAACAAATTATCAGAATAAAGCTTCTTCAACTGTTTCCGGAAAAGGAAATAACGATGTAAAAGTAAATAAGGATATTAAACCGGGGAGCATTTCCGGATATGCTCATATGTTGTCAGGAAATAAGAAAGAGAAATAATGAATGAGAAACAGCGTTTTGACGGATTGGAGGAATTGATATGTCAAATTGGCTTGAGTTTACTGCAAAGACTGTAGATGAAGCCTTAACAGAGGCTTTGATCAAACTTGAAACGACAAGTGATCAGATTGAATATGAAGTAATCGAAAGAGAAAGTAATGGTATACTTGGTTTATTTAGTAAACCGGCAAAAATCCGGGTTTGTAAAAAAGAAAGTGTTGAAGATACTGTTAAACGTTTTCTTTCTGTTTTATTTGAAAATATGAATCTTGAAGTAGAAATAGTGATGGATTATGATGAGGAAAACAGTTATATTGATATTGAATTAAAAGGTCCTGAGATGGGTGTTCTGATCGGAAAAAGAGGACAAACTCTGGATTCGATCCAATACCTGACATCTTTAGTAGCGAATAAGAATAGAGAAAAATATGTAAAAATTAAAATTGATACGGAAAATTACAGGGAACGTCGTAAAGAGACGATTGAAAATCTTGCAAAAAATATTGCAAATAAAGTTAAAAAGACCCGTAAGCCGGCTTACCTTGAACCGATGAATCCTTACGAAAGAAGAATTATCCATGCTGCCCTTCAAAATGATAAGTATATTGAAACTTATAGTGAAGGTGAAGAACCATTCCGTAAGGTAGTTGTAAATATTTCAAAGGAATATGCTAATATGCCTCCTCGCAGAAATAATAATTATCGCAGGAAAAATAATTATAATGGACGGGGGAATAACAGACGCAGGCCTTATGATAGAAATCATAATAGAAATAACGATGAAAAACCTGCAGTTGAAAAAGAGGACTAAAAAAGAACTCAGTCGGGTATCCCAAAAGTCGTGATTTAAGATCCGGCCAGGGGATGCCCGTTTTTATTACTGTGAAAGTTTTAGGTGATTTTATGTTTTATGATGACACGATCGCTGCGATCGTTACTGCTTCCGTAAATGGAGGGGTGAGTATACTCCGGATCAGTGGAAGCCATGCAATTCAAAGTGCAGATAACATATTGCGATTTAAAAATAAAACTTTGTCAGAATGTAAAAGCCATACTGTAAATTATGGTTTTGTAATAAATGAAAAATCTGAAATCCTGGATGAGGTTATCGTTCTTTTAATGAAATCGCCGAATAGTTATACAAAAGAAGATGTAGTAGAAATTCAATGCCATGGAGGAGTTTTTCTCTGTCAGGAAATATTAGAACTTATTTTATCGCAGGGGGTACGTATTGCAGAACCCGGAGAATTTACAAAGCGTGCATTTTTGAATGGAAGGATCGATCTGTCCCAGGCAGAAGCTGTGATGGATCTTATTGAGTCAAAGAGCAGATATGCAGTGGAAAATTCTGTAAATCAATTAAAGGGAGTTATAAAAGAAAAAATTATCTTTATCCGGAATGATATTTTAAATGATGTGGCTTATATCGAAGCAGCATTGGACGATCCGGAACATATTTCTCTGGATGATTTTTCAGAGGGTTTTGATAAAAGAATAACAAACTCTTTATCTGAGTTAAAAAAGATAAGAGATAATTATGATAATGGAAGAATGATCCGGGAGGGGATACAAACGGTCATTATTGGACGGCCAAATGTGGGAAAGTCTTCTTTTTTAAATGCGATCCTTGGAACGGAACGAGCGATCGTGACAGATGTTCCCGGTACGACGAGAGATACTTTGGAGGAAGATGTAAGATTGGGAGATATTTTTCTTCATCTGATCGATACGGCAGGGATCCATGATACGGAAGATAAAGTAGAGAGAATAGGAATTGAGAAAGCAAAAGAAAATATTGGATCAGCGGATTTTTGTATTCTTATTATTGATGGAAGTGAAAAACTTACGGATGATGATATTTTTTTGATGAAAGAAATTTCAAATCGGAATGCTGTAATTTTATTAAATAAAAATGATCTGGATCTGGTCGTTCATGAATCTGAAATAGAAAAATATACCGACAAACATATTATTTCTTTTTCAGCGAAAACCAGTCATGGGCTGGAGCAGTTAGAAGCATATATTAAAAAGCAGTTTTATCTTGAAAAAATATCATTTAATGATGAAATATATATATCAAATGTAAGGCAGAAACAGGCTGTGACAGAAAGTGTCGCCAGTTTGGAACATGTAATAGATAGTATCCGGATGCAAATGGGTGAGGATTTTTATACGATCGATCTGATGAATGCATATGAAAGTCTCGGAAAGATAATCGGTGAAAGTGTTGATGATGATCTGGTGGATACGATATTCCGGAAGTTTTGTATGGGCAAGTGAGGTGTATTGTTTTGAAAAAATATTTGCATGAAACATATGATGCTGTAGTGGTAGGAGCCGGTCATGCCGGATGTGAAGCGGCTCTTGCTTTGGCCAGACTCGGATTTGATACCGCTATTTTTACAGTTAGTGTAGACAGTATCGCATTGATGCCCTGTAATCCGAATATCGGAGGCTCTTCCAAAGGACATCTGGTAAGAGAAATTGATGCTCTTGGCGGGGAGATGGGAAAAAATATTGATTCTACTTTTATACAGAGTAAGATGTTAAATAAATCAAAAGGGCCTGCTGTACATTCCCTCCGGGCTCAGGCAGATAAAAGTATGTACACGAAGTGCATGAGAAAAAAATTAGAAGATAATGAAAAGATTTCTGTAAAGCAGGCTGAAGTCACGGAGTTGATCATAGAGGATGGAATGATAACCGGGGTGAAAACATTTACAGGGGCTGTCTATGATTGTAAAGTATGTGTTCTTTGTACCGGAACTTATTTAAAATCAAGATGTATAACAGGTGAAGTTTCTACTTATACTGGTCCGAATGGTTTATCAGCAGCAAATTATTTATCAGACTCGTTGGAAAAAAATGGAATTTGTATAAGAAGATTTAAGACAGGGACTCCTGCAAGAATGGATGGAAATACAGTAGATTATTCTAAAATGGAGCCTCAGTTTGGTGATGAAAAGGTAGTACCGTTTTCATTTACAAATCGCCCGGAGGATATCGAAAGAGAACAGGTTAAGTGTTGGCTTACTTATACAAATGAGGAGACACATGAAATCATTCGGGATAATATTGACCGCTCTCCTCTTTATTCCGGAGTGATCAAGGGAACTGGTCCCAGGTATTGTCCTTCTATTGAAGATAAAGTTGTCAGGTTTTCTGATAAAAACCGGCATCAGGTATTTATTGAACCAGAAGGATTATATACTTCAGAAGTTTATATTGGAGGAATGTCCAGTTCTTTGCCGGAGGATGTTCAATATGAAATGTACCGTACCGTACCCGGTTTGGAAAATGCTAAGATTGTTCGGAATGCGTATGCCATTGAATATGATTGTATTGATTCATTGGAGTTAAAAGCTTCATTGGAATTTAAGAAAATTGAAGGACTTTTTAGTGCAGGTCAGGCAAATGGAAGTTCCGGTTACGAGGAAGCTGCAGCACAGGGGCTTATGGCAGGAATTAACGCAGCAAGAAAATTACAAAAAAAAGAACCTGTTATTCTTGACCGGTCTCAGGCATATATTGGTGTCCTGATTGATGATCTTGTGACAAAAGGTACAAATGAACCTTATCGTATGATGACGTCAAGAGCAGAATATCGTTTATTGTTGAGACAGGATAATGCTGACCTGAGACTTACTCCGATCGGATATGAAGTAGGTTTAATCAGTGAGGAACGATATAAAAAATTATTGGAAAAGGATAATCTTATTAAACAGGAAATCAAACGTATTGCAAATACATCTGTGGGAGGAACAGAAAAAGTTCAGAAGTTATTGCAGGAACATGGAAGTACTCCTTTACAAAGTGGGATTACTTTGGCAGAATTGATTCGTCGTCCGGAACTTAATTATGAAATTGTTTCTGTAATCGATCTGGATCGCCCGGAACTTCCGGATGATGTTTGTGAGCAGGTAAACATAAATGTAAAATATGAAGGGTATATTACAAGGCAATTAAAACAAGTCAAGCAATTTAAAAAATTGGAACGAAAGAAAATTCCAAAGGAGATTGATTATACCTTGATCAATAGTTTGCGTAAAGAAGCTGTGCAAAAGTTATCAGATATAAGACCGGAGTCTATCGGACAGGCTGCCAGAATATCAGGAGTTTCTCCGGCAGATATTTCTGTATTGCTTGTATATCTTGAAAATTTTAATACGAAATAAAATGTTTCACGTGAAACATTTGCAGATGAGGTGGATTTTTTGATACAAGATTTATTTAAAGATTATGGAATTCGTTTGAACCAAATGCAAGTTCATAAATTTAAAAAGTATTATGACCTGTTGATTCAAGAAAATAGTAAAATAAATTTGACTACAATTACAGAGTATGAGGATGTAATCAAAAAACATTTTTTAGATAGCTGTCTTATTTTAAAAGATATCCCATTTTCTTATTTTGAAAATAAAGTAGTCCTTGATCTTGGAACGGGAGCTGGTTTTCCAGGAATTCCTTTGGCAATTATGTTATCAGACACTTCTTTTACCTTAGTTGATTCATTAAATAAAAGAATTGAATTTTTAAAATTGATCGTAGATATGCTTGAATTAACAAATGTGAAATTGATTCATGGAAGGGCAGAAGATTTAGGAAAAGATAATAAGTATCGCGAACAATTTGATATTTGTATTTCAAGAGCGGTAGCTGCATTACCATTGTTATTAGAATATTGTTCTCCTTTTGTAAAGGTAAAAGGAAATTTATTCTTATATAAAAGTAAGAAAGTTACTGAGGAAATTGAAAAAGCAGAAAATGCCTTTCATGTATTGAATTGTAATATTGAAAAAATTCTAAATCCTGCAGATGAAAGTGATTATGAGAGATATATTTTAGAAATTGTAAAAAGTGATTTTACTCCAGAAAAATATCCGAGAAAAGCAGGAAAACCGAAAAAAAATCCTTTGTAATGTTTCACGTGAAACATTGAAAAACAGAATGATTGGTGTTATAATAATATTACATATGCAAAAGAATGGAGAAAAAAATGAATAATAATAAGATAATTGCAATAGCAAATCAAAAGGGCGGTGTCGGAAAAACAACAACGACAATAAATCTTGCTGCCGCTCTGGCTGAAAAACAGAAGAAAGTTCTCATGATAGATTTGGATCCGCAGGGAAATGCATCGAGTGGATTAGGAGTAAATAAGGATGCGCTTGATGTCACGGTTTATCAGTTGATGATTGGAAATAATACATTTGATGAATGTGTTCAAAAAAATGTTTTGGAAAACTTAGATATACTTCCTGCAAATGTAAATCTTGCGGGGGTAGAAATCGAAACTCTTGATATGGAAGATCGAAATTATATTTTATCAAAAGAAATTGATAAAGTAAAAGATAATTATGATTATATTTTAATTGACTGCCCGCCATCACTTAATAGTCTTACAATTAATTCGATGACGACAGCAGATTCTGTTCTTGTTCCAATTCAGTGTGAATACTATGCGCTGGAGGGGCTTAGTCAGTTGATCTATACAATAAATCTCGTAAAAGACCGACTCAATCCACGTCTTGAAATTGACGGAGTTGTATTTACGATGTATGATGGAAGAACAAATTTATCTCTTCAGGTTATTGAAAATGTCAGGGAAAATCTAAATCAAAAAATTTACAATACGATAATACCAAGAAGTGTCCGTTTGGCTGAAGCTCCGAGTTATGGTCTGCCGATCAGTATTTATGACAGCAAGTCAACAGGAGCAAAAGCATATAGAGCGTTAGCAGAGGAAATTATTGAAAGAGGAGATGAATAGAAAAAATGGCAGTAAAAAAGACAGGACTTGGGAAGGGATTGGATACACTTATTCCCAATAAAAATGCCGGAGCAAAAACAGAGAAAATCATTAAGTCAGAAGAATTAATGGATATCAATAAAATTGAGCCAAATAAAGAGCAGCCCAGAAAGACTTTTAATGAAGATTCTTTGATCGAATTATCAGAATCAATTAAACAGCATGGAATCGTACAGCCGATCGTTGTCACGAAAAAAGATGACTATTTTGAAATCATAGCCGGGGAAAGAAGATGGCGGGCAGCAAAACTGGCTGGATTAAAAGAAGTACCGGTTGTCATAAAGGATTATTCTCCACAGGAGATCATGGAAATTGCACTGATTGAAAATATCCAGAGAGAGGATTTGAATCCTGTTGAAGAGGCAATGGCATACCAGAGGCTTATAAAAGAATACAATCTGAAACAGGATGAAGTAGCAGACCGGGTATCAAAAAGCAGAACAGCGATTACGAATGCAATCCGTCTTTTAAAGCTGGATGAACGTGTGCAGAGCATGCTCGTAGAAGAGAATATTTCAAGTGGACATGCCAGGGCTCTTCTTGCGATAAAAGATAATGACGTTCAATATAATCTGGCTATGAAAATATTTGATGAGAAATTAAGTGTAAGAGAAACAGAAAAACTTATCAAGTCTCTTGGAAAAGAGCAGAGTCCGAAAAAGAAAAAAGAGGAACTCAAAAATGATTTTGTATACAGGGATCTGGAAGAAAAATTAAAAATGATCACTGGTACAAAAGTGACGATAAACCGAAAATCAGAAAAAGCGGGAAGGATTGAAATCGAGTATTATACCCCGGAAGATTTAGAAAAAATTGTTGCACTGCTAAACAACTAGAACATATATTCGAGAGGAGAAAAAGAGATGTTTCGTTTGAGAGATTATGGTTTGGAAACAGATATGACGATTGCAGTACTTGCTGGAGTATGTTTGATATTTGCTATACTGATCATTGTTCTACTGGTGATGGTAAGCGGGATGAAAAAAAGATATCTGATCTTTATGGATGGACAGAATGGAAGAAGCCTGGAAGAATCTTTTCAGAAAAAGTTTGAAAATATGGATTATGTAAACGAAGAATTAAAAAATATCGGTACCAGGTTAAACCGGATCGATGCAAATCTGCTCCGGACATATCAGAAGATCGGTATCGTAAAATATGATGCTTTTAAGGAAATTGGTGGAACGCTTAGTTTTGTTCTTGTCCTTCTTACAAAAGATAATAATGGATTTATTTTAAATTCTATGCATTCAAACAGCGAAGGATGCTATACTTATATTAAAGAAGTAAAAAATGGAGAAGTATTTGTGACTTTGTCCGAAGAGGAGAGACAGGCTTTAGAGGAGGCGAAAATCAGTTGATTTTTGGGATTCTGCCTGATTTCATTATATATGTTATCAGGCTTTTCCTATATATTTGGGCAAAAAAAAGCCCTTACCCAGCAGTTGCAGGTCTGCCAAACAAGGACTCGGGAGTACGCCTTTGGGGGCTCGAACCCCAGACACCCTGATTAAGAGTCAGGTGCTCTACCAACTGAGCTAAAAGCGCATAACTAAATCTGCAAGAACTATTATATAATAGAATATGCAAAAAAGCAAGTAAAAATTTAAAAAATTTATCTAAAGCGTAAATAAAATGTAAATAATATTAATAACCTGTAGATGGAGAAAGGATATTTTCATGAGCAAAAATTTAAAAACAAACCGTAAAATAAAAGATACCCTGAAAGCATTACTGGCCAATACAGGTACGCTTGTGCTGATCATTGCAGCATGTACGATCGTTATCACGATCATTATAAACTGGAATGCCGTCATGTATGAGCTGAGCAGGTTTATCAAAATACTGATGCCATTTATTCTGGGAGTTGTTCTCGCATTTCTGATCAACCCAATGGTTGTGAGCGTCAATAATTTTCTAAACCGTATTTTCTTTAAAGACAAACGTAAAATTGCGTGTAAATATACCAGTGTGGCTCTTTCTTATATTTTCCTGATCGGATTACTCACAGTCACAATTGTTTATATTGTTCCCCAGATATCACAAAGTATTCGGGAATTGACCAAATCACTTGGAAGTGGTTATAATTATATTGTAAATAATACGGCAGAGATTCAGGAAAAATATCCGTTTCTTCCGATGGATGATATCAGTAAATTATTAAAAAATGTCTTACCGGAGAATATTTTCGGGTATGGAACAGATCTGGCGAAGGTAGTATTTCCTTATATATATAACATATCGGCTTCATTTATATCAGGTCTGATCAATATAATCTTTGCAATCGTTATCTCCTGCTATATCATACTTGATAAAAATAAGATCGTAAAACAGATGCGAAGGATCGTATTTGTATTTTCAAACAAAAAAAATGCACCAGTTATCTGGGATACGATCCGTGAGTGTAATCATATATTCAACGGTTTCTTGTTTGGAAAAACGATTGATTCCCTGATCATAGGGATACTCTCCCTGATCGTGATGACGATCATTCAACTGCCGTATGCATTATTGCTCAGTGTGATCGTTGGGGTGACAAATATGATCCCGTATTTTGGCCCGTTTATAGGTGCCATTCCCGGAGTGATCATTTACCTTGTAATAGAACCAAAATATGCGATCATTTATGTTGTTATGATTTTGGTTCTTCAACAGTTTGACGGATTATATCTGGGGCCAAGGATATTAGGTGATCTCACGGGGATTAAACCGCTCTGGGTTATTTTTGGTATTACAGTGGGAGGAGCCTATTTTGGAGTTCTTGGAATGTTCCTTGGTGTGCCGGCAGTCGCTGCCCTTATGCATATAATAGATGTTATTATGGAAAGAAAAATAAAAAACCGAATGTTAAAAGAGATGAAGCAAAGAAAAGAATAAACTCCTATTTAATGTTTAAAAGCTTCATAATATAATGTGTTGAATTTATAATTTGATTCATTTTTTTACAGAGCCCCGGCTTTCCCAAAAAGAAATTCCGGATGACCCGGTCAAAATTTTTCATAGATAAATTCCCTTTTTGTTTATTATATGAAACGAAAAGAGAAATGTGTCCGGATGATCAGCGATAGGCAACCAGACGGTGGATCGGCATGCCTTTTGCAGAAAATTTTTCCTCATATTCCGTCATAACATTTCTTTCCATATATGGGCTGTGATGCAGGTCATAGGTAACATCCTTTAATTTCCATGGTTTTGTAGCTTCTATCGTTTCGACGGAATAATCAAAAAGAGGCCGGTTATCTGTTTTAAAACATAACACCCCGTCTTTTGAGAGAACTTTATCGTAAGAATCAAGAAAGAGCGGAGAGGTCAGTCTTCGTTTTGCATGCCGTTCTTTTGGCCATGGATCTGAGAAATTCAGATAGATTCTTTCAATCTCTCCATCGTCGAACACATCTTTTATATTTTTGGCGTCCATCCGTATGAAATAAAGGTTTTTCAGGTCTGTCTCCTGCCTTTTTTCAATCGCCCGGTATAAAACACTCGAATACATTTCGATCCCTATAAAATTCGTATCTGGTGCAGACTGTGCAAGGGAGTGGATAAATTTTCCCTTTCCCATGCCGATTTCGATATGGAGCGGCGCCTTATTTTCAAAAAAAGTATTCCATTTTCCCCTATATTCTTCCGGGTTTTGTATAACATAAACGCTATTTGCAATAAAATCTTCTGCACCCTTAATATTTCTTAATCTCATTTTTATTCAAAATCCCTTCTGATGATCTGATAAGTTCGTCAGAAACTATTTTATCATAATTCTTTTCAATAAAAAAGAAAAATTTTATCCAAACATACGGTTAAAATAAGAATCTTTGAATGAAGCATAGCGGTTTCTTGAGATTGGAATAGTGGCGTGATGGCATGTAGTGATCTCTGTCCTTGAGAATGATTCAACATTTTTTAAATTTACAATATAACTGCGGTGGCAGTGATAGAATCCATTTTCCGGCGCAAACACTTCCGCACATTTTGAAAACAGCTCGCAGATATGGATGGTCCTGCCATTTGACAGATGTACAAGAACCCTTTTATTCTGTGCTTCAAGATAATCGACGTCGTCAAAGAGGATTCGATAAAAGCCATCCGTAGTCTGTGCAACGAAGCTCTTTTTTGGACGCTTTTGGATTTTAAGAAAATTTTCCAGAACGTCAAACAGTTTTCTGGCGTCAACTGGTTTGATCAGATAATGGAAAGCCTTTACTTCATAGGAATCAACTGCAAATTCTTTGGAAGAAGTAAGAAAAATAATCGGAACATCCGGGTCATTTTCCCGAAGTTCCCTGGCAGTATTTATACCATTTAAAAGCGGCATGATGACATCCAGGATGATCAGATCCATGCATTTATTTTTGTGGGCATCGATCAATTCATCTCCATTTGTAAACGGGTAGATCGTAAGGGTAATATCATGCTGTTTCGCCCATTTTTCCAAAAGAGGACAGAGCGTATGGATATATTGTTCTTCATCATCACAAATTGCTATCTTCATAAATACCTCCTGTTTGTCAAATGATAATTTTCAGTATAAATAAATGCCCGCAAATTGAAAATTGGTATTGCCCGTTTAAGGATTCGACATAGTGTACAATGCTTTTGACACCGATGCCATGTCCTTTTTTACCGGAGGTTGGAATTCCGTTGACAAATCTCGGAATCTTCAGGACCGGATTTTCAATCTGGAGAAGGAGATGGTTTTCCTTTATGGAAATGATAAGGTTCGTCCATTTTTCTCCAATATCCATTTCTTCCAATGCGTGCATTGAATTTTCCAGGGCATTCGACAGAATCGTACAGATTGCAGTATTTGAACAGGGGAGGGATTTCCCCACGGAAATGTTACAGTTGAGTGTAATGTCTCTGTCTGCAAAACGATCTGAATAGATAGAGATTACAGAATTAATCGTCTCATTCTGGCAGTATGTAATGATCATGGTATCGTCATAGGCATCGCTGATGTCCTGGATATGATCCGTGGCCGCCCGGATATTATTATTCTGGAGCTGCGTCAGGATGATATTCAGATGGTGGCGCATATCATGCCTTAATATAGCAAGCTTCTGTTTGCTCGTTTTGATCTGTTCTATTTCTTTTTGGATCGAAGCGAGCTGCATTTCCATCAGGTCACTGTAGCGTTTGATCTCTTGTTTGTTCTCGTATTCATGAAAATAGATAAATAAAAAAGCGAGATAAGTAATACAAAAGGAAAAGCCCATAAATTCCACTACCAGTTTGTTGCCGGAGTAGAGCAGGCTGGAGAGTTTGGTAAAAGCATAGTCAGAGACGTAGTACACAGATGGTAAAAAACCGATGATCGAAAGCTCCCTTATATCTTTGGCAAAGATAGCCTCTGTTGTTTGGCATACAAACCGGGACAGTAAAAGAAAAGAAACAACAGTAGTCATGATCCGGGCAGCATAATAGCACCACTGTGTGTCCGTGACCGTTAAGAAGAGTAATCCGGTCCAGTTGCTCAACTGGCAGCACAGGTAGGCGGAAAACACGGAGACACAGGCAGAAAAAAACGGATATTTATAGTATAGGTTTAAAAAAAGAATGAGTGGCAGGTGTACGATGACGGCATACAGATGGTCGGTGAACGTCATTCCGAATAATAAAAAACTGGTAATATATATGATTCCCTCAAAGCTGAAAAGAAGAGATAGTGTAAAGACGTTTTTAGCATTCTGCTTTACTCCGAGAAAAAAGGCGGAGATAAAAATACCAAATAACATCGTTGTCAAATTGTGTATAAAAGATAAGATTTGTATGGCCATGGTTCATCTCCTTATTACAATCTGCTATCATTGTAACATTTTTGGAGGGTTGTTTCCATATCCAACAACTACCATTCGCGCTCTATTTTTACCACTCACGCCAGACTCGGACAGGAAAGAAAAAAGGTGGTATAATGATAAGCAGACCGAGAAAAACAGTTTTATTTTCAGTAGAATGGAGGATTGGCATGAGAAAGATGAAATCAACAATGGCGGTATTTTTGAGCATTGTTCTTATGGTTTCTGCCATATTTGGGCAGACTTCCGGAACAACGCATGCAAAAGCAGCTACCGGTTATGGGATCAGTGGCCCGAGGACAGAGGATAACGGCCTCACGACATGGGATTGCATCTACTTTGGAAACTACTGGCAGAAAGATACGAATGGGGATGAGGCCGTAAATGAAAGTGATACGAAAGAACCAATCAAGTGGCGTGTACTTTCAGTAGAAGGTGACGATGCCTTTCTGATAGCAGACCAGTGTCTGGATAGCAGGCAGTATAATGGAGACGAGGATGAGTTTGTGGTAGATATTCCGCTGGTTACATGGGAAGACTGCACACTGCGTTCCTGGCTGAACGGGACATTTTATCAGGATGCCTTCAGCCCGGAGGAAAGAGAAACAATCCAGACTACTGTAGTAAATAATGAAGATAATCCGATCACGGAGATTGATGGCGGAAATGATACGGAGGATAGGGTATATCTGTTATCCCTTTCCGAAGCGGCTACGGCAGCATATGGTTTTTCAAACAGCGAGGCGAGTGAGTCAAGAGCAGCAGAAGGTACACCGTATGCGGTAAACAGGAGCTTCGACAAGGATAATCAGATGGAGTGGTGGCTGCGTTCGCCGGGATATTCGCAAAAACAGGCTGTAACGGTTAAAAAATCAGGAGAGATTGATAATGATTCTGGCAGATTTACAGATATTTCGCTTGGGGTTCGTCCTGTGCTGCACATTGATCTGAGTGCATCCCAGGTATGGGAAAGTGCAGGTACCGTGACGGCGGATCAGCCAGCCCAGCCGACAAAAGAGCCGGAAACGACAACGTCACCGACCGCCGGTGCGACGACAAAACCGACACAGGAGCCATCTGAGCCGGACTGGTCACTGCCGCTCGGACCGACCTATGGACCGCTTATCCGGCAGACGCAGGAGCCGTCGCCGACGAAAACTCCGGCAGCTACGAAAACTCCGGATGCAACTTCAGCACCTAAAGTAACGCCGGTACCAAGGAAACCGGTACCAACCACGAAAATGAAGCCGGGAGAGAAAAAGGCGGTCTCCAGCTTTCAGGATCTGAAAGCGATGGAAGATATCCCGAGCGGAAGTTACTATCTGACAAAGGATATTACCGTTCCCGCCAATACACAGTTATTCTGGGACTATCCGTTTACCGGTACGCTGGATGGCAAGGGACACAAAATAAAAGGATATAAGGTGAACAAAACATTTGTCATCGGACAGGAGGTTAAGCACGATCTGACAGCGGGCGGAGGGCACGACCTGATCGTCGAGGAACCATGTGCCGGAATCTTTTATGCGGCGTCGGGAGCGACGTTCAAGAACTTGTCGCTGACAAGGGTAAACATTAATGTGCAGACAGAGGATTATGCGACGGTGGGAGCGCTGGTATCCCAGGCATCGAACTGTAAATTTAACGATGTTCATGTCTCAGGGAAAATTTCTGTTAAAAGTCTCAGGGAAAACCCTCTCCGTTATACCGAATTTTCAGTAGGAGGAATCACCGGCAGTGGCAGCGGCACACTGACGGACTGCTCAAACAGTGCCAACATCTCGGTAAACTGTAAAAATTCAGATAATTCAGAGGGAGCGTCCGTCGGCGGACTTGGCGGTAGTTTTGATTTTAGTAAGATGACGAATTGTACGAATTCCGGTAATATTTCGCTAAGCGGATATGGTGGAAGTTTTTCGGAAGCTGCGATGGGTGCAGCCGGTCTTGTGGCATATGCGGGGGGACTTGGTAAGCACGGAACGATAACATCCTGTACGAACTCGGGTAAGGTGGCATTGAACGTTCATGCCGACAGAACGCATTATGAAACTCCGATGAAATATACATGGCAGGATCCTATTCCTGCAGGTGAAATCAGTTGTCCGGGCGGAGCTTATGCCGCAGGTATCGCAATCCGTGCCGATTATATCACATCGAGCGGAAACACCGGAAAGGTTCAGATGACTTATAAGCTTAAAAACACAACAGGGACACATGTCGGCGGCCTGCTGAGTCAGATCATCTGGAAAGGACAGAAGTGCTACAATAAAGGTACGGTCAGTTTTTCAGGCAGAACGCGCACCCACGGTTCACAAGGAGAAGATATGGATGCGAGTGTGGGCGGACTGTTTGGGCTTTACAATAAGACGGTAACCGAGTGTTACAATAAGGGAAAAGTAAGTGCCAAAACGAACAATCCGGGGATATTTGGATTGGGTATGGGAGGTGTCGCAGGCTATTATAACTCCCCCTATGCGGAAGTTACGAACTGTTATAATGCAGGAACGGTTTCCTGTAAGTCAAAGGGAAGCGTTGTCGGCGGTGTTGTCGGCGGCTATGATGGCGGATGGACGTTAAAGGGTGAGAAACGTAAACCGAGAATGAAATATAATTACAACGTCGGAAAGATAACAGGTCCTAAGAAATCGGGTGTGAGGTCTTTGGTTTCAGGTTACTGCGGAAGTCTTCTTATAATGCAGAGTAAACATGCGGTTTTTGATAACTACAGTACAGGATCCGGTGAGCTGTACGGTTTGAAGCCATCATCGAAGTACTTGAAGCCACTGGGCAAAAAGGTGTCCCGGATCACGAAAGCAAATTGTCCGAAACTTTCCTCGAAGTACTGGGTGTATTCGCCGAAGGTAAAAAGACTGGTTTTGAAAAATAATAATGAAACCAAATCTGTGAAAAAAGCAACCGGGAAAAAGAAGAAAACAAGTAAGAAAAAGTAAGTAACGAAAAGGAAATCTCCTTTCTCAGAAAGGGGCAGATACCACTTTGTAAAAGAATGGTATCTGCCCCTTTTTTTAATGAAGGTTTGGGTGTCAAAAGCCCCTTGATAACAAGGAGCTTTTGGCACCCGAACCTAATAAAAAAAGAAAATCATATAAAAAATGACAAGTTGGTGTTGGAAAATAGATAAAAATCGTGTATGATAGTAGATGTGAAAGAAGATATAAAAGTGGTGATAGGTATGAGTGAGGAAAAAATAGTTCTTGTGCCGGTAAGTAACCTTATGGCAGGCATGGTAGCGGCCAGAGACGTATATTCGAGAAATGATCAGCTTTTGATACCAAAAGATTCGGTGATCAATAACAAAATGATCACGAGGATAACATTTTTTGGCATCATGAGTGTTTCTGTATATGCAAATGATATGGTAGAACAGCAGATACAGCAGGAGGATCTGGAAAATGAATATATGTCTCCAGAAGAAAAAAAAGAGTTTATCGAATTTAAGAAAAATTATGATCTGACTGTCAGCAATATAACGAAAAATATGAATCAACTGCTGAAGGCAGATGAGGAGATCGATCAGGTAAAACTGGTTGAGGATGTGGATAAGCTGGTATTTAAGTCAAGAAGCAAGTATCATATTTTTGATATGCTCCATAACATAAAGACATTTGATGACGAAACATACCGGCATTGTCTTAATGTGGCGATGATCAATAATGTTTTTGCGGACTGGCTTGGTATGAATGAATATGAGAAAAATCATCTTACGATGTGTGGTCTTCTTCATGATGTGGGAAAGCTTCTTATCGATAAAAATGTACTCAGAAAGCCGGCGAGACTGACGGAAGATGAATATGAAGAAATCCGTCAGCATCCCATGCGGGGATATCAGAGCCTGAAGGATAAGAAGATACCGGAAAGTGTAAAACGGGCTGTTCTTCTCCACCACGAAAGATGTGATGGGAAAGGATATCCGTTTGGTTTTAAGACCAGTGAGATCGACCCATATGCAGCGATCACTGCAATCGCAGATGTGTATGAAGCAATGACGGCTACAAGGGTTTACCGAAAAGGAATGAGCCCGTTTGACGTTATAAGGATTTTTGAAGAGGATGGGAAAAAGCAGTTTAATCCGATTTTTCTCGTACCACTTTTAAATAATATGACAAACACATATCTTCAACACGAGGTTGTTTTGAGCAATGGAATGTCAGGAAAAATTGTACTTATCAATCAGAATGAATTGTCACGGCCTACGATTTTACTTAATAACGGAACACTTTTTGATCTGTCAAAGGAAAGAGAAGTAAATATTACGGAGGTTCACTAAAGGAAGGAAATGAAACTTAAAATGAAAAAGAGTGTTAAAATATTATTGGCAGGCGTGTGTCTGCTGGCAGCAGTAAATATAAATACGGAAGAATTGCATGCGGTGAAAAAATCGGAACCGAGTATCATTGCTGAGGCAGGATGCGTTATCGATGTACAGTCGGGTGCTGTTTTGTATGACAAGAACATGAATAAAAAAGAATACCCGGCAAGTATCACAAAAATCATGACAACGCTTGTGGCATTGGAGAATTCCTCCATGTCTGAAGAGGTCGTATATACGGATAATGCATTTGCAAATTGGGAATCCGGGGCCTCCAATGCAGAAATCGAGGTGGGAGAGAAAATAAGCATGGAGGAGAGCCTCTATGCGATCATGTTACGGTCTGCAAACGAAGCATGCAACGGGGTGGCAGAGCATGTGGCGGGTGATATTGATTCATTCGTCAATAAAATGAATGAAAAAGCAAAAGAACTCGGATGTAAAAATACTCATTTTGCCAATACAAATGGTCTATGGAAAAAGGATCATTATACCTCGGCATATGATATGGCGCTGATCGGAAGAGCGGCCATCCGCAATGCAGATTTTAAGACGATCGCCGGGACAAAGCGGTTTCTTATGTCAAAGACAAATAAAAGAAAAGCGGGATATATTCTTGATAACCACCACAAGATGATCAATCCGGCGGATTATCCGCAATATGGTTATGAATATTGTGAGGGAGGAAAGACCGGTTATACGATAAAATGCAGAAATACACTTGTTACTTTTGCGAAAAAGGATAATATGGAATTAGTGTGTGCGATCCTGAAATGTGATAACTCTGTCTGGCAGCAGCCAAATGCATACACAGATACGACGAAGCTTTTTAATTATTGCTTTGAAAATTATGACAAGATTCCAATCGGAGATGATACGGCCAGCAGCATCAATGAACAGTATCTGTTTACTGATTTTAGTCCGTTTTACAGTAAAAATACAAGTTCACTCCATCTTGATGAGGATGCGGGACTTATCCTTCCAAAAGGGGTAACAGTGGATCAAGCAGAAAAAAAAGTAGAATATTATGATGAGGCTATGGAGCAAAATGGCAAGAAAGTGATCGGCCGCCTCTCTTATACGTATAACGGTCAGGAGGTAGGCGCATCTAATATTTATTATGACGAAAATGATTCACCAACGCTCAGGGACAGCATTGATATGAGTAAGTGGTTTGATGAGGCGGTGGAGACAGCCAACAAAGAACCGTTTCCATGGAAAAAAGTGATTCTTGTTGCTATTCTCATAATCTGCATCGTGATCGTAACGGTTGTGTGCTTTATAAAGATCTGGGCGTATCAGATCAAGACAGAGAATCGGCGTAGATATAAGAAGAACCGCCGGAGTGTGCGGAAAAGAGACAGGGATTTTTATACGGGAAGACTAAAATAAAAAGGGAATTCATAGCCGTTTCAAACAGACGCAGGCAGAGCCTGCTAAAAGTTTTTCACGACTATGAATTCCTTTTTATTATTTTGCAAAAGAATTATTTTCTTTTAATATTTGCGACGTCTTCGCGCAGTTTTTCAGCGACCTTTTTCGCCTCTGTTATTTTCCGGATCTGTTCGAGATAGGCATCTTCTGTCATATTTACATGAGCTTCATAATAGCTTTTTCCAATTTCGCGATACGTATTTTCAATAAGTTTTTCCTGGCTGCGGATCTGGCCATTCAGGGAAGAGACCTCGGAAAACTCCTTCGCTTTATCTGAAATATCATTTGCCGTATTGTTAATAACATCTGAAACTTTGTCAAAAAAACCTGCCATAATAAATCATCTCCTATTTATTAATAAAATGAATTGCCAAGCATTGAATAAAATAATGTTTGTATCAGGTCTGCGGCTACAGAACGGAATATGATCGCAAATACAATTATGTAAACGACAGATACGATGATAGAGATATAAGCGGTCGTTCCTTCCTCAAGATTAAATGCAGCCCGGAACCCAAAGTACTCATAAAACAATCCAATGATCTCACATATAAATATCATTGCCAGAGAGAACGAAGGAAGTAAAAATGTCAATGGAATAGCAAGAATTGTAAATGGAATAACGGCAATACATCTGAGTGAAAGAGCATTCAGCGTTTTCTTAAAATCATTATCCCCTTTCATACAGGTAGCTGCAAGCATAGAAACACCCAGCGTAACACCTGTGAGAAGTACAGAAAAGAAAATAGAAAGAACGAAGTATTTCATACAGTCGCCAAAATCCATTTCCAAATGAAATGCAGTGTACTCAAGTGCAATGATACCGGCCAAAACTGCCTGAACTGCCATGAGAATGAGTGAAATAACCGGGTTTGTACTGTCGACCGTTTTCTTTGCGCCCTTTGCGGGTGAAAGGATGAGGTCTTTCAGGTTTGCCAGAAACCCATTTATCACCTCTGTTGTTTGATCTGCCATAATAAATATATCCTCCTTAAAAATTATATTTCATATTATAGCATATATAAGTCGGGATCAGCAAGTAAAATGCAAGAAGGAGTTGTAAATTCGTATAGAAATCAATTATAATAGGTATAAAAAAGAAAGCAGGGAGAAAATGCTGAATATATTTTTAACGGGTGATAATCATATCGGGCTTATGTTTGACAGATATGATGAAATTAAAGATGAATTAAAACAGAGCCGTCTTGACAGTCTGAAAAGGATGGTTTTATATGCAAATGAAAATAACTGCGAGTTTTTTGTGGTAGCCGGGGATCTTTTTCACCGGTTCTCAGGGATATCCAAAAAGGTGATCCGAACGGTGACAGAGATCCTTGGTGAATTTGAAGGAAAGGTACTTGTGCTTCCGGGGAATCATGATTATTATTCCGGGGATGTAAAGTTATGGGAAGATTTTCAGGACAGCATTCAGGACAAGCCTCATATTTGCGTTTTAAATGAATTTCGTACCTATGAATTTGAAACAGAAGATGGAAACCGGGCAGTGATCTATCCGGCTATGTGCCAGAGTAAGCATTCGACGACAAATAATCTGGAATGGATCCGGGAAGAGAAGATGGATCCTGCTGTATATAACATTGGAATTGCTCATGGGGCGATTCAGGGAATTACCCCGGATATGAACAATGAATATTTTCTTATGGAAGAACGGGAACTAAATGAGATTCCGGTAGATGTGTGGCTGATCGGCCATACCCATATAACCTGGCCGGAAAATATATCGTGTGAGGAATATACAGAGGGACACCGCATTTTTAATGCAGGGACGCATGAGCAGACGGATCTTAGCTGTCGGACGGAGGGAAATGGATTCCTGATCCGGTTGGATGAGGAGAAAAAAGTGAGGGCAAAGAGATTTGTGAGTGGGCGGATCCGGTATTATGATAAAAAACTGAAAATAAAGGAAGGTTTCCTGCGGGAGCAGATGACCGAAAGCCTGAAAGGGATCATCCGGAAAGATGCTATCGTCAGAATGACGCTCAGCGGAAGCTGCAGTACGGAGGATTATGAGGGAAGAGGAGCGATCTATCATGAGACCAGACAGGAGTTTCTCAGTTTTGAGATACGGGATGATGAACTCAGTGAACGTATTACAAAAGAGAAGATTGAAAATGAATTTGCAGGGATATCCTTTCCGGCAAAATTTTTACTTGGCCTGACAGAAGATGGTACAGAGCTGCAGATGGCCTATGACCTCGTTCGGGAAATAAGGAAAGAAGAAGCGAAATAGCAGAAATGGAGTGAAACGTTTGATATTAAAAAAATTTGGCTGTGAACAGTTTGCCGGGATAACAGACCGGGAATATGAACTGGATGAACACATGAATGTTATCGTCGGTGCAAATGAAAGTGGAAAAACGACGATGATCGATTTGATCTATCATGTACTGAATACAGATGTGGACTTAAAGAGAAATGAGAAGAAAGAGTTTTTTGATACATATATGCCCGCCCGGCGTGTAGATGGTTTTTCAGGAGATAGTATTGATGGCCGGGTGATGTTTGGCTCGGAGTCCGGAGACTATACGATAACAAAGGAGTGGTCTCTTGAAGAAGACGGAAGCTGCCGCCTGAAAAAAGTCGGTGGTGCTGTCATAAAGTCAAAGAAAAATGTGCAGGAGACGATGCGGGCCGAATTGGAATTTGGACAGGCGGTATACCGAAATCTTGTTTTTTCCAGTCAGAGAGAAAAAGAGCGCATTTTAAAGGGCATTCTCCAATCTGCGGAAGACAACGGTGTGAAGGAAGCAAAAGTGGAGCTTGCTTCAAGGGTGACACAGGCAGTCATGGAACTGGATGGTGTATCGATCGAAGAACTTGGAGAGAAGATCGGGGAGCGGATCGCAGAATATGAAAATAACTGGGACAGCGGGATGGATCGTCCAAAACGAAAATCAAAAGTGGGTGGCGGGAGATGGGAAAAAAATGTAGGAAAGATTTTACAAAGTTATTATGATATGACAGACAAGGAGAGGGAAAAGGAACAGGCCAAAGAGGCCGAATACGCCTATGAGCAGGCGGAAAAGGAATTTGAGGAGGCGAAAGAACAGCTTTTTAGAGCAGAACAGGAGCTTAAGGAATACCTGAAATACCAGCAGGATATTGATAGCAGGAAGACGAAGGAGGAGTTGTCCGGCACATATGAAAATGATCTTAAGGAATGTGTGGACGCAAAAAAGAAATGGCCGGAGACCTCTGAGAAGTATGAGACGATCACCTGCTTGAAAAGCGAGCTTGAAGTGGCAAAGACGTTTTCTTTGGCAAAAGAAAGGTATGAGAAACTGGAAGAATATGAAAAAAAGATAGAGGATCTGCGCCTAAAGTTAAAAGATGCGCATGATATACCAAAAGAGGAGTATGACCGGGCGTTGCTTTGCGCCAACGAACTTGGGAGAATGAAAGCATCTATAAAAGGGATGGCGGAGTTAACGGGAAAGATTGAGGTAAGACCTGATCTGCTTGTAAAGATCCGCCAGGGCGCAGACAACCGTCCGGTAAATGTGGAGGGGGGAGAATTTGAGGTAGATGAGCCATTTCGGGTCGAGATACCGGAGGTGATGCATCTGGAACTTTCTCCGAAGGACGTTGACATGGATATAGTGCGTGTTGAGTATGAAAGACGTGCGGAAGAACAAAAGGCGATACTGGCTTCTTATGGAATCCTGGAAATGGAAATGCTGAAAGACGAGTATGAACGTTGTGAGGAGATACGTTCTGAGATCCGGAGTATGGAAGCAGCGCTGGGGGAATTTATCGGAGAGCAGACAGAGGAAGAGATCGAACAGGCGTATACGGAAGCCTGCGCCGGCGTAAGCCGGGGTGTCTCTGAAATTGAACAGGATATTTGCGGAATAGGCGGAGAAGATTTTGTGGCAGGGCATGAAGATGAGATGATAGGAAGCCTGAGGGCAGAGTTAAGGGTATTAAAGGAAAAATACAGTTCTCCGGAAGACCTGGAACAGAGGATATGCGGGCTTCAGGAAAAATTGCAGGCGATCCGGACTGAAATCCGGAAGCTTCAGCAAATTCCCGAAAAATATATGCAGATCGAAGACGCCGGGCAGGCGGAAAAAGATTTCAGGGAAAAGCAGGAAGAGGCAGAGACGATTAAGAGACAAAAAGAGACAGCGTTTATCCAGTGTGAGAAGAATCTTCCCGACCGGACATTTGAGGAAATCGAACTGGAATATAAATATGCCGGAGAGGAATTTGAGAAAAATAAAGAACTCTGCAGCCACTGGAAGCACATTCAGTCTGTATTTGAAAAGACAAGAGAAAGCATGGAAAAAAGTCCGTCTGCGGATATACTCGAAAATACAGAGAGATATCTTGAGATATTAACCGGGGGAAGAGTTAAGGTGAGGACGGATGAAGATAACCTCGATCTGGGCATCATCAGCAATGGAAATATCATAAATTACCGGCTTCTATCAGAAGGGACGAAAGAGACCGTTTCCCTTGCGTTCCGTCTTGCCGTACTGGAAAACCTGTATGGGGACAGAAGTGGTTTTGCGGTCTTTGATGATACGCTGATTGATATGGATCCGGTGCGCCGGAAAGCGGCAGCGGAACTTTTGAGAAAGTTTTCGGAAAAATACCAGGTGATCTATGTGACATGCGATCCGGCATTTGGGGAAATGCTCGGAGGGAATGTGCTCCAGGTGTGAGTATAAAAATTTGGGGTTGAAATCCAGCCCAAAATATTATATGCTTAATGTAACAAACCATATGACTGGCGGAAAAGTAGGAGAACCTACGGGGAGTATGGTAGTCTGGATCATCAGACAAATAAGCAATGATCGTATATAGCAGCCGACCGCCTGGGCAGCAGAATGATGCATAAAACGTGTCATTCTGCGTTCAGGCAGCCGGCTGTAGCTGTTTCTGCCTTGTTATATATGGGATGACATGACTGAGCTACCTGATCGTTATGTCATCCAGATGCGGAAAACGATGCAGGTAAACAAAAAGAAAAGGAGAGAGCTTATGCAGAAATTATCACTGGAAAAGGAACTGAAGGAAAATGCGTATCCGGGACGTGGGATCGTGATCGGGAAATCCCCAAATGGGAAATATGCGGTGACAGCTTATTTTATCATGGGGCGCAGTGAAAACAGCCGAAACCGTATTTTTGTAGAGGACGGAGAAGGAATCCGTACCCAGGCATTTGATCCGTCGAAACTCAGTGATCCAAGTCTTATCATTTATGCACCGGTCCGTGTCCTTGGTAATAAGACGATCGTGACGAATGGGGATCAGACCGATACGATCTATGAATTGATGGACAAACAACAGACCTTTGAACAGGCGCTCCGAACGAGAGAATTTGAGCCGGATGGTCCGAATTATACACCACGTATTTCCGGGATCATGCATGTCGAGGATGGCAGTTATAATTATGCCATGTCGATCCTGAAAAGTAACAATGGAAATCCGGATGCCTGCAACCGTTACACATTTGCCTACAGCAATCCTGCCAGCGGTGAGGGACATTTCTTACATACTTATATGTGTGATGGGGATCCGCTTCCGAGTTTTGAGGGTGAGCCAAAGCTTGTGGAAATACCGGATGACATGGAAGCTTTTACAGATCAGCTCTGGAACAGTCTGAATGAGGAAAATAAAGTATCTCTTTTTGTGCGCTATATTGATATTGCGACAGGCGAGTATGAGTCAAAGATTGTGAATAAAAATAAATAACATACAGACCGGAGTGGCTTAAGCCAGGCTTTTAGCTGATACGTTGATTTTAGCACATAAAAGCGCAGAATACAGCATATAATATGTATTACTGGTGAAAATGTATCAAAGGACTTGACAAAATGAGCTTTTTAGGGTATATTGTCATCAGTGATCGTGTTGCAGAAACTTGTGAGGACTGCAACCTAGAGAAGGCTCCTGCGGGAGTCTTTTCATTTGGAGGAATAATAGTGACAAACATGAAAGAAAAGCCATTTTTAACGTATAAACAGCAGGTAAAAAAGTTAAAAGATAAAGAACTAAAAATAGAAGATGAAGAGTATGTGATATGGCTGCTAAAGAAATATAGTTATTTTGATCTAATATCTGGTTACAAGGAGCCGTTTAAGAGGAAAGACGGAAAATATAAAGCTAATGTAACCATAGAAGATATCTATGCCCTCTATTGCTTTGATGATAAACTGCGAGCGTTGATCCTAAGGTATATACTAAAGATAGAAAAGCATATAAAGTCTTTGATTTCATACTCTTTTTGTAAAAAATATGGCGAAGATCAGGGTCAGTATATGAATGTAACAAATTTTAATTATACAGACAAAATGCAGGAAGAGATAAATAAGCTGGTAAATAAAATTTCTCACATAATAAATCACCCTGATAATTATGTGTACATAAGGTATCAGAAGGAAAAGTATGGGAATGTACCACTATGGGTGATGATGAAGGCAATAACGCTCGGTACTGTTTCTAAATTGTACAGTTTTTTACAACCAGGAATCCAGAGTAAAATCAGCCGGGAATTTGCTTATGTAAATGAAGGAATGCTCATTCAAATGCTAAATTTATTGGCCAGGGTTAGAAATGTTTGTGCCCATAACGAACGTTTGTATGACTACAAATACAGAAAGGGAACAATTAGTGATACAGAAATCCATATGGGCTTAAAAATAAAAAAAGAAAAGGGGCAGTATGGAAAAGGGAAAAACGATTTATTTGCAGTTGTCATTGTTTTTCGATATTTGCTTGAGAAAGATAATTTCATTGATTTTATAAAGGAATTCGAAAAAATATTTAACGAGTTATTGTCGAGGACAAGAATGATCCAAAAACAACAAATGCATAAATACATGGGGTTTCCAGATAATTGGGTGGAAATAAAGAATTTTTAAAAGGTACCTGATGATACATATACTTATAGAAAGGATAGAATCAAATCATGAAAGAATTAGAATTAAAGTACGGATGTAATCCGAATCAGAAACCGTCCCGCATTTTTATGGAAGAGGGAGAACTACCGATCAAGGTATTAAACGGAAAACCGGGATACATTAACTTCCTGGATGCTTTCAATGGATGGCAGTTAGTCAGGGAACTGAAAAAAGCGACAGGCCATCCGGCCGCGACTTCCTTTAAACATGTTTCCCCGGCTGGTGCAGCGGTGGGCCTTCCACTCAGCGAGGTAGAGGCGAAGATTTATTGGGTGGATGATCTGGGAGAACTTTCGCCGCTTGCATGTGCCTATGCAAGGGCAAGAGGCGCTGACCGCATGTCTTCTTATGGTGATTTTATTTCCCTGTCAGATGTGTGCGATGTGTCGACAGCGAAGATTATTAAACGGGAATTTTCCGATGGAATCATCGCTCCGGGGTATGAGCCGGAGGCGTTGGAACTTTTGAAAGAGAAGAAAAAAGGAAGCTATGCGATCATCGAAATCGACCCGGATTATGAGCCAAAGGAACTCGAGCGCAAAGAGGTTTTCGGCATTACTTTTGAGCAGGGGCGCAACGAGCTTGTGATCGACGATGAGTTTTTCAGTAATGTTGTGACGGAAAATAAAGAGATTCCTGAACTTGCGAAGATCGATATGGCAATTTCCATGATCACTTTGAAATATACCCAGTCGAATTCCGTATGTTTTGTAAAGGGTGGACAGGCGATCGGGATCGGAGCAGGGCAGCAGTCCCGCATCCATTGTACGAGACTTGCCGGAACAAAAGCAGATAACTGGTTCCTTCGTCAGTCACCGCAGGTATTGAATCTTCCATTTAAAGAGGATATGAAACGTGCAGACCGCGACAATGCGATCGATAATTATATCGGCGAGGATTATATGGATGTGCTGGCAGATGGCTGTTGGGAGAAATATTTCACTGAAAAACCGCCGGTATTTACAAAGGAAGAAAAAGCAGCGTGGTTGAAAGAGTATGCAAAGGATGTTACGCTTGGCTCGGATGCATTCTTCCCATTTGATGATAATATCGAGCGTGCGTTCCGAAGCGGTGTGAAATACATCGCACAGCCGGGCGGTTCGATTCGCGATCAGGATGTGATCGACGCCTGCAACCGGCATGGGATTGCAATGAGCTTTACCGGTTTGAGATTGTTCCATCATTAATTATAAATAAGAAGCATTAGCCCGGTAGCGGCATTTATCCAGTCAGACGGCGTAAATTTGCAATAAGTTCAAATTTGTGCTGTCTGGCTGAAATTTTTTATACTCTTTTATAATTCTAAATGGAAGGTGTAAATGAATATTATCTGTAAAAAGAGGAATAATAAGTTTACAAAATGATATAAAATATTAAAAGTGTAAAGTTGAATTTACAAAATTGACAAAATGGAGGTAAAATGTTAAAATAAATTTATAAAAATGTAGATGGAGGTGAGCATTTTGATTGTACGAAAAGAATATTTGGAATTATTGTCCCATTTCCGGGAAAAGAATGTCATTAAAGTCGTTACAGGAATCCGGCGTTGTGGAAAATCGACCCTTTTTCAGCTGTATCAGGAAGAGCTGCGTAAAAAAGGTGTGGAAAACGCACAGATTCTCGACATAAATCTCGAGGAAGGCGGATTCCGGACAATTTGCACAGCGGAAAAACTCTATCATTACATTGAGGACAGATTGTCAAAAGAGGGCATGAATTATGTTTTTCTGGATGAGATCCAGCAGGTGGAGGAGTTTGAGAAGGCAGTCGACTGGCTGTACACAAAGAAAAATGTAGATCTGTATATTACGGGTTCAAATGCCTTTCTTTTGTCCGGGGAACTGGCTACTCTTTTGTCGGGAAGGTATGTGCAGATAAAAATGCTCCCGCTTTCATTCCGGGAATATCTTTCTGCCTTTCCGGACAATCAGGATCTGGGACAGCAGTATGCAAATTATTTGCAAAACAGCTCATTTCCGGGGACGCTTGAGCTTTCGGGAAGTCAGGATATCCGTATTTATCTGGAGGGTATCTATACGTCAATTTTGTTGAAAGACATTATGACCAGAAGAAAGATAACGGATGCGGCTATGTTAGAAAGTGTGATCCGGTTTCTTTTTGATAATATTGGCAATATCTGTTCTGCCAGAAAGATTGCAAATACAATGACTTCGGCAGGAAAGAAGATCAGTGTCCCGACCGTGGAAAATTATATCTCTGCCCTCATAGACAGCTATATTTTGTACAAGGCAGAACGGTACGATATCAAGGGAAAGCAGTACCTGTCAACGGGGGTGAAGTATTATGTTGCAGATATCGGGCTCCGCTATTATCTGCTTGGGACAAAGCCTGCGGATATGGGGCATATACTGGAAAATGTCGTATATCTGGAACTTTTGCGGCGGGGTTATGAAGTATATGTGGGAAAAATGGGGGAAGAAGAGGTGGATTTTATCGCGGTCAATGAGGCGGGCATGGAATATTATCAGGTGGCGCTTACTGTCCTTGAGGAGGCGACATTGCAGCGCGAGTTAAAACCCCTGGATGCGATCCGTGATCATAATCCGAAATATCTTCTCACGATGGACTATACGCCGCTGACATCGCATAACGGAATCAGGCAGATGAATGTGCTCGGGTGGTTGAAGGGATAGCTCAACAGCGATATTGGGATAATATATTCCCCATGTTTCTTTCTTGTTTTGTCATTCACCGTATGGTATAATACTCGAGTGAAGTTGAAACTAAGTCGTTTTGAGGCAGGAAAAATAAATTATCAGACAAAGGGAAATAAAGTTATGAATGAAGTACAAAAAGCAATTGAAGAAATTACATACATGACGGAAAGATTTCCGGAAGAGGCATTTCAAGTAATCACGTCAAATAAAGAGGAAGCAATTCCATACTTGCGGGAAGCTGTTGACCGTGCCATCAGTGAAGGAGTGGAGGTGGATGCAGACAGGCAGCTTCATTTCTATGCCTTATATCTACTGGCTGAGTTTCAGGACAGAGTTTCTTTTTCAAAAATTATGGAGCTTGTTTCCTTGCCTGAAGATACGACAGATTATCTGATTGGGGATTGTAAAACGTCGGGGTTAAAGGATATTCTTTATAATACATATGACGGTGACATTGCGTTGTTAAAAGAATCCGTTCAAAACAGGGATATTGATGAATTTGTCAGATCGTCGATGCTTGATGTAATGGGACAGTTATATTTGGATGGAACTTTGCCGGAAAATGAGTGGAAAGAATTTTTAAAAGAAATCATACATGATGGAAGAGAACATGATTACGTTTATAATGCAACAGGATGCATATTGTGTCAATGCCATTTTATTGATATGCTTCCGGAAATCCGTTATATGCTTGATAGTAATCTTATAGATGAGATGATGATGGGAGGATATGATTCCTATGTAGATGCCATGTTTGAGTATCGGGAGGATGAGAAAAATTTTTGTGAGTCTTCCTTTCATGCTGCTGATAATTTGCGGCATTGGGCGATGTTTTCGGAATCAGAAGATACGGTACCCAGTGAAAAAGATTTTAAAAAAATGTTACGTATGCTGGAAAAAGAGTTGAATCAATCCGCCCAGAAGAAAAAAATCAGCAGAAATGCCCCATGTCCCTGCGGAAGTGGAAAGAAATATAAATATTGCTGTCTGAATAAGCCCAAAGAAGCCATTGATTTGATAGAAAGTCCGGCGGAGCGCAGCAAATGGTTAAGCAAATATCCGTATACAGGGACAGAAAGGATTGACGGAAGAATTTATCTTGCTGATTATTTTGATGAGGCGAGTATAGAGACGGATAAGCTTCTTTATCTTGCCCTAATGAACCGGCCCGGGTTGGTGTGGGAGAGAGACACGGAGGAAGAGGAGAAAAGAACAAAAGAATATCTGTATCTTGCTTTTCAAAAGTGTAAGGAAAGAATGGAAAAAGAGAAGATATCGTCCTTTGAGGAATATGACGAGAAGTACAGCATTCATTATCGGTTTGAGGAGTGGCTGTGTGATTTGTGTGGAAGTTTGTATGAGGACAATGATATGGAAAGATATGAAGAACTTAAGAATTTTTGTGAGAATTTACAAAAGTGATTAAAAAAGGAATATCCCAGAGTCAGTAAATTGGCGGGGATATTCTTTTTTTTCTTTACTTTACAGGAAATTTCGACTTTTGGAGAGTATAAAAACAGGCAGGAATCTGCCGAACATATGTCAGATAGATTCCTGCCTGTGCATGATGATAAGACGATATTGGGTTTAGAAGATATAAAAGCCATCTTCGCCAAAATCGTCATCCAATTCATCTTCATTCAGGAAATAATCCATATCCAGAAGGTCATCCCCGCTCAAGCGGCGAATGTCCTCGGATGTCATTCCCTCTGGTGGATCATCCATATACTTTTTGCGTAGTTTCTCTGTTTCCGGGTTCATGTGTGTTTCCTTCTATGAGAGGAGTATATCATAGAAATGAAGTTTGGGGAAGTCCAACGATGACCTTCTTCCACGGGAATGGGACATGGCTTTCCCGTACATTTCTTCCAGAGAAACACGCTTGTGGTTGAAATAAAGTTCTAAAAACAGCATGGCCCGGCCGCATTCGCATTTTAATGGGTCATAACCGAAAGAGGAGACACATGAAACATAGGGAAAAAATCATTGCCCTGCTTTTTTGCCTGGGAATCTGTTGTATCTCGGGCAGTACGCTGGCGAGCAAGTGGATGACTGCTAAACAGCCCAAGGAATCGGTTTCCGAAAAGGAGGAGCCTAATACTATTGCAGAGAGTCATGAGCTGGAAAAACAGTGGCAGGCGGAGAGCCGGCAAAGCCAGAAAGCAGATGAATCTGTAGAAGAAAAAGATACGAGCTTTTTAGGGAAGCTGAAAGGTGCAGCAGACAGTTTTACCGATGACTTGAGCGGAAAAGAGGAAGGTGCAGAAATCAGCTCCCATATTTCCTCGGCAGCATCCGGTGGTTCCTATATCGAATCCCGTACCGTTCTTTTGGGAAAGGATAACTGGCTTTTTTATAAGGCATCGGACGATGGGGACTCCATTGCAGATTACCGGGGAACTAACCACTACCCAAAGGAAAAAATGAAAAACATTAAAGTACAGTTAGAAAAACAACAAAAGTTTTTTGCGGGAAAAGGAATACAGCTTCTTTTTTTTATTGTACCAAATAAGGAAAGTGTGTATGCGGAACAGATGCCGGATCATATAAAGAGGAAAACGGAGACGACACGTGCTGACAAGTTTGCCCGGTATCTTCAGGAAAATTCAGAACTTGATGTCGTATATCCCCAAAAGGAACTCATGGCCGCCAAACAGATTTATCCCACTTATTACAAGACAGACACTCACTGGAATCAGATTGGTGCATTTGTCGGAATCCAATGTCTGAAAGAATACATTGACGGGAATTTTCAATCTGTCACCGATGTGGAATTTGTGGAAAAAAAGAAGAACTATGCGGGAGATCTGGCAAAATTGTGCAAAATGACAGATAAATACAACGACGATATTAAGTATGCGCTCAAACCTTCCTCTGTAGATCAAACGATTAAATCAAGAAAGAAACTCCTTATCATTGGTGATTCGTTCAGTGATTTGATGCCCGAAATTGTTCGGCAGTATTTTAAACAGGTCAGGACAGCCGGAATTTGGAATTTCAAGCTGTCTGATCTGGAAAAACAGAAGCCGGATGTAATCGTATGGGAATGCAATGAGCGCTATCTGGATCGCTATGACTGGCTGAAGCTGACTACCCGCTGAGGCTTGTTTTATAAAACAAAAATGAGGAGGAAACGATGAAAAATTCAAAAAAATGGCTGCTCATTCTGGCAGCACTGATACTTTGTCTGGCTGGTATCCAATACAGTCAGCCCGCAACAGGTTCTAAAGCCGCCAGTACGGCAGGGCAAGTCCTCAAAGGACAAAAGAACTGGTTGTTTTATCAAAATGAACAGGATGGTTGTTCGATTCCGGAATACATCGGCGGAAACCATTACTCGAAAGCTGCGATGAAGCGGATCAAAAATAATCTGTTAAAGATGAAAGCCGCTGTGGAAAAAAGAGGAGCGGAATTTGTTGTGTGCATTATTCCGAGCAAGGAGGTAATATACCCTGAATATATGCCAAAGAAAATCAAGCGAAAGTCTACCGTGACGCGTGCTGACCAGCTGGTAGAATATTTACAAAAAAATACAAATTTAACGATTGTCTATCCAAAGAAAGAGTTTCTGGAAGCAAAGAAAAATCATCAGATCTGGTATCAGACGGATACACACTGGAATATGAAAGGATTGTTTGTCGGTGTGCAGGTACTCCGGCGGGAACTGACAGGTGATTACACCGATATTGATGATCAGAAATTTAAGAAAAAGTCAAAAAAAGCCGGTGATTTGGCAAAATTTTTGGGACAGACTTCCAAGTACTGTATTGATACGATATATGGTTTAAAGGGAAAAGTGAAAGCGAGCGAAAAGAGTAAGAAAAGGTTGTATGTCGTGGGAGATTCTTTTGGAAAACGAATAGCGGAGCTTGGAGGCCGGTACTTTAAGGCGGCAAAATATACAGGTGTCTGGCAGTTTTCTCTGTCAGAGGCCACCCGTAAATCTGATGTCGTTGTCTGGGAGGGCGCTGAACGCTATTTGGACCGCTTTGGTTCTTTGCACCTGTATGATCGGTAAAAGGATTATACTAGTTGTGATAAAAGTGAGGGTATAGGATGTCTGTCAGGTATACTTTATCGTTATCCAGATATAATGCTTTAAATCCCCCAAATCGGCACAATTAAATTCTGGCTGTCAAAAGCACCCAGAGTATCTGCCATGCAGAGGACAGCGCCTGTTCCAGGTTTGAGTGGGGATTTGTCGATCACGCGAAAGGCATGTATAAGGCGTTTGTCAGGCATGGCAGTTTTTTTAATCTCCAATGGACAGAGCTTACCGTCTTGTTCAAGGAGAACATCAATTTCTCTGGAATCTTTATCACGATAATAATGAATAAATGGTTCAAGTCCGGCGTTCTGGTAACTTTTCATAATTTCCGAGACGGTAAAATTTTCAAGTAAGGCGCCGCTCATGGCACCGTTTTCAGCGACCTCTGGTGATGACCACCGGGTCAGATAGCAGACAAGACCGGTATCATAAAAATATAATTTAGGTGTTTTAATTGTGCGTTTGAGTACGTTATTGGAAAAAGGATGCAGTAAGAAGACAATACCGAGCGTTTCTAATATCGTCAGCCATGATTTTGCAGTAACCTGGTCGATATCTGCATCGTCAGCCATTGCTTTATAATTCACAAGTTGTGAGGTTCTTGCAGCGGCAGCAGTAATAAAGCGGGAGAATTTCAGTGCATCTATTGTGCCAGAAAGTTCCCATATATCCCGTTCGATATAAGTGGACAGGTATGAAGAATAATAGATATTGCGATTGTCATACTGCCCGCTTATAAGACCGGGCATACAGCCATACCAGAGGCGTTTAAACAGTTCCGGAGTAGTGAGTGGACTGATTTTTTTTATCTGGGTATTCAGAATATCAAAATCTGTAGTAAAAGGCATCCCTTCTGTGTTGATTATTTCCCGCTGGGACAGAGGTGACAGATGCAGGAGAGCTACCCGGCCAGAGAGGGATTCCTGTACACCCTGCATCAACCGGAAGATTTGGGAACCGGTAAGCCAGAAATCACCGGGATTGTGAAATGTATCAATATGGATTTTGATATATGAGAATAATTCCGGCGCATATTGAATCTCGTCGATCAATATTGGCGGAGAATAAATCTGTAAAAACATTTTGGGATCATTTTTTGCCAGATCTCTCAAGGTCAGATCATCCAGTGTGACATATTTCCGGTCGGTATTTTCTTGTTCAGCCAGCTTTTGCAGCATCGTTGTTTTTCCTGCCTGTCTTGGACCGGTAAGTAAAATAGCGGGCCAGGATCTGCTTAGTTCCAGTATCCGGGTTTCTATGTGTCTTGTCATGTATGCCATGAAACATCCCTCCTAAAATTTCGGCTAAAATATGAAATATATATATTATAGCCGAAAACAGGCGAAATAGTCAACATCTACTTATGACAAAGTGAAAAAAACGGAAAAATTCCGTATTTATTTGGTTGGAGTATTATGGGGATTATCCTTTTTGTACCAGCAAAAGACAGAACGAATTTGTCAGATTGGAATTTATATGGGAGGATTGGCTTCCCGGTTTGCGCTGATTTTTTCACCGACAATGCTGGCGTCCGGGACGAGAATTTATTTTTTATTTTATATGAGTTTGATCTGGTTAGAAATCAAGTTTATATCAAGGATAGAAAACCGTTGTATATTAAGAGCAGTTTATTGTGTTCTCGGGGTTGGAATCGTTATAAATCTTTGTATGGTATATATGATGCAGCAGAAATACAATTAGCCGGCGTGACATGCGTAGGTTAAATTGCGGAAAATACAATACGGAAATCAAAGGGGAATAAATAGAAATTCGTGACAAAAATAAAAGGGTATATAATATACTATTCCCCAAAAAGCAAAAAAAGCAGATTTTGGAGAGTAAGGAGGGAGGGTTTCATGGTAGATAGAAAGAAATGGGTATATAAAACGAAGACATTGTGAAAATTATTACTGGCATACGTCACTGTGGGAAATCGGCCACTGGATAAAATTAAGAGTAGAAAAATACAACATTCTGGTGTATTATTAATAATAGAATATTTTGAGACGAGGGATTTCCCAATGTATATAAATGGTCACAATCTTTGTATCGGGTGCATGCGGCCGCTGGATCAGGAAGGCGGCTGTTCTTTTTGTGGTCTGAAGCAGGAAGAATACAGTCCGATCCCGCGTTGTCTGATGCCGGGGACAGATCTTGCCGGGCGGTATGTGACCGGCAAAGTTCTTGGGGAGGGAAGTTTCGGGATCACCTATATGGGGTGGGACAAGTATATGAATATTCCCGTGGCCATAAAAGAATATTTTCCAAGTGATATGGTCAGCCGGGACGTGATCTGTGGTTCGGATAATAGTGTATATCTGTATGAAAATGAAAAAAAGAAGGATTATGATAACTATTTAAAAAAATTTCTGCAAGAGGCGAAATGCTTGTCACGCTTTAATCAGGTGAAGGGAATTGTCTCAGTCCGGGATTTTTTTTATGAAAATAATACAGCATATCTTGTCATGCAGTATATTGATGGGATCAGTGTGAAAGAATATGTCAGCCGGAATGGGAAAATGCGGGCGGGAGAGGTATTGGAAAAGATCCGGCCGGTCCTTCAGGCGCTCGAGCAGGTACATAATACGGGCATCGTTCACCGCGATATCAGCCCGGATAATCTGATGATAAAAAAGGATGGGAATCTTATTCTTATTGATTTTGGTGCGGCCAGAATGAGAAATATCGACAATACAAAGACAATGACGGTTATGTTTAAACGTGGTTTTTCTCCGGAGGAACAGTACCGGTATAAGGGCAGATGGGGAGCATATACGGATGTGTATTCCATTTGTGCTACCATATATTTTATGATGACAGGGACGGCCCCGGTCGATTCCGTGATCCGTGCGCTCGGGGATGATATGCCATCCCTGGTTACGATGAAGGAATTGGATATTTCGGTGAGGCAGCGGAAAGCCATCATGAAAGGCCTTGCGGTAGCAGCGAAAAACCGTTGGCAGAATATCGGAGAATTGTATGGGGCGCTGTTTGAAGAGGAGGAATATCCGGTTCGTAGCAGGAAATTGAAAAGACAAGGGTACATAGCAGCTGCAATTCTGCTTTTGGTCATGGCAGGAGCAGTTTTTGGATTTGTCCGGTTTTTGCAAAAGGATACAAGGGCGGAAGAGGTATCAAAGATAAAACAGGCTGTAACAGGAACTGCTGTATTGGAAGAGGATACGACGCCGGAGGAGCAGGAGAAGACGACAGGGCAGATTCCGGATCCTGTGGAGAAGACGGAGTTGGAAATGATCCGGTTAGAGGGTCTTGAAAAAGGGGAAGCACAAGAAAAACTGGCTGGATATGGGGAGCGGATCAAAACAACGTGGAAAGAAAAATATTCTGATGAGGTGAAAAAAGGGAAGATCATTTCTCAGAGCATTGAGGAAGGGGAGAAGATGTCAGCGGGAGAGGAGGTACAGCTTACCCTTACCGTCAGCAGGGGAAAGAAAAAGCGAACGGTGCCAACGCTCACTGGTATGAGTGAAAATGAGGCGAAACAGAAGATAAAAGAAAAAGGGTTTCGATGCCAGACCAGGCGGATTGAAAGTGGGGAGGCAGAAGGAACCGTATTGTCGCAGGATGTTCGTGCCGGGAAAAAAGTAGCAGAGGATACGGTGATAACGATCACTGTGAGTAAGGGAAGGCCGGTTGTGCCGGCTACACCTGCGCCCTCATCCAAACAGAGTCCGGATTCCGGTGGCAGGAATCCGGGAAGCGGTAAGAATCAAAACAAGGGAGCAGACTTTGCCGGGACCATAAGGTAAAAATTACCAAAAGTGAAAAAAACGGAAAACTTTTCCGACTGTTTTAGGATATACTATATGGGGGCTTATGGCGAATAAAAGAGAACTGCCAGAAAAATTATGGAGGAGGAGCCGGATTTATGAGTCAGGACAAAAGAAAGCAAAGTTTTTCCCATATCGTTGAAAAAGAATTAAAAGAGAGGCCATTGATGCGTTTTGACCGTTTTATCATCCGGCGTATGGGATATACATTAAAGGGAGAGCCGGATCAGGAATATACCGTGCGGAAAAATGCGTATCATCTGTTTTTACATAATATTGCCGGGGAGAGGCCCGCTTCTTTGCCGACGATCCGCAAATGGTTTGGGATCCGTGGATTCAGTACCCCTTCAAGGGAGCAGGTATTTCGGATTGCTTTTTCTTTAAAGCTTGATATAAAGCAGGCAGAGGAGTATCTGATGCAGGGGATCTGTGAGCCCTCATTTCAGATCAATGATTATTCGGAAATGATCGCCATGTATTGTCTGGAAAACCATCAGGGTTATGAAAAGTATGAAAAGATGGTGCAGGAATATGAGGCAAACCTTGAGTCACAGCTGGAAATCTGTCAGGAATCAAAGACACAGTGGCTTTTCCACCAATTTGAGTCCGTGAAACAATATTCAGAAGAGCAGTTTATGTACTGGATGTGGGAAAATGCCGGAATATTTAAAGGCTATAGTAAAACCGTGCAGGAATATCTGCGGAAATACCGGGAACAGATCATCGAATATATGCGTGAAGATGTAAAAAAGCGTCTTGAATTACTGTTATCTGAGACCGGTTACAGCACATGGCGGAAAAAGCGGACATGTGCCGCAGGGATCAAAGAGGGGGAACAGATCAAGCGATACATAAAATGGGATGGGAAGTTAAAGAAGAGGAAGATTCCCGAGCATCTTGGGGAAAATATCGTGGAACTTGCGAATCTTGCCTATTCGGAAAATGGCCTGAATACAAAACTAATGTCAGAATTATTTGCAGTTTCAGAAGAGCACATACGGCAGCCGGACAGAACTCCGATGTATATGGTGCGGAATGTAACGGACAAGCATCTTTCTGATCTGTTTCATATTCCGGAAAGAAATGAGATGCGGATACATATCAGACAGGCGGTGTGGGAACTCAGGGGGCTCAGGGAGGAAGAACCCTGTCCAGAAAAGATTCTTTATATGATCCGGCAGCACAGCAGGAGTGAAGTTCCTATTAAAAATGCCGGGGAGGCATTGAAATGGCTGGAGAGATTTGACAGAGAGGGAAAACGCAGACGTTTGATCGTGAAACGCGAAGACCTCCTGCCGATGATCTTATATGTGGCGCAGCAAAGATACCAGAAGGCAAGTAAGGAGGCAGAAAAACCATACTGCCGGGCGGATGCAAAAAAGACTTTCTGTGATCTGGCAAATGCCACGATGATCGCCTGTAATATGGCTCCGCTGGATGAGAAATATCTGTTTGATATGATTTTACTGGCGTGTTTTCAGGAGGATGAAATGTATGGATATGAGGATGTGCTGGAACTTGCATAAAAGGAGATGAAAGAAAGTTGCTCAGGAAAGGGATAAAAAAAAGAGTGGCAGTGATCCTGCTTTTTGCCTTTTGCATCGGGATCTGGCCCGGGGCAAAAGAAGGGAGGGCGGCAGAGCCTGTTTCTTCGGATTACGTATGGTATGACGAGGATGAGCTTATTTTGCCTGTGTATCTGAGTGATGATAAGGAGTGGGTGGATGAAAAAGGGTTTGTTTATCGTTTCGATGGCGCAACAGGGACAGCGCAGATCGACAGGGTTAATCTGTCATATTATCTGGGGGATCAGTATGGCTTTATAGACGATGCGCCGGGTGATATTGTCCTCAGGCCTCCGGATAAAGTGATCTATAATGGAAAGACATATGTAGTGAATCATATAAGGCTCTATGCCTATTGTGATAAGATTGCAAGAATTCACCTTTATATCGGAAAATATATAACATCGGTCGATTTTAGCTCATCGGATCTTAAGGTGACAAGTTATGTTCATTATGCAAATGAAAAGTATGTCAGCGACAGAGGAAGCCTTTTCACTTATGACCGTGAGGAACTCTGCCGGTTTTGCGATGAGACATATGGGCCGGAGGATACTTATGTACTTCCGGAGAGTGTCCAGATGATCGAACAGTGGGCATTTTGCAGGGCGGAGATCGGGGAAGTTCGTCTGAATGATAATATCGTATTGATTTATCCATATACATTTTATGATTCCTATATACGCAGGATCAATCTGAATCGGGTAAAAGCAATATTTGGCGGGGGATTTAAAAGATGCGGTTCTCTGGAAGAAGTGATCATTGGCGAAGAAAATGTGAGAATAGCGGAGGAAGTATTTTCTGAAACTCCGGCGTTAAAAAGTATGTACATACCAGATGGGTGTACGCTCGGGACAGATGTATTTAAGGGCTCCGGAATCGAGACGCTCGTAATGGGAAAGGGAGTTTGCATGGAGGAGGGGAGCGAAGGTTATCATATGGGAGAATGCCAAAACCTGAAGACAGTCATTATTCCGCAAGATATGACCGCTCTTCCTGCGAAGGCATTTATATATTGTGATTCCCTTCAGAAGCTTTATATCCCGGAGCGGGTCGGAGTGATCGGCGAAGAGTGTTTTTACCGGACGCCGGTAAATATATATGGAGAGCCTGACAGTGCAGCGGCGGACGTCGTGGAGAATAACGTGGGTTTTACCTCTTTGGAGGGCCATGAACATAATTTAGAAAAAGTGACATTTTTTTCTTTTGATACATGGGCGGTGATAGGGAATTATTGTAGTGAGTGCGGGTATGCGGAGAATGTGAAAGTCACTTATAATAAGAACCTGCCGGCAAAACTGGTGCAGGAAGAAGAGGTTTATTCGGAGCGTTATGTGGAATTAAATGAAGAAAATACGGATCCGGATGGTATCGTGTATAAATTGGATCCGGATACGATGACGGCAGTAGTAAAGGATGTGAATACAGGGGGGACGCATCCCGGAGAGTTTTCTAAGGGCATCGTCGTGGTTCCGGCAAAAGTAACGAAAGATGAAAAGCAGTATGTGGTAGAGACAATGGGATATGAAGCGTTTAACGAGGGAGCGGCAAGCACGGTCGTGCTTCCGGATACGGTGAAGCGATTGGAGGGGCGGTGTTTTGGCTCTACTGTGAAAAAAATTGTATTGGGCAGCAAAACAGAAGAGATCGACGAGGAAGCATTTACGGATATCAGTGAATTGGAATGCATTGAACTTCGGGGAGAGAATCCTTATTTTACAGTTAAGGGGAATGCTTTATACAATAAAGATAAGACAGAGCTGATCCGGGTCACGAGTTGTGGTGCCGGGACTGCCGCAGAATTTACGGTTCCGGATACCGTTTCCCGCATATCCCGGTATGCATTTGTGCAGAACCGGTGGAAATGGGATTTCTGGCTGCTCAGGATACGGATACCGGACAGAACCAGGACGGAACAGCCCGATTATGATACGAACCGGTGGTTTGTGGATTGTTATGCCTCCATTCAGTATATGGATGAAAAACCTTACAAAGTGGATGCGCCTCTCTGGCTGCCGGATTTTATAAAACCGGAGGCATCACCGGATGTCGCGCCAGACATATCGCCGACGGTAAAACCAACATCATCACCGGATGTCACGTCAGTCAACCCATCACAGAGCCCGCTGGTATCACCGCTGATAGAACCGACGGAAGTTCCGGGACCTGTACTGCCAGATGAGGGTTTTCAGGCTTCGCCGGCCGTGATGCCGGATGGCATTACCCCGGTGTTGGGGAACAGCCTGGCGAAAGGGCTCGCCAGATACCGTCAGGAGTTAGGAGTGGGGGGAGTCAGAGGCCATGTGACCAGTGAAGGGTATGTAAAACTTACATGGCAGCGTAATATAAGCGCAAAATGTTACCGGATCTACCGTGCGTCTTCTGAGAATGGGACGTATAAGCTGATCCGGATGATAAGCAAAGCTCACCTCACCTGTACGGATAAGAATGTCCGTGAAAATAAAAAATATTTTTATAAGGTAACTGCTATGGGTGTTTTTGAAAATAAAGCAGTCGAGGGTGAGGAGAGCGGTGTGTTCCCGGTTCGTATTTCCGGTCTTCGCATCCCTGAAATATCTGTAAAAAAAGGGAAGCTTGAGAAAGTCCGTTATATTACTGTTATTTTCAGGAAATATGCAGGGGAAAATGCAGATATTTATATTTCTCTTGGAAAACAGAAGAAATTTAAAAAGTTAAAGCTTGTTTCCAGTAAGATTGCCAGATACAAAGGGAAATTTAAGATCCGGTATATGGTAAAAAAACAGGAGATCCGGGTAAAGGTCAGGACATATAAAAAGGAAGGAAAGAAGAAAGTTTACAGCAGATTTTCGAGAGTGGTGAGGGTAAAAGTGTAAAAGTTTTTGTATTAGAGTGCAAAAACTATTGATAAGTGGGAAGTTTTTGCACTTGAAGTGAAAAAAACGGAAAAATTCCGAAACCATGGATGTGATAAGATAGATCCTGAATGAACTCATCAACATATAAAAATGGAGGAAAAGTGATATGAGAAAAAGGATCTTATCAATGGTTATGGCGATGGCGCTGCTGGCCGGATTTCTGCCTGCTAGTTCGCAGGCAGCCACCGTAAAATTGAGTGCGAAAAAGCTTACGATAACCGTAAAGGAAAGTGCCACGCTGAAGTTAAAAAATAATAAGAAAAAGGTAACGTGGTCTGTTCGGTCGGGGAAGAAAAATATTTCCCTGAGTAAGAAGCAAAAAACAAGTGTAAAAATTACCGGCAAAAAGGCCGGGAAAGCAAAAGTGCAGGCAAAGACAGGAAAGAAAAAGTATATCTGTATCGTGACAGTGAAAAAGGCAGAGAAAAACCAGCCGAAGCCGGAGGCAACCGGAGCACCGGTCACACAGCAGCCAACGGCAGCACCGCAAATACAAAACCCAGCGGTTCCATCACAGGCACCGGTTTCCGCACCACCTGCGACCGGCACCCTGGAGGGGAAAAATGCTTCGGATGTGCAGAGGCTGCAGGAGATCATCGCAGAGCAGAGGGCGCTTGGGGCGAGTGTGCCGGAGGATTTGGATGATGAGTGTTATGAATGGGGTTTTGATGGGAGGTTGGTAAGGATTGATTGGAGCTCTCGTTGTTTGTCCGGGAAATTATCTTTGGAAGGGCTTGATGGGTTGAGGGAGTTGAATTGTTTTGAGAATAAGTTGAGAGAATTAGATGTAACGAAGTGCCCATTATTGATGCGTTTGAATTGTGGCATCAATCAGCTGAGTGAGCTGAATGCAACAAAGTGCCCATCGCTGGAGACGTTAAATTGTATAGACAATAAGTTGAGCGAATTGGATGTAACGAAGTGCCCATCATTGATGGGTTTGTATTGTGGAAACTCTTATTTGATTGGAGACAATAAGTTGAGCGAATTGGATATAACGAAGTGCCCATTACTGGAGACGCTTTCGTGTTGTAGCAATCAGCTGAGTGAACTGGATGTAACGAAGTGCCCATTACTGGAGACGCTTTCGTGTTATAGCAATCAGCTAAGCGAGTTGGATATAACGAAGTGCCCATTACTGGAGACGCTTTCGTGTTATAGCAATCAGCTAAGCGAGTTGGATGTAACAAAATGCCCATCGCTGGCAAGTTTGTATTGCGGTGAAAATCAGCTGAGTGAACTGGATGTAACGAAGTGCCCATCGCTGGCAAGTTTGTATTGCAGTGAAAATCAGCTGAGTGAACTGGATGTAACGAAGTGCCCATTACTGGGGATGCTTTCGTGTTGTAGCAATCAGCTAAGTGAGCTAGATGTAACAAAATGCCCATCGCTGGCAAGTTTGTTATGTTATAGCAATCAACTGAGCGAACTGGATATAACAAAATGCCCATCGCTGGGATATTTGTCCTGTGACCCCACCGTTACCGTCACCGGCTACCCAAAGTCATAAAATATTTTTCATGCATTTTCAACCAAAATGAAAAAAACGGAAAAATTCCGTGACCATAGATGTGATAAGATAAGTTCTGACGAACTTATCAGCGAGTTGCTCCGCAACATCGATATGTGCAGAAACCGTGCACAAAAATTATGAAGATGGAGGTTATGAGATGAGGAAAAACAAGAAAGCGGTCAGTCTGCTTCTGGCGGCGTCCCTTATACTGGCGTCTTTCACCAGTGGGGAGACAGCGCAGGCAGCTAAAGACAAAAAACAAAAAGTAAGGATCTCTTCTGTAAAGATAACAAATACAGGAAAGAAGCTGAGGATGCAGAAGGGGAAGAAATTCCGTTTAAAGACTACTGTCAGCGCAAAACCAAATAAAAAGAAATATAAGAAACTTAAGTTTACGTCTTCTAATAAAAAGGCGGTGCTCGTTAACCAGAGAGGGCTTTTGAAGGCGAAGAAAAAAGGAACAGCAAAGATCACGGTAGCATCGAAGAGTAATTCAAAGAAAAAGGCGACAGTCACTGTTTCTGTGACGACGGACATCCTTGTAAATACGATCCGGCTCAACAAGACAAAGATTACGGTTGGGGAGTTTAATGAGGAGGATATCCAGCTCGAGGCGAAAAAGATACTGCCGGCTAATGCTAAAAATAAAGAGATTGAATGGTCGACAAGTGATGAGAGTGTAGCAGATGTGGATGAAGACGGATTGGTGACGACAGGTGACGCCGGAATCGCTACGATCACAGCGACAGCCGCCGATAAAGGTGGTGCATCTGCGACGTGTAAGGTTACGGTAATAGAAAGCGAGGATGGAGAAGATGACGATACGAAGGAGACTACGCCGCCGGATGGAGACAATACGACGGCAGCGCCGGTCGATTCGGCGGAACCAGTTGTTCCGACAGCGCCAGTTCCGACAGCACCAGCTCCGACAGCACCTGTTACGGAAGTAAAAGCATTGGGACTTTCGGCTGTCACAGACTGGTTGATGCCGGGGGATTCTACGTTGGTAAAAGTAACCTATGACCCGGTGGATACGACACAGATGGCAATAGATTGGACATTTAGTGAAGAAGAAGTATCGATCAGTCAGGATGGAAAACTTACAATCGGAGAAAAGTTTGCATTTGATGCGGGAGAGAGCCAGAAACTGGTGACGGTCACAGCGACGTCCCGCGAAAATCCATCTGTTTCAAAAAGTATTACGGTTAAAGTATTTAATCCGGATCGGGTAACCGCGCCGGTGCTTGAGAATCCGAGCCTTGACCTGGGTGAAGAGATGGTGACGGATTGGTCGCTCTGTGGAGAATATGGCACGGTGGATTTTAATGAGGATGGTACGGTAAACTTCAGCTCTGAAAGGGAAGATGGAAAACCGGGAAGTGTATATAACAATGGGTGTGCATGGTATCTGGATTCAAGGAAGAGCCGTACAGATGTCTCCGGGTATAGTTATGTCATGCTTACGTTTGATACCCGATTCAGAGGAAATATTAAGCTCATGACATGGTCAGGAACGGATTATAGTGAGTGGTTCTGGGAAAAGAAAGATTACTGGATGGGAGAGGCGTTTGCGGAGATTTTAAATAATGACGGAAGTACGAGCCTTATCTACCGTACAGATTTTGTGTTCCAGAATGTAAAAAATGCCAAATCAATCGGTGTTACGGTAAAATCAGGTGATACAGATGATGCGGGTACAGATAATTTTCAGGCGGAACAGGCATGTATCAAAGGAATAGAATTTATCAATTCACTTCCGGAGGGAAGCGAGATATTAAATCCGGGCACGATCAATCCTTCGTCAAAGCCTTTTGAAAATCCGGATATCTCACTTACAAATGAAAATGCTGCATCATGGACCAAGGCAGACTTATTTGGTACAACGACATATGATGCAGGTGGTACAGCAAAATTTTTTATAGCAGAGGATAATAAGGAGAGCGGTAATAATGGTTGTGCATGGCATTTTGCCGAGGATGGGGAACGTGTGGATGTTTCTGCATACAAATATCTTTCTGTCCATTTGAAAGCAGATGTACCGGTTGAGTTATTGACATGGTGTGCGAACTCACATCCGGACGGTCGTTATGAAGGAAAACGGGTGGCGACGCCATATCAGGTTTACACTTATGAGGATGGCAGCCAGACACTTGTGTACCGGGTATCGACGGCATTTGGAAATCCAAAGCAGGCAAGGGCAGCCGGAATTTATTTGAGTTTGTATGGTCCGGCGGAAGAAGGTTCGGCGGATATTTATGAGATGAGTTTTACGAATGAACTGCCTGAACCACCTATTATAACAGGGCCGCCTGTCACAGAACCACCTGCCACGGGGCCAGTGGTGTACTATTTTACGGATATCCATCAGCCGCCACAGGAGGATAATGCATATGAAAGGCCTGCTGTTGCAGTATTAGACGAGGACGGAACTCCTTGTACGGAGATAAAATATACGAGGAATAACCAGTACACGTTTTTTGAATTGCCGGAGGCGATCCATCTCTCCGATTATGAATCAGTTTCGATCACTGCGAATATCCCGGGATCGATTGTATTCCGGGGATTGAGCGGAGCACTCGATCCTTTTGAGGAAGCCTGGTATGATACCTACTGCGTGTGCGAAGATTATTTATTTTCCTATGGATCATATACGGATCGTAGTGAAAGCTGGAAACCAGGGTATAGCAGGGGGATTGAGACACAGAGCTATCAGTTTGGTGAAAGCATGATAGAGGACGAAGAAATCAAGTATTTTTCACTCCACACGAATAGTTCGCCAAAAGGCGGATTTGGTTATGAAAATTATCTTATTTACTCGATCGAATTAACACCGAAGGCGCCGGATGCCCCTAAGATCATTTTAAAGAGTACGGATAAGGATACGGTAGAACAATCACCTGCGAAACCAGGGCCTTCTGTGGAAGACGGGGAAGTCTTTGTGCCAACGGGTGACGTTTATGAGATCGAATTATCCGAAACCAATGAAACCGAAGCGACAAAGGATAAAGAAGAGTACCGGACGGATGTCACTTTTCATGAAGATGGTTCGGTTTCTTATACCAATACACAAAAGTCTAACAGCGGTATGGTGTTCCGGGCGTCGCCGGATGGGAAAAAGGTGGATTTGAGCGGTTTTGATTACATCGAAGTGACGCTGGATGGTCCGGCATGGGCATCATTAAGAGCCTTTAACGATGCCTCGAGCTGGTGGAATAAGGTCGAGCGCAACAGTGCCTCGGAAGGAGGGCATGATACCATTCGTTTCTCTATAAGCGAGCTTGAGCGCTACAATCTTGAAACGAGATGGGTGGATGGTTTTGCTATTGGATTTACTTCGGATGAGTGTGTGGGAGAGCCAGTCAGGATTTATTCAATCCGGGCAGTAAAAGAAGGATGAGGCATCCGGGAAATAGAGTAGTATAAAAACGAAAGGGAAAATAGGGATTATTTAAACCAAAAACCAGTCAGGCGTTATATCATGCGTCTGGCTGGTTTTTTAAATAACAGTATCAAATGTCACGATTAATATTGTTGAGCATATATCGTGTATTTCTTGAGGCGCCTTCCTTGCGTATTATCCCGGCATCGGATAACTTAGAAAGGATAATCTGTGCCCGCCTCTTTTTTATATCAAGTAACTGCATTAATTGTGTTGATGTAATACTGTCATTCTCATCAATATAATGCACAATTAATTTTTCTTGTGCACTCAAATCGGCGTTGAGCGCACTTTGGGCGCACTTTGGGCGCACTATTCCGGCACTATCCGGCACTATTCCAGTATTCTTCTGGAGTTCGCTTCCCATATCGTAAGAAAATGTATCATCTAATGGCACAATTATTTTAAAGACATCATCTTCAATAAATTTTGGTTCCTGACCGGAATAAAACTTACAATACTTATATAGATTTCTCACGCCAGAGCCGAGACGGTCTGCCCGGCCAATATTTCTGAAAAAAGAGGCGATGATTGGATTTTTTGGTGTTGGTTCTAAATTATCCGGCGTTATTTCCCCTGTCTTTATCGCCCGGTTTGCGTTTTCTATATACATTTTATCCTGTTCAATGATAAATTTAGCTTCGTAAGAACTTGAAAATTCCCTATGCATCAGTGTATTGCCAAGCATTTCCCGGGCTAGGATGTTTCGCAGGCTGACCCGGTCAGTATCCTCAAGAAAGAATTTATCCGGTAAATGTTTTTTGGCAAACTCCATCAACTGATCATAACTTTCGATCAGATTTGTACGAATGATTTCCCGGTCGTCATACCGGTCTATATTTATTTTTCTTACGAGGGCATCCGTTTCATAAGTCGGACAAATATTCAAGATCACATCATCTTTGCCAAGAAGCATAACTGCAGCAAGATTATAGCCTTTTTCTCCCGTAGCCATATCCATACCATACAGGCCGGCGCTTTGTAATAATTGTGTATCGTTCATATCTGCCCAGGGATGGTTGCCGCCCGCATGGTTTACTGCCATCTGGCGCACCCGGGGAAGCAGATCCAAACGTAAGTCTTCCTCGGTTACATAGGGATATATCCTTTTTTCAGTAAAAATATTTTGTTTGCGGATATACATTGCTGCAATCTGGCTTGTTGCAGTCACCTGGACATCAGCATCATTTACCCTGTCATAAATCGTCCTTTTATAACTATGGACTTCTGCACTGGCTGGAACATGCACATGGATTATTGTAAGCCCATCATGATCAACGATTTCCGGGACAAGGTAGATCGTCGGTGAAAATAAAGTGGGATTACTGATCACATTAATAAAATTTTTGATCATATCAGGAGCAGCCTTTGGCGGAATCCCAATTACGTTTCCGTTGTCCTCAACACCCATAAATATGTCTCCGCCGAACCGGTTCAGAAAAGAGCAGACGCTTTCGTATGTGTCGGCTTCGATACCTTTTCCACAACGTTTGAATTCAACTGCTACATTTTCTCCCAGATCTAAAAATGTTTTTATGTTCATGGCCAACGCTCCTTTCATCGGCATTTTCTTTTATAGCATACCACATTTTATGAACTTATAAAAGAAGTAACCGACATTTGTTTAATACCTCTCCCCATTCCCCTTCCGGTAAACCTCAAATAATTCCAGACACTCCTCCCGGTCTGTTTCCTGCATGTCCAAAAGATCTGCTTCTCCTTTTATATATTCATAGAAAGAATCATCCCGGAATCCGATCGTGTCGGTATCCATGCGGTTGCAACCATAATAGACTGTTTTAATATTGGCCCAAAGGATGGCACCGAGGCACATGGGGCAGGGCTCCGCCGTCGTATAGAGTTCGCATCCGGTCAGGTCATGTGTGCCCAGATTGTGGCAGGCGTCCCGGATCGCTTCCATCTCACCGTGGCAGGTGGGGTCTTTTTTATAAAGGACACGGTTGTGCCCGCGGCCGACGATTTTACCATCTTTGACAACGACAGAACCAAAAGGGCCGCCGTGTTTGTTTTCAATCCCTGTATAAGCTTCTTTTAATGCTTCTTTCATGTAATCCATAATGTATTCCCCCTTGTTTCTGGTATTATCAAGTTTTGCTGCTTTTAGTATACTCCAAAATAGATAAATGATAAAGACTAAAAACCACTTCTTGTGTTTTTGACAGAAAACGACTAAAATATAATATATCAGGAAATAGGTTATAAAGCACTTTTGGATGGAGGAACATTCGCTATTATGAGAAATATATTTTTAGTGATCATTCTTGTGGGCATCTGCTTATCGATGTATATACTGCCACAGAGATTTCGGAAATATATGCTATTGGTGGCAAGTATCGCATTTTTTCTCTGCGTGTCGCCGGCGGCGTTGATCTATCTGTCGGCTGTTACCATCGTGTCGTGGTTTGCTGCACGGCTGTTAGAGCGGAGCAGGTCAGGGCAGAAGATCATACTTGGAGTGACGGTGGCAGGGATCATTGCTTTACTTGCAGGGATCAAGTATTCAGGGCTCTGGTACAGTACGTCCATTGCGATTCCTCTCGGGTTATCTTATTATTCGCTTATGGTGATCGGCTATCTTGTAGAGGTATACCGGGGAAAGGAAAAGGCGGAGCGCAATTTTTTAAAATATAGTTTGTTTGTGTGCTTTTTTCCACAGGTGGCAGCGGGGCCGATCGGGAGAAGCCGTGACTTGTGCAGGCAGTATGAGGAGGGGCTGCATTTCGATCCGGATGGGATCCGCACGGGATTTATCATGGTTTTGACCGGTCTGTTTGAGAAGGTGGTTCTGGCAGACAATATCAACCGGTTTGTGATGGGGGTTCTCGAGGGAGGATTTGAGGGGATTGCGGTAGTTCTGGCAGTATTTTTATATTCTCTGGTCATTTACTTTGACTTTGGGGGATATTCGCTGATCGCCATCGGTGGGGCGAAAATGCTCGGGGTGAAACTGATGGACAATTTCCAGGCTCCTTACAGGGCGGTCACGATACAGGAATTTTGGCGCAGATGGCATATTTCCCTGAGCTCATGGTTTCGGGATTATGTATATATTCCTCTCGGGGGCAGCAGGAAAGGAAACTTGCGCAGAGATCTGAATACGGTTATCGTGTTTGTCCTGAGTGGGATGTGGCACGGAGCAGCGGTGGGATATCTGGTCTGGGGCGGGATCCACGGCTTGTATCTGGTGGCAGGGAAGCGGACGCAGATATTCAGGGAGAGGATATTTGGGGGAATGAGGGAGCGAAAGAGTTCTGTCGGACTCCCGTATGGCGTCTGGTTGCGGCGCGGAGCGGTATACATACTGGTTTCATTTGCCTGGATTCCTTTTCTGGCGGGGAGCTTTTGGAAAATGAAAGAGATCTGCATGCGTATGTTCGCTTTTTGTCCGTGGGTGCTGACGGACGGCAGCCTGATGAAACTTGGACTGGACGGGCCGGGTATGATCGTGTGTGTGCTGGGGACACTGCTTGTTTTTGCGATAGATAAATATCAGGAAAAGAAAAACTTTTATGAGTCAATGGCAAAAGATCATGTACTGATCCGTTTTGTTTATTATATTTCTATCGTTGCCATGGTCGTATTGGCGGGGGCATACGGAACAGCATATCAGGAGACCGATTTCATATATGGCCAGTTTTAGATGATGGATCAGAAATAACAGGAGATGAAGATGCATAAAAAGAAGAAAATGAAACAGGGGCTGCGGCTTTTGTCAGGTGGAATTATTTTTCTTTTACTGACGTTTTTAATATTTTTTATGGCAGATCGTGTTACGAAACCTTATAATAAAAAGACAGATAAAATAGAAAAAACACTGTATTCAGAGGACTCCGATATGGATCAGGCGGAGGTGGCGATGATCGGGGGGAGTCATGCGCTCAATGGCTTTAATCCATCCGTGATATGGAGGGAAAACCGGATCAAGGCATATAATTTTTCCTTTTCCGGGGAGCCTGTCTATATGACGCATTATTATTTAAAAGAATTATTTAAAAAACGAAAATATAAACTGGTCGTTTTTGATCTGTATTATATTGGATTAAAAAATCAATATTTTTCTCATGATTCTTATGTATTTGATGTGCTGGGAAAGATGCGATGGACTCCCGATAAACTAAATTTTATACGGGAGTGCGTATCTTCGGAAAAGAGAGATAAATACTACATTCCTCTTCTTACCTATCATACCAGATGGTCACAGCTGACGAGGGAAGATATTCTCCGTCAGCCGGATACGGCGGATGATTTCTGGCTCGGCTCGGAGTATTATTTTGAACGTTGTGGCGGGGACACGGTTTCTTTTGAGCCATGGGCGGCTTCCGGGGGAGTAGCGGCGATGCCAGAGTATTCGGAAAAATATTTGAGAAAGATCATAGAGCTTGTCCGGAGTCAGGGCAGTGAGCTCCTCCTTGTAGATCTGCCACACCGGTACAATGACGCCAATGCACCGGATACCTGGGTGGAAGATGAGTATCCGGTCTATGAGCATGCCAGACAGATTGCGGCAGAGTATGGCGTCCGGTTTGTACAGTTTGACGATAATCTGTTAGAGGAAATTGGCTTTGTGCCGGAAGAGGACATGTACAATAAGGGACATATGAATGTTTATGGATCGGAGAAGGTATCGCATTATCTGGGAAACTATATCTGTGAGAATTATGAGATGTCTCCGGTTCCGGAAGAAGTGCATGATCTATGGGATGATTATCTTGAAAAGTATGAAAACATATATGAGGAGAATAAGAAGTAATGTTTTGAGAAAATAAATAAGCGCCACCGGAGTTCATATCCGGTGACGCTTTTATACGTTACAGAAAAATCATCGTTAGCCGTTATTGTCCGTTTTTCATCAGGTCATGTATGCTGACAAATGCCGGTTTTACACCGAGGTTTTCATTGAATAATCCACAGAGCGGGCCGTTCATCCGATAGCTGTAATCCGTAGGATCCAGATCAGGGATATCGACGATTCCCCAGATCGATACTGCTTTCAGAGGCTTCTCACTGCCTGAATTTACATCAATGTAAGCCTGGAATAGTTTTTTGTAGAAATCGGCATGTTTTGCAAAAGTCGCCTCATCGCCTTCGTAATTTCTTACAGCAAGCTCTGTAACCTGGACTTCTACGCCGAGGGACGCAAATTTCTGGATTGCTGTCTTCACCAGATCGATATCGCTCTCGTTCATACAGCCCTCTTGTTTTCCAAATCCACCGATGTAACTTTGCATTCCTACGCCATCGCACAATTTGACGTATCCGCCTTTTTCGTCAGACTGGTAAGAGTTGATGGATTTTACCAGTTCGCAGATGGCATCCCGTTTGTCTGCAAGGAATGTATTGTAGTCATTGTAGTAGAGCTTGATATCGAGATCCGGTTTCGTGCTCTTCAGATCCTCGATGATCTCATGGGCGTACTGGAATGATAGTTCTACATAATTTTCACCGATGGTCTCATAAAAGAGATTTTTCTTTCCACTTCTTAGTGTCCGGACATGGCGTTTGTCACCGCTTTTGTATTGGCTTGAATCGTCGCCTACTGCCTCATTTACGACATCCCAACAGTAGATCACGCCCGGATATTTCTCCTCAAAGTGGGTAATGACTTCTCTCATATAACCTTTTACTCTTGCCTTGATCACATCAGCAGATGCATAATCCTTTGAGGTATCATAGCCAACCCGGAAGAACCAGTCGCACATATCAGCATCCCATACGAGAACATGGCCACGGAGTTTCATTCCATTTTCCTTTGCGTAGTCCATAATAAGGTCTGCATTTGTAAAGTTGATACTTGGCATCGATGTTTCATCTTCGTAATTATTTTTTGAGGCAGTTTGATCAAGCATAGAATATGCCTTCATCTCGTTTGCCGCTGTAATACTGTTAAAGTGATATTTCATCAGATCCCGGTATTTCGGATTCTTGACATTCGTCTGATTCATTACGGTTCCCATTTTGAAACCATAGGAAGCAGCCAGTTCTGACAGTTTTGAATAGTTTGTGGTGGCGTCCGTGATATCTCTGGAGTCTTTGACCAGAGAGATCGAATGTATCGTAATCGTTAGTTTCTCCGGAAGGGTCGAAGTGTCATGTCCCCATGTGTTATATTTGACGCCAAAACCACAAAGGTTTGCTCCATAAGGAATATTACAGATAATTTCCTTTTGTTCCAGTGATGTCGTAGAGGATGCCATATCGGTGCGCCCATTCCAGAAATCGGAAGATGTGTAGGCACCAAGTGCGATCGGAGCCTCTGCATCAGCGGATACGTTAAAGATAACCTTCGAATAATCACTGAGATCTATCGCTGTTTTGGAGGTGTCCAGAGCAAAGGCCAGTCCGCCACCGCCGTATTGCTGGGTTACTGTAAAGGTCACGCTGCCATCTGAATTATAAACCGGATTGCCGTCGACAGCGCTTGAACTAAGTCGTGTGCCGGAGGAAATCGTCAGCTCTGATGTTACCAAAGGTGCGGACGACGGAGCAGGAGAAGCAGATGCTGCCGGTGTTTCCACATAGGTAAAAGTCAGGGATTCCAAGGTGGCTGTGGCAGTTTGTGTGGAATCCTTGATATCACTGTTTGTCATAATGGCATATCCGCCTACCGATTTGCTTTTGATCGTATCTTTGATACTGGTGATCGAATACTCGCCGCTTCTTTTGTTATATTGTGTGAGACCGTCCAATTCGCTGCCGGAACTGTCAAGGAGCTTAAAGCTGACAGAATCCGGATCTCCGGTTACATCGAGTTTATATTGGATGCTTATTACATTGCTTAATGGAATAGCTTGTGCCAGGGTAAAGTCCACCTGATCATATTGAGCGGAATCAGAAAAGGAAACCACTGCTGTCCCCATTACCGTTGCAGCTATTTTATCATTTGATGTACGTTTTACCATGGAATCATCTACTACATTTTTAGAAGTAACGGATGCCGGTGTAGATGTCGGTTTCGGTGAATCCGTAACTACTGAGGCCGTAGTGGATGGGCTTGCAGACGGGAGCTGTGAAGGTGCCGCTGAAGTCCCGGAAGGACTCGTAGTAGGATTTTGTGATGGCACTGCCGGGGATCCGGAAGGATCTGCAGACGGGGCCTGTGATGGTGCTGCCGGGGATCCGGAGGGATCAGTAGAAGGAGCCTGTGAAGGTGCTGCTGATGTTCCGGAAGAAGGCTGTACGGGTGCAGATGTTCCATTATTTACCGGAGCAGATGACGTATTTACTGCCGGTATAACGGACGGATCACCTGTATTTGTATTAACCGGTTTTTGTATCGTGATCTTGCAGGAAAGAGTGTAGCGTTTCTTTCCTTTTTTAACCTTTGCAGTAAGGGTTGATTTTCCCTGTTTTTTTGCTTTGATCGTTACAGCATATTTTCCTGATTTTTTTATGCTGGCGATTTTTTTGTTCTTGAGTTTCCATGTAACTTTAGAACCCGTTGCATTTTTAACCTTAAGTTTTGAAGATTTGCCGACAGCAAGGGTCAGCTTCTTTTTGTTAAGTGCCGGCTTTTTGGTTTTGCCATGCACGCTGTATTCAGCCGGTGCGAGGATACTTCCGACGAATAATGCTGCGACACAGAATAAAGCCGTTAATTTTTTTTGATTCTGATTTTCAGATCGCATGAAAATACCTCCCGTAAATAATTAATCTTTTGTTCCTTTATATTAGCACGCTCATAAAATTGAAAACAATCTTACTTATTTGATATTTCTTATACTTTTTTGATGTTGTTATTTCCTAAAACGATTTCGATAATCAGAGGGTGATATACTGATCTGCTGTTTGAATACCCGTGTAAAATAACTGCTCGTTCCAAAGCCGCATTGCGAAGCGATCGTGGCAATGGATTTATCCGTGTGGGAGAGAAAGTGAAGGGCATTTTTCATACGGATTTTTGTCAGGTATTTAATAGGAGATATCCCTGTCTCTTTTGTAAAGTTTCTGGTGAGATGTTCAGCAGAGAGATGAAAAATTTCTGCCAGTTCCTGAATCCCTGATAATTTTCCATAACGTTCTTCCATGACCTCGATCATGTTTTGCACCAGAGTAGAGTATTCCGGGTTTTTTACTGTTGTGTCATAATATAGCTTGCAGAGAAAATCGTATCCGGCTGCGCTGGCCAGTTTGGGATGGTTGATCAGTCCGTTGCGGCGCAGGGTGATCAACTCGACAGCGCTGGCCACAGAGATGTCGTGGGGAGACAGTGAAAATGTATATCCTGCGGTTTGGTGTATTTCGTTGCAGTAGGGTTTTGTCATCTTATCTACAATAAACATAATAAAAAAATAGCGCCATCGCTCCGTAGAACCGGGCTCGGTGTAATAGCGTGAATCGCTGGGCATAAAAAGAAGAGCGGCATCATTTTTGTGTAATTTGTGATAGTTTCCGTCTTCTGTTTCTACGATGCAGCTGCCGTTTAAGGTATATAAAAAAATATATGTGTAAATTTCTCTCTCTGAGTTTTCGTGAATGGTTTCCGGATTCCAGTCCGTTTCAACCCCGATTGCAGTCAGGCGGAGAGGAGCGGGTTCATCCGCCTGAACAAATCCGAATCCAAAATGAAAATCATGGTCAAACATAATTCATCTCCTGATAAAGTGATCAAAAAATAAAATGCGTCAGTTAACAGGTGGATAAGGTTTTTTTACATCGGTTCGCCCCGTGAGGTAATCAAGGCTGGTCTCATAATAAGAAGCAAGTTGTATCAGTAAATCCAAAGGAATGCTGCGATCGCCATTTTCATAATGAGAATATGTGCGCTGTGAAATATTCAGATACCGGGCAAGATCTTTTTGGTGAAGATCACTGTCTTCCCGCAGATCGCGGATACGATGTAATTTCATGGTTCCCTCCATTATGCGCATGTTTTGCGCTGTGTACATTTCCACCTTAAAATTCATTATACGGAGAACAAATTGGACCATAAAAAAATAGAACAAATTGGGCTATTGTGTTTTTTATTATGTGTATTTCAGGGATTTTTATAAGGAAATCAGAATGGGTGCTGTCAAGGTGGCTCAATCGTGCAGGATTGCAGAAAATGATTGAAAATCAGGCAGGATTCATGTATACTTGATTTGAAACAATGTGGATCAGGAGGGGATTTCACTTGCACAGTTTTAAGCTTAAAAAACGGATCAGCGTATTGTTGATCCTGGCGATACTGTTCTGCGAAGTATGTTTTGATGAGACACCATTTAAAACATATTCTTTTTGTGCATCTGAAGGTAAGATCGATTCCAGTGTCCGGATCCATACGATAAAAGATAAACAGGTTATTTATAAGGAACAGCTGACACAACGTCAGGCTGCAAGGGGAATGATACGACGTTCAAACCGGCGTGTCGTCCATGGTTCAGACCGTAGATCCGTATCGGATCTTTCTTTTGTGGATTTTCTTCCACAGTTTTTCCATTCATCTGTTTTTTTGCGAAATTATAAGGTGTGTCATAACACAAGCGGACACATTGGATTGATTCGCTGTCTTTATCGAAAGGACGGGAAAAAGCGCAAAGAAATCGCGTAAGAAATGTGAAATTTAAAAAAGGGGAAATATGGAAATACCTATGGCGACTCATAGGCTTATTTTCGTGTTCAAAAAATAGAGAGGAGAAGAAAATAATACAATGGGAAATATTATATTATATATTGTTGCATTTTTAGGTGGTGGACTGGGGATCGTCACGACCCTGTATATGGTCGTAGCTTTGTTTGTTGTGCTTTTTCAGAAAATTTACAGAAAAGTGAAACATGGTACATCGGTGTTCGACTGATCGTTATAATAGGGATTATAATAATCGGGATACAGTGGGATAAATTGTAATTGACAAAGCGGTCTACAAGTGATAGACTACACGTAAGAGACTTCTAAGATATAAATTATGTTTTGTCCCGCAGTGCCGGGCAGAAAGGAGAATAAAATAATGAGACGATGGAAACAAATGACAGCGTATGCGCTTACGCTGGGTCTGTGTCTTACCGTGCTTGCACCTGCTATACCTTCAGATGCAAAAAGAAAGGTGAAGGCTCCAAAACTTTCCGCTAAAACGGTGAGGATCGCAAAGGATCAGATAAAGAAGATCAAACTTTCCTATAAGGGGAAAAAGAAAAAGGTAACATGGAAGACAACGAACAAAAGAGTTGTCAAGATCTCTAAAAAAGGAAAGGCCTCCTGTAGTATAAAAGGGGCTAAGGCAGGAAATGCTACCTTGACCTGTGCGGTTAAAACAGATAAGAAGACGTATAAACTGAAGTGTAAGGTAACGGTGTTAAATACGCCTGCAATCCTTACTGCCTACAGAGACATTATCCCGAACATGGGTGCCGCAGTGAATTATGGCAGCCGTTCGCCGGGACAGCTCAGAGATAAAAAGACGCTGGCATTCATTAAGAAACATTTTAACAGTATCACACTGGAAAATGAGATGAAGCCGGATAATATCCTCGGGTCTGCACCGAAGACGCTTTCTGTCGAGGAGGCAAAAGCAAAAGGGTACTATGTTCCGACAGATTATGCGGAGTCAAGAGTACCCCAGTTAAACTTTAACGAAGTAGACGGAGCGTTGGAAGTGGCTTCGAAGAATGGACTGCGGATGCGCGCTCACACACTTGTGTGGCATAGTCAGACCCCGGGCTGGTTTTTCACAAGCAATTATGAGGGGTCAACCGTTGTTTCACCAGAGGTGATGGATAAACGTCTTGATTTTTATGTACATAACGTTATGGCGCATGTGATGGAGAAGGAGAAAGCCCTGACCGGAGGTGCGGGAAATATCGTATATGCGTGGGATGTTGTAAACGAGTATCTGCACCGCACGTCTTATGGCGGAAAAGTCTGGGATAGTGTATATGGAAATATGGGAGGCTCCCCTTCTTATGTAAAGAAAGCATTTGAAGTTGCCTATGCGATGCTGACCAGTTATGGTGTTCAGGATAAGGTGACACTTTTCTATAATGATTACAACACATATTTTGGCGTGCAGGAGACGCTCGATCTCGTAGCGTTCATCAATAAAGATGAGCCGGTGAAGATCTGTGGCGGTATCGGTATGCAGAGTCATGTGGATGTTAAAGTGCCTACGGTAAAACAGTACGGAGATGCATTGGAGCGTTTCCTTGCTGCCGGTTATGAGATCCAGATCACGGAGCTCGATTTTACCATTAATTTTGACACGGAAGGTTCTTCGGCGACGTATTCTTATGTCGATGAAAAGGAGACAGCTGCAGACCAGAAGAAATTTGTTAAAAATCTGATGGAAACGATCATCGTGAAACAAAAGAACAGAAATAAGACGCTGAATCCGAAAGGAATCACAGGCATTACCTTATGGGGTCTCTGTGATAGTACTTCCTGGCGTTCACCTTGTGAGCCGCTTTTGTTTGGTAACACGATCAATGACCCGAAACCATCGTACTTTGCTTTTGTTGAAGCGACTAAGGTATGGTAAAAAAAGTGTAATATAGAAACTGCTCCCTGATCCATATATTGGATGGGGAGCAGTTTTTATCGTGCGCCCGGCGGCGCACGTTTCTAACCGGTGCAAGTCCGGAATCCGCCCGGTAGTGGGAAGGATATAGCCGAAGGCAAGGGTGTCCATCGTGAGGTGGAATCTGAAGGAA
>JAETQR010000079.1 GCA_021770615.1 Lachnospiraceae bacterium | reverse complement strand
AATGTGACGCGATAGGGGCGAAATAAGCCTTGATTTATGCGGCTTTCCGGGCGGGAAAATGAAACAGTAAGGGATTTATACCTTTACCCCCGAAAATGCCGTCCTATTGCGTAACAATCCAATCTCTGCACCCATAAGAAAACCGGGGCGCGGTGGCTATCTGATAGCTGCCGCGTCCCGGCTTTCTTTTTATTCGGACAGTTCTTTTATATCCTTTATTCGGTTTCCCACTAAGATATAAAGTTCCCCGTCCTCTACCCTTATAATCAGAGTATCATTTTCATCGGGATAAGTCCCATATTCCACACGTTCTATATAGCCAGTAAGTGTATTTCCGTCCTCAAAAGTAATTTGCAGTTTGCTATCTGCGTCAATATAGGTTTCCATTCCATACGTTCCGGCTGCTTCTCTGCCTGTAAAATGCTGTCTATGTTCCGCTTGATAATGTCATATTCCTGTACCTGTTTTTTCAGCTTGACATAATCGGCATAAAGGCTTTCTTTCTGCCCTTGCAGCTTTTCATACTCTGCTTGCAGGGCGGGAACGCTGGGGAGCTTGCCGCCAATCTGCGCCGCCTTTAATGCCTTTGCCGCCGCTTCATGGAGGATAATACCCCGTTCATGCTCTGCCCGGTATTTCTCCTTATTCCGGGCTTTGCGGTAGGCTTCATAGAGGGGCTTTGTCTTTTGGTAGGTAGTGACATTCTTAATGAGCAACGCCATATCCGAAAAACGCTTTTCCGCTTCCTTTAGGCTGTCCCCCGCCTGTTCGCTTGCCGTGGCGATTTCCTCTATCCGGGTGAGCAGATCGGCGTACTGTTCAATCTTGTTTTCAGTAAGGAAGTTCATAGTCTTTGCCGCCTGTTTCAGATTGTGGATTTTCGCCCACTGTTCATAGCCCCGGCTCTGCTGCGCCTTGATACTGTTCTCAATGTCAATGAGCAGATTAACGCCCTTACGCTCTACCTTTGGAGCTTTGGCGGCACGGGTGCGTTTGCCCGCTATCCGTTCCCTTATGGCTTCCTCTGTATAATCTACGCCGAGAGTTTTAAGGCGGGTAAAGCGTTCCTGTCCCGGTGCGCGGCATGACACATATTTTCCCGGCTTTATCTCATAGCCAGCCGCCTGTAACCGCTGCAATAATTCCTCAAAACTGGAAACTTGGGGAATGAGCGCGTCCACGGCAATTTTTAACTTGCCTTTCCAGCTTGTCCCGGTTTTCTCCGCTTGGTACTCCGCATAGCTCTTTCCTTTGCTTCCCTTGCCGGGGACGACCACGGAAAGCCCGTTGTCCCGGCATAGCTTGTCACTCATGTTCCGTATGCCGTAATACGTCCGCTTGTTGGAAACGTACTTATGATGATCTACGAAGTTGACTGCGCAGAAAATAATGTGGTTATGGATATGTCCCTTGTCAATGTGCGTCGTGAGTACATATTCATGCTGCCCTTTTGTTACCGCGTCGGCAAGCTGCCGCCCGATCTCATGGGCTTTCTCATAGTCCACTTCCCCCGGCGCAAAGGACTGTATCAAGTGAAAAGCTAAATTGTTTCCCTTATCCCGCGCTTGTGAGAGGGTATAGCCAAACTCAATATCTGCCGTTTCATAGCTGCACCCAAAAGAGGACACCAGCATTTTTCCGTCCGTCTTGTCCGGGTTTTCGATATAGTCAAGGGCTTTGCTCAAAGTGCTTTTAACAGGCTTAATCTTTGTAACCGCCATATCTCCGCAAGCACCCCCTTAATTTCCTCTATATCCTCTTTATAGGCGTTTCCCGTCGCGTTTACGCGACGTGCGATCTGATTGACATTGACACCGATTTTCTGTATCTCTGCTGTCATTGCCTTTATGTCCGTGTGGTCTACTTGGATAATATACCCGTCAATAGCAATCTTGCGCAGATATGCCGCCATGTTGCTTGTGGGGACAAGTTTCATTTTTTCCTCAATCAGTTTCCGTTCTTCTTCTGTCACATAGAATTTGACCTGTACCGTCCTTTTCCGTCCGTTCATGGTTTTTCGCTCCTTTCCGTTTTCATAGAGGGTTTGGGACACTTCCCAACAAGCAATTTCTAACCGACCGGGCGGGCAGAAATACGGAAAAGGGTACTCTTTTCCTATGCTTGCTACGAAAGTTCTTCCTACTACCTACAACACCGAAAAAAACGAAAATGACGGACTTTCACAAAAGAAAAACGCTGCAATCTCAAAAAAGATTACAACGCTTCTTTAGCCGCTATTCAATTTTAGCCGGACAAGGGCTATTCTCCCTCACCCTCAACCTCTGCGATCTCCCGCGCCGTGGCGGTGACTATCCGTATTCCCGTATCGCTCATATCGTCCAGCAGAGCGTCAAGCTGCCGCCGCTGGGTATTCTTCCCGGCGGGCTGCTCTAAAAGGAATTGGTCTACCGAGATATTATAGCGCAACATAAGCTCAAAGAATATCTGTAAGCTGGGGTGCTGCCCCTTGTTCTCAATATTCGCAAGGTAGCGAGGGGATATATACATTTCATCGCATACTTTTTTCCGGCTCTCCTTGCGCCCTTTCCGGGCTGCCTTGATTGCTTCCCCAAAATCCTTAAAGTCATATCGTGGTACTGGTCTTTTTGCCATATTCATTCACCCTATTACATTTTACTGTTCACCTTTCTTCTTGGATATGTCTACACTGTTCTACCAGTTAGCTAAAATAATTCCCAAACTTAACAAAAAGTATCTTGAAGTTATTCGGCTAGACGCATATAATTATACTGATAGAGATTAGAGAAAGGGTGAATGAAGATGTTAGAGTATATTTCTGCCCCGGAAGCGGCGAAGAAATGGGGCATTTCAGAAAGACGGGTGCAAAAGCTATGTGAGGAAAACCGTATACCGGGCGTGGCAAAATTCAGCCGCTTGTGGCTGATACCAAAGGACGCTGAAAAGCCAGTAGATAAAAGAAAAAAGGAAAGCAGGGGGTAGACACATGACACAGTATAAAGTGTTAATCATAGAGGACGATCTGAACGCAGCACAATCCATTAGCGATTTTTTAAGTGCTTGGGGGTTTCAATGCGAATACTTGAAAGAGTTTCAACAGATAACAGAGCAGTTTATCAGATTTAAGCCGGAAATTGTTTTGTTAGATATAAAGCTCCCACATTACAACGGCTATCATTGGTGTGAGGAAATAAGGAAAATTTCAAAAGTACCGATTATCTTTATTTCATCAATTAACGATAATCTGAACATGATTTTAGCTATGAATATGGGCGGTGACGATTTTGTTGTAAAACCCTTTGACCTAAATTTCTTGCTTGCAAAAATCAATTCCCTGTTACGGCGCACTTATGATTTTCAAGGGGCAATGAATGTAGTTGCTTGCGGTGATGTCATATTAGATTTGGATAATGCAAAGCTGCAATACAAGGGAAATGTATTGGAATTATCGCGCAATGATTATATTATCCTAAAAGAGCTTATGACCCACAGCGGAAAAAGCGTGTCCCGTGATGAACTTATGCAAGCATTGTGGAATGACAATACTTTTGTTGATGATAATACACTTACGGTCAATGTGACGAGAGTAAGAAATAAATTGAGTAAGATCGGGCTTGATGATTTTATTGTTACCCGGAAAGGAATGGGCTATCAAGTTGGATAAAAAGTATTTTCTTATTTGCTATCTGAAAGATAAATATAAAGTAATGGTTGTATTTTGTGGATTGATTGTATGTAATGTCTTTATGTATTTCCTTTATGATGTTCGTATGGAGCCAATCCTATACACGACTTTTCTGCTTATTCTGCTTGTGCTGCCTTTTGCATTTCGGGATTTGCGCAACACTTATCAAAAGTGTGAACGATTGAACAATATCAAACAAGCAAAATTACCTGCTATGCCTAATTTGGGGGCGGCTGATACCCTTGTGGAAGAAAGCTATCAGCAGATAGTCAAAGAGATTTTGCAAACATGGCAGAACGAACGGGCAAACCAGCGAAAAACAAACGCAGAAAGAGATGATTATTATACGCTCTGGACGCACCAAATAAAGACCCCTGTTTATTCTATGGATTTGATGTTACAAACAGGCGACACCACACCGTCCAAATGGAAAACGGAGTTGCTGCAAATATCGTGTTATATAGATATGGCATTAAAGTATTTGCAGTTAGAAAATCAATATTCCGACTTGTTTTTGGAACGGGTGGAGTTATTGCCGTTGGCACAGGAAGCAATCAAAAAGCACTCTGTTGTCTTGATTTCAAAGCGGCTGAAAATAGACTTACATGATCTGAATGGTACAGTCCTCACTGACAGGAAGTGGCTATTGTTTATATTAGAGCAGTTGGTTTCAAACGCTGCGAAATATACAGAACAAGGCTGTATTTCAATTTATCAGCCTACACCGTTGCAAATATGTGTTAGTGATACAGGTATAGGTATAACAGCCGAGGATTTACCACGGTTGTTTGAAAAGGGATATACAGGATTTAATGGGCGTATTCATCAAAAATCTACGGGCTGCGGTCTGTATATGTGCAAAAAAGTTTCTCTCTTGTTAGGATATACGCTTTCTGTTTCGTCACAACTAAACATTGGAACAACAGTGACAGTCAATCTTCCAGTGGACGAGTTTTCTGTTGCAGATTAGCAACCTTACAAACCATGTAAGGTTAAAGCGGGAAATGTCACCTTAACCTATGGCAGACACTTCCCGCTTTTTTTATAATATTCGCGTGTAGGGTACACACACAGAAAGGAGATATATATGGATAATCAAAAGACGATCTTACTATCGGTTGAACATCTGCGCAAAATTTACAACAGCCGATTTGGAAGCAATCAAGTAGAAGCATTAAAAAACATTTCATTTAGTGTAGATCAAGGGGAGTTTATAGCTGTCATGGGCGAAAGCGGCTCCGGCAAGACAACGCTGCTCAATCTATTGGCTGCCTTAGACCGTCCTACCGAGGGAAAAATCCTGCTTGCGGGAAAAGATATTACGCAAATCGGTGATAGCAATATCTCACGGTTCCGGCGTGAAAACTTGGGATTTGTCTTTCAAGATTTCAACTTGTTAGATAATTTTTCCCTGCGGGATAATATCTATCTGCCCCTTGTGCTTTCCAATACTCCAAAGAAACAAATGGAAAAACAGATAGAACCATTGGCGGCGCAACTTAAAATTTCTGATATTTTGGAAAAGTACCCATACGAAGTATCGGGTGGTCAAAAACAGAGAGCAGCCATTGCCCGTGCATTGATTACTGCTCCAAAACTTGTACTTGCGGACGAACCTACCGGGGCGTTGGACTCCCGTTCTTCCGCACAGGTTATGAAGATGTTTACGGATATACACAAAACAGGGCAGACAATCCTTGTAGTAACACATAGTGTTAAAACTGCCTGTCATGCAGGGCGTGTCTTATTTATCCGTGACGGACAGCTTTTTAATCAACTGTATCGTGGAAATATGGATAATGAAGCCTTTGGGGAAAAGATTTCTGACAATCTGAAAATCCTTTTACAAAAGGAGGAATTATATGCGTAACTTTTATATCCGGCTTGCAGTTTCTAATATTAAAAAAAACAAGCCCGTGTATTACCCGTTTTTTTTGACAAATATTCTGTCTGTAATGATTTTCTATGTTATGGCTTCAATCCAAAACCAGACGATCATTGCTACACTACCCGGAAGCTATATATTTGTTCAGTTTCTTAAAGTGGGTGTTGTTATGACAGGAATGTTTGCGGGAGTATTCCTCTTATACACAAACGGACTGCTCATACGGCAGCGAAAAAAAGAACTGGGGTTATATACAATTTTCGGTTTAGAAAAAAAGCATATCGCAAAAGTGCTTATGCTTGAAAGCCTGTTGCTTACAACCACCGGACTTGTGGCGGGTATCGTTTTGGGTATCGTTTTGGGGAAACTCTTTTTCCTTGTTTTGCTGAAATTGCTGCACTTAGATAGCGGGCTTACATTCCAGTTTTTAACGGAAGCACTTATGCAGACAGGTATTTGTTTTATAGTGATCGGTGTTTTCATCTTGTTTTACAACTTGTTTTCTGTTATGAAAGCGAAGCCTGTTGAACTGTTGTATGCTGCTCATAAAGGGGACAATTACCATTCTTTTGTATGGGTAAAAGCCTTTTTAGGAATTATATGTATTGGGGGTGCATATACACTGATTTTCACTACCCCCTCACCTATTGACATAATTGGGCGGGTGTTTCCTATTGCATTGTTAATTTTGTTTGGAACATTGTTTTTCTTCTCGTCCTGCTCTGTCGTTCTTTTGCAAGCTCTAAAAAAGAATGACCGCTACTATTATAAACCACAGAACTTTATTTCCGTTTCCGGTCTTATTTACCGATTGAAACAGAACGCAAAGGGACTATCAAATATCTGTATTTTAAGTACGGTTGTTATGGTTATTGCCACAACAACACTGGCGTTATATGTCGGACAAAAGGAAATGCTCTCTTTCCGTTTCCCAATGGAAACAAAAATCTCTGTTTCTGACATAGCTGACGGACAGCCAACTTTGCCGCAGCTTGTTCATCAAACAGCAGAGCAATATGATGTGACGATAAGCCGGGAAGCTGATTACAAAGTTACCTATATCAGTGGTGTTTACAAAGACAATACCGTTTCTGTTTATCAGCCGGATATATACCCGCCGGATATTACTTGTGGTGTTTATCTGATAACATGGGAAGATTATAGCCGCATAGCAGAAAGTGCAGAACCGCTTGAAACTGATGAGGTTTTAGTATTTTCTTCTTCAAGAGATTTAGGTGTTTCAGAAGTGAATTTTGATAGTTTGAAATACCGGGTAAAAAATGAGTTATCGGAATTTGCTATACAAAATAAAAGTATTTTGTCCTCTGAAACGAGATATTTCTTTATTTGCCCGACACAGAAAGACATAGATAATATTCTTGCCGAGCTGTCGCCCGCTGAAAATAAATTCAAGCAAACATATAGCATGATGTTTGACGTGGCAGATACAAAGGGAACTGATTTTAATGCTGTTTTACAAAATCAAGTAGTTTCAAATTATGCCGGGGCAAAATATGAAAATGCAGAAAGCGAAAGGCAGAGTGATAATTATACCTATGGGGGATTTCTGTTTATTGGACTACTACTTAGCTTGCTATTTATGGTTTTTCTGACCTTGGTTATTTATTACAAGCAGATTACGGAGGGATATAGTGACCGATACAATTTTGAAGTCATGCAGAAAGTAGGGCTTGACCGAAACGAAATATCGGCAATAGTCCACAAAGAAATTCGGACTATGTTTTTCTTCCCGCTGTTTATGGCGGTTATCCATTTGGCTGTTTCACTTTATGCAGTTGCTATGCTGCTTTCCACGCTGGGGCTGACAAATATTTTGGTACTTTTGCTCTGCGCTATTTCAATATCTTTGTTGTTTGTTTTTATCTATATAGCAATGTATTTCAGCACCGCAAGAACCTATTACAGAATAGTGACAAACTGATTGAAAGGAGTAAATATGAGTTTTAATTTTGGAATTATTTTTGCTGTTATCTGCATTATTGGTGGTTTGCTTATGTTTATCTTATATAAGCCGTTTTGGTGGCTGATGAAGAAAAAGGAAATGCCCGATCATTACAAATGGTATTTGCGTATACCGGGAATTTTGCTTATCTTGTTTGGCATTGGCATTGTCGCCATAAGTATTATTAACGATTTCATGTTTTGATTAAGGGGTGCAATCCCTCAACAATAAATGGTACGGGGAAATGAGAAAAAGGCTCACTAAAAAAACAAAGATAATATTCTGTATGCTAAGTGCTATAATTTTTGCCCTACTCATTTGGACGATATGGGGAAATACGGCGTTGACAGTGAATAACATAAAAATTTCAAGCAGCCGTATTCCCGCCGTATTTTCCGGGTTTCGGATAGCACAGGTATCAGATTTACACAACGCAGAATTTGGGAAAGGCAATAAAAAGCTGCTGGAATTGCTATCAGAAAGCAAGCCGGACATTATTGTAATAACCGGGGATTTCGTGGACGCAGGACATACAGATATTGACGTGGCTTTTGATTTCGCAAAAGTGGCGGTTAATATTGCGCCTGTCTACTATGTGACAGGGAACCACGAAGCAAGCCTGTCACAGTATGACGAACTCAAAACGGGGCTTGAAGCGATTGGCGTAATCGTGCTTGAAGATGAAGCAATACAATTAAAACATGAAAAAGAAACGATAACGCTTATCGGGCTTTCTGACCCTAATTTCACATTGAAAGGTGATATGTTCGGGGAAGCCCCGGCTATGGTTAGCACAAAGCTGAATAGCCTTGTTGATGATGAAAGCAGCTACACTATTTTACTTTCACACCGGCCAGAACTATTTGAGAGCTATGCACATTGCAATATTGATTTGGTTCTAAGCGGACACGCACACGGCGGTCAATTCCGTCTGCCATTTATCGGCGGGCTGATTGCCCCCGATCAAGGGATATTTCCAAAGTATGACGCAGGGCTGTTTACAAACGGCAGTACAAATATGATTGTTAGCCGGGGATTGGGTAACAGCATTATTCCTATCCGTTTTAATAACCGCCCGGAAGTCATTGTAATTGAACTTCTTAACACGGATTTGTAAGAACAGCTTATAGAAAACTGAATGATAAAGTGATCTGCCGCACGACGGCAAAAGAAAAAAAGCCGTCGTACAGCAGAGGTATTTTCACACGCCTATTCATACACGGCGGCTTTTGAGAGATCAAAGCCGCCGTTTCTTTTTATCTTCTCAAGGAATGACGCGGTTTCACTGTTAAAAGCGGCGGCTAAAGGAGGTAGCCGCCATGAAGCACATACTGTATCGACAAAATCCGACGGTCATTGACATATCAAAAAAAGCCCGTCCACCGCCGGGGGAAATTCTACCCATGAATATGAACTGTCTAATCAACTGAATACTGCTTACAATTCCTTTACGCTCGTCTGCATTTTACAGACGGGCGCATTTTGTATTTTCTCAAAACTTTTTTTGAGAAATTCCCCGAAATCAACGTCCAATTTTAATTTTTATGGTTTGAGGGTTTACGAAAGGGGACATCAGAAAAAATCACCCGCTTTCGCGGCTGCGAAAGGAGGTGAGAACATGAACGAACCTAATCGTACCCAATGGCAAATCCGTTGTGCTTTTAATGGCTTTTGCAAGCGGGCGTTGAAGAATGAAGCTATGAACGCCCACAGGGACACAAAGCAGCGGCAATTACGCGAAATTACTTTTTCCGATCTGTCGCCGGAGGAAGAAAACAGGCTTTTCGTCTGCGACGAGTATTTTGCAGATGATGAAGCGGAACAGTCTTTCGTTATCGGCGGCAAGGAAATTACTGCAAAGCTACTTGCCGAAGCCCTGCACAGTTTGCCGGACGAAAAACGGGAAACGGTACTGCTGTATTATTTCTTTGATATGAGCGAACGGGAAATTGCGACATACTGCAACATTCCGAGGACAACAGTACAGACCCGCCGGACAAGCTCTATGAAGCTGTTAAAACGCTATTTGGAGGAACACGCCTATGATTACAAAGGGTAGCAACAATGAAAACGCTGAAAGCGGCTTACTGCCTTACCCGGTAATCATAGCCGCAACAAAGGGCGACCCGGAAGCTATGGCGATTGTCGTCAAGCACTACGAAAGCTACATAGCGTCCCTGTCTATGCGAAAATTCCGCGACGAGCGCGGCAATACCTATTGGGGCATAGACGAGGACATACGCGACCGTTTACGGTCACGGCTCATGCGGGCTGTCCTTTCATTTGAGGTTTAAGCTGATTTAGGACAGGCGGCGAACCCCTTTCCGCTGCCCGTCCCGGCAGAACCTTTCCAGCACCTTGACAAAGAAAGCGGCGCAAGATAACGGCGGCGCAGCATAGGGCAGATCGGATACGTCCCTTTTGCGCCGAGCCATACGACGGGTGCGCCATGACACTATCCCGGCGGGTTTTTCTTTCCCCTGCTGGGACAGCCGAGCGACCAACACCGCGCCGGGGAGCAAGTTTAGCAGCTTGCGGGCGACGACAGCGCAGAATATATAATGATACTCCCTTACCGCCACAGTCCGAGCGTTCAAAGCG
>JAETQR010000078.1 GCA_021770615.1 Lachnospiraceae bacterium | reverse complement strand
TAATAAAATGCCAATGATTTCAACTTATTGGTAAAAAAATGTGATATTTAAAGCTTTTTAGGTGTGGGAGTAGAACCACTATTCAAAGTAGAACCACTTATTTTAGGGAATTCAGGCTTATTTGATTGATGCAGATAATGTTTTTGTTGCCAGTAGAAAACATCCTATCTGTGATGTACCAGAAATTGGAATTGGAAATAAACCGATAGATGGAGGGTATTACTTATTTGAGAAAGATGAGATGGTGAATTTTGTAAAAAAAGAACCGAAAGCAACTAATTATTTTCATCCGTGGTATGGAGCGAGAGAGTTTATTAATCAGAAACCTAGATATTGTTTATACCTAGGAAATTGTGTACCGAGTGAACTAAGAAAAATGCCGGAATGTATGAAGCGAGTTGAGGCAGTTAGAGAGTATAGACTTAACAGCACAAGTGCAGGAACACGAAAGATTGCAGATAATCCAACGAGATTTCATGTATCTAATTTTCCAAAAGGAAATTACATAGTTATACCGCAAGTGTCATCAGAACGTAGAAGATATATTCCAATGGGCTATATGGATGAAACTGTACTGTGCAGCGATAAAGTAAGAATTATGACTGAAGGGACGTTATATCATTTTGGTGTGCTTGAATCAAATATTCATATGGCATGGATGAGAGCAATTTGCGGAAGATTAAAAAGTGATTATAGTTATACGGTAAATCATGTTTACAACAATTTCCCATGGCCGTCATCTACGGATGAACAAAAAGAAAAGATAAAGAAAACTGCACAGGCAATCTTAGATGCCAGAGCACTTTATCCAAACAGCAGTCTTGCAGATCTTTATGACCCGTTGACTATGCCACCGGAATTACTTAAAGCACATAACGCAAACAACAGAGCTGTGATGGATGCGTATGGTTTCAGTACTAAAATATCGGAAGCGGATTGTGTGGCAAAATTGATGAAAATGTATCAGAAGCTTACAGAAGAAAAATAGAAAATAATAATTACCCCAAAAGGCATTAACCGTAAATGGTTAGTGCTTTTTGTTTTGACTACTATAAAAATTGTATCTGTTTTCGGTTAAATTATTTAAAACGAAAAGTATTTACATGAGTTTTGATGCAAATGCACAAAATAATAAGTGAATAAATAATAAAATAATGGAAGAACAGGAGATGAATAAAAAACAAAAAGAAGACGAAAAGAAAACAAAAAGATAAATAGGATTGAACAGAATGGATGAATATGTTATAATTATATGGAAAACAGAAAGGAGGCGAGCAGAGTGATTGATTTATCAAATTTTAAGACATTTGACTTTAGCGAGGGTGTACCATATATTTCGATTACAAGTAATGGTATTACATTCAACAAATCTGTAATCATGAAGATGAAATACCCAACATATGTAAAACTTCTGATAAGCGAATCTGATAAACAGATTGCGGTTCAAGCATGTGATGAACATGATGACAAGTCAGTACAGTTTTATAAGGAAAAATCAAATGGTGTTTTGTCGGTTCGATGGAATGCAAAAGATTTGATTAACACGATTGCAAGAATTTGTGATTGGGATTTGAGTCAGTTGTCGTATCGAGTAAATGGCGTATTAGTTCCAGAAATGAATTTAATGCTGTTTGATTTGAATGAAGCAGTCACTATGGTATAAGGCTTGCAACTTTTCTGATTCCAAAAAAAGAGTTCATTTGAGATTAGGGCCTCAAACGAACTCTGGCGGAAATAGCAGAGACAAAAGATCATCTACTAAAACCATATCTTTCAAATATATTTTAGTATTTGTTTCTGCTAATTTCCATACTTTCTCGGATTCGTCTGAGAAAAATCTTTTGGAAAGGAGGCAGATTGCATGGTAAAATGTGACCAGACTGACATGGTTTTTACAGCATATATTACATTAAGAAATGGAAATCGTTTATATGCTAAGCAGGTTGGCAAAAAGGTATTTTGCTTTCCACGTAAAGAAGCCAAAGAAAAGAATGATAAATAAATTATAAGTAACAATATGTTCGAGAATGTTTGATGATCACATTCTCTCTTAAAAAGAAAGAGAGACAAAACATGAATACAAAATCAAGTGGACAGAAATTATCAACACAGGCTTCAAAAATTATGAGATCAAATAATAGCTCTCAAATTCAGAAGTCATTAGCTGCAAGTGTATTGTCACAGAGAAACACCGGAAAAATTACTGGTAAAGCTATGGAAACAAAGGCATCTATGGTAATGAACAGTAATAAGTATTCTGGAACAACAAAGAGTTTAGCTGCAAGTGTTCTTTCACAATCAGATAAAAACAGATAAATAATGATTACCCCAAAGGGCATTAACCGTAAATGGTTAGTGCCTATTTTTTTTGCTTTTTTTCAAAATCATCTGACTTTATACCCTCTGCCACGTGTGATTAGTGGAAAAATGATTTTTCTAAGAAAATATCTGCCCTCGCGTTGTATGGAACAGGAAATTAGAAAAGAAATATTTCGTTTATACATAAAAAATTTGCAAAAGAGGGTTGGTAAATACCGTTTTTAAAGCTTTATAGGTAGAGGAACAATTATTTTTCAAAATTATGTCCGTTTTTATATGCCTCAGTACAGAGTATATGAAGGAACTAACGAAAACAAAAGACAAGGTAATAAAAATGCAAAAAAATATCACGAATTTTTTGCATCATGCCAGGTCATTTGACTTTAGTAATTAGAGGACGTTTTGGAAATGTTCCTTTGTTGAACCTTGACAATTGATAAGTGCACCCTGGAAGCCTACCAGGAGTCTTGCCATGACCTTTCTTTTCTGAAAGTGAGCGAGATCATAATGACACTCCCGATGATGGGCGGCTGACCGGAGCCTTATGGTCAGTGACCTGCATATGCAGGCAGAGGCAGTCTGAGACGGCTGCAGGTAACAGGGAAACGCACGTAAGACCGCTGGCGCAAAAGTAACTGATAATAATATTAACAGGGCGAAATGCCCGGAAAGGATGGTAATGACTATGAATAAAGTTATTTTAATGGGGAGACTGACAAAAAATCCGGAGATTAAATATGCCGGGAAAGATAATGATATGGCAGTAGCAAGATACACGCTGGCAGTGAACAGAAGATATAAACGTGATGGGGAACAGGAAGCGGATTTTATTTCCTGTGTAACATTTGGAAAGAGTGCAGAGTTTGCACAGAAATATCTTCATAAGGGAATGCGGATTGTGATCGGTGGTCGTATCGGTACTGGTAATTATAAGGATAAGGATGGAAAGATGGTTTATACCACGGATGTAATCGTGGAAGAACACGAATTTGCTCAGAATAAGGACAGCAGCGGTGGTGAAAATTCAACTGATACACCGAAAACGGATAAGGACGGATTCATGGAAGCATCAGAAGGTGAGATCCCATTTGACTAATCTGGAATAAGTGGTTGGAGGCGTGGATTATGGGTGTGAGTTATAACAGATTATGGAAAATGCTCATTGATAAAAATATGAAGCGAGTAGAGATGCAGTATCTCACCGGAATCAGCGGAAACATTCTTGCCCGGATGGGAAAAAATCGGTATGTATCCATGGAGACGGTTGAGAAGATCTGTAAAAAATTGAACTGTACTATTGATGAGATGATGGAATTTACAGATAGTGAATAACACGCCGGATACGGCATAATTCTCTTAGCAAAGCTAAGAGCGCACTTCTATACAGGCAATTACATCTGCCTGTATCGTGCGACCTGCGGTGCTGTTCCCGGATTTGAGAAATCTTAATCCGGAAATGTAGCGAAATCACAGATTTCGGACAAGGGGATAACTTCCTCTTGCGGCACAGGTGCCTATCTCATTTATATCAGGGAATCAGCATTTATGAGAGAAAGCTGGTTCTTTTTGTTTGTGAAAAATAAGAAGGAGAGACAGACAATGACCAGAGTCAAGAATTTAAAATATAAATCCATGTCACTGGAAGAATTGAAAGCCAACATGGAAAAAAGTAAAAAGGAACTTGAACAGGCAATGCACAATAAGAACATTCTGGAACAGAGAAAAAAGCTGATCGAGAGGAAAGAACGATCACACCGATTGATTGTTAAAGGTGCTGAGTTTGAAAAAGCGTTTCCGACGTCCAAGGATCTTGAGCAGGAGGATTTCCAGAAAGTAATGAATGAAATGAAAGTTCTTAAATACAACAGAGATACAGTCCGGGAGAGATATCTGGAGGCAGGAAGAAAGGAACGACAGCAGATTGCTGAAGAAGTAAAGAAAATTGAGAAGGGAGATGATAGCTGATGGCACTTTATCATTTTTCTGTAAAGCAGGTATCCAGAGGAAAAGGGCAGACAGTGGTGAATTCCGCTGCGTATATTTCCGGGCAAAAATTGTATAACGATTATTATGGACAAGTCCATGATTACACGAAGAAATCCGGTGTGATGTTTACAGAAATTCTCAAACCGGATTATGTGCCGGAACGATTATCAGACAGGGAAACATTATGGAATGAGGTAGAGAGAGCAGAAAAGGGCAAGCGAGCACAGCTTGCCTATTCTTTTGACATTGCATTGCAGAATGAGCTGACGTTAGAGGAGAATATTCAACTGGCGAGAGAATTTTGTCAGGAGCAATTTGTGGCACGTGGCATGATTGTGGATCTGGCAGTTCATGAGGGAAAGTCAAAGGATGGAGATGAACCGGACAATCCACATTTTCATGTGCTTGCCCCAATTCGTCCTTTTACAGAAGAAGGAATCTGGGGGAACAAGCAGAAACGGGAATATGTTTTAGACGAAGAAGGAAACAGGATAAAAGATGCCAACGGGAGGTATGTTTTCAATGCTGTTTCTACTACCGGTTGGAACGAGCCTGAACTTTTGAAGGAATGGAGAAAGGCATGGACCGAGAAAGTGAATGATAAATTCCGGGAGTGTCATATGGCAGCAAGAATCGATCATCGTTCCTATAAAGAACAGGGAATTGATCTGATCCCGACAATTCATGAAGGGTACGAAGTCAGGGCAATGGAGAAAAAGGGAATCAAGACAATCATTGGAGAGTTGAATTGGGCGATCCGACAATTCAATCAGATGTTCATTTCCTTAAAGGAATCTATCCAGTGGATGAAAACAGCCTATGAAGAAATGAAAATGGAACTGGATCGAAGGCAGCAGAACCCGACACTTTTGGAAAGTCTGCAAGATTATTATGATAAAAAGACGCAGAATAGCCCGAAACTTTCAAATTTTTATGCGGAGATGGAACGAAGGGGAAAGAAAATTTCAAACCTACAGAAGTTTGCAAAATCTATCAATTATCTTCAGGTACACAGCATTGAGACAATGGACGATTTACAAACACGAATTCAGGAACTGAATGGAATTATTTCTGCCAGCAAAGCTGAAATCAGTGAAAAGAGAGAGCAACTGAAAAAATTGGAAGATTTGGAAAAGAAGATGCAGGTATTGAAGCAGAATCAACCGTTGATCGATGAATACAACCATTTTTTCTTCCAGGAAAGACGGGAAAAGTTTTATGCGGAGCATAAAAAAGCGATCAATTATTATCGCAAATGTGAGCGTGAGCTAAAACCATACCGAGATAAAGAGGGACGGCTGCCTGAATCCAAATGGAAGAAAGAAAAAGAAGATCTCCGTATAATGATTGAAGAATTAAAAGATGATAATCAGCCCTATCAGGATGAGCTTGCCTTTGTGAAAAAGGTACAGAGATGTGCTGATATTGCCAGACGAGATCGAGAAATGCCAGAAACAGATACTTCCGGGCTTTCAGAAGAAAAAAGAGAACTGCCGGAGCAGGAATCGAAACAGAAGTCTTCTATTCATGGCAGACTGGCGGAAAACCAGAAACTGATTGAGGAAGAAAAAGCGAAAAATCGGAAAATGAAGAAAAAACGAAGTAATGAGATAAGTTTATAAAAATCTATTACAGGACAGGATGATGAAGATGCAGTATACAGAAGAACAGATCGCAAGAGCAAATCAGACAGATCTTGTTTCTTTTCTGAACGCACAGGGAGAACAGTTGATAAAAAGCGGAAGGGAATATCGTTGGAAAAAGCATGACAGTGTAACGATATCTGGAAATCGCTGGTATCGTCATAGTCAGAGTAAGGGCGGCTATCCGGTGGACTTTGTAATGGAATTTTATCATGCCACATTTCCGGAAGCAGTAAAGAGGCTGATTGGTGAAGAAGGCGAAGGCAGGCAGAAGTCCTGCCCCGCCCCGTCTCCTGATTTTCGGTTGCCAGAGAAAAATGAAACGAATGAGACAGTCATAAAATATCTGACAGAAATCAGGAGGCTTGAGAAAAATCTGGTGGAGGAATGGATTGCCGGTGGGAATATTTACGAAGAAAGGAAACACCATAACGTTGTATTTGTCGGCAGAGATGTAGACGGTATTCCGAGATATGCACACAGCAGGGGAACCGGCGAGATAAAATATCGGGGAGATGTAGCCGGTTCTGATAAATCTTACGGATTCTGTCACAGAGGAGCGGATAATCAACTGTTTGTATTTGAAGCAGCCATTGATCTGCTTTCATTTATCCAATTATTTCCAAAAGACTGGAAGAAACGTAGCTACTTGAGCCTGGGCGGAGTCTCCAGTGTGGCACTGATGACTTTTCTTTCTGAATGCCCTCAGATCACTTCGGTTTTCCTGTGTCTGGATAATGATCACGCAGGAAATGAAGCTTGTGAAAAATTAGCAGGAGAAATTTCGGATGGATATCGTGTGACCCGGCTGAAACCTGCTAGAAAAGACTGGAATGAGATTCTCTGTGACGAAAATTCTGACAGAAAGAAAGTGATACAGGAAACTGTTACAATGAAAATGCAGGAGAAAGAAGCACTGGTGCCGATGTTATGTTATAAAGATATTGAGCAGACCAGTGTGGAATGGCTGTGGTTCCCGTATATTCCATTTGGAAAGCTGACGATTATTCAGGGTAATCCAGGAGAGGGAAAAACCTATTTTGCAATGATGCTGACAGCTGCCTGTACGAATCGTAAGCTGTTTCCAAACATGGAAGATATTGAACCATTCAATGTGATTTACCAGACAGCAGAGGATGGCATGGGCGATACTATTAAGCCAAGACTGCTAGAAGCAGGAGCAGATCTGAGCCGGGTTATGGTAATTGATGATTCGGGAGAAGCATTGACCTTATCCGATGATCGGATTGAAAAAGCGGTCAGACAGAATCATGTGCGACTTGTAATCATTGATCCGGTACAGGCATTTATCGGAGCGGATGTAGACATGAACCGGGCAAATGAAGTTCGTCCGGTATTTCGCAAACTGGGAATGATTGCGGAGAAAACCAGTTGTGCTATCGTGCTGATTGGTCACTTAAACAAATCTTCTGGGACACAGAGTACTTACCGGGGGCTTGGCTCTATTGACATCATGGCAGCAGTAAGAAGCTTGATTTTTATTGGAAAAGTGAGAAAAGATCCGACAACGAGAGTGTTGATTCATGAAAAAAGTTCTCTTGCACCGCCAGGAGAGACAATGGCTTTCAAACTGGGCGATGAAGATGGTTTCCGATGGGTAGGAGCTTATGAAATTTCGGCAGATGAATTGTTAGATGGAAAAGAAGGAAAAGCAACCGAAACAAAGCTGGAACGGGGAGCAAAGCTGATTCAGGAACTGCTTGCCAATAAAGAAGAAATTTCAATTCGAGAATTAGATGAAAAAGCAAAGGAACAGGGAATATCCGGGCGGACAATGCGTGATGTAAGAAGCCGGATGAAGAATGAATTGGAGTATTGGATAAATGAGAAGCAGGAAAACTGTATTCGGTTAAAAGTGTGATTAATATTAAAGAATAATCCAAGCAGAATCGTTTATCAATGGTATAGATCATCAGATTTAATGCTACATTTTAATGCTATAAAAATTGACAAATGTAGTATTAAAATGTATACTTTATTTTAGGAGGTGAGATTCTTTGGACACGTACACAGTAAAAGAAGTTGCCAAAATGATGAATACGTCTGAAGAAACTGTTAGAAGATGGATTCGCTCAGGGAAATTAAAGGCTAATATGGATTCGCGGAAGAAGGGGAGTGTTATCACTGATGCAATGTTGAGAGAATTCACAAGGAATACGCCTAAATATGCTGCTGCATTGGCTAATCCGATAGGAGGAATTGTTGCTGCCTCGACATTGTTGTTAGGAACTTTTGTAGCTAAGAATATTGAAAAAGGTGAAGCAATAAAGAATTCCACTGTTGATTCGGAGGAAATAAAAAAGATATTGAAAGAGAATCTTGTAACGGTTAAGGCAAATATACAAAATAAGAAGAAAGCTATTGCCCAGCTTGAACAGGAAATAGTTGATGAAGAAACAAAGATAAAAAGCCTGGAATATTTATTGAAAAACATTGAGAATGTAAAGGGGGATGCAAATGAGTGATCTTAGTAAAAAAATAACAGAATTATTGTCTGATTCATGCAATGCCGCATCGGATATGACGCATAGTCTAAAAAGTATTGGAGACGGTGACATGAAAAAGGGAGTGAAAACTGTGGCAGAATTTTATAAAGAAAGTGGTATGAAAAAAGGTGCTTTGGCTGCTACTGTAGCAACTCTAACAGGTGTTGGATTAATAGCTGGAGCAAAAAAGCTTTATTCAATGAAAACAGCCCATAAAGAAAAAGGTGAAAAGATTCTTAATGGATTAACGCAGGGAACAGCGAATGAGTCAGCTGAAAGCATTGAAGATTATGATAGTGCTAAAGAAACAGGAAACATTCGGGTGGATAATGTGTGATGTAAGAGACTGAATGAAGAGTAAACAGGAATAACTGATTAAAAAACGGATGGTGGCAGACAAATTAAGAAGGTACAGAGTTTTATAGATACCTTATCTGCCGTCTGCCACCTGCCAGCGTATGGATATTTTTAAGCGTATAGGAATAAGTAAATTTGGATTGACAGAAAATATAGAAAAGCGTATTATAATAGCAAGAGGTGGGAGTTCCCACTTAAATATTTGCGTAGGAGGTGTTGATAATGGAAGCAATGAAAGATTATGTTGCTCATCTGGACAATAAAAAAAGGATTACCCTCAGAGGAGCTGCTTATCAGTATTATAATGTAAAAGAATATGGAAATGGCTGCATTATTCTGGAACCTCGGGAACTGGCAGTGCCAGAGAGCATTTCAGCCAGAACCCTGGCAGATATGGATCGTGCAGTAAGTAACTTTAAAAGAGGAGATGTTTCTCCGGCTATTGACCTGTCAGATTTTTAAAAGGAACAAAGAATGAACTTTAATATACGAATGGGAATTCCTGAAATGCAGGAACTTTGGCTAGATCTGCAGGAGAAATATCGTTCTGGGAATATAAAAAAGAAGGAAGAACAGTTGTATAAAAAATGGGGAAAGGCTTTAAAGCTGCTATCGGCAGATCCAGGGTATCCAAGTCTTCAAACCCATGAAATAGAGCCATTGTCCAGACGTTATGGAATGAAAGTGTGGCAGTCTTATCTGGAAAACAAAACCAGTGGCGCAATGAGAATGTACTGGGTTTATGGACCAGACCAGAAAGACATTACGATTATCGGACTGGAACCACACCCGGAAGATAAGAAAAATGGCGCATACGACCGAATTTCACTGTCGGATTTATAGATGTAGAACGTCACACTATTTGATCTAGTTTCAAGCAAATTAATTTATCCAGAAACCCTTGGGGGTCTTCCACCCCCAAACCCCTGGAACCCTTGTCATGAGGGATAATTCAAAA
>JAETQR010000077.1 GCA_021770615.1 Lachnospiraceae bacterium | reverse complement strand
TGCCCTCTCACCCAGTAGCCGATGGGAGAGTGCGATTTTGGACACTATCCCAAAAGTTTTTTAATTTTTTTCTTAAACCTGTTCAAACGCTTGTAAATGACTTCCTTGTTTAAACTTAATTCCACTGATATTTCAGTGATTGAAAAGCCCTGCGTCCTCATCAGCAATGCTTGGAGCGTGGGCTTGTCCAACTGATGAAGCTCTTGATACAGCACTGCATTTTCAATGCTGTCCAAAAATTGCTCAACCGGTTTTACTTCGGGCTGTGCCGTGTCCTCTGCAACTTCCTCCAGATATGTACCTGCATCCTGCAATTTCTCATAGTACCGTCTGTCGGAATTGAATATCTCCCAATCATGGACATGGAGCTTTTCAATATCGTCCTCGCTGACACCCAAACTCCTAAGCTGCTTTTCCTCGGCTTCTTTCCATATACGCCATTTTCTTTCTTCTCTGGCTTTGTTGTACGCCATAATCCGTTACCTCCAATCTGAATTTTTCTGAAAATCCAGATTGAGGGGTGGAGAACGTTCCCTATGGACAAAGATGTTCCTTTTTACTTTGGCATTAAAAAAACGCATCCATATATATCTGGATACGCCTTTTTGTCTTTTTATATATTTTCCGAGTTTAATAATGGGAAATATGAAAAATAATGTCGAACGCAAAAACCGCAACCCCTTTAAGAGTTGCGGCATAAGTACATTGGTATCTTTTTCTTTTTATATGTAACAAGATTTACTTTTTTCCGATAAACATAAATTCTATATCACTTCACTTTCACAGTCTTCGCTTTACTCCATGAAGAATATATTTTTGTTGATTTTCCGCCTGCCTTAACTGTCTTGTATGTACGGACTCTTACATAATATTTCTTCTTCGCCTTTAACTTTGAAACAGTCTTGCCCGTTGTCTTATTCTTTGATACCGTTACAGTTTTTGCATTCTTAAACTTTGAAGAAGTACTATACTGAATCTGATAGCCTGTTGTTTGTGTTTTCTGTTTCTTCCACTTAACCGTAAACTTCTTCCTGCCTGCTGTCAGCTTGGATATACTGGTTGATTTCGGCTTGATAGTAAAGGTTTTCCTGACTGTTCCACTGTAATTTCCTTTGAATTTTACTGTTACAGCATAAGTTCCGACATTTTTACACCCTTTTGCATAAGAAACGGTATAATATGCCGAGCTGACCTTTTTCCCTTTATCATCCTTTACCGTAACAGACGGTTTCTTTACTTTCCCATTATAAGTGTAGGAAGTAGCAGACAAGCTGACATTAGATGCATTCAGTTTTTCGCTGCCCTGTGGCTTTAACAATTCTGTAGAAGTAATCGTGACTCCATTAAAATCATTATTAACATAATAAACATCAGCAGTAAATCCTGTCGTTCTTCCATTCAATGTTACGGTAACATCCTCTGCAAAATAATATCCATCAGCAGGGGTAAGTTCAATACAATACTGATATTCCTTGCCGTTCTGGAAATTTGTGAAATACGGCTGTGTGCTTGGTATATTACTCGCCACCGCTTCGGGGAGTCCTCCTGCCTTGGGGTTCTGAAACCAGCTTTCGCTTTCAATATTGAATTTTTCTGCATTATCTCCACTTTTCTGTGCAGTGAATACAACGGCATCTCCTGCCTTGAAAGTAAGTGTAGCACCGGCAATATCAGCCTTTTTAATTGGCATTTTTGGTGTTATGAATTGACCTGTAATCTCAACGAACGTTCCCCACTCACTAACATACACATAACTGATTTTAACCCCATCAAGGGTTACCTGAAGATTATCGCTGGAGGCAAAGGTGTAATTATCATTTGTCCGTGCGACAACGCTATATAAATATGTTTTGCCCTCCTCAAAAACAGTAATTTTCTTATCGTCGGAAACCTTGCTCATCTCCTCAGTATCCGAATACCAAAACGCCACTGGCTCCATCCCGTTTTCCGTCTGCTGCATCTCCTCCCACTTTTCATAGAAAGTATAATTCGAAGCATTTCCCTGTACAGCGGTTGCCTTTGGGGTTTCGCCAACTTTATAGGATACCGTTGAACCAACGATTACAAGTTCGTTAATTACATAATCATCCTCCGAGCTGTCACCACCAGCCACAACGCCAAACAAAGTGCTTATTGTGAGCGTCTTTTTATCATCACTAACTGTTATCTTCTGCATATAGTCAGTGCCATTGAAAGCAAATTCCGTTCCATCATAAATCGCATGAACGCTTCCCAATCCATCATTCTCATTTCGAAATGAATCCGAAAATATATAGTTCTCCGATGCCGTCAGTGTCACACTATACCAATAACATACCCCTGCCTGTGGAGTTGGGGCATTCACGTCTGTGCTTTTAATTGCAGAGGCATTCACTGCATCATCATCAGGTATCCACTGTTCCTCCGCAATTTCCATTTTCCCGGTACATTCACTATTATTCGGATTGACTTCTGCCGTAAATGCCACAGGCTTTGTTGCATCAAGATTCTTCCAGACATTTCCGATATCAACAGTTGTGATTTCATTTGTCCTTTCCGCAAAAGAAGTTGTCGGCATAAATGTCAATGCCATACACAGCGTCAACAATATCGCCATCAGCCTTGTTTTTAAGTTTGATTTTCTCACATAAATTTCCTTCCTTTCTTTATTTCTCTGTGTAGTCAATGCCTTTCTTAAACTGGCATCGCTGTTATTTTGCTTTCACAGTCTTCGCTTTGCTCCATGAAGAATATATTTTTGTTGATTTTCCGCCTGTCTTAACTGTCTTGTATGTACGGACTCTTACATAATATTTCTTCTTCGCCTTTAACTTTGAAACGGTCTTGCCTGTTGTCTTATTCTTTGATACCGTTACAGTTTTTGCATTCTTAAACTTTGAAGAAGTACTGTACTGAATCTGATAGCCTGTTGTCTGTGCTGCCTGCTTCTTCCACTTAACGGTAAACTTCTTCCTGCCTGCTGTCAGCTTGGATATACTGGTTGATTTCGGCTTGATAGTAAAGGTTTTCCTGACTGTTCCACTGTAATTTCCTTTGAATTTTACTGTCGCAGCATAAGTTCCGACATTCTTACACCCTTTTGCATAAGAAACGGTATAATTTTCTGAGCTGACCTTTTCTCCTTTATCATCCTTCACCGTAACAGACGGTTTCTTTACCTTCCCATCATAAGTGTAGGAGGTGGCAGACAAGCTGATGTTGGATGCCCTCGGTATTATCTCTGTTGAAAGTATTTCATTGCAAACGGAGCATTTCGTGACGATTTTACCATCACTACTTACAGTCGCCTTCGCCACCGTTTTCTGCGTCTTATGACCATTTGCACATGGGTCTGTTTTCTCCCACTTCGCATAGAGCTGAATATCATACTTTTTCTCAACCAAACTATTGTTCCAGTCCGCTACCCATTTATCTACCCAATCATAATTTTTTGTATTTCTAATCAGACTATCGTCATCTGCGGAAGGGTATGGGCACCAACCGAGAAATGTATATCCGTCACGTTTTGGAACATAGGCTCCTATATCAAAAAAAGTTTCACTTGTTGTATCTAATTCATGAATATCGGATTCCTTATCCGCTATCGTTCCGCCATTCGGGTTGAACGTAACTGTAAATCCGTCCTTGAAAACAGGGGACAAGGTTTCATCTCCAAAATTATAACCTGCGTGGCAAATATTGTCCCAGTCAAAAGACAAAACCACATTGTCGCCAACTTTTCTTTGTTCAGCGAACGGCAATCCTTTCCATTGGACAAGATGTTTCCCCGGACGAATCAGACCTGCCATGACAAGCTCCTGTTTTTCATTTTGAATATAGTAGCGGTCAGGAAGCCCTTCCTCTTCTCCTTCCTGCAAGCCCGTATAGGACAATGTATAATAAGGCTCGTAAAAACGTATCGTGCAGCCCCAGTTGTGTGTGGAAGATGCATCAACAAGAATCGTTTCGCCGTACTTGCCGCCTTTTACCGTCCCTTCAAATTGCGTACTGCCACCACGCACCTGTTCGAGAACAAAAGGCAGCCCTGTATTGTTTACATATCCTGCATTTACCGTTGTTTCTCCACTCAAAGCTGATTGTAATGCCGCCTGTAATGCCGCCTGATGCTCTGCATCCTGCGGATTCTGTGCCAGTGCATTATCCAAATCTCCCTTGTCATATGCCGTCTTTATTACATTATAAGTATTGGTCTTGCAAGGGACAATTTTCGTAGTATCTGCCGTACTCCTTACTAATTTATTCGTGTACCACCTTGCTTTACCATCGTCCAAATCACTGTTAGGGTCGCTGTCAGGATGAGACAGTAAAAGGGATACATGAGATAATATAGGGACAGCCGCAAACTCAAGTACACCACTCTGAACTTTTGAAGTCGTACATTCATATTTCGGCTCAATGCAGAAAGACTCGCCCGGCATAATCAGTTCATCGGAAATATCCCAGTTATTTTCTTCATTCAAAATGTGCTCAACCATCGAATCTCGTTTCGTGATTTCCACTTCTTCCGTACTTTCCGCTTCTTCCGCAAACGCTGTCAACGGCACAATTGACAGTGCCATGCAAAGTGACAGCAATAGCCCCATCCACTTTGTCTTTCTTTTCAATTTTTTCATAATGGATGCCCTCCTTTAAATTATTGATTATTATCCTGCCCATTTTGCAGGCTACAGAAAACTCAAAATTTTCTATCCTCATTATACTAAATCCCGCTCCATAATTATCTGTTCTTTCCGAATAGTCAATGCCAATTTGTGAAACAAAGTGTTGTTTTCTTGGCAATATGCTATATAATAATAGATGAGAAATTACAAACAAAACGGGGTAAAAATCATGGATTTCAAAGACAAGCTTGCGGAATATATAGAGCTGTTAGACTGTAGCGCTAAGGACTTATGTAAAAGTTCTGGGCTTTCAGCCGCCACGATAAGCCGATACCGTTCTGGTGAACGTATTCCAGAAGCAAACACAGAAAACCTTACAAATCTAATAGAAGGGATTGTCTGTATTGCACAGAACAAGAAAATCGCTGATGTTACGGTAGAGTCTGTATCGGAAGCGTTTTCCCCATTCGTTAAGAGCAGCATGGTTGATATGAAACAGTTTCAGACAAATTTCAATACATTGCTCACTATGCTGTCTATCAATGTTTCCGAGCTTTCGAGATTTTTGAATTATGATTCCTCCTATGTTTCCCGTATAAGAAACGGTCTGCGGCATCCTGCCAATCCAGAGAAATTTGCGTGGGGCATCGCTGGTTTTATTGTTCGGCGTTTTCAGAATGATTCAGAAAAGGAAGTCATTGCAGATTTAATCGGATGCAAGTCAGACAAACTGGCAAATCACGATATATATCAAACACTCCTTGCCGAATGGATTATGAATGGGACTGGAGTTTCTAAAAATTATCTGGCAGGTTTTTTGGAGAAATTAGAGGCGTTTAATCTAAACGAATATATCAGAGCCATCCATTTTGATGAATTAAAAGTCCCGTCTGCCCCTTTTCAGCTTCCTACCTCGAAAAGCTACTTGGGTCTGAAAGAGATGATGGAAAGTGAGCTGTCTTTCTTAAAGGCAACAGTCTTATCCAAGTCTATGGAGCCTGTCATTATGTACAGTGATATGCCAATGGGAGAAATGGCAAAAGATGAAGAATTTCCTAAAAAATGGATGTTCGGTATGGCTATGATGCTGAAAAAAGGACTGCACTTAAATCAGATTCATAATATAGACCGTTCTTTTGAGGATATGATGCTTGGTCTGGAAAGCTGGATACCTATGTATATGACAGGGCAGATTTCTCCCTATTATTTAAAAAATGCACAGGACAATATATTTTCCCATTTCTTAAAAGTTTCTGGAAGCGTTGCATTAACGGGTGAAGCAATCTGCGGATACCATAGTGAGGGAAGATATTATCTGACAAAAAACAAAGAGGAAGTTGCTTATTACAAAAAGCGTGCGGAACGCCTTTTATCAAAATCTTCACCACTAATGGAAATTTATCGGCAAGACCGTGAGCGGGACTATAATACATTTTTACAGACCGATTCCCAAGCAGAGGGACACAGGTATTTTATACTTTCATCCTTATCGTTATACACAGCAACGGATGATTTGATTGCCCAAATTTTAAGGAATAATAAAATCCCCGATACGGAGCAGGCTGAAATCAAAAATTATGTTGCCATGCAACGGAAAATAGCAAATGAGATTTTACAGCATAGCAGTATTACGGAAGAAATTCCTTCGCTTACAGAAACGGAATTTAAGCAATATCCAATCGTTATGCCTCTTTCGGGGATGTTTTATGAAAAAGATATTCTTTATAGTTGGGATGATTATAGGGAACATTTGAAACAGGCAAAGGAATATGCAAAGCAACACAAAAATTATAAAGCAGTAGAAAATCATTCGCCTGCATTTAGAAATATACAGATTAATATTCGTGAAGGGAAATGGGTTATTGTTTCCAAAAACAAAACTCCTGCTATCCACTTTCTAATCCGTCATCCGAAAATGCGGAATGCTTTCGAGAATATGGTTGTTCCCGTAATGGAATAATGATTTGTACTTTATTTTCCGTGATATGTAAAGCAAAAGAGCCAGAGGAATAGAACCTCTGGTTTTCTTTCGCCTTTTTCCTGCTAATAAATAGGCACTCCATAACCATAAATTGAGCTGTTCCCGACTGAATAGCTCTGCTGTTTGCAGGCATCGCCAGAGTTGCCCTCCACGGTATAGACCGTCCCATTCTCGCATTTCTCCACGATTCCCACATGGTCGATTGAGCCGTTGCTCCCCCAATCAAAGAAAATAAGGTCGCCTGCCTGCGGTTCATAGTTCTTGTCCCGCCATTGCCCTTTGCCCTTGAACCAGTTCACGCCGTCCGAGCATAAAGAGAATTTCGGGATGATGCCGCTCTCCAGATAGCCGCACTGGTCGGCACACCACGATGCAAAGCAGGCGCACCATTCCACACGCCCGCCAAAGCCGTACCAGTTCCAATAAGGCTGACCGCCCTCATTGCCGAGCTGCGTTAAGGCAACCTCTACAATGGCTTGGTTGCCGCCGCTTGTAAACGCCCGTCCGTATGGATAATAGCGTAACACATGGGCGGGGTACTGCGTGTCGCCGTATTTTTCCCACCCTAGCTTTGCCGCCTGCATAGCGGAAAATTCCACCGCATTTGCATAGGAATAGCCGCCGTAGTTGGTCTTTGCCCATGAGATATACCCGTTGCCGAAATTGTAGCCCTGCAAGGCGAGCTTGATGCGCTCCATGTCTAGCAGGTTCTCCACTTCGGCTGAAACAAGGGCAGCTTTTAGTTCCTGCACACCGCACTCAATGGAATATTCGGGGTCTTTGATGCCGTTCGGCTGATGGGGGTATTTCTTGTTGAAGCTCCCCTCCGCCGCCTGCATCGGGTCGCTGCCTTTTCCCCCAGATTCCTGCATCATCACCGCCTTGATAAGTTCCACATATTCGGGGATTCCGTACTGCTTCGCATACTTCTGTATCAACGGCGTGTAGGCTTCGACCTCCGCACTGACAGGGGTATAGGAAGTGCTTTCGCTGCCGCCCCCGAACAGGGAAACGGCGCACCCAAGCAGGACGACGATAAGGATTATCACGACAGCAATCCAGCCGCCTGCGATAAGGGCAGAAATAAGGGCTTTCGTCCCCGCTATGATTGCCTTGACCGCCGCAATGGTCGCCTTGACCGTGGTTTTCGTTGCTTCGGCTGTCGCCTTTGCGGTGGCTTTCGCCGTCTGTGCCGCTTTCTGGGCTCCGCATCAGCGGTCCGGGTGTCACACTCATAGCCATAAATGAATTTTCCAAAATCGGTTTTCTGCGGATTTTCCACATAGTCAATAATATCCGCTATGGCCGTGGAAACATCCCGGCCTTTCCCAACGTGCAGCGGCATGAGCCGTGTGGTCGCCATCCCATCACCCCCTTACTGTAAAACCGGCTCTGTTATCGTGCCTGTTCTTTTTTATTTTCGGTTTATCACTATGCGCTGCCTGCTGCCCGGCGCTTTTATTCAGACTTTCACGGACAGAAGGTTTCTCCTGTGCCAGCGCATACTCCCGTCTTGCCTGCGTGAGAAATAAATCCATCAATCCTGTATGGCTGCGGTCTACAACAAAGGAAACATTCCGGTCATATCCGAAACCGTCCTTATCCTCACAGACCGGGATTGTCTGCGCCCACGCTTTGTTATCACGGGAAATCCGCCCGTCATAATCTTTCTGCCGGACCGTGTTGGCAAGGACATAGAAAATCCGGCCAGGATCAAATTTCTGTAAGACCTGCTGCACACATGCGGGGCCTAAACGGTTGTCCCGGTAGTTGTCCGCAATGACCTGTTCGATTGCCTCCTTATTGAGTTTGGTTATTAAAAAACGCAAAGGCTTTCAACACCTTTGCGTTTTATTATAGAGAAAAAGCGCTACCCGAAATATGTAGCGTAGTTTCAAAAATATTTAATTGAGAGAAGAGAAGATTAGATTAGATGATCTATAAGCATTGGTTCATGTGTGAAATTAAAGCATATTCAAATTATCCCTTTTTCTTATGAAGTTTTAAATCGATATTTTTCGCTGACGCTGCATCCTGCAGTAATCCAGCAACAAAGGCGCTTTTTTCTTTGAGCGTCATTGTTTCCATATCAGGTTTACGTTCAATTTCCCTGATTATCGCTTGTAGGTCTTGCAGTTCCAACAGGTTGACAGCTACACAAAAGAGTGTTTTTTTGCGGCCATCATTATACCCCAATAAGAAAATCTCCAAGATTTTTGCTTTTTCCGCCTGCTCTGCATTATAGGTGTCTATCCCGAATCGTTTGGCCTTTTCCATATCGGATTTTCGATTTCGGTGTGTTATAAAAGAATCAAAATCGTCAATATGATCGTATTTTGGACAAGGGTATTCACTGCATTGGAAACAATATTCAACACCGCCATGTTCCATACTGCACCTTGCGATTTTACACGACTGATTTCCTTCACCGCCACCGCAGCCAGGACAGTATTTATTCAAAAACATGGGGCAAAGCCCGCAATTCAAACCGCATAGAGCGAATAATTGATTTGGTCGGTTAAATCCTTTCATGGCATCTCCTAATGTAAGAAAGATAAACTGAAATTCAACACTCGTTCAGAAACTTTTGTAATTGTTCTGCAAACTGTCCTATATGCAATCCATCCACAAAAGAATGATGTGCCTGTACAGAAATTGGAATTATAACTTTTCCATCTTTTTCATAGTATTTTCCCCAATCAAAAAGAGGTGTTGCGTTATCCTTTTTTCCTGAGTTTGTATGTGATATATGAGTGTATGTTACCCACGGCATAGGCGAACATTGGAAAACATCATTTCCTAATGGTCCTGTAAAATATTCTTTCTGTTCATCTGCTGTTTTTGATGCCAATTCACAGTATTCTTTCAAATCATCTGCCATTGGAACATTTACTACCTTAAATAAATTGGTTTCCTTATTCAAATAAGTAAAGGCGGTATCAATTCTATCATAAAGAACCACTTGTCCGTCTACAAAACGATAGCGAAAGGCTTCTATTTTGTTTGCGCACTTGCATACGGCATATACCATAGCCAATGTAAATGATAATCCCTGTTCCTTAACCATACGCTTAAAATTTGTAATATCCGCTTCAAATGTTACACAAAAAGCAGGTTCAATACTGTTCCTAAAAACCATGCAGTGCATTGCTCTTTCCCATGTTTTTTCATCTATGATCTGATACGAATTAGCCATATTTTTATTCCTCCAAAT
>JAETQR010000019.1 GCA_021770615.1 Lachnospiraceae bacterium | reverse complement strand
CGGTTACTGAAATCTTCTCTGCATCACCCTAAATACATATCAGAATATCGAGTGAAAAAGCGGCGTTATAGCTCCGCTCTATTTATCGTGTCATCAAATCGACTGTGAATGGTAACCAACAATCCAGCCGTATCGGAACAAATACAACAACAAAGGCTGCACTTCAAATCCAATACGGCCGGATCAAATTCTTATATCCCCCAGAGATCGGCAGGGTATACTCCATCTTTAATCAACTTACGAAATGCCTTCTGAACAGGCTCTTTATCCTCTTTGTACGTGATCCCGAACCATTTGTCGCCGGTCTCCAGCACCTTGACACTGGCTTTTCCTCTTTGGATCAGCTGATCCACCATCGTCGGCAGAAGATATTCCCTCTTCCCCGGACACCCGCCAAGGCTCTCCAGGAACTCTGCAAACCCGGCTTCAAGACAATCGATAAACTCCGGCTTTGCCGCCCACATATTCATAGACACTCTGGCCTCTGGCGTGATCCACCTCTGAACATCCTGATCATCACAGATCACACGCCCTGCTTCATCCATACGAATCCCATAGGTCTCGATCACATGGGTCAGAAAACCCTGCTCGACCACACACACACCTCTTGTGACAGTTCCATAATCACTGAGGGTATTTTTCAGGCAAAAGCCGGCCATTGCCATGCCAAGCTCCGCATCGGCCTTTTCATCGGAAACCAGAAAATCGTGCAATTTCACAAACGCCTCTTTCCCGTAATAATCATCTGCATTGATCACCACAAAAGGCTCCTTCACCACATCCTTACAGCACAGTATGGCCTGTGCGGTTCCCCACGGTTTGGTGCGTCCCTTCGCCAGATTTTCATAAGCTTCCGGAACATCCGAAATCTCCTGGAACACATATTCCACGTCAATATGCCTTCTGATGCGTTGACCAATGACTTTATCAAATTCTTCCTCAATATCTTTTCGTATGATAAATACAACCTTATCAAATCCGGCTTCCCTCGCATCATATATGGAATAATCCATAATGATCTCTCCATGAGGCCCCATGACCGCAAGTTGTTTGATCCCTGCCCCATATCTGGAGCCGATACCCGCCGCCAGAATCACCAATGTAGTTCTCATATTTCTTCCCTTTCTAAACTTCAACTTACATTCCAATAAATAATGGTAAACTTACCGCTACAGTCCAAGTACATCCGCGATTGCGCCCATTTCTTCCAGCGCCACGTCAATCAGATCATCCAGGCTCAGTCCGGTAAATTCAATTGCTTCCATATAATCTCTGTTTGCCCCGGACGCAAATCTCATCTCATTAAACCGCTTCATGACTGATTTGTGTTTCACACTTGCAATCTTCTTATCCGGATAGATCTGTGCTACAGCTTTCACAAACCCGCTCATAGGGTCTGCTGCCAGAAGTGCATACTCTATCTTAGTTTTTGCTTTTTTCCCGCATTTCGGGTTATGTGCACAGATAGCCTCAAACAATACCTTGTCCTCCACGCCTTCCTTTTTCAGAAGCTCCACCGATGTTGGGCCATGTACGCCCATATCATTGCGCCAGTCACACTGCTCTTCATCCAGATCATGCAAAAGCCCTGCTATCCCCCAGTACTCCACCTCATCCGGTGCAAGACGTTTGGCCAGGCCCTTCATGATAGCTTCCACTGCATAGGAATGTAAAATATAATTCTCACCCTTCATATATTTCATTAAGATTTCATGTGCCTGTTCCCTGTTCATCTCCAAATCCTCCCGTATACTCATATCTTTTGCGCCTGAACATAATTGTACCATACAACCGCCTCATTGTGAAGTTCATTATTCACCTGAGTCCAGCATTTTCTGTACCTCCCCGTCGTTCAGGTTTTCTTTTGTGACCCACACATAACCGGTATCAATATACGCCTCATTTCCAAGAGACAGCGCTGCCCTGGAGGCTGCGATCACGGCGGCGTAACCCATTCCGAACGGATTCTGCACAACCAGACCGTCAACTTTTCCATCCTTTAGCATTTCGATCTGTTCGTCGTCCGCATCGAAACCTACTACCATGACATCCTCTTTTTCAATGCGGTCCAGGCCATGAACGATAGCTTTCACCGCGTCTGCGCTCGTGCCATAGCACCCCTCCAGATCCGGATGCCTGGACAGGACATAATCAATAACCTCTTCCTCCGTGATACTCTCTGGATCTGTCGCCTCTCCTCCCCCAAGGAGCCTGGCTTCTTCTTTGCCTCTCTGATAAGTGCCTGCATCCACCTCCGCTGCTATAGCATCCTGCCAGGGTTTCAGGTCATCCATATAATAGACATCTGTCATCGTTATTTCCGGATAGTTCTGCCGGATCTGACTCTCAAAAGAGCTCTGTCTTTCTTTCGCCGTTTTAGACTTGGAATCATGGGCAAATATCAGCACTTCCCCGGATGCACTCATCTGTTCCGCCAACCGGTCCGCAGCAACCTTGGCGCTCTCTGTATTGTTGGTGGAGACGGTGGCTATAAGGCCTTGATAGTTACTTCCCGAATCAAAGGCCACCACCGGTATACCACTGTCGGATGCAAGATCAAACTGCACACCGCAAGCCTGTTCGTCTACAATAGAAATCCCCAGCGCCACCGGATATCTGGCCAGCTCCTCATCCAAAATATTGACCTGCTCATCCACACTGTTCTCCTGGGCAGGCGCAATATAAGTTACTTTCACCTTATCCTTTCCTTCATATCCCAGATGAGCGTTCAAATCCGCCGCCGCCTGTTTGACTCCTTTTTGGACTTCCTTCCAATACTGCCCATCCTCCGCTTTTCCGATGATGGAAATATAGGATCCCTTTTCAAGAGACAATCCCTCAGCATTGCCATAAGCTGCAGGCTCGATCACATCCAGCTTTGCCTGATACGGCTTTTCCGGTGCAGCTTCTTTCTGCCCGTTTTCTTCTGCATTCTGAATCTTCCCGTCATCCTCATTGTTTTCGGCCGCACATCCACCTGACAGCAAAGCAAGGCATAATATGGCCGCCATCCATTTTTTTCCTTTTTTCATTATTTTTTTCTCCCGTTTTCATGATCATATGAAACATTGCCGCCGCACACTCTGTGCGCAGTAATTAAACACCAATCACTATACACCATATTCATGAAAAAATCTTGAAAAATTTCTTAATTTTTAGTATGATGATATGGAAAGGCAAAACGTCTTACAATCACAAAAAGGAGGTACATACCAATGGCACACGTAATTAGTGATGAATGTGTTAGCTGCGGAGCTTGCGAAGCTGAATGTCCAGTAGGCGCTATCTCTCAGGGCGCAGACCACTATGAGATTGATGCTGATGCCTGTGTTGACTGTGGTGCATGTGCAGCTCAGTGCCCGACAGGAGCTATCTCTCAGGGCTAATAATATTTTGGGAAATAAAAAAGCATTGTCCTGATGTTTTTCGGATTTTAGGGCAATGCTTTTTTATTTTGCATGACGTGTTTTGACTTGTTTCGCAATGATCCTATGCTATGATGAACCTGCCAAAGCAGACAAGCACAGCATTTAATAATAAGGGGGTTTTATTATGGGCAATGCATTGGAACAATTAAAACGGGAGACAAAGGATGACATCAAGCTATACGGATGCATTAAAGAATTATACGAACAGGGAGTACCTTTTTCAGAATTAAAGGCATTGATCCCAGACATCAAAAGAACCAGGGAACAGCTACATATGAAGCGGATGCTGGAAAACAACAACGAAGTCCTGTTGTCTATGTTCAGCAAAGAAATGTCGTTTCTCCTGGATGCCAAAGAACGACAGGAGGAAGAACAGTTCAAAAAACTGGACCAACTGATCCGACAGCAGCAATCCTTCCGGAAATCCGCCGCCGGCAGTGGTCCTGTAGAAAAATTAAAAAAATTATTCCTGCCTGCTTAAATTCGCAAATTTTGTGTATTCACCGAGCCAGGCCAGATGAACGGTCCCCACAGGACCGTTTCTTTGTTTTGCAATGATGATCTCCGCCTGCTTTTTATATTCAGAATCCTTATTGTAATACTCGTCACGGTAAATAAACATCACCACATCTGCGTCCTGTTCAATGGCTCCGGACTCCCTGAGATCCGAAAGCATAGGCCGCTTATCCGGCCTCGCTTCAACCGCACGGCTGAGCTGCGACAGTGCAATTACCGGGACATTCAATTCCCTGGCCAGCGCCTTCAGAGACCGGGAAATCTCCGAAATCTCCTGCTGTCTGGATTCCGAACGTCCTCCTACACTTCCGCTCATCAGTTGCAGATAGTCAATGATAATAAGATCCAGGCCATGCTCCAGCTTATACTTCCTGCACTTAGAGCGAAGCTCCGATACAGATATTCCCGGTGTATCGTCAATGATCAACTTTGACTTCCCAATAATCCCTGCACTTTCAATTAATTTCTCCCAGTCGGAATCCTTCATATTTCCGGTTCTCAGAGCCTGCGCCTCTACCTGGGATTCCAGTGAAAACAAACGGTTCACCAACTGCTCCTTTGACATCTCCAGGCTGAAAATCGCTGCCTTCCTGCCCTTTTTAAATGCAACATACTGGGCAATATTCAGGACAAATGCCGTTTTTCCCATAGACGGCCTTGCCGCCACAAGAATGAGATCTGCCGGCTGCAGTCCGGACAGCTTATAATCAAGATCAATGAACCCCGTAGGAAGCCCTGTCACAGAGCCTTTATTTTTCGATGCCTTCTCAATCCTGTCAAGGGCGTTTAAGACGATCTGCCGGATAGGCACATAATCACTCGTGTTTCTCTTTTGCAGCAATTCAAACACAGATTTTTCTGTCCTCTCCAGAACCGCCTCTAACGGCTCTTTCCCCGCGTAACATATATTGGATATCTCATCGTTTAACCTGATCAGTTTCCGCAGCATGGATTTATCCGCCACAATCTCTGCATGATACTTTACATTCGCCGAAGTCAGCGCCTCTGTGAGCAGATTTTTTACAAACTCAAGGCTTGCGATCTCCGGAGGCACATCCTTTTCCTTCAGACGTTCCTGCAATGTGATCAGATCCACCGGTTTCCCCTCATTAAACAGTTCTACCATGGAATCAAAGATGACTCCATAAGCAGTCTGATAAAAATCTTGTCCACTGATCAATTCTGCCGCCTCAAGAATGGCGTCCTTATCCATCAGCATCGCGCCTATGACTGACTGCTCCGCCTCTATACTGTGGGGCATCACTCTTTTGATAAGCGCCTCTTCCATCTGCAATTCCTCCTAAACTTCTTCCGTCACTACGACCTTCAGTTTTGCCGTGACCTTAGGGTGAAGCCTGACCGGTACTTCATAGGTCCCAAGCGCTTTGATCGTATCCTTTAACTGGATCTTCTTTTTATCCACCTCCAGGCCCATCTGGGCTTTTACCTCCGCTGCGATCTCTTTGGACGATACAGAACCAAAAGCCTTTCCGCCTTCTCCGGTTTTGATGGAAACCTCAATTTTCCCTGCCTCCACCTTTTTGCCAAGCTCTGCTGCCGCCTCATACTGCTCCTGGGCAATCTTGTCGGCATTTGCTTTTTTCAGCTTCAGATCATTAAGGTTCTTTGCGGTAGCCTCCACACCCTTATTTGTCTTAAGGATGAAATTTCTCGCATAGCCGTCATTTACATTTACAATATCACCTTTTTTTCCAAGAGATTTTACATCTTCCGTCAATATTACTTTCACTAGATATCTCCTCCTTCTACCATTTCGTCTATGACACGTTTAAGGTCACCCAACGCTCTTCCCATATCTGTATGGTTGAACTGCGCGCCGGAAGCATTCATATGTCCGCCGCCGCCAAGCCGTTCCATGATGATCTGTACATTCACCTCATCTATCGAACGAGCGCTGATGTAGATCCTGCCATTATATGTTGTCAGGACAAAGGATGCCTTGATTGCATTAATGTCCAAAAGTTCATTGGCCGCCTGTGCGCCTATGATCGTCGGGCTCTCGATCTGGAGATCCTGCCCCTGTGCAATGGCAAATTTGTCGCGGTATACCTCTACGCTGCTGATAATCTTCGCTTTTGCCTGATAGGACTCCATATCGTCCCGGAACATTTTACGTACCAGAGTAATATCTGCACCGCTCCTTCGCAAAAATGCAGCCGCCTCAAACGTGCGCACTCCTGTCCGGCTCACAAAATTATTGGTATCAATCATAATCCCGGCATACAGACTGCTCGCTTCAAGCTTCGGAATCCTGATATCATCCTCAATATACTGCAGAACCTCGGCAACCATCTCACAGGAAGACGACGCATAAGGTTCAATGTATGACAACAGGGCATTCTCAATATTATCACTGTTCTGCCTGTGGTGGTCCAGAACAACGATCGTCTTGGAAATTTCCAGAAGTTCTTCACACTCTGTCATCTGAGGGCGGTTCGTGTCCACGACTATAACCATGGAATTCTCATCTGCCATCTCAATCGCCTCTGAAGATGTCAGAAACAGGTCCTGGGGATAGTCTGGATTATTTTCATAAGAGCTATACAACGGCTTCAGAGACGCCGACACCTCATTGATGATAATATATACCCGCTTCTTCAATGCCCCCGCCGCACGGTAAATCCCGATGGCCGCCCCAAAAGAATCGGCATCCGTAAATTTATGCCCCATGACAAAAATCCTGTCTTTTACCGTAATAAGTTCTCTCAAGGCCTCCGCCTTCACTCTTGCCTTTACACGGGTTTTCTTTGACGTCTGTTCCTGTTTGCCGCCATAATAGGTGATCCCGCCGCCTTCTTTTATAACTGCCTGGTCTCCGCCTCTGGCCAGCGCCAGGTCAATGGCTACGCGGGAATAGTTATAACTCTGGGAATACGACTCCGGGCTTAACCCCATACCTATACTAAGAGTCGGCGGAATATCGTTACCGATGTTTACAGACTTCACATCCTCCAGTAGCGAAAACTTATCCGCTTCAAACTGCTTAAAATATTGCTTCTGCACGGCAAAGAAATATTTGTCCGCCTCCATCTTTTTCACGATCCCGTTGCCTCTGGCAATATATTGGGTAATCTTCCTCTCCACCAAAGCAACCAGAAGGGACTGCCGCACCTCCTCCACACTGTCAACCAGTTCGTCATAATTGTCAATGTAGATCAGGCCTGCCACCAGGCGCTGTTCCTCACTCTCCCGGATACATCGGTTGAGTTCTGTAACGTCTTGCAGATAAACCGCAATAAAATATTCCTTCTCTTCAGGCATCTCCATAAGCCGTTCCGTCTCACTAAAGCCTTCTATGGACACTTTTCTGAGTTCCGCCTGATATTCACATTCTCTATAATACACGTCCATCTGGACAATATCATTCTCCTCCTGTGGAAAAATGGACGTATTAAGTTCGGGCATATATTTCCCGATATATACTCCGGCTTTCAGATCCATTCCCAAAGTATCCCTGAACTGGTTATTCATCCAGACAACCCTTCCGTCATCCAGAAGGATCGCATATGGCACTGCCAGTTCTTTAAGAAGTGTATTCTGGACAATGCCATACTGGGCGGCAAACTGTACAAGATCCTTCACAACCAGGGATTTGGTGTACAGATACAGTATCGCGATCATCACGATATAAATGAGCAGAAACAGGGACATCAGAATCCCCGCCCTTTTGTCCACCCTATAGATCCAGCCATTCATACAGATCAACAAAATTGCCATGATGGCCGGCCATTGCATATACAGTCGAAGCTGCCCCTTTATTTTTACTCTTTGGTTTGCCTTTTTTTTCTCTTTCATGATTTTCCTCTGATCCATTATAGATTGAATTCCAAGATATACGGTATCATTATAGCATCTTTAATGCAAAAATAAAAGATACAATTAAAAGCCACTGCATAACATCATATTACCATAAACATTATAAGTCCACCGACTCAAAAACGTTGACTTACTTTTGCCGGCACGCAAAGCAGGGGCGGACCTTCTCTTCTGACGGCACACTATCATGCACCATGCCCCGAAACGATCCGCCCCTCGGCTTTTCTTTACATTACTATGCTATTTATTCACTGTATCCCTTCGGATTCTGAGACTGCCACCTCCAAGTATCCTCGCACATTGCCTCAAGTCCCCTTTCAGCCTTCCAGCCAAGAACCTTAAGGGCTTTTGCCGGATCTGCATAGCACATTGCGATATCACCGGCTCTTCTTGGCTTAATCTCATACGGGATCTCCTTCCCGCACGCCTTGGAAAAGGCTTTCACCATATCCAGGACCGAGTATCCCACTCCCGTACCGAGATTGATCACATCAAGCCCCGGGTTCGTGAAAATATAATTAATCGCCTTCACATGTCCGATAGCCAGATCAACCACATGGATATAGTCGCGCACTCCCGTACCATCCGGAGTATCATAATCATCTCCAAATACGCCCAGCTTCTCCAGCTTTCCGACGGCCACCTGGGAAATATACGGCATCAGATTATTCGGGATTCCTTTCGGATCTTCTCCGATGCGCCCGCTCTCATGCGCGCCTACCGGGTTGAAATAACGGAGCAAAATTACATTCCAGTCCGGTTTTGCCTTCTGTACATCCGTCATGATCTGTTCCATCATGGACTTTGTCCAGCCATACGGATTGGTACATGCCCCCTTCGGGCAATTCTCTGTGATCGGAATCTCCTCCGGGCTTCCGTACACGGTAGCGGAAGAACTGAATACAATATTTTTAACGCCCACCTTGTCCATTACGCCCATCAGCGAAAGGGTCCCTGTAATATTATTATGGTAGTATTCCAATGGTTTCTGCACCGATTCCCCGACTGCCTTCAACGCCGCACAATGGATCACCGCATCTACCTTTTCTGTCCGGAACATTGCTTCCAGCGAATCACCGTCCAGGACATCGCCCTCGTAAAACGCAATTTTCTTCCCCGTAAGTTCCTCTACTCTTTTTATAGATTCTTCCGATGCATTGCTGAGGTTATCATATACTACAACCTCATATCCTTCGTTCAAAAGTTCCAGTGCTGTGTGGCTTCCAATATATCCGGCGCCTCCTGTGATCAATACTTTTGCCATCTTTATACCTCCTGACTGTTACTATACTTTTTCACAATTTCCTGCATAGTATACCACTTTTGTTCCATATCCTCAACCAGCTTAAACTGGGTACGGCATCTATCCAGGTTCTGTTTCTCCCTGTGAATCTTAAAATAAGTGTCTCCCTGAAGGTAATCTGTCAAAAACCGCATCCCGCACTCAAAGGTCATGGTCTTCGCTCCCATAGGCATCAATTCTATCTCTTTTCGGGTCAGCTTCCCTTTGCAGCCTTCTATGAACCCCTTCGCATACTGATCAAACAATTCCATACTGCAGGAAACCTTCGACAGATCCTGTTCATCTTCTGCGGCGGTGCTCGCCCCAAACCGGATCGAATCACCGAAATCGTTCATCGCCAGCCCCGGCATAACTGTATCCAGGTCAATGACGCAGATTCCTTTGCCGGTCTCGTCATCAATCATAATGTTGTTGAGCTTTGTGTCATTGTGGGTAACACGCAGCGGAAGTTCTCCCTTTTCCAGAAGCTCACAGAAAAAGTCTGCAATTTCCTCCCGGTCAAGCACAAACCGAATTTCCTTCTGAACCTCCTTCGCTCTCCCCATGACATCTTCTTCAACAACTTTTTTAAAAACCTCAAATCTGGCTTTTGTATCATGGAACCCTTTGATCGTCTCATGCAGAGTTTGCGCCGGATAATCAGCCAGAAGCCGCTGGAAATTGCCGAAAGCAACTGCGCTTTGGTAAAAATCATCAGGGTTCTCCACCTGATCATAGCTGGTGGCATGATCAATAAACTTGTACGAACGCCAATAATCTCCCAGCGAATCCAGATAATATAACTTCCCATCCACGGCCGGAAGCACATTAAGCGTCTCTCTCTCCGGATCTCCGCCGTTTTCAATAATGCGCTCTCTCAGATAAGAAGTCACGCCCACAATATTCTCCATCAACTCCACCGGATTCTCAAAAACCTCCTTGTTCATCCTCTGGAGAATCACTTTCAGCTCTTTTGTGACTTCCGTTTTGAACACCAGCAAAAACGTATCATTAATATGGCCGCTTCCGTAAGGCTCCTGCGAGAGCAGATCACCTTTATATTGGAAATGGCTGATTACTTCTTCCATCTGTTTTGGCGTTATCTGTTTCATGACTGCTCCTCCCACAGATGTTCCGGATAAAGGCCATCTTCTTTCATTTTTTTAATTGCTTCCATCACCACCGGTTTGTCTTCCTTGTACGTCACTCCGTACCATTTATCCGCAGATTCCAGCACAGCGACAGTGGCCTTTTCTTCCTTCAGCAGACCATCGACAACTGCCGGAAGGAAATACTCGCATTTCATCGGATTCTCCCGGATTCCCTTATCTAGAAACGCAGGGAACCGATCCCGGATCTCACTCAGGATGCTTTTCGTAAATCCCCACATGTTCATAGACACAATTGCATTTTCCGGAACCGTAGTCCATGTCTCCCCCTCGTCTTCCGTATACGCAATTTGGCCCTCGTGTTTCTCGATCCTCGTCCTCTCATGGATATCCGTAAGCTCACCCTTCTCATTCACAACACATATCCCGCGGGCAACATGACCGTTATCTGTCACTGTATTGCCAAGATAATATCCCACCATCGTGTACCGGTACTTTCCATCGTCCGGGTGAGATTCCAGATAATCATAGATCAGACGGAATGCTTCCACGCCATAATAATCATCCGCATTGATCACCGCAAACGGGCCGTCGATCTGATCTATACAGCTGAGTACAGCGTGGGCTGTTCCCCACGGCTTTGTACGTCCTTGTGGAACTTCGTATCCATCCGGAATACTGCCGATCTCCTGAAACGCGTAGGAAACTTCCATATACCCTGACATACGGTCTCCCACTGCCGCTCTAAAGCTTTCTTCGTTCTCTTTTTTGATTATGAAAATCACCTTTTCAAAGCCTGCCCGCTTTGCGTCGTACATAGAAAAATCCATAATAATGTGTCCGTATTCGTCCACCGGATCAATCTGTTTCAATCCGCCGTAACGGCTTCCCATTCCGGCCGCCATAATAACCAATACTGGTTTATTCATCACTTCTACCTCCAAGTTCACTACCATATCTGCGCTGCGACAATCCCTTTATCCCTTAATACCACCGGTAACACCGCCAATAATCTTTTCTGAGAGGAAAAGATACAGTATAAATGTCGGCAGGAATACAATAACAACAGCTGCAAACATGCCTGCCCAGTTACCCGTGTACTGCATAGACTGAAGCATCCCATACAAACCTACCGCTACCGGGCGGAGCGTATCGTTGTTTGCAAAAATCAACGAAAGGAAATACTCATTCCAGATATTAATAAAATTAAAAATCGTTACGGTAACGATCCCTGACTGTGCCATCGGGAACATGATCTTCCAGAAGGTTTTCGTCGGAGGGCACCCGTCAATAGCTGCCGCTTCTTCATATGTACGTGACAGATTAGAAAAAAACGTCAAAAGAAAAATTGTCGTATACGGTATATTGATACCAATATACAAAAAGATCAGTGTGACCTTACTTGCAAATACACTATTTAAAATTCCCATATTAGCCACCAGGCAGAACAGAGGAAGGACGATCATCGTAATCGGAACCCCCATGGCCGACACAAAGCTGGTCTGTATGACCTTATTCCCAAGGAAGGTAAATCTTGCAAGCACATATGCCGCAGGCGCACAGATCACGATCAACAGTGCACATGACACAAGAGAATATACCAGAGAGTTCAGGAAAAACGTTGCCACACCGCCGGATCCCCAGGCTGCCACATAATTTTCAAAATGAAGGCCTGTCGGGAATTTTAACGCATTCCCCGCAAAAATATCTGCCGTTGTAGACAAACTGGCCGCGACGATCCACCCAAGAAGTACAAATGTAAATACTACCCACAAGATGATAATAATATATCCGGGAGCAAGCCGTGCTTCTTTTTTCCAATTGATTTTATTTTTTACTTTATGTTCTTTTTCCTTAGCCATAACTTCCCCTCCCTTCTAAAATTCCAGGTCGTCATCTTTCAGCACTGCATTGCAGACCGTAAAGATCGCGACTACGCAGAGACAAAGGATAATACCAATTGCCGCGCCGTATCCCGCGTTACGCTCTGTTACCGCATTGCCGGCGCCAAAGATCTGCATATACATATACTGGACCGGAACGATCGTTGCTTTATTTGCCGTAACGGATGAAAACAACTGCGACCATACAAAGAATGCCGCCGTACTTACCGTCCACATCGTAATGTTTGTTTTGAAAACCCCTTTAAGGAGCGGAAGTGTCATATAGCGGAACTGCTGAATCTTATTGGCTCCGTCAATTGTTGCCGCCTCATAATAATCCGGGCTGATCCTCTCAATTCCGCTCATCCAGATCAGCATATGATATCCAACCATACCAAAACAATACGCAAACAGCAATGCCCAAAAAGCGTTCTCTGGAGCAAGATACTGAATCTCTGCCAGTTTATCCGCGCCGATCAGCTTAAAAAAGCTCGCCAGAAGTCCAAAATCCGGGCTGTAAACGTACTGCCTCCACATCGTTGCAAGTGCAACTGCACTGACAATATTCGGGAGATAGATAATGGCGCGGAAAAATTTCTTTCCTCTGATCCCGCTTGTCAGAATTACGCCAAACAGCAGCGACAATACCATAACGATAATCCCGCCCAGCAGCCAGATCATCATAATATTTTTCATAGCCAGCACAAAAATCTGCGTCCGAAACAGTTTTTGATAATTTTCAATCCCGACAAACTGCCAAAACTCAAACGAATCTGTCACCGAACCAATCCTAAAGAAACTCATAAGTATCGTTCTGACGATCGGGTACAAGAACACCACCAGGAATATAAGAACAGCCGGTGTAAGGAAACCAATTATCATTCCTTTATTTTTCTTCATCGGTCTTCCCCCTTTGCTAGATTTAATAAAAATATGGTGGCAGCGCTTTACGCTTAGCCACCATATTTATTAGTTATTATTCATGTTAAAATAACAGTCTCTTTTGGACTATTCGCCGCAGATGCCTGCACACTCTGCCACAAAATCTTCTGCTGTCATGTCTCCTGCCATTACCTTAACAAAAGCCTCCTGCATAGCAGATGTCAGGTCAGCATTATTCTCTGCGCCTACTGCCCAGTCATAATATGTAGTAGTAGCATCGAAGGATGGTTTTACTTCTGCCAGCGCTTCCGGCCATGCATCCGCATTTGCCTTATCGGTCGGGATACAGAGAGCTTCCTCGGTCATCTTCTTGTCGAATTCGCCGGTTGTAATATAAGTGATCAACTCAAAAGCTTCTTTGGACATCTTGCTCTCTTTGTTGATTGCGAATACCTGGTTTGCAATGTTATTTGCTGTATTGTCATCTGTGCCGCCCTCTACGGATGGATAGTTGAAGTAACCCCACTCAAGGTCGTCTGCTACCATCTTCTTGATCTCGTTCGGCAGCCAGGATCCGCAGATCACAATTGCTGCATTGCCAGGTGCGAACTCTTTGTTCTGGCCGTCCGGATATACGTTAGATGCAATATTCTTGGAGAAATAACCTTTGGAAGCAAAATCCTCATAATCCTTTACAGCCTGAAGGACTCTCGGGTCATCCCAGTTTACGGAATCCGGATCCTCACATGCAGGGTCGTTTACAAGCGCCTTTACCCCATCCTGTCCAAGGTAACGTCCAAAATGATATCCAAGTGCGGATGTCTGATATGTAGTATCGCCGGTAATCGGAGTAATACCTGCTTCCACTAACTTCGCACAAGCTGCATCGAATTCTGCCCAGGTTGTAGGAGCCGCATCTATACCAGCCTTTGTAAATAATGTCTTATTGTAGAAGAACCCAAAAATAGATGGCTGATAAGGAATAGACTTTAATGTTCCGCCGCCTGCTGTACGTGCGATATTGAACAATGTCTCGTTACCATGCTCCGCCTCATAGTCTTTGGCCAGATCCTCAAGATCCATCAGATACGCGCCCCAGGAACCATTGACACGGTTCACATCTTCATCAAATAAATCAATGTTCTGCTTTGCATCAAGCGCCGGCTGAAGTCCTTCACGCTGTCCGTTACGGCCCTTAAACTGAAGGTCAACTTCTACGCCTGTGTCCTCCGTATACTTTTCAACAGCTTCTTTGATCACCTTAGCCTGTGGCTCCTCTTCACTCCACATAGCCCAGTATACAAGCTTTTTGCTGTCAGAGTCGGAGCCGCCTCCGCCTGAACTGCCGCATCCTACTGCAAGGGATGCAACCATTGCTGTCGCAAGGAGCACACTTAAAATTTTCTTTTTCATAATGTTTTACCTCCTGTTATTCATAATTAACATTATGTTGTCTATGTTTATATTCTATTACAAACATGCACAATAATCTTTGTCCTAAAAACATATTAATTTGCACTATCTGCATTTTTATTTTGCTTTTATGACAAAAATAATATATACTATTAGTCAAGTTAAACAAAATTTCAGAAAAGAGGGCTTTTATGGGTTATGAAGGTATTGAGCAGGATACTGTAATTTCCATCAACAAAATATACAGCATCCATTATTTTGAATACATGAATGATTTTTCTTTTGAGGGTGAATCCCATGATTTCTGGGAATTTATCTGCGTAGATAAAGGGGAGGTAGGTGTGACTGCCGGCACCAACTTCTCCATCCTGAAAAGAGGCGAGATTATGTTTCACAGTCCCAACGAATTCCACAACGTCAGGGCTGTCAGCGGAATAGCCCCAAACCTTGTTGTCATTTCCTTCAGCTGTGACAACCCGGCTATACAGTTTTTTAAAAGGAAGATATTTAAAATAGACGAGACAGAACACAATCTTCTCGCCGATATCATCATAGAGGCCCGGCGTCTGTTTAACTGCCGCCTGGACGACCCGTATCTTCAAAACATGCAGCTAAAAGAAATCAATTCCTTTGGTTCAGAACAACTGATCCGTTTACATTTAGAACACTTCCTCATTCACCTGGTCAGAAGATACCAATCACTGCCCGTATTGAAAAAAGGAATCATAAAACAGGGATCCTTTAAATCGACCAAAAATAAAGGGGAGGCGGAGATCTTTCGGCGGGTGACGGATTATCTGGAAGACAACCTTGACCAACATATCTGTATTGAACAGATCTGCCGCGATAATCTGGTAGGACGCTCCCAGCTGCAGAAAATATTCAAGGAGCAATGCAATCTTGGCATCATAGAATATTTCTCTACCCTCAAGATCAATACCGCCAAAGAGTTGATCCGGACAAGCCATATGAATTTTACCCAAATAGCCGAACACCTTGGTTATACGTCCATCCACTACTTCTCCAGGCAGTTCAAAAAAATTACCGGCATGACACCGTCTGAGTACGCTTCCTCCATCAAGGCAATGGCGGAAGGCAGTTTTCAATAACATTTGGAAAGGCAGCTGTATTACGGCAGCTGCCTTTCCGGAAAAAATCCCAAACCCCATTTCTCTATTGCGGAACTTTGGATAATGCCGCTGCATCTGCAACCAACACCACATCATTGTGAAGCTGCAGGATGGATGCAGGAACCTTCGGCGTCACGGGCCCGAAGAAAGCTTTTGCCACAGCCTCTGCTTTATCCTCGCCGCTTACCACAAGCAGGATCTTCTTCGCCTGCATGATAGTTCCGATCCCCATGGTGTATGCCTGCCTCGGCACGTCATCCGCGGAAGCAAAAAAGCGCTTATTCGCCTCAATGGTGCTCTCCTGAAGATCCACACAGTGTGTATCTTTCTCAAATACATCTGCCGGCTCATTAAAACCAATATGGCCATTATGTCCAAGACCCAGAAGCTGCAGATCCTGACCTCCTAATGCACGGATCAATTCTTCATATCTCCCGCATTCTTTGTCCGCGTCCGACACTGTACCGTCCGGAAGGTTGGTATTTTCAGATTTTATATTTACATGGTCAAACAGATTATCATGCATGAAATAATAATAGCTCTGGTCATTTTCTCGCGGAAGTCCTTTATACTCATCCAGGTTCACCGTTGTCACCTCGGAAAAATCCAGGTCTCCGTTTTGGTACATCTCAACCAGGTTCTGATAGGTACCGATCGGTGTGGAACCTGTTGCCAGCCCGAGCACACAATCCGGCTTCATCATCACCTGCGACGCAATAATATTGGCTGCCTTTCTGCTCATGTCTTTGTAATCTGCTGCTTTGTAAATCCTCATGTGATATCCTCCTTGATATACTTAATATTATAATGCCTGGGGCCAAACAGCCCCGGCATGCTATGGCCAGATATATCCTGCCCAATTGCCCTACTCTTCTACAATCTCTGCCGCCGCAAAAAATTCCGGAAGATGGAAACTCGGTGTGTCTGTCTGAATCGGCGAATAGGATGCATAATGCTCAATCTCGGCTGTCTCCGATATCTTATAGAAGTTACAGGTAAACGTACTTCCGCACCCCAGATGAAGCGAACCATAGATCTTCTCCAGGATCACAACAGGTATCTTAAGTTCCACACTCCACTTGTCTTTTTCCTTTGTGGCTCTGCACGCAAACTCTTTCATATCGTCCGGGCTGAAATAAGAGCGGTAGATCCGGGCCTCCCCGTACGCCGCAAGAAGCGCCCCCTTTGCATTCATCTCAAAATTCAGATAGAGCTCCCGCCTTCCTCTCGACATCTCCGTCTCAAACTGAAAAAAAGCCTCCATGGCACTATCCCTGTATACCGGAGCCTGGTCATCCTCATAGGCGCAGAGCGGATCCCTTTCCTCACATATCATTTTCAGATAAAAGCCATCCTCCGGCACAAACCCTAAATATCCATATGTTTTCGGAATCTTCTTTGTTCCCCACAACAGGCACTCCACCTGGAACGGAGTTACACTTTCCAATTCTCCAGCACTTTTTATCATTTTAACCTTCATCACCGATACCTTGCGTTGCCCTTTCATATACTTTTTCGGACAAAGTCCGCCAGCTCCCGGCAGGGAGCCAGAACACACTGTACTTCTACTATTAAATATAACAAATACCAGAGCAAAATACAAGGTTATCCCTCTATGTAACCCGCAATAAATGTGCAAAAAAAATGAACAATTGTGCCACCGCCCCACCGGCTCCCCTCTCCGACTTTACAGAGAATCAAAATCCCATTGTTTCGGAATTTCCTTTGGCTGGAATCCGTGTACAGATTCATACACTTCTTTCCATAAACTGCTTACACTGTCCTCACATTCCCTCAGATCATCAAGTACATATTCCGGATGCCTGCTCAGATAATCAAAGACCTCCTTCTGCTGACCCGTATGTGCCAACGCATTCAGATAATTATAGATCACACGGCTTTCCTTCCGGATCACTTCCGGCAGAATCCCATACAACTCCTTCACCTCTTCAAAGCCTCCGGCCATCACAAGAAGCCTCATCCCTTCCTTTACATAGCCCAGGTCTCCCGGCCGCAGCCGAATTCCACGCTGAAGCCATTTTACCGCTTTTTCGGGTTCACCCTTTTTGATATATGCACAGCCCAATCCATGGCAGGCCCAACAGTTTTTGGCAATCTTCCAGGATTTTTTCAGTTCTTTTCTTCCCTTTTTCTTTTTCCCATAATACAAATGCATGACACCAAGCTGATAGTGGGCATACCAGTTATCGAAATTATCTGTCTTTATTGTCTCATTCAGCCTCTCATAATACATCCGGTCGCACATGAAATCATCCGGCCGTTCTTCCGGGTCGTGCGCAAAAAATCTGCCGGTTTCTAAAAATTCCAGCCACCTTTTCTTCCCGTTATCTGTAAAATGATATTCCAGATGCTCTGACAGCGGCCTTTCCCCTGCAAGTTCCCTCTGGGCATTCGCCAAAGCCCCATAACTGCTTCCCTCATAGATCAATTCAGCTTTTTCTGACGCCATTGCTTTGGAAGCTTCAAGCCGCTGTTCCAATCCGGTATCTCTCAACTTGTCAGACACATACCCTGTGACCCTCTCTCTCAACTGTTCAAATGGGAGCTGTCTTTCTTCCTCCCCGAGAGAAATACTGCCATACTGTTCCATCCATTCCCATGCACTGTGAGGCGGCATAGGAATACAACCATATTGTGTCTTTCCAAGGCCGGCCTGTATCTCCACATACCGCCCCGCATCTTCCGTTAAAAATTCCTGCCATCGCATTCCACCTCTTTTATGCCCCCAGGAAAACAATTTTCTCCCCTGAAGCCTCTGCGTGGAAAACTGCAGAAGTCCATATCCCTCTGAATCCGCATTTACAATGTATTTCGGGCTCTCTTTCGGAACATGGAAAAAATAGTCTATTTGCGCAGGAATATTTTCATAGTATGTAATATCTGCCCCGTCCACCTGCGGAATGTCCACCTTAAAAACTTTACCGGATGTACTGGTATAAGCTTCCCATGCAGGGACTACGATCCTTCCTCCCGGATATTCCGGAACCGCCATATTACTCCACCAGTACATCGGAACCACCTCCCGGCCGGAATTGACGATCCGCATCCGGCAGTTCAGATACCGATCCTCTTCCCCCAGCCAGAAATCCATCTGGTACTCGATCTGCCGAAGACGCTCATATTCATACATCCGCAGCACCGGATTCCCCGCCCCATCCTCAAGCCTTGCTGTGTACAAAGGGTCGGCAGTAAGGGGCGTATGTCCGATAATTCCCACATTCCACTCTACGCCGCCGCTAAACCATGCATTTCTTATGGCAAGGTTACTGAACCGGATGACATCATTCGTATAGAGCAAATTCTTTCCTGTAATTTTGTCTATAAGCTCCCACAACCTTCCGCCAAACTCAGGCAAAAATACAGCCCGGAGACAGTTATTTTCCAGCACGGCGGTTTTTACCTCCCGCTCTTTAAGTTCACGGGTATATTCCACATATTGACAATAAGGGTAGGAACTACTGCATGTCCCGTATGCCTCATATAATTCATCTTCTTCCTCCACCGAAAATTCCAGATGATTCTGCAGAATCTTTCCGCCGACCAAATCCGGTACACCAGCTGTCTTACCGACTGATGAAACTCTCATGGTTCTCTTCTCAAATCTCAGTTCGGGCTTCATATTCTTCCTCCTATACTCCTTTTTTCCTTCCGCCTTCAACTATACTTCATTGGTCTGATGCTTGTCAATCAGCAGAGACGGGCCGGGCGGCGAAAATCACAAATGTACAAAAAAAGCCGCAGATTGTGCTATTGAAATATCAGCATCCATTCCCTATACTCAGATTATACTTTATATTATGAAGGAGAACATTATGTCAAAGACAAAAGGCAGAGTTACTTTACCAAGCGAATCTGATTTCCTGGCGGAGACAAAAGAAATGCTTGACCGCTGGGGCGCCGACGCCCTGCGGGACAGCGATGGCACAAAACTGGATGATGATATTAAGTCCCTGGACGCTAAAATCTACACCACCTATTTCGTTTCAAGGGCACACAATGAATTTGCCAGGAACCACATGGATGAGTGCCAGCAGATGCTTTTGATGTCCAAACATAACCTGGCATCCGGCGCTTCTGTTTCCATAGATTTCCTCGATGGTTACTTTCGCGAACAGGTTATCCCGGATTACACGCATGACCCGAAAAAGTGGTGGGAGGTGATCGACCGGACAACCGGTCAGATTGTCGCCCCCTCTTGCTGGGATGTAGACACAGAGCTTGGTCTCGTCACGGTCAGAGAGGCCGTCCCGTTCCACGAATATACTGTTTCCTTTTTTGTTTACGCAATCTGGGATCCGACACAAATGTACAATCATATTACGAATAACTGGGGGGACAAGCCACACGACATCCCCTTTGATGTCCGTCAGGCTAACTCCGGGCAATTCGCAAAAGACTATCTGGCACAGTGGCTGATTGATAATCCCGACACAGACGTCGTCAGATTTACTACATTTTTCTATCATTTTACACTGGTATTCAACGCACAGGCGAAAGAGAAATTCGTAGACTGGTTCGGATACGGAGCAACGGTTTCCATCAAGGCCTTTGAAGAATTTGAGGCAGAATACGGGTATGCCCTCAGGCCGGAGGATATTGTAGACAACGGCTATTATAATTCCACCTTCCGCGTACCAACGAAAGCATACCGGGATTATATGGACTTTATCCAGAGATTTGTTGCAAGAAAGGCAAAAGAACTGGTGGATCTGACCCATGCGGCCGGCCGGGAGGCAATGATGTTCCTCGGTGACAACTGGATCGGTACAGAACCGTACGGCCCTTATTTCAAAAATATCGGCCTCGATGCCGTAGTAGGAAGTGTCGGCGGCGGCGCTACTCTCCGCCTTATTTCAGACATCCCCGGGGTGAAATATACAGAAGGCCGTTTTCTGCCTTATTTCTTCCCTGATACCTTCTATGAGGGGAACGACCCATGTATTGAAGCAATGGACAACTGGCTCTCGGCCCGGCGCGCAATTATGAGAAGCCCGGTGGACCGGATCGGATACGGCGGCTACTTAAGCCTGGCATATAAATTCCCGAAATTCGTAGACTATATCGAAAAAATAACGGACGAATTCCGGCTGATCTATGACAATGTAAAGGGCAAAAAACCATATTGCGGCCTGACAGTCGGCATTTTAAACTCATGGGGCGCCTTGCGTTCCTGGCAGCCATATATGGTAGCCCATGCTCTGTGGTACAAGCAGACCTATTCTTACTTCGGCATTCTGGAAGCTTTAAGCGGCGCTCCGGTCGATGTCCGTTTTATCAGCTTTGACGATATCCGCGAAGCCGGAATCCCAGCGGATCTTGACGTGATGATCAATGCCGGGGATGCCGGCACTGCCTTCTCAGGCGGCAGAGAATGGCTGGATGAAAAAGTCATCACAGCCGTCCGCAAATGGGTATATAACGGCGGCGGATTCGTGGGAGTCGGAGAGCCGACAGCCGTCCATCACGGCGGACGGTTCTTTCAGCTGGCAGATATATTGGGTGTGGATAAAGAGCTTGGATTTACACTGTCCACAGACAAATATTTCAAAACTGCCCTCAGATCGCATTTTATTGCGGAGGATCGCAGCATACCTTTTGATTTCGGGGAGAGTAAACACGATATTTATGCCTTGGCCGAATCCACGGAAATCATTGAATATTCTGACCATGAAGTCCACATTGCCGCAAATGCTTATGGCAGCGGACGGGGCGTATATCTGGCCGGCCTCCCGTACAGCCATGAGAACACACGGCTGCTGATGCGTTGCCTGTACTATGCGGCACACAAGGAAGACTTGCTTTACAGATGGCACACCGATAACCTACACTGCGAAGTCCATGCATATCCTGAAAGCAAAAAACATGCCATCTTAAATAACTCGAACAAAGCACAGACTACAAATTTTTATGACGGAGATGGTAATTGCGAACAAATCACGCTAAAACCATGTGAAATATTGTGGAGATAGCCGTCCACATGATGTTTGGGGCCGCACGAAATGCGGCCCTTGTGCATGTCATCCCTTCCATCCCCCCGCCCGCCGGCATCGACAATAAATCCCCGCTGCAAGCAGAAGAACAGCCGCTGCAAACAGGTAAATCTTTTCTGCATACCTCCCCATGGACATGGAGAATGGATAGAACATTTTCAGGTATTTATTTCCGCCCCCTATAGCGGTAATGTAATAGACGATGGGCGCCATATAGCCGATCACCAGGTTATCAGAGAGACCATACAAGCACAATCCCAGTCCACCGAAAAAAAACATTTCTGCAAATACTCCGAAATAAAACTTTGCAGCCGGAAATTCACATTGGTTATTGCGAAGCATAAAAATATAGAGTCCCAGAAAAGCAGCGTGTATGAGCATATTTCCCATAAGCCTTACCAGGTACACGTGGGACGCCTTCATATTATCCGATACCGGCAAAGGATCCAATTGGTATACCCACCGAACCCCTTTTTCTAAGATAACATTTCTCAGGCTGTCCTGCCCGCCGTACTCTGCCCAGATTCCCGATTCCTGCTGCCAGCAATAGATAATGGTAAGATATGACAATCCCCACACAACAACAGCAAGCACAAGGATATACGCGATCATTGCCCTCCGGAAAGAAAGATTTCGGATCAATGTTTTTAGTTTCTCTACTTTTTCCTCTAGCCAATCCATCTGTATCCCACTCCCCACACCGTCTCTATATATGTCTTGTCTGTATACCTTCCGATCTTCCCGCGGATCCTGCGGACATGCTCTGTGACAATGCTGCTGTCGGCGTCCCCGTCAAATCCACGAACCTTTTCATAGAGCTGATCCTTACTGAACACCTGCCCGGGATTTAACGACAGCAATTCCACAAGTCCATATTCCGTCTTCGTGAGCGCCACAGGCTGTTCTCCATAGTATATACTTCTTTCCTCATAGTGTATGGCCAGGCGGTCAAAGATCCGCACCGCGCCATCTGTCTTTTTGCGGTTCTCGCGCCTCAGATGAGCCTCCACCCTGGCACCAAGCTCATCGATACTAAAAGGCTTCAGGATATAATCATCCCCGCCGGACATAAAGCCTCTGATCCGGTTCCCGGGAGAGTTTTTCCAAAACCTCTACGCCGTTTACCGCCTCTATCACCTGATAATCCTGTATTTCAAAATAGTCCCTCAGCAGCTGCAGGATTCCCTGCTCGTCATCCGCAATCAATATCTTTTGCTTTTTCGTTCTCTTCCCGCACATAACTATCATCCCACCTTTCTCATAATAACTCCAAAACGCGCTGTGCAACCGTTCTCATAAATCAAAAAACGGCGGGAAAGCTTTCCCGCCGAACCTAACTGATCTACTGATGATTACTCCTGTACATATGGCATCAGGGCAATGTGACGCGCCCTCTTAATAGCTACTGTAAGAGCCCTCTGATGCTTTGCACAGTTTCCTGTAATTCTTCTTGGAAGAATCTTTCCTCTCTCAGAGATGTATTTTCTTAATTTTGCTACATCCTTGTAGTCAATCTCGTTATTCTCTTTCCCACAGAATACGCATACCTTTTTTCTTCTGCGTCCGCCGCCTCTTCTCTTGAAGCCGCCTTCCGGGCGATTGCCTTTTTCGTAAGCCATTTCACTTTACCTCCTGTTTTCACTAAGCGCTCTAGTTAAACGGTAATTCTTCGTCAATTCCATCCGGAATATTCATGAAGCCGTCACCTGCATCAGAGACTGGTGCCGGAGCCGGTGTGGGCGCTGCCTGGCGGAAACCGCCTGCATTGGCGTCGCTGACTGCCTTGCTTTCAGCAAATTCCTGATCTTCCACCACAACATCGGTTGTATAGACCTTCTGGCCGTCCTTGTTCGTATAGCTTCCGGTCTGGATACGTCCGGTCACGATCACCTTCAGGCCCTGGCGGAAATACTTCTCTGCAAATTCCGCACTTCTGCCGAATGCCACACACCCGATGAAGTCGGCAGTCTGCTCACCGTCCCCGCTGCGCCTGAACCTGCGGTCCACAGCTAATGTATATCTCGCGATAGCCATAGAACTGTCTCCCTGTGAATATCTGATCTCCGGATCTCTTGTTAAGCGTCCCATCAAAATTACTTTATTCATATAATACCTCTACTTCCTGCTTATGCTTCCTGTCTAACGCATAAATATCTGATGACATTATCCATGATGCGAATTCTCTGCTCGATTTCGCCCGGAGTCTCAGCATCAGACTCGAAGTGGATGAAATAATAGTATGCTTCTTTCATCTTCTGAATCTCGTAAGCTAATCTCTTCTTACCCCATTCATCAACGTCAGAGATCTTGCCGCCGAAACGTTCTACTAATGCTTTTACCTTTTCGATCACCTGAGCTCTTTCGTCGTCTTCGATTTTTGCACTGACAACAACAGCTAATTCATATTTGTTCATGTCGTCCTGCACCTCCTTTTGGTCTTTTGGCCCCCGCTCAGCTTATGTGGGAGCAAGGATATCTGCAAAGTAACTCTGCAGATTATAGTGTATCACAATTAAACATGATACCACAGGCAGGTACTTGTTTCAAGCCTTTTTCTTCAAATCTCTGGTGTTTTTTTCTACCAGTTTTCTTGCGATCATGATCTGGTGCCCGCAGCCTTTGCACTTTAACCGGAAATCCGCCCCCACACGGAGGATCTCCCATTCTTTGCTGCCACAGGGATGCTGCTTTTTCAGTGTCACGATATCGCCCACTTCATAATGGTACGCCATAAATATCACTCCTCCAATTTCACTTCTTTTTCTTTCACTCCACGTACGACAAACCTGTGATCATCACTGGCGCTGGTGCAGGTAGAAAGTGTAACGATGGTATCACCTGACCGAACGTCCACGCCGGTATCATACAGCGCCGTCTCCTTCGTCATATTCAAAAACCCGGTATATTCCTCCGCCCCAGCAAAAGAAGTAAGATACGTATCTGACATCGCGTCCACCTCCCCCACAGAATAGATATGATATGTAATTTCTGTACCGTACGGAGTATAAATATAAAAATATTGATTTTTCTCCCAGAACTCCCTCTCACTGTAATCCTGAAGATGTCGGAACATGGAGCCGTCTTTCATCCGGTGTCCGTAGATGATCGTATTTTTATCCCGGAAATCCGAACTTGCTTCCACATCAAGGAAAATGGCCCCGGAAGCATTTTCCTTTTTTTGAAATGTCCGGTGCAGATAATACTCCTGCTCCTTCCCCTGAACGATAGGGTAATTGATCACTGATGGTTCCGGATAGAAGCGGATCCAGCCCACAGTATCTTCATTTATATTCAGCAGTTCCGAAAAATCCACCCGGAACCGATCCTTATTCCCATTGCTGTCCACTACAATCTTCCGCAGTTTTTTATATTCACTTTGTCCGTCCAGATATCCTTTCCCGATTTTAACCAACTGCCAGACAGACACACAGAACACAAGGGCCGACACGAAAAATGCAATACGCAAAGCCAGGCTTCCTTTCTTTTTCCGCCGCCCTCTGTGGTGGCGTTCCCGATTTCGTTTCTGGAACATATCCATCCCCCTTTCTGTTATTTTTGCTCCATAATTTCCACAATAGTCTTTTCCGTACCCACCATTCCGGGGGAGGCGATCAGCCCCATATGCCGCATGGTTTCCTCCGGCGTATGACCGTTGATCCCATGGATACCCTCAATGCATACACCGCCCATTGCCAGATCCACAGCCCGAAAAGCAGCATCCACGGCTACAATCCCTTTCATCGTACATCCATGGTTGCCGCCGTCACAGATCATGCCCGTAAGGCCGCTGGCCATATTGCGGATCACCATGTCGGTCTCTGTTTCCCCTGCGTGCCTCATAAAGGCAAGCCCGCACGCCATTCCGGTGCCCGCCGCGATCCCGCACCCGCAAAAAGCTGAAAGCCTGCCGGAATATTCTTTGATGTACATGGTAACGAGATAGCTGAGCGCAGCGGCACGGAGAAGCCTCTCCCGGCCTTCACCCCCACACTCCACCTTATACTGTGCCCAAAGGGGCATCGTCGCAATAATACCATGTGCGCCGCTGCCGGTGATACTCATGGCCGGCCTTCCAAGGCCGAGCACTCTCGCTTCAATGGCCCCGTTACACAAAAGCTGTGCAGTTGCCTTCACATCTTCGGAAATAATTTCTTTTCCGTTTTCCTCTAAAAGCTGCTTTGTAAATATTGTCCTGTCCGACCGAAGCCCCTCTTTAAGAAGCTCCAGGTTCATAGAAAATGCCTCCTCAATGAAGCTGATCTCTTCTTCCGGTACGGAACGGACATACTCCAGGATCTCATGCAGCGTATAAGTATGGATGACCGGCATTTCTGCTGCTTCCCCACTGCCTTCCTCCTTGGCGGCACAGGGACGCCCTTCTATATATTCACCGTTTTTCTCAATTCCTGTGATATTTGTATGGCTCCCCCGAATGTGCACTGTGCAGATATCCTCTTCTGTCTCGACGACAGCATCGATCGTTATATCAGAACCGATATGGTCAAGGACTGCCTCCACCTTGCCGGCAGACACCAGCTGCGCCGCCCTTTCATCATCCGTTGGCGTAATCCGGGCCAGAGACTCAAGTCCCGCGTCCGCATCTGCCGCCACCGCCCCAAGCGCTGCGGCATAGAGGTTGCCATAACGTTGGGAGTTCGGAATTCCACAGGTAAAAGCATTTTTATACATACCGGAATTTAAGGCCAGCCTGACTCTTTTCACTTCACCTTTCGTATGTTTTCTCGCACTTGCCACCGCAAATGCAATAGCGCCCGGCTCTGTCACTCCGAGCGCCGGTTTCATATCCTCCCTGATCAGTCTCGTTAACTCTTCCACAATTTCTCCCTCCCGCCTTGTTTTCTCTTAATTGTATCAAATGCCCGCCCTGGTGACCAGTCCAAGTTGCAATTTATATTTTACAATTATGGTTTATGGCACAGACAGTTCCGTTATAGTTTATACTTTTTTAATTGCAGGTTTATTGACTTTACAGGCTAACGGGGTATGATGGATATAAACATTACCGGATGGAATTCGATGATCCGGAAGGACAACATGATCGGGAAGGTGATTGATTTGAGAGAAAAACTCACACGTTTTATGTATGGAAGATATGGAATGGATACTCTGGGGAAATGGACGATCGGGGCAGGACTTCTTGCCATGCTTCTTTCAAACCTTAGGGACAACTACACCCTGTTCCTCATATCCTGGGCCTGCATCATCTATGCATATTTCAGGATGTTTTCCAAAAATATCTATAAACGTTCCGCTGAGAACCAGGCCTTTCTGAACAAGACTGTCAGGATACGCAGCTGGTTTTCCCGTCAGAAAGGCATGGCTGCCCAACGGAAAACACATCATATATACAGATGCCCGGGATGCAGGCAGAAGATCCGGATCCCAAGAGGAAAAGGGCGGATTGAAGTGCGGTGCCCCAAATGTGGCACTACATTTATTAAAAACAGTTAACAGATGGGAGACTGCCTCTTTGCGAAGCGTCTCCCACTTGTCCACTGTTGCATTTATTGATCTGCCGGCAGATATGTATCCAGTGCCTTCCGGACTGCCCCCGGCCCTTTCAGCTCAGACCGCAGGATCTCCTCAATCCGCTCTCCGATGCCCGCCTCATACAGATCCACACCGAAAATATTGACATTAGACAGGATCTTCTTTGCCTTGTCTCCAAGGCTTTCCGGATCCCCGACAACTACACCAGAAAGTTGCGCACCCAGTTCCTCATTCATCGGATCCGGAGACAGCTCGTAACGGTTCCCTTCATCGTCAATTGCAAGCAAATATCTGAGCCAGCCTGCGATGGCAAAGGGGATAGCCCTTAATTTACCGGCGTCTCCGTCTCTTTCTACATATGCTTTTACCGTCTCCCCAAAACGGATCCCAACCCCCTGGGAAATATCTGTCACAAGCCTCTGCACCGTGTCGCCCAGATATGGGTTCGGAAACCGCTCATACAGACACTCATCCAGAAATTCCTTAGGAGAAATAATCTTCGGATCTGGCACAACTTCCATTCCCTCTGCACCGATTGCCTCCGCAAACCTGAGGGACGCCGGGTCTTTCATCTGGTCAGAAAACAGCGTATACCCCAGGACACATCCGTACGGCCCCAGTGCGGAGTGCACAGGGTTCAGGCAGGCCGTCACCTTCATACGTTCTGATTTGTTGACGGTAGCCCGGTCTGTCATATATACACCACTCTTTTCCAACGGAGGACGCCCATTTGGGAAATTGTCCTCCACCACTAGGTATTGGGGGCCTTCGGCATTGATAAACGGTGCAATATAAGTCCTCTTGGACGTGATCACCGGATGCATTTCTTCAACACCCGACCCTTCAAGCTCGTTTGCGATCTCCTCACTTGGACGCGGTGTGATCTTATCGATCATCGTCCATGGGAAAGCCACTTTCCCTTCATCACCGATATATTCTATGAACGCATCTTCCACATATCCCTTTTCCTTCCATGCCGCCGCCATCTCCAGGACGGAGTTGCGAAGAACCGACCCATTCCTGGAACAATTGTCCATAGACACCAGTGCAAGCGGAGCTCCGCCCGCTTTAAAGCGCTCCAGCAGCATAGCTGTCACAATAGCCATTGCACACTGAGCCTTCTCCGGCCCATTTTCAATATCCGCTTTCACATAAGCAAAATACTCACCGCCTGCATCCCTCAATGCGTATCCCTTTTCTGTAATAGTAAAGGATACCATCTGGAGGCTAGAGTCACTGAATATCTCCTTTAAGCGTGCCCAATCTCCTGCCTCGCCGGGCATTGCCTTCACCGCCTCGGTCATAGATCCAAGTACTCTTTTATCCACAGAACCGTCATTGTGAAGTATCACACTTAACCCAAGGTTGTCAAATGGCTGGTAGATTTTATCAACAAGATCAAAATCAAAACTCTCTACACAGGTGATACCTTTGTCCATACTTCCGTCATTCAGCAGTTGATCCGCAATTCCACCAAGGAAAATGCGGAAGATGTTTCCAATCCCGAAGTGTACCCATACCGGCTCCCTCCTGGTCCTTTCCGCCACCTTGGCCACATCATAGGATGGAAGTGTAATTCCCGCAGCTTCCCAGGCTGTCCGTTCCCTTAAACCTTCAATCGTAAGTTTCATGCGACCCTCTCCTTCTATTCCTCTGTAATCCTGATCACTGCTTTTACAATGTCCGCCTTATGATTCATGCTGTAATCCATAGCCTTCTGGGCTTCATCCAACGAGAATATGTCTGTAACAATCCCCTTCAGATCCACCTTGCCGGATGCAACAGCATCAATTGCGAGGGGATAGATATGACGGTAGCGGAATACCGTCTTAAAGGTAAGCTCTTTGTCAAGTGCAAGGCTCATCGGCAGCGTCATCTCACCACTCTTGCTATATCCCACCAGAACAATGACGGAACCTTTCTTCGCCATGTGAATTGCCTGAACTGTAGTAACCTGGGTGCCTGCCGTCTCAATGACCAGATCCGCTCCTTTGCCGCCCGTCAACTCCTGCACCTTTGCAAGGACATCTTCCTTCGCACCGTTAATTACGCCTGCAGCCCCCAATTCCATGGCCTTATCCAGACGCTTATCCATAATATCCACTACATACACCTCTGACACACCTCTTGCTTTCAGAGCCATCATAGATACCAGGCCGATGCAGCCTGCACCCATAACAACCGCTTTCTGACCCAGATGTGCATCACCCTGGATCGCCGCATGGAAGCCGACAGCCAGAGGCTCGATCAATGCCCCCTCCAGCGTGCTGACATTATCCGGCAGCTTGAAGCACAGATCCGCCTCATGTGCCACATATTCCTGGAACACACCGTCCACCGGCGGAGTCGCAAAGAAAATAACATCCGGGCACAGGTTGTATTTCCCTTCTTTGCAGAACTCGCAATGCCCACATGTCTTTCCAGGTTCCAATGCTACCCGGTCACCGGCCTTAAGATGCTTTACGCCCGCTCCCACCTCGACGACCACTCCCCCCGGCTCATGTCCCAGTACGAATGGAGGCTCCACTACATAATCTCCGATTGCTCCTGTCTCATAATAATGCATATCCGATCCGCAGATGCCTATATATTCCAATTTTACAAGAACCTCATCTGCCTCTGGCTTCGGGATATCCCTCTCCTCAAAACCAATCTGGCCGATTCCGTTCATCACTGCCACTTTCATTTTACCGTCCATGGTACTACCTCCTGATTTGCAGTCTCTTTAACCCATTACATTTTTCTGGAAATATCCACTCAAAAAATCATAATACAATCTCAAACTGTTCCTCTTCCTTCAGCTCAACGACTGTGCAGTCATTGGCATAGGTACATTCCGGAAGAATGATCATCGCATGCAGTTCCTCCTCATGCACCGGGAGAGGTGCAAGATGCCAAATTGCGGTATTGATCTTCACCAACGTTCCCCGGGGTATGATAAACGCCTCCGTAAGCCCGGTAACCGGTGTTCCCCCCGAGGCCGGCGCAACATGGATGATCATATCGTCATTCAGCGGAAGGATCATTTCCGGCGTTGTTGTGTGATATTCCACAGCCTTCACCTTCATGTGTTCCTCCTTCTTTACCGTGATCGGGGAATAGCCGATGCGGGTCGCTGCCGACTCACTGATACGATCCGGGTAAAACTTATGTATCTCACCCTCCAGGGCGTAACCGTCCGGCCGAAGCATATCATAATAAACCCCATACGGTGCAAATGCTTCTCTGTTTACAGGTATTGCTTTCACTGTATTCTCCATTTCTTTCCTCCTCTCTTCTCCTGGTACAGCAAATGATCTGTGGCTTGTTTTACTATACCAGATATTCAAAATCCCAGCAAATGCAAATATCTGCCGGGATTTATCTTCCACACCTTCGTCTATTAACTTTCCCTTTTCTTTTTTTGTATACAGTCAAAGCCAACAGCAAGTGCAAGGACAACACCCATAACGATCTTCTGGGCATAAGAACTTACATCCATAAGCACCATACCGTTTTTCAGTGCGCCGATAATAAATGTACCGGCAATAACGCCTGACATCTTACCGTAACCGCCTGTCACAGATACCCCGCCTAAAACCACACAGGTGATAACCTCGAACTCGAATCCTTCACCGCCGGTCGAGGTGTTGCCGGATGCCGTACGAGACAGTAAAACGATACCTGCAAGTCCTGAAAAGAAACCTGCGATTGCAAATACCAGATATTTAATCCTTCCCACACGGATACCAGAAAGCTTCGCTGCTTCGGCATTTCCTCCTACTGCGTAAAAATATCGGCCGAAATAACTTTTGTTTAAAATAAACGATCCCAAGGCGAAACAGATAATCATAATAATTACCGGAATAGGTACCACCCAGATATATCCCTGCCCGATCATGGCAAATCCCTTAGAAAACCCACTGATCGGCATACCGCCGCACATGATCAGCGCAAGTCCCATAAAAGAGGTCTGAGACGCAAATGTAGCAATCAACGCCGGAATACCTATCGTGGACACCATAAAACCGTTCAGTACCCCGATCAAGGTTGCCGCCGCTAATGAAACAAGTACTGCGATCACAGGATGAACCCCCATCTCTACCATCATATAAGCACACAGAATATTAACAAATGAGATGACCGCACCTGTAGAAAGGTCAATATCTCCAAGCAGAATGACAAAAGTCATACCAATAGAAGCAATACCATACATTGATACCTGGCGCAGCAATGTAAGCAGGTTATTCGGATTAATAAATCTCGGATTAGCAATAGTAAACACAATCACAAGGACTATTAGCACAAGCCAGATTGCCTTGTCTTTTATTTGATTCGCAACTTTATTCGTTTTCATTCTTGACCTCCTCAATATCGGCTGCTGATGCATATGCCATAATTGTCTCCTGGTTGAACTCCTCTTTGCTAAGTTCACCGGTCATTTTTCCTTCTGCCAAAACGATCACTCGGTCAGACATTCCCATTAATTCTTCCATCTCAGAAGAAATCATCAAGATTGCTTTACCTTCTTTTTCCACCAGGTCATTCATCAATTTGTAGATCTCATATTTTGCCCCAACATCAATACCTCGTGTAGGTTCATCAAAGATGATCAACTCTGAGTCTGCAGCGAGCCATCTTCCCAGGATTACTTTCTGCTGGTTACCACCGCTTAAATTCTTGACCAGCTGATTCAGGGACGGAGTTTTAATTGCCATGCTTTTTTGGTACTTTTCTGCAATCTCCCTCTCTTTTCTCGAATTAATAATACTAAATTTTGAATTTTTCTCATATATCGGCATATTGATATTGTTTTTAATGGATATACCCAGCATAGCGCCATGACGTTTCCTGTCCTCAGGAACCAGCGCTATCCCCAGGTCAATTGCCTCTCTCGGACTTTTCGGGTTGATTTCCTTTCCTTTATATATCATCTTCCCGGACTCCTTTGGTGCTGCCCCGAAGATCAACTGTGCAAGCTCTGTCCGTCCTGCGCCGACCAGTCCTCCCAGCCCCAGGATTTCTCCTCTGTGGATCTTCAGACTGATATTCTCATCCCCATTGCCTGTAACATCCTGAAGCTCCAGAAGCACATCATTCTTATCAACGCAGTCCTTTCTCAGCGGATAGGACTCGGTCAATTCACGTCCGACCATCAGTTGGATCAGCTCCTGAACCTGGCTGTCCTTCGTAATCAGAGTTTTTACATATTCTCCGTCCCTCAGCACAAGAATCCGATCGGATAACCGATAGATCTCTTCCAGCCTGTGAGAAATATATACAATTGAGATCCCCTCCTCACGAAGCTGCTCAACGACCTCGAACATGCTCTCAACCTCTGCGCTGGTAAGCGGGGCAGAAGGCTCATCCATAATAAGGATCTTGGCATTCTGCTGGATCGCCTTTGCTATCTCCACCATCTGCTGGTATCCGACTGTCAGATTTTTCATAAGGTCCTTCGGATTGATCTTAATATGTAAACGTTCAAAAGCTTTGGCAGCCTCAGCTTCCATAGCCTTTTTGTCTACCACGATCCCCTTCCTGATCGGACGTCCGAGGAATAAATTCTCTGCTGCGGACAGCTCTTTTACATTATTGAACTCCTGATAGATAATTGCAATTCCATTCTCCGCCGCCAGCGTAGGCGTCATACTCGTGAATTCCTTGTCGTTGACTATAATTTTGCCCGAAGTCGGAACAACTGCCCCGGAACAACATTTGATCAGAGTTGATTTCCCGGCTCCATTTTCTCCGATCAAGGCCAGGATCTCCCCTTTTTTTAATTCAAGAGTAACGTCTTTCAGCGCAACGACACCTGGGTATTCTTTTCTGATATGCTGTAATTGCAATACATAATTTTCGCTCATATTCTACCCCCGTGGCTATATTATTTGGAGGCGGTCTGTAACCGCCTCCCAGATGACTATCGTTTACTGCCTGTCGTCCCAGATTATGGAATGACTACATTCCCTTCTGGATATCTGCGATATTATCGCTGTTGATCTCCATAGTAGGTCTGTATACATTTTTATCTGCAGAGAAATCTTCTCCTGAGAGGATCCTCTCAAACATTTCAAAACATGCCTGGGCAGTATCTGTGTTTGATCCCTCAAACCCTACGATAGCTCTTACAGCTTCGTCTCCTGCCTCCAGAGAGTTCAACTGCTCAGAAGTAACGTCTGTTGTAATAACTCCGACATCCTCCGGGATCTTGCCGGCTCCGCCATACTCAGCAAGAAGAGCCGTGTTAGAACCGATCATAGCACCGGCGCCTACGCCTACCCATACTTTACAGTCCGGGTTTGCCTGAAGCACTGTCTCTGCTTTAGACTGCACTTCGTTGTTTACAACTCCGTCAATCGTAGCTACGATCTCATAGTTATCTTTACAGTTTTCTTTCAGGCCGGCCTCAATACCATTCTGCCTCTCTAAAAGAACCTGGGTATCCGGCTTACCAATCACACATACCTGGGCCTTGTTGTCAGCAGAATAGTGTTCATTAATAAAAGCTGCCGCTGTTTTACCGATCTCTTTTCCGAGTTCTGTGTTGTCAAGCACCCAGTTAGCTGTTGTATTTTCCATCGGATTGTCCCAGCACATAACCTTAATGCCTTCATCAAGCGCACGTCCGCACACCTCTTCCACTGCGTCTGCATCATTTGGGTGAACCATGATCAGGTCACATCCTGATGTAATAAAGTTCTCGATCTGTTCAATCTGCTTTGCTGAATTCTCCTCACAGCCGACAATCGTTGCATCATACCCTTCTTTTTCAAGAATCTCTTCCAGCTTGCTCATAACTCCTGCCCAGTAAGCATTCTCATAATTCTGGATGGTGATGCCGATCTTCTTTCCGCCTTCGCCGCCCTCTTCCTTTTTGTCTCCGCCGGATGTCGGCGACTTTGTGGTACACCCCACTGCCATGGCTGCGATCATTGCCACACAGCAAACCACTGCTAAAACTTTTTTCTTCATAATATGTCCTCCTTGAACTTTTATTTTATAGCCTTCGCTTTGGCTATCCTGAGATTAAGGTGATTTCCTAGAAGCAGGTAAATGCTCCGTCAACCACGATATCAGACCCTGTTGTGAATGTACTGGAATCCCCCGCCAGGTACACCAGGATCGACTGAAGCTCCTCCGGCTTTCCAAGCCTTCCCATTGGAGCCATTGCGTTCCACTGCTCAATGAGCGGTTTCAGGTTCTCTGCATTCATAATTAACTCTGTTCCGATGTATCCGGGGCTGATGCAGTTCACACGCACGCCCGTTTTTGCCCACTCAACTGCCAGCGATTTTGTAAGCATGATCACTCCGGCTTTTGAGGCATTGTATGCACATTGTGGCTGAGGCACATTGACGATATGGCCGGACATGGAAGCCGTATTAATAATAGAACCGTACCCCTGCTTCAGCATCTGCCTTCCTGCCGCCGTTGCGCACAGGAACACCCCGTTCAAGTTTATGTCGATAACCTTGCTCCACTGCTCATATGTCATTTCCTCTGCCGCAACATTCAGGGCGATCCCTGCATTGTTGTAGCAGGCGTCCAGCTTTCCATATGTATCTACAACCTTTGCGACCATTGCTTCCACCTGATCCTGCTTGGTTACGTCACACGCAATCGCAATCGTCTTTGAACCCGTCGCAGCCGCAATCTCCTTTGCAACAGCTTCAGCGCCCTCAATGTTGATATCCACGATCGCCACATCTGCGCCCGCCTCTGCAAACGCATAAGATGCCGCTTTTCCAATACCGCTGGCGGCTCCTGTTACGTAAATTGCCTTTCCATCCAGTCTCATTTTTTCAATAATGCCCATTTTACTTTCCTCCTTATTCCTTGCCGCAATCCCTTCCACTATCAGAAATATTTTATTCGTCTGATTTTGGAAAATAATTTTACAAACGCATTTTACTAATTATGTTGCTATTATATTACCCTGCCCAATGATTTTGTGCAAGATGGAATAATAGACAATTTTTTAAAAAAGAAATTATGCATTATGCACAACTTCGGTTTTAACTGTAACTCTGCTGCCGATCTATAGCATCCGTTCCAACTCCACCTGAGATTTCAGAATCTGCAGTTTTTAACAAAAAAGGATGGAAAAGACAATTTCTCATCTCTTCCATCCTTCTTACCATACAATATTATTTTTGCTTCTCAAAATGATTCCTGCTCCTGACAGACATACAAAACCCGCAATCTTCATAAAAGACTGCGGGTTTTGTTATAAAGGCGCCAACCAGATTTGAACTGGTGATGAAGGTGTTGCAGACCTCTGCCTTACCACTTGGCTATGGCGCCTTGCTATGAGCACTTAATGACCGTCCTTCGGTCATTTACGTGCGATGCATGCACTCGCCGTTAGCGAGGTTTCTCACGAGCTTACCAGAGGGTTCGCTATGAGCACTTGTTCATTATAACAAATGCTCTTATATTCGTCAACACATCAAATTACAATTTTTGTTAAAATCCTAATTCCTCATTTACGAGAATCACTTTAATCCTGTTTGGAATCTTGGAAAACCTGGTGATCAGGATCTGGCAGCATATAGTGTCCGGACTCTTGCAGTCAAAACAGGTTCCTGCTTTTGAGCACGGAGTATCCAGGTGAAAACGCTGTGCATTGATGGGAGCCGCCTCATTCCTGGCTCTTGACATGGCGTTCTCCACGTCCTTTGCTACTTTATTCATGCCCACGATCATAATGACATTCCTGGGACCTGCTGCGATAGCCGATACTCTGTTTGCAAATCCATCGATATTTACTATAACACCGTCCTCAGAAATTGCATTGGCGCTTGTGAGGAAGAAATCACAGTCATAGGTTGCCAGTTCGATCTTCCTTTTTTCTTCTCGGTCCTTAGCATCGTCCCTGTTATATTCTCTGTAATTTCCCTCGCAGATCGCCTGCTTCAGACCAATCTCCGCGATCGACACAGAACCGCCCCAAGCAACACTGCTGCCCTCCGGGATCCATTGGAGCGCCTTTTCCAACGCTTCTTCCTTGGACTTTGCGTAATACCCCTCCATATTGCGTGATTCCAGACCTTTAACGATACGTTCTCCCAATAATTTATTTCTTTTTACCCGGTTTTCATTCATGGCTGCTTCCTCCTTTATCAGTATATGCGGCTTCTTGTATATTGTACCACATTTTTTAATATTTTGCCTATATTTACTCCTTTACACCGATACATTTGACAACCGGCTCTGATTACTTGACTTACACATCTGTACTTTACAGCAAAGGCGCATCTCCGTCTGGCTTTCCAATACTCAATGCGTTTCCTTGAAGTCTCGTCATCTATATGGCAGATATCTGCAATCTCATCTACCAGATCCTCATATTCCCGGTCTCTCTTCTCCTCCTGTTCACGTGTCAGCCTGGTTCTGGAATGACTGCCCTCTCTGACACATACCCCATAGAGCTTTTCCGGTATTGTAGGGCACCTGTTCCAGTACATAAACGGCAGCAGCATCTGATAATTCTGTCCCACATGGTATTCGGGTATGCGGCGCTTCGGATAGATCTTAAAAAAAGCATCCGTTCTCAGCATGTAACAGCCGCAGCACACAAATGTCCGATACTCCAGAAGATCCCAGAACAAATCCTCCTTCACATAATTCTCTGTATTTTCATCCGCCCGCGTCAATTCTCCGGTACTCTGCTTAAAATAATAGGGCAGTGTCCTGACGCACTGATATTGGGGGGATTGTCTCAAGAACTTCACTCTTTTCTCTACAGACTCCTTCTCCAGCCTGTCATCACTGTCCGGCCAGATCAGAAATTCCCCCGTCACAAAAGGCAGTCCCTGATTAATAGCAGCGGCAGCGCATTTATGCTCTGCCCGTACGATCCGGTATCTATACCCCCTGCCGGCAAACCTTTCCTTGTATCCCTCCGCAACCTGAACTGTCCGATCCGTCGAACCATCGTCCACCAGGATCATCTCAATCTCCGAATACGTCTGACTCAGTACCGAGTCCAGCATCGGCGACAGATAATTTTCTCCGTTATAAACCGGTGTAACTATCGAAACTCTATCCTTAACGAACATCTGCATCATTCAGGAAGTTCACATAATCAAAATCGTCCAGGTAACGTCTCTTTAAAAACTGACTTTTGAAATCTGTGACAACCCCCAACTCCTTTTCTCCCTCGAATCCTTCTATATAATACGCCGATGGAAATTCCGGGTATCTGACATGTGTAAAAATCACCTTGTTCTTATACGGAAGCTGTTCAAACCGGCGGATGGTCTCATACGTACAGCCGTCTTTGTCTGTTCCTATGATAAACAGATTCTCCCAGTTGATCCTTGTTTTCCTCTCCTCCCACTTCTGCGCCCCTTCTTTAAAGGTCTTATAATGTATAAAGTGTACTTTAACATCTCCAAGCATGCCGACCGGATGCTGCTCCTGGATCTCCGCCTGTATAAGCTTCTGATCCATATACCACTTCAGGTTGCCCGCCAGCTTCACAAAATCATCCATTTCAATGGTCAGGTTGATTGTCGGAGAAGAATATGGCAACCCCAAATCATAATATATAAACGTTCCGCAGCAATTGGCTGATATGATGGAAAAATGATGATTTCTCAGCTTCCTGCGCTTCCTCGCCCTATAGATCCTCCATTCCAGTTCTTTTATTATCCTGTCTGTTACAAGCATTCTTCATCCGCTCTCCTTTATAACCTTATTTCACCTGTATAAGCTTCTGATTTTCAATCTTATATATGGAATCACACTCATTTGCCAGACTCATATGATGTGTTGCGATAAGTATCGTTACTTTATCTCCCTTCATTTTACGAATGGAATCTATCACTGCTTTTTCCGTGTCCACATCCAGTGCCGCCGTTGCCTCATCCATGACTAAAAGCTCAAATTCTTTATACAGGGCACGCGCCAATGCGATTCTCTGTCTCTGTCCTCCAGAAAGTGCCGTCCCATTTTCTCCGATTAAAGTATAAATCCCCTCCGGCATCCTAACAACATCTTCCCAAATCTGTGCATATTTCAGGCATTCAATGACTCTGTCATCATCTATTTCGTTCTCACGGTCAAAAAAAGCCACATTGTTCCGGATCGTTTCCCCATTCAGATACACAATCTGCGGAATATAACTTACCACCGCTCCAAGCTCTGCCTGGCAATTTCCCGCAGCGTCACTTTGAGAAACAATGTCATAATCATCATACCAGATACTTCCGGATTGTGGCTTTAGCAAACCAAGAACCAGATCCAGTAATGTCGTCTTCCCCGCACCTGACACTCCGATAAGCGCAACCGAACATCCTCTCGGAATATCTATGGATGCGTCTTGAAATATCTGCGTATGAGTATTATATTGAAACGAAAGATCCCGAATCTGAATCCCCTTTTGAAAGATAATCCTTTTCTGCCTGTTCTGAGCAGACATCTTCTCTCTCCGTTTCATTTCATCATACTGCTTTAAATTTTCTCTTAATACCTCATAAGATTTCTTTTTAAATTCTATATTATTCATTCCATCCACAAGAAAATACGCAAGCGGTATTACCCGGATCAAGGCCGTAATATAAACTACTATTGATATAAGAATATGGAGCAATGCTTCTTCCTGACTCCACATAAAAAACGCAAGCAGCATGAAAAGAATACTCATAACCGAATTTTGCATGATTACGCCGATCGCACTGATCCTAAATTTAAATTTCCTCTGCACCTTCGCATATTCACTGCTGGCATTTTCATAGCGCTCTAACACAAGTTCCGGTCTATCCGAAAGCTTTATTTCCTTAAATACGCCGTATGTGATCGTTACCTGTGCATTCGTCTTAATCAAATTTTTCCTGCAGCTTTCACCATAATCTTTAATCTGTGTCCGATACTTATAAAACATTCCCATCATAAACACAATCAGTAGAATACAGCTGATTACACCAATCCACTTTGATACATAGATCAAAACTATAAAACAGCCTGTCATAGTAATGACATTCGGCCATAATCGAACGCCAATAATAAGAATATCAATGCAATTCTGAGTATCTGTCCGCACCATAGACAGCGCCTGTATTGCATCCTTTTGATTGTGGCGGAGCAGATCCTCCTTTATAAACAGTTCACAGACTTTCACCGACAACCTATGTGCGCCGAAAAATTCAAGCCGATTACTGATCTCACACTTATATAATTCAAAAAATCCAACAAGCAGTGATACGATCCCCATAAAAAAGGCAAACAAGGTCATTTCCAATGATACTCTCTCTTCACTGACAATTGTATTCACAATATAGATCAATGAAGAAAAGCTAAAAATATCAGCGACCGGAGTTACGAAACTGGTGATAACCAACCTTCTCCATGTCTTCTTGTCCTCTTTTCCTATGATCCCCGTCAAATATCGAAACATTTCTATCATCTCATATGTCTCTCCATTCCCAATTTTTACGCATCAGGTTCCATTTCCGAAAAGCAGCGATGTCAACAATATTTTTTCCCATCCCGTAACCTGCTTTCTTTCTTCTCTGTACCCAGACCCTGCAGTAGATAGATACCACACGCAAGCAATCTATAAAGTTTCATACAAAAGAGTACCGATGCACTTTGTATCAAAATTCTCCAGCCAAAAGAACGTATTTCTCCCAGATACTTACCCCTGGCCAGAGAAAGCATCATACAGCGTACCAACTGATTGTCTCCATAGCTTTTTAATAATGCGGCCGCCTCTTTTCCTCCACCTCTTTCAGCCCGAAAAGGCTGCCTTCCGATCGTAAAGACCCCGCAAAATACGTGGAAAGCCAGCAAATCTCCAAATTCCTTCAACTTTTTTCGTTCTTTCAGAAATTGATAAAAGTATTCTGCCACATAGATCCAGTCTCTTTGAAGAACTCGCATTTTCTTCTGATACCTGCATGTAGTGGAGTTTTCGGTAATACGATAAAGATAAACGCAGTCTTCCACAAATGCATATGCAGGTTCGCAGACACAACACATCATATTGCGAAGTTTATCTTCCATACAAATATGTCTTTTACACCATAGATGGTTCTGAACCAAGAACTCTTTTCGATAAAACTTTCCCCCATCCATAAGCAAATGACCCTCTGTCAGGAACCCCCGAAAGCGAAAATCCACTGTTTTCGCATAATTCCCTCCCCGTAAATGATGTCGGTTTATCGAACCATATCTTTCTCCTCGAAAACGTCTGAAATTGCCTACCACAACATCTGCCTTTTCTCTGAGGGCTGTTTCAGCCAGTACCCGAATCGAATTAGGCCTGCTTAAGACATCATCTGAATCAAGAAACAGCACAAAATCTCCTTCTGCTTTTTTGACCCCTGCATTCCGGGCCGCACCAGCCCCCTGATTTTCCTGATGCAATGTCCTAATTTGACTATATTCCTTTGCATACCAATCGCACAATACAGGACATCTGTCCGGTGAGCCGTCGTTTACCAGTATGATCTCCAGATTTTTATAATCCTGTCCCAGTACACTTTCCACGCATTCTTCCAAATAATCCTCAGTCCGATAAACCGGGATGATAACGCTGACTTTTAATATATCCTGTCTTTCCATATTCCTTTCATTCCTTCACTTATAAAATTCTCAGAACTCTTCCGTTCTTCCTGAAGGCTCTTCCCGACTGACCGCCAATCTATGATTTCATCCATACGAGACAGATCTATCATTTCATCCTGCCGCATAAGACGTTGTTCCAGAGAAAACTTCTCAAGAAGATTTTTAAGCCTTGTATGATAGGCACTATGTTCAAATACAAGGAACTGTTTCTCAAACAATATGGAAAAAGCCAGTCCATGAAATGAATTCGTAATAACACAGGACGCACATTGGAAATATCCTATGAACTCCTCCGGCCCTGCATCCATACGAAGCCAAAAGTCTTTCTCCTGCTTCCTCCTAAAAGGCAAGGATAACTGTATCACTGGCCTGCCCGATGACTCCGAAAGCTCTTTCGTGAACTGGAGCATAAATTCCTGAGGCTCTGTAATATATAAGAGAATGTACTCCTTATCCTGGGGTCTCTTGCCCAGTCTTCTCCATTCCCGCCTGTCCAACAGCAATACCGGATCCAGAACATCTGCTATCGGTCTTTTCAAAAGCCGTTCTGCAAAATCTGCCCCTTCCCTTTCACGAAATGAAACTGCTGTAAAATTGTTGTCAAGCGCGTTTTTAAATTCCTTCCATTCCCGTCTTGGGGGGCTCGCCTTTCCAATGCTTGCACCATAAGCAACAAACCTGCACGCTTCTCCCCTTTCAACATATCCCATATAGGCGTCATCTAACCCAAAAGTATTCTCTGAATTCCAAACCTGGTCGCTTCCAACAAATACAACTTCATATGGCTGAAGCCTTAAACTCTGCACACTTTCTACCGGTCTTTTTCCAGTCAAATACCTTTTTCGAAAACGGCACATAGATACTCTTCTTCTGCAAAACTTTCTGAAGAAACACAACTTCCAGCAAAAACCTCGAAAGTCTCTATATGTCTTCCATTTTCCTCCTCTATATACTGCATTCACAGGTATAAGCTGATATCTTCCCCGCAGCTTCAACGGAGCATAGGGAATCACTTCTACATGCTTCCCCCGCCTTTCCAAATATGTCTTCAATGCATACGTCTGGAGCATTGCTCCATAATCGTCCGCCCAATAAAATGTCAAAATTCCTATCAAAGTACCATCTCTTTCATCACTTTTTTTCTATACTATTCAGGAAGTCAGATATCACATAGCAAAGATGATATACCGGATAACAATAAAACGCCAACCGGTATTCTAGCTTTGTCCTCCATCCCATTTGTCCGCCTGCCAAACAACTCAACTCTCTTTTTATAAGGCGGCATGTATACTGCAGCAGGGATTGATTCCTCCTCATATGGGCCGCCACATGCCATGCAGCAATTTTTCTCACCATTTTCTCTTCCCATCTTTGGGCATACTGTTCTCTTCCCTTTCTTTTTTCCTGCCACAAAATATATTTATCACATGTGTACATGCTCCTGCATGTCTCTATCGTCCGTTCCATACTTCTACTTTGCCGATGCTTTCTGTAATAATACCACTTCTTATTGAGCACTGCCACGTCAGCCTCTTGCGATAGAAGCTGGTACATATATTTCGTATCCTCGCCGCTTGACAACCCTTCATCAAATCTGATTTTCCCGGCGGGCATCCTCCTGATCAGCTTCCCTCCTATTGCATATAACCGTCCTTGCGGACAGTCAGATATGAAATACTCCAACGCTTTCTGATAATCCAGATATTGATATGTGCCTTCCCCAAATCGTCCGGCGAGAACCGACAGCCGGGATACTTTTTTTTCAAAATGTCTGGAAGGGATCCTGAGGAAATTCTCCGAAATAATCACTGCTTCGGTTTTTTCCTCCAGCCACATAAGCCTTTCCAGAAGCTGTGGATGTATGGCGTCATCACTGTCTAAAAAAAACAGATATTCTCCCGCCGCTTGTTCCAGCCCGACATTCCGCGCGGCAGAAACCCCTTTATGTGTCTGCGGTAAAAAACGAATCCGATGATCCTTACAGGCGAATCTCCTGCAAAGTTCTTCTGACCCATCCGTAGCACCGTCCGATATTAAAAGCAATTCAAGATTTGAGTAGTTCTGTTTTAACACAGATACAATGCACTCTTTCAAAAAAGGCGCAGAATTATAAACCGGAACAATAATCGAAATCATTTTATTCATCATCGGTCTCCTATTTTCGCTAATAGCCAAAAAGGCAACACCTGATACGCTTTCATAAAAAGTTTGCGATGCTTCGCCTGTCTGGTCGGCTCTAAAAGCCGCGGCTGAAGTATCTCCTCCTTGCTGCATGCAAACCATCTGACTGATTCCTTGACAGACCCCCAAACCTCTTCTGCCTTTTTAGTATGCAGCATAACAAGAGATGTTCCCATTCCATCATCCCATGAAGGATTACATTTCTCAATCCCCCAAAAATCTCCAAGTGTAAAATCACTGTCTCTCTCTACCGTACAAAACCTGCAAGTATGGCAACTATAACGCATCAGGTAGTTCCCAAAATACAACTGGCAATAAAGATTCTCAGCCAATGCCTCCGTTTTCTCTTTTCCGCCTATTACATAAGAACAACTCCTTCCTGAATCTTTGTTTCTCTTATCCCGAAAAGAAAAGCTCTCAAGCCTCCCTTTATCTCTTCGTTCCAGATAATTCACATAAGCTTTCCAGATACCCGGGGAAGCTGCCCCGTAGCAAATTAGATCTACCAGGATCATCTTGGGAAAGTCTTCTCCCAGAAAAAGTTTCATCGCCCGTACCTGGCAGGGTGTTCCGCAATACAATACCCATTCCCCCTGTCTCAAATGCTCCAATACCTCGCGATATATGCCACTCATGTCGCTCTGGACATATTTTGTTTTCAGAATATGTCTCAGACTTCTCTCATCATAAACCCCTTTATGGACTACCGACATCTCCTGATCAAATCCTGCCCCATACACCACTCCCTGTCTTTTCAAGACAAAATTCGCAAGAAGAAAAAACATTCCTCCGGACGAACCGGCAAATCGAATTGTATCTTCTTTCGCCTGCACGCCGACATAAATCCGTTCCCCTCTTTTTTCCTCTGAATTTTTTATCGGACAAACCCTTTCACAAGCCATACAATGAATACATTTTTCTTCCTCTTTGACCGGATACCAAAAGCCTTCTGAGTCTAAATGCATGTGCACCGCCTTTGCCGGACAAATATCCTGACAAGCCTGACAGCCGCAGCATATTTTCTTATCCACATTCATTTTCTTCTCCCTCTACATTTTATCTGTTCTAAGTCTTATACTCCTGCCTCTCGATCAATCGTACTTCATGTATCTGTATTGTAACGCGATTTATTTACTGACAGAAAAGGAAGCTATCCGATAACCGTACCATTCTGCGTCCTCCTCATTGGCCAATAAAATAAGCTCCCCTGTATCTGAATCTACGATTGAAAAATATACTGTATATCCCTTTTCCAACAATTCCTGAAAAGGGATCTCCACCGAAAGTGTCAGCTCATCTTCTTTTTCACTCCCCCCGCTTAATGTGTATAAATCCTGAACAACCGGATAGACAATTGTCTGTTCTGTTTTTTCATTATATAAAATTATCTGAATCTCTGTTTCCTCATAGATAGGTGCAAATCCGACATTCTTTAACGTCACCTCTGCACTCAGTTTATTCTCCCCGCTATTGTATTGAAGGCCGGCATTCACAATCATCAGACGGTATCCCAGGTGCCTCTCTATATAAGTGAGCCCGTCCATCCCTTCAAAACATCCAGCCTCTGTTATCGCTGTCTCAGCCCATTTTTCCAGAACTGCCTGATCATACCCACTGTTCAGATATGTTACATGCATGACCTCAAAATCCTTGATTGCATTTTCCAGATCATTATATATATTATCATGAATAACCTCTCCGCCATTAGGAACTCTCTTGCACAGTTCATTTTGAAACATCAGTTCCTCCTCTCTTTCCAGGCGGGGAAACGGTACGCCGTCATCTGCATTTTCACCTGTCCTGTATGTTCCATAGTCACTTTCATTCCCAAGCATTCCATCATTAAAAAGCCCGAATCTTCCCGCAAAAATATTTCCCGAATCGGTCTCCTGTGACTGCATGATACCTCTCCACTGAGCCGGCGAACGCACAGCCAGGTAGGTCGTCTGGTCTGTGACCCTTGCCAGCTTTTCCGCAAGTCTCCTCAACTCCTCATCCGAGTTGTACTGTGTGCCGTTCATTTCCCCCCAGTTACCAATAAAAAGCCCCTGCAGACTAAAAATATTTTTGCTGTATTTACGCAGGATATAAGATAGTTGCTCCATATGTGCCAGAATAATGTCCATACTTTCCGGTTCATACCTCTCATTTTCTCCCTCGTTGTCATACGTAAACCGAACGATCAGCTTTTTATTCAGCGCCCCCAAAACATCAAACAATGCTTCAATATTGTCAAGTCCCTCTTCCGTAATACTTCCGCGGCGGTACGACTTAAGGCAGACTTGAATCAAGGCCAGCCTTGTATCCCGATCCTCCTGAAAAAGCGTCGAGACCATCTCTGTGTAGTCTTGCTTTTCATCTGTAATCAGAAAACTATACAGCCTATAAAATCCCCTGTTAGGATTATTCAATTCCCTAGAGGATGCTGTAAAAGTTTCGTTCTTTATTTCTATCTCCTGTTCACCGTCCCTGAGCATAGAAAACATAAATACTAGCATTAACATTATTATGATAAAACTGCAGGAAAAAAATATGAATTTCGCCTTACGTCTTTTTGCCATTTTATTCTACCTTCAGATTATATTGTGCGCCCTCATTCTGTCTTAAATAATAGCAGACAAAAGCATCATCCTCATAATATATCTTCATATTTTCCGGATAAATCTCTGCAAATTTCCGGCACCAGTCATAGACCTTTGACTCCAGAATCGTACGGGACGGAAGCCTTGTATAAGAAAACCATGGATTCTCATATATAATCAGATCCTTCTGAGCCTCTTCCTCTGATACTTCAGAAGTATTAATCTCCGGTGCCTGCGTTGCCCCTGTATCAGGATATTTGCCCGAATATTTATCCCAGTAAATATCTTTATACTTTGACTGTGCCAGCCACGAAGGCCCATCAAAAAAGTAGGCCTGAGCATACTGCAACGGCTTTTTCTCAACAAAGAAAAATACGTGCTCCGGTGCAAATGTATAACCTTCATCTGCTATTTTAGATACAAATGTCAGTAATTCCTCATGCCATCCATATTCAATGACCGGATATAGTTCATCGGTCGGCGCAACAATCACATAGCTTTTTTCTGGAAATTGTTCTATGACCAGGTTTGTCATTTCAACTGCTGCGTTATACCGCGACAATTCAAAAAACAAATATCCGTGAAAATGTCCCGTCAATATAGTCAGTCCATAAATACCGACAACAGAACAAAATGATACTGCTTTCATAGGCACAGCCTTAAAAAATCGGCTAGATAAAGAAAAAGAAACATCCACAGGTATCATCATAAGTGCCATGAGCATCATATGTCCTGTCGAACAAAAACGGGAATCAGAAATAATTTCCGGAAGTCCTAAACGCGGCGCCGCATAAAGAAATACAAACAAGACTGTAAAGAAAATCAACGGTGGATATCCAGCGCATATTTCTCTCAGCCCATCTGATGATTTTTTCCCTGAAAAGAAGCACAATACAATGCCGACTCCTGTTACCAACAGAATCATACATGCTCCGCGCGCCCCATAAAGCTCAGCATATCCTTCTGTATATATCCCCTTCACTATTTTCAGTACAGTAATCACAATCGGCTTATCCGCAGGCACAGGTTCTTCCGGTGCATTCTTTTCCTCCAGCGCTCTGGTTTCTTCACCGTCCATAGCTCCCACTGCCCAGTTGATAGACGCGTTAAAAGGCGTCCCTGACGCCATAGCCCCTGCCATAGGCGCCCCGGCAACGATGCATGCACACAAAACGGAAACTGCCAATGGGACAAAATGCTCTTTCGAAAACAATCTCTTGATCAAAAACACTCCAAAAGAACCACACAAAATAAATGCCATAATAACAGTATAAAAATGAATCGAAACCGATGCCGTCAACGACACCAAAAATATAAAAAGATTTTCATCCCAGCAATACCGGGAGAGCCGCCCTTTTTTTTCAAGTCTGTGGTCATCCTTTAAATAGCGCACAAGATATAACGCACATAAGAACTGCGTATACAGGCCAAACTCCAACGGAAGAGTAATCTGCAGGCGGTATATGCTATAAATTAAATCTGCACTGACTACATCCAGTGTCAAAAATAATGTTAATACTAAAAGCGGTGTATAACGCCAATGAAAAATCTCCCTCATCAGCAAATACCCTGCAATCAAAAATGTAGCCACATGAATTCCCTGCAGAAACATCAGACAACTGTACACCCGAATCCCAAACAGTGCATTCAGACAATAAATATAACAATGCATTGCCTCCGGATATACCCCGCCTGCAAAAATCTTCCCCTCCTTCAGACCATAGATCCACTCGTGATGCGTGTACAGATCTCCGAATCCATAAGAATGTATCTGAAATGCTCCATAAGAAAAATAAATCATTCCAAATATTACAAGAACGGCAAGAACACCGTATTCTCCTATTTGTTTGCAAAATTCCCACCGTGTCTTCTTTACCGGAAATGTAAAAGAGCGCTGTATGATTCCTTTCAGAAGCGCAAGAAAAAAGGCCCCGTAAAACAAAATAACAATCACCTGCGGACGGAGGATATGGAATAATCCCAGTGTCAAAACTACTGTACCGGCAATTACAACCGGGACTGTAACGCAAAAACTAAAGCGGTATGTCTTACTTTTCCCTTTTAAATGCCCGCCAAACACAACAGACGGCCAAAGGAACATGAAAAACAAATACCCGCAGAGCACCTTCCCGTATTCCGCCATCCAATACCATGATTCCATGCAGAGCTCTCCTTTCTGTATTCTATCTATACTTTGACGGACGACGTCCGCCCGCTCCCGTTAGGGAGCCTGCATTACGGGATGCCCTTTGGGTAAGGTTAAAACCCCCAAGCAGTACTCTGTCTCCGGCATCCTGATTTGCAAACCGCACAGGCCTTCCGTCTCTTTTCCTCTTCATCTGAAAATAAACTTTACATTCCTCTGCTTCCATTTCTTCCTCAGACAATGATATCTGCAATACTATCCTTTTTTCATTTCCCCACTCAGATACATTTGTATCAAGATACTTACAGTATGCACTTCCGTTTTCCCCCTCCAGCTCCAGAGAGCACTCTGCTTCCTCATAAAATCCGGAAAAACCGTGATTTTCAATAACAACCTCCAGCTTCTTCCCTTTCACCCTGGCATCACTGACCATAAAGCGGCTGCCCAGATGACGGCCGATATATTCGTAACCGCTAAGTCCATTCCAGCATCCCGGATGCCTGACACATTCTTTTTTCCAGTACTCCAATTGCTCCGGCTGATAGCTGCTGTTTAAATAGCTCAGATGCATTTTTTGCATCTCTTTGGCCGCTCTGAAATAACCCATCGGCGTCTCTCCGGCCAGCGCTTCTCCCCCATTCGGCGCCTTGGTAATAAAACGCTCCTGCCATTCAAGTTCCTCTTGTCTAGTCCCCTCTTTATATGTCCCAAGATCCGTAGAGGATCCAAACATCCCATCGTTAAACAGGCCCATTTGTTCTTTCAGTGCATGTTCATTCCCTACGGTAGCTATAATATCCCGCCATTGCCCAGGTGTGCGGACAGCAAGATAGCAGCTGTCCCCTACAGCATGATACAGGCTGCATATCAGTTCTGACATATCGGGGACTGTAAGAAATTTTGAATGGTGCATCTCCCCCCAGCTGCCCACAAAGATTCCCTGAAGAACCAGAATATCTGATGCAAACCTGCGGATCATCCCGCCTAATTGCTCCATGTGTTTTTTCACCAGAAAAATATTCTGTGGTTCCCTCTCCATTCCCTTTCCCTCAGAATCGTAAGTAAACCGCACGATCATCTGCTTCCGGCAGGTACGGAATAAATCAAAGATACGAAAGACATCATCCAGTGCCTCCTGAGGTATTTCACAGGATCGAAAAGCACCAATATCAATCCGCACCAATACCAGCTGTTCCCTTTTGCTGATATCGGAAATACAGATTGCTGTCTCTTCAAGCGAAAGCTCTGTCGGTGTCTGTAGTACAAAGGGATAAACATGATACCACCCACAGCCCGGATGATCTAATTCTTTACTGCTTTCCCGAAATTCTGCTTTTCGGAAACGCACCTTATATTTCTGTCTGATCCACATCCTGCAAACCTGCCTTAGCATCTATTTTCAATACTTTTATCCGAAAAATAACTGCGGGAATATCAAAAAACATACGACACATATACCAAAATGCCGAAAAACCCTTATGCATGCTTTGCCCTCCGGACCTTACATACATGACTGCCGGAATCTCTGTCACATAAAACTGAAGCAGCAGCATCTGTATGATGATATTTGCATCCGGATATCTGTCGTCAAAATGCCCGGGATCAGAATAATAGCAAAATGCCTTTCGACTGAGTCCCTGAAGGCCCGTAGTGGGGTCTGCGATCTTTTGCCCCGATATTGCACGAACCAGAAATCGGAACCATGCATAAGCGATTTTTTTTAATACGCTGACAGGGAAATCCGTGCTTCCTTTCATGAATCTGGAGGCCAGCACAACATCCGGACGGCGCCCCTCCACATCCTTTTCCAGCAGCCTACGATAAATTACCGGGATGTTGCAGGCATCATGCTGACCGTCCGCGTCCATTTGAATGACATATTGGTAACCTTTGCGCACCGCATACTGATATCCCAGCCTCAGGGAATTTCCATATCCCATTCTTCGTACATTTCTGATAAGGGTACATCGTTCTCTTTGGACAAGATACCCTGTAGCGTCTGCAGAGGCATCGTCTATCACAAGAACGTCCGCAATATCTTCAATCCGCTGCTGCTTAAGCTGCCGCAATACTCCCGATATATTTTCCTGTTCATTATACGCCGGTATGATCACCAGCAACTCTTTCTGTTTACTCATAATTATTTTCTTCAAACAAAAACTCTAGGAAACACTCCTGTCCTTGCGGTATTTTTCTGGCCCCTGCCGCCCTTCCAAGTTCTTTTCGTTTCCTTTCGTCCTCCAAAAGCATGGCAACATGAGCTGCAATCTGCCCGGGGATAAGTGCACAAAGTATTCCGTCCTTCCCGTCCTCGATCAGCTCCCTGTTGCCGTCGCAATCAGAAGCCACGATCGCACACCCTAACGTCTGAGCTTCCTGAAGTGCAATGCTTTTTCCCTCAAACCTGGTTGCGTGTATATAAATATCCGACTGTTCATAATAAGGATATGGATTTTCAACAGCGCCCAAAAGCAGGAAATCTTCCTGCAGTCCAAACGCAGCAATCTTTTTTTCCAGGAATCTCCTTTGTTCCCCCTCCCCAAGGACGTACCATCTCACGTTCCAGCCCGCCGCTCTTAAAATATTCATTGCCTCGACGGCAATATCATAAGCTTTCTGATAGGTCAGCCTTCCTACTGTTAAGAGTCTGATCCCATCAAAATTATCTGAAAATCCTCCCGGCTCCTTCGCACGGGCACGGATGGCATCCTGGTTAATATAATTATTAAAAACACAGACCTTTTGGGCATACTCCGGATAAAATGACTGAAAATGCTCTTTTACCTCCCCCGAAACTGCAAAAATCCGGTCATACTGCCGCCAGCACGCCCGATCCATTTTTCTCGTGTATCCCGCATTTTCATAGTCAATATGAAGAAACGCCGCCTTTCTTCCTGCCCGCACATGATCTGCCACATAATAGGCAGAACCGCCCTCCAGCCATGCAACCGCAAGATCAAACTCTGTCTCAAAACGATCCGCCCCATCGGAAAGTACACGCCAGAATAATTTACTGGCCTGAATCCTTTTCCTTTTCATCATGCCTGCAAGATTCTGAATCATACCGTATAATTTTCCGCCCCATGCTCCATGTGCCCAGAATGCGCGGAAAACAGTCAGCGCCATCCGCATTCTTCCCCTGTCTGTCAATACAGACAAGCTGCTGAGTGACTGATTCAATACCTGCACATATTCCGGCAGCTTACTGCTCATCTCACCCTGACCCATAAGTACATAAAGAAAAATCTCATATTCAGATCTGTCTATATTCTTCAATAATTCCAGAAAGGCCGTCTCTGCGCCTGCCCGTCCCATCGTATTAATTACAAAGAGAATTTTTTTCATTCATTTCATCCAACCTGCCTGATATTTGTTCCTTTTCCTGCAATGACAGGGAGCGCCAAATAGCCAGCTCCTGATCTCTCATGATCTTACTTGAAAAATAAAGGCTGGCAATAACCCCTCCGGTCAATATCATAATTCCGAGAAAAATCAAAACTCTCTTTTGTTCGGCCTCCAGCGCTGCAATCCGGTCGAACCGCGAAATTACCATACTCAATGCAGCCAGCACTATGCCCACGATCCCCCAAAAAGCGGTAAGGTCTGTTGTCATTTTCCTTACCGCCCGAAGCCAGGTGACGGACAATAGTATGATGATTCCTGCTGCCTGCATTGCGTATTCCATGTTTATCTGTTTTCCTTCTCCTCATTCTCATCTGCTTTATGATAGACCAAACTGGAAGGCATCTGTCCGCTTTCCTGTTTTATAATGGTTCCCCGGCAGAAAATATGCATATCCAGGTTCCTTTCCACCCAGCGCAATCTCATATATGCCACCGTCCATCCTGCAAGAGCTCCCGCCACAAGCCCCATTCCCTGCCAGATCTCCGGAAGACGCATAGAAATTACGCTTCCAACAAAGGTGACAAAGAAAAAGCTCAAAACCGTCAAAATCGTGCCTGACACATCATTGAAATAATATAAGAACAGAAGTGCGGCATACATAATAAACACAATAAAGTATCCTGCAGCCAGACATGGGTATATACGCATGACATTTCCCGCAAACCCATACTGCGGAGCGATTACGATACACAGCAGATAAGCCACTACGGATATAATAAACTGCACACGTGCCAGATTCATTAACTCATTCCCGAGCTGCCAGAACATCTGGCTTTTGGCATTCTCGATATCCACTTTCTTCCCGCCGATCACGGCCTCCGAATAAAGCTTGTATTTTTCATGGAAATGCATTTCCATATGTGTAACAAAGATAACGGTCGCAGACACATTGGTAAACACAGCTGCAAGGCAGGTTGCCATGTCATACGACTGGTTAAATACAAAGCTCTCCGCAACCACTCTCCGCCCATCACCTGTCCAGAGCACAAAATTGTGAATATAAAGGCCCAACACATATAAAAAGTTCGTGACGACCAAATATCCGCATTTTTTAAAATATCTCAGTATTGGTCTGTAGTTGTGGCTGTTTCCGCTAAAATAGCTTTTAATAGCCGTATACTGCAGCACTGCGATCAGCAGAAATCCGACCATCAATGCAAACAGCATGCTCTCCGTAATTTCCCAACGGCACCAGAAACGCAGGATCCACGCGACTCCGAATGCTGCTGCCATTCCGATGAAAAAGAAAAGAGAAATCCTTTCATAGTCCTTACAGCAGGACAGATAGGTCACGGAATAGAACACCAGTATCATAGAAATGTAAGCGCAAAAGCTGATGAACACATAAAATACATCTACTCCGCCTGCAAAATGCTCCCGGATACAAAACGGAATTCCCAGAAGACATCCCAACGCTACTGTCATAGCTGCCCCCAGATAATAGCAGGGAAGAATATCCTGAAATTTTTCTTCATACATCACATCCTGCATATACCTGGAGAATACCGCGCTAAACGGAGCGACTACCAGAAGTGCAAAAATCAGAATATACATCATTGTACAGGAAAACAATTCCCTCTCCAGATAAGACGCCTGCCCGATTTCCAACATGCTGCCCATTAACAGAATACCTACAACAACCATAAGTATCGGAGCGATCGTAATAACAACACTATAGGTAATTCCGAGAACGTCTGCCGCAATTGACTTCTTTTCAAAAAAACGGTTTAATTTAACACCTACGCCTGCCATAATTCATTTTCCTCGCTTTCCTCTCCATCTGACGGTATCTGCAGCTCATCTGCAAATCTCTGATAGATCTCACGGTAAGCCCCCTGCATATGGGCAAACTGGTAACCTTCCACAACTCTCCGGTAACCGTTCTCACCCATCTGCCGGCACAACGCTTCATCCTGAGCCAGCATAAGCATTGCATTGGCAATCTCTCCTACATGCATAATGCGTGTAACAATGCCCGCCGCGCCATAGCTGTCATTCTCTCCAAGGATCAGACCGCGGCAGTTCCCTACATCTGTAGCGATCACAGGCTTATGTGCCGCAAAGCTTTCCAAAATGGTAAGCGGCTGTCCTTCACTGATGCTGGTCAGAATTGTCATATCCATCCGTCCGTAATATTCTCTGACATCGACCCGCCCGGTAAATTCTACATCCTGGATCCCCATAATACGTACCAGCTCAAAGCAGTTCCTTGCGTATTCTTCTTCCTCCCAGGTTCCCATGATCCAGAGCTTTAGCCTTGGATCTCTCTCTTTCGCAAAGCCGAATGCCTGAATCAGTGTCATAATATCCTTGATCGGAGCCACACGCAGTACAGAACCAATATTGATCCTGCCCTCATCTTCTTTCTGTTTTCCAGGCAGATCCTGAAAATTCTCCACCCGGATTCCGTTTGGTATAACTCTGTGCTTTCCGGCCGGACATCCCAATTCTATCTGAAGTTCCCTTGCATGGTTATAAAGACCTACCACCAGATCTGCCCTGTCATAGGCAAATGCCGACATTTTCTTAAACTGGTCGATCCATATATTTTTGTAGATCCCCTGTACCCATTTTGCCTTAATCAGTTCTTCCTCACGCTCACGTGTATATACACCGTGCTCTGATATCAGAAGGCGCCCGCCATGGATATACTTCGCCATACTTCCCAGCACTCCCGCGTAACCGGTAGCAGTACAATGATACACGTCCGCTTTTGGGATCTCCATTTTTAAGACAGTAAACAATGGCAGATAGATGGAACGTATCATCCAAAGGAAATCAACAAATACAATCTGGCTATACTGCAGACGATAATATTCCGTAACTGCATTCAAAAAATCTTCACCCATCAGTACGTCATTCAGGGAGGCTTTCGTTGTCCGGAAATAATCAATAAGCGGCTCCCACTTTACCTGCTGGCCAAGCATCAGGTTTACCAGCGCCTGGTACTGTTCCTTTTTCATCCGGATTCTTTTTCTGCTCTTTCTGCTGTCCCAGTCAGAATCATTCAGGTACAGCTCATGTACTTCTGACACGTTTTCCGGCAGTTCATATACATATTTCCCCCGCAATGAACGGTCTGCCACAATTGCAAGAATCACAAATTCATGCTCCGGGTAAGAGTGTATCAGGCTATGTATCCACTCAGACACACCACCCACTACATAAGGGTAGCACCCTTCCGCTACTATACAAATCCTCATCTTGTTCCTTCCTTTTCCCTAATTTAAAGCTCAATCGTCACATGTGTACTATCTGCCTCAATCAGATAAACTCCTTCCTCCAACAACTTCCAGTCACCGCCTTCGATCCGCCTGATCCTTTCATCATCTGTCCTCAGGATGAACCAGACCGGAGCATCTGTACCGGTAAAATCCAACCGGATTACGTTGCCATCCCGGCTTTCCTTATAATCGAGTGCCAGAAAATTCCGGATCCTCTGATCGGACTCAGATAATGTTGTTCCGGAAAAGCCGTTAAAATTCTCCCAATAGGTTCTTACATTCCAACTGAAATCCGAAATCATCTTGTCTATTTCGACTTGGGAACTGTCCGGATAAACAGCGGTACCAATATCCATTCCCACATTGGCATACCCTAACGCTGTCTGCACGCTCCGCATCCTGAAATCTTCACGATAGGTATATTCCACACCGTCCGAGAGAATACTCTGGTCGGTAATATACTCTGACTGATATCCTATGACCTCGCTGCCGCCATCATAGTCTTTGACAACAGTCCTTACCGTTTCCAGCATTTTTTCCTGCAAGACGGAATCCAGTTCGAGCTCTGTCAGATCCCCTGCATAAAAGGAAGAAAATTTATAATCCGGAAGCGCTTTTTTCACAAAACGTTCATCCTCATTTAATTTCTGCCTGATCGGTGTATCCGATACACTTTCTCCGGATAAGCCCGCCTCTGCGCTCTGCTCCTTCAAACGCTTCATATAAAATTCAAACTCTGTTTGACTGGGGAAATTATCATCCTCATAATCATATTGCGGAGCGATCATACAGGAAAGTCCTAATGTGCTCCTGCGGTAAACAGATACCACCGACGGCCAGATCACATTCCGAAACACCTCCGGCATGGACTGTCCGTACCGTTTTTCAATCTCCTTTTCATTCTCCGGCGCCATCCCCGGACAATTCGTGATCACCATATTCTGTGCATTCACTACCGGATATAATTCATAGTCTTTCGATTCCGCAGACATTGCAGATAAAAGACCCAATCCTGCCGCATCATTCATATATCCGCCATTCACGACAAATACATGTGCATCTCCAAAATTTTTCTTCCAGATCACCGGCGGATAATCCTTTACATCCATCTCCTTCTCAGGAACCCCGCGCATATACGCCTTGGTATTTGAAGAAAGTGCATACCATGGAAAAGTCAGTTCCATATCCTGCTTTTTCTCATATTCCTCCTCATCCTCAGTCCGATAGACAATCTCTCCCCCCAAAAGGAAACCCTCATATAAATGAATTCCCTCAACGGTTGTTTCCTCCTGCCGCACCTCCTTAATTCCCAGAAGATTTTTAAGCGCCTGGTTGTCCTTTATCACAGACACATCCGGAAGATTACAGAAAACAAGATTGACTCCCTGCTCCACATATTCCTTTAGCCGCTCACAAGATTCCTTCTCCCAGCCGAGATGTTCCGCGTCCACCACTAACATCGCCGGCAGAGGACCATCTCCTTTATACTCCTCCACGGTGCTATACATTTCCGACTCCCGTTTCGTATAGTTCACCCAGCTATGTACAACTTTCCCAAGAGCCCCGTCCGGATTTCCGATATACACAACTTTCTCACGGGAGTTTCCTAAGCTGCTTTCCTGTCCCTGCCTGTAAGCATTTCCCTGTCCGGCTAAGCTCTCTCTGTCCTGGGCGTAGACATTTTTCTCATAACCATTCCAGCCTTCCAGCACGGCATTCGTAAACTGAAACATGAAAAATACAACAACCATTACCGCCGTAATTGTTAAATAATTCCTGCGTGATATCATTTTCCTTCTCTCCTCAACTGAAAATACGGATTATCTCCAGAGTTTCGCTGTCAATAACTACATCTGCTTTTTTCAAAACACGGAGCGTCTGCAAAAATGCTTTCCGGTTTTTTAATATAAAATATAGCTTTAATCTGCAGGTGTACGCGCACAAAGCTTCCGGATGCTGCTGTGAAAGCCGCAGGCACCACTTCTCTGAAGCTTCAAATTCCTCCGACTCCATCAATCTCAGGCAGACACCCTCATACAATTCTGCCGTAAGTCGGGATGGGTCTCTCTCATAAATCGTATCCGCAATCTCCGCCATCATCCGGACATACCCGTTTTGCTCCAGCTGCGTAAAAATATTCTGCTTCAAAAAGCTGTCCATATAAGCAAGTAATGCTTCCTCACGCCCCGGCTCCTCGGACTCCTCCAGAATTTCTGAATACAGTTTCCGCACATTTATACGAAATTCGTTCAGCTTGTCGCTCAGCACCGATGCCGCATAATGAGCTGTCTCGGAATCTCCCGAATCGAGTGCCAGCGCAATAGAAGAAAGAGATCCCTGAACCTCTCCTCTGATGATACTCAGCATTGCTGTACGGAGGCTTTTTTTATCGTTTACTATAAGAGCCTCCTCAATGGGGATGATATTACGGCCCTGCTCCTCATCCGCTTTTACCTGCGTATCAACACGATCCTTACTGAAAATAACATCATCCAGATTTACACTAAACCGGAAGATGGTTTTTTCAAGCAATTTTGCTAAAAAGAAAAACACAAAACCGATGACCGGGCATAGTACTAATATAATAAACTGAAGCAGATAGGTCCTTCTGCTGCTTCGGGAGCCATTTTCCTCTTTTTCACCCTCATCTATATCGGACTTTGCCGCAAAAAACATCCCATACAACAGGTAAATCACTGCCAATACCAGATTAAAAACAAGAACCCACAAAAAAGCACTCTCTTCTCTTGTCAGTGTCATACCTCTGCCTCCTTTAACAGACTGTCATATCCGGCAGACCGGAACCGCTTTATAACACCTTCTGCACTCTCTTCATTTGTATTAGAGAGCAACGCGTACAGCTTTCCGTTTTCCAATACGCCCAGATAATCTGTCGACCTTATATTATTGCTCAGCACATCCGCTGCATGCTCATATCCCTGACTGCCTGCCTGAATCTCCAGCAATGCACATTCCGTCAGGCCTTTTTTCCTGGCCTCCAGAAAGGCAAATACCAACTTTGTAAACGCCTCCTCATTCAATACATTTGTCCCCTCCATGTAACGCTGCTCCCTGAGGCTTTCCAGATAACGGCTTGCACGTACCATTGCGTTCTGGACAAGTGTCCCTATAATTGTCAAACGGTTAGTTTCTGCCAGAGTCATACGCTGCCACGGGATTCCCCAGAGCATTAAGATCAACTGCATATCTCCCTCAGAGAACACTGCACTGGCCATCAGCGGCAGCTCCTCTGTCATCGTCTTATTGACATAAACTCTGCCTTCCTTTAACTCATTATACATCTCATCCATTGCCGTATATTGAATCGAACCTCCAAGTTTCCGTGCATCTGCGGAGGTCGCAGAGTATAAGCGGGCATAGTCATCATTTACCACAAGATATACCGCTACATCCCGGCTGTCCATCAGCCGCCCCAGCATCTGGGCAGCATAGAACAGCACTTCCTCCGGTCCGTACTGATCCAGCTGTGATGTAATCTCATATACTTTTCCAAGGCTGTCCTTCTGATTCACAAGCTGCGTCTCAAAATTCTGCTTCATCCGCACATTACTGTCATTGATCTCTGCAATACCTTCTATCTTTTCATAAAGGCGGCGAACCTCCTCCGCATTATCATCACGTATATGCCTGAGGTAATCCCTCATGTAGCCTACCGCCATTCCTACAATAAACAACTGCGCCATCCACACATATGTATTATAATCCAGCAATACCTCATATACACTATGAATGTGCGACTGTTGCAGGCAGTAACCTACCACGGACAACAATGCAGAAAAAATTGCCTGCTGCTGTCCATGTACGATTGCAAACAACAGAACATACAGCAAATAAAAATCCAGTTTATTGAAATACTGACTTCCCACAGTCTGCTGATTCAGTATGTAAAACAGGATAAAACAAACGAAGCTCTCAATAAACGGAAGCAGGCTTTTGAAGACCTTCTTAGCAGCATGCCAGGTACTGCCGCTCCACTTCCCTCCTGCATCACCGGTCTTGATGAAGAAATCACTGTACTGTTTCATATACTGGACAACCTTATCTACTCCCTTGTCATAATGGGTAAAAATATCCTGTCCGAATTCCTTCTGATACCTTCGCCCATCCAGCACCAACCGCTGATTTTCCCCTACCGGGCGGTCTACGATCGCAACCTCTCCGCCCATCTTATCCCTCACGATCCCGGCAAGTTCAAGTCCATCAATCTCTTCCATTGATGAGATGTGATAACATGAATATTCGGGAGCTTCCTTCTCGATCACCTTATAGATCAGCTCCACTGCATCATTCAGATAAAGCATGGAAAATCTCTTTTTGCTGTTTGCGGGAATTTTCCCTGTTCTTAACGCCTCCAGGCACATCTCAAAGCAGGGATCCCCTTCTGTCTGTCCTTTTTCGGGAATACCGTAGACATGATCCAGACGCAGTATGATCGTATTGACTCCCTGCATCTCCCTGTAGTTATTGCACATACCTTCTCCCTGCGATACCGCCGGAGCCTTAAAACCTTTGGCTGTTATTGCAGCTGTTTCTGCGATATCATTTGCATAGGAACCGTCAAAGACCTCCTGGGATGACAGATAAATAAACTTTCCTTCACCAAGCATAGAGTATGCAGTCAGAATATTAACTACCGCCGTCGTATAACGCAATGCTTCTGCCTGACCATTATATTTCCAGTCAAAGCCCGTATCGTAAGCCCCTGTAAATAACACCACATCAGGCCGTACACTTTCTACAATATCCTTGACATTACTGTCTGTATAGGAAAAATTATATGTCTCAAATACATGTTTCCGTGAAGTTTTTTTCCCCTTCTGTCCTGTAAGCCAATAGATTCGGTGGTTGCTCTTATTGAACTTATTTATCATGGCATCCACCAGCTTGTTGTCATCACCGATTAATAAAATGTTCATTTTTCTCCGCCATCCTCTTCATTTTTTCATAAACTATGATATTTTTATTATAATTGATAAACTGCGGACTTGATCGTCCCTAGTATAACCTCATGTGTAATGGCAGCCGGGCGGCCAGTCGCCGTCTTGTCCTTGCAGAGTGTCACAGTGAAGAGGAAGTCCCTGGCACCTTCTATTTTGTATCTCTCTACATCGACGCATCAAATCCCCCATGTTACTGATCCCGGCAAAGGTATCCTCGTTAGATTGAATATCTATCGGTTTTAATATAAGGTTCATCTTCTTTGCATACTCCTCCAAATATCTACGCCACATTCTCCGTTCACCAAAGTATACCCAAAGGGCATCCCGTAATGCAGCCCCCCTGACGGGAGCGAGCGGACTTCGTCCGCCAAAGTACACTTTGGTGGACGATTATATTAGGATCAAAGGCTTGCCCCGGCCGTTTAAATCTATTACAATGAAACTACGGGAAAATGTAACATTTTGCAAAATTTCGAAGTAAGGAGAAATGAATGGAGACAATTAAGAGGGATCTGTACTTGAACCGGCTGATTGAACGCAGGGAAAATGGCTTGATCAAAGTGATTACCAGTATTAGGAGATGCGGGAAGTCTTACCTGCTGTTTAAGTTATTTTATCAATATCTTTTAGACTCTGGTGTTGAGGAATCCAGGATCATCAAAATTCCTTTCCACCGATGTGCTCACGGAATTTCGGGGACGCGGAAATGAAGTCCGGGTCTATCCGCTGTGCTTTTCAGAATATGTTTCGGCGTATTCCGGAGATAAATATGATGCATGGATGGATTATTATACTTATGGGGGATTGCCGCTGATACTCAGCAGGAAAACAGATGAATTGAAGTCAAAGTATCTGATTGATCTGTGCAGGGAATTGTACTTGAAGGATATTGAGGAGCGTCACAGGCTACGCAGAGATAATAACATGGCGACATTGGTAAATATCCTTGCATCGGCGGTGGGCTCGCTGACTAATCCGACAAAATTGGCAAATACTTTTGGCAGCAAAGGAATGAACGTCAGCGACAAAACCGTAGGAATTTATATCGGATATCTGTTAGATGCTTTTATTATCTGCAAAGCAGAGAGATATGGTATTAAGGGAAAAAATATATTGCTTCCCCTTTTAAATATTATTTCACTGATGTGGGGCTGCGCAATGCCCAGCTTAACTTCAGACAGCAGGAAGAAAACCATATTATGGAGAATATTATTTACAACGAGCTGCTGATCAGAGGCTTTCATGTAGATGTTGGTGTTGTGGAGCATTCTGAACGCAATGAGAATGGAAAAGTTGTGCGCAAGAGATTAGAGGTTGATTTTGTCTGTAATCGTGGCAATCAGAGGTATTATATCCAATCTGCCTTTGCTATTCCAGACAGTAGCAAAATGCATCAGGAACAGAATTCATTGGTGCATATTAGTGATTCTTTCAAGAACATCATCGTGGTTAAGGACAGGATTAAATTATGGCGAAATGAGGAAGGAATTGTGGTGATGGGGATTATGGATTTCCTTTTGAATCCCAATAGCCTGGAATTATAGTTTACTGATTTTATAGTGCTTCTATTTGTATCAGAAGGAGCATATATGATCGATCTGCTCCGTAACTTCTTTCAGCTTTTTTTCCAGATCTGCCTGCGCCCGGGTGTCGTGGGCCTGCATCGCCAGGCGTATCTGCATATTAAGAGAATGCTGCTGATCCTTTAAGGTCGTAAACTTTGTTTTTCTGATATCGGTGATCGCATTAGATAAATGATTGTCTTTCATGAAAATTCATCCTTCCTTCTTCGACTGATTCTTATGAATCATAAGAAGATTTGTTAAACTAAATTTAAACTACAGCCGGATGATTGTGAAAAATATGTGAAATAAAAAATGCTTTAAGTTTTGTTTATCTTTTTATGATACACTTTTAAGAGAAAAACCGCAGGGAGGATTCTATGGTACAGATTTTAATCGTAGATGATGATAAGAATATCCGCCGTTATCTGTCTGCCGTTTTATCCGATGCCGGATATACGACTTTCTGTGCGGATTGTGCTGTAAAAGCTCTGGAGATTATGGAGAATACAAAGATTGACTTGATCGTCCTGGACATTATGATGCCGGGCATTGACGGATATGCCTTCGCAAAACTTCTGAGGGACTGTAAAAATGATGTTCCTATATTTATGCTCTCTGCGAGACAGCTTCCGGAGGACATCAAAAAAGGGTTTTTATCCGGCACAGATGATTACATGACAAAGCCGGTAGACGAGGCAGTTATGCTTCTTAGAATCAAGGCACTTCTCCGAAGGGCCAAGATCATATCTGACCGCAGGCTTACGGTCGGCACAACGATCCTGGACTACGATGCCATGACCGTAAAAACAGATGGAAAAATCTTGTCACTGCCTCAGAAAGAGTTTCAGCTTTTGTACAAGCTGCTCTCTTATCCAAATAAAATATTTACCCGTATGCAGCTTATGGAGGATATCTGGGGTCCGGACTCTGATTCTATGGACGCTACTGTCAGTGTCCATATTAACCGGCTCCGGAAACGTTTTGAAACCTGTACCGATTTCTCTATTATTACTATACGGGGACTTGGCTATAAAGCACAGGTGAAGGAGGAATTCGTATGAAAGAAACTGCCGGCGTCCGTATTAAAATTACTTTACTGACAACAGGATTTGTCTTTATTTTGCTGGTTCTTACTATGTTTGCCAGCAACACCATTATCATCTTTGGCATAAAACACGGCTGGATCACAGCCAGGCCCGGCGGCTCCCTGGTGCCCTTTTTATTTCAAAGCGGAGTCATCAGTATCATCATAGGTACAACCCTCACCTTTTTTATGAGTCATTTTCCACTTCGTCCACTCCATGCGCTGATCCAGGCGATCCATGAAGTCTCAGACGGAAATTACCATGTAAAGATCCATTTAGAGCACCCCAAAGAATTTCAGGAGCTTTCAGAATGCTTTAACCAAATGACAGAAGAACTGGCAGGAATAGAAATGTTCCGCTCTGATTTTATTAATAATTTTTCCCACGAATTTAAGACGCCCATCGTTTCTATCCTTGGTTTTGCCAGGCTGCTGAAAACCCGGAAGCTCGACCCTGCGCAAAGCCGGGAATATTTAGATATTATTATTGAAGAATCCAGGCGGCTTTCAGAGCTCTCCTCAACGATATTAAATCTCTCAAAAATCGAAAGCTTGACTACATTGACAGATAAAGCAGACTATTCCTTGAGTGAACAGATCCGGGAGGCTATCCTGCTCCTGGAAAGCAAATGGTCGGAAAAGCAGATTACCTTTGACATTGATATGGATGAAATACTCATTAAGGCAGACGAATCGCTTCTCAAACAAGCGTGGGTGAATTTGCTGGATAACGCTATAAAATTTTCTCCGGCAAAGGGATGTATCATCATAAACCTGCACTCAGATAATGAAAATGCAATCTTCTCAGTAGAGGACTACGGCCCCGGTATGGACAAAAAAACGCAAAAATTTATTTTTGACAAATTTTATCAGGGAGATTCTTCTCATCATATGGAAGGCAATGGACTTGGGCTTCCCCTTGTAAAAAAAATTATAGAACTACATAAGGGAACCATTTCTGTAAAAAGCGAGACCGGAAGAGGAAGCGCTTTTATTGTGGAGCTTCCCTCCACTGTCCGGGCATAGCAGGTACATGATCTTGAAGATGGGCCGCGGATCAAAATTCTAAACTGTCTGAATTCAGAAGAAAGTATTTCATTCCCATAATAACAAAGCCATTTTCGTTTCTCCACGGTTTTGCTGTTCCGTTTATAATTACTATTTTTTTAAAGGAATCCGGAATACTGCGTAATGAATAAAATTCCTGAAGCTGCTTTTCTTTTGATGTCATATCATAGGAAACCTGAATATAATACCTTTGGCTTCCCTGATTAACTACAAAGTCAACCTCAAGCTGCTTTCGGACACGTTTTCCCGCTTTATCTTTTCCATATACATCTATAACGCCTGTGTCCACATTATATCCACGGATCATCAATTCATTGTAAACAATATTTTCAATAATATGGGTAACTTCCTGCTGCCGAAAATTTAGCCTTGCGTTTCTGAGACCCATATCCGTAAAATAGTATTTCAGATTTGCGCCAATATATTTCCTGCCTTTAATGTCATAACGATTGGATTTTGAAATCAAAAAAGCTTCCTCAAGATAATCAATATGTCTGGATATCGTTTTATTGGTATACCCAATCTTGCGTTCACTTGAAAAAGTATTTGAGATCTTTGTCGGATTTGTCGGGGCTCCAATAGCAGAAGCAAGAATGTCAACCAATGTACTTAATTCATCTGTACTTTGGATGTTATTTCTTTCAATTACATCTTTCAGGTATACATTTGTAAACATATTTTTTAAATATTCTGTTTTCTGGCGTTCTGTTTGAAGACCAGCAACTTGCGGCAATCCTCCATAAATCATATAATCATTCCAGGCGTCATCATACTCTCCCTCATAAGCAGAAAAATATTCTGCAAAAGAAAGAGGATACATCCTGATCTCGTCTCCTCTTCCTCGAAATTCCGTCACAATATCACTGGACAAAAATCTGGAGTTACTTCCGGTTACATATACATCGATTTGGTTCATTCGGAGCAAACTGTTCAACACTTCTTCAAACCGGGGCATGAATTGTACTTCGTCCAGAAGCAGATAATGGCGGTCATCATCCTTTATAGAATCTTTGATATACTGATAACATATTCGTGGATTTCTTAACTCTTCATTTTCAATACCATCCAGGGCGATTTCAATGATATGATCTTTATCTATACCAATTTCCATTAGATACTTTTTAAATATACGGAAAAGCAAAAAAGATTTCCCAGATCTTCGTATGCCGGTAACAACCTTTATCATTCCATTATCTTTTTTCAGAATGAGCTGTTGAAGATAAGCATCCCTTTTAATTTCCATCCAATCACTCCTTGTTCTTGTGCAATGCACGATTTTTAGTAATGAAATTATACTATAAAAACAAAACGTCTTCAAGTATGCATTCCTATTTTATGTGTATTGGCACATTTTTATGTAATCATCTCTTGCTTCAGCCATTCTGCTAATACTCCTTACACAACTGATGGAAGATGTCCTTTGTAAATAATATGCAAACGATAAATAAAACCACGAAAAAATACGTTTTATATTATGCAAGAATAAAATGATATTAGGGTAAAATACCTATTAACCCAATATCATATCCTTTGGGTAAAAAAACAGTAGAGAGGTAAAAACAAATGAAAAATACGATTTACGGATATGTCCGCGTATCTACCAGAGAACAAAATGAAAGCAGGCAGATGATTGCACTAAAGGAGTTTCCCGTTCAGGAGGAAAAGATTTTTATAGACAAGCAGAGCGGGAAAGACTTTAATCGTCCGGCATACAAAAAATTGCTGAAAAAGATGAAAGAACGGGATATTTTGGTTATACAGTCGATTGACCGGTTGGGACGTAACTATGAGGAGATTTTGGAACATTGGAGGATTCTTACACGAGAAAAGAAAGTAGATGTTGTGGTGCTGGATATGCCACTTTTAGATACCAGGAATAAGGACAAGGATCTTACCGGGACTTTTATCGCCGACCTTGTACTTCAGATCCTTTCCTACGTGGCGCAAAATGAACGGGAAAATATACGCAAACGACAGGCAGAAGGAATTGCGGCGGCAAAAGAGAGGGGGGGTACATTTCGGAAATCCTGGGAAGCCTCTGCCGGAAGCTTTTGTAGAGGTGGCGGAAAAATGGAGACGAAAAGAGCTGGAACTTCCGGAAGCATTAGAAAAATTAGAAATCGGACGAACGTATTTTTTTAAAAATGTAAAGCATTTAGGCATATGAAAAGTACTGTAAATATCCATGAAAGTACACTTTGGTGGACTGAGAATGCATAAAAAAAATTCAAGAGCATTCTTAAAATTTATCTGATTAATATCTGTTCCTTATTTGATATTATATTATTCTCAACGTAATGTGTCAATGATTTAAACCACCTATAAATCATAGATTTCCGGGGCTTCATTGCATATTTTTTCCTGTTTGCCACAGGTATCCTGTGATTTTGGAAATATATGTACATCAAGCATTATGGAAATTATTTGTTAGAATATACCTGTGATAAAAAGATATTATGTTATTCATTAAAGTGTACTTTGGCGGACGAAGTCCGCCCGCTCCCGTCAGGAACCCCGTATAAGGGGATGCCCTTTGGGGGTAGAAAAATGGTTTGATAGAAAAGACGGCGCAGGCTATAGTGAAGGTTTTTACCTCCGCTATCAGATAAGGAGGAAAGAAGAGTTATGAAAATTGTTTATATCGGATCGGATGACGGACTGGCAGAAACGATGGCAGAGCGATTGGGGCAGGAGGGGAATGATGTCTATATCCTGGCGGGCAAGGAATTCCCACGGAAATCAAAGGGCACTTCCCAGCGCCATTTTTACCACATCCCCCGGGAGGGTGAAAATTTCAGAAAGCTGTTGCGCTCCATCTCGCCGGATCTTGTGATATTTGCCGGAAACCACTACATAAGCAGCGCTAATGAGGAAAAATCGGATGAGGATGTGACCTTGCTGTCCCATTCACTGCGGACGTCCGCAAAATTTCCGCATGTAAAATTTATCCTGCTGTCATCCATAGAGGTATACGGGAATACTTGTGGGAAGGCAGACGAGTCCGCACAGTGCATGGCTGTCAGCGAACGGGGAATCCGGTTTATCCGTGAAGAGCAGCTTCTGGATATTTACCGAAAACAGCACGGTATGGATACTGTGATCCTCCGGGCATCACAGCTTTATACCGATCGGCCAAGGCAGGACGGGAACGACTTCTTGAGCCGGATTTTTTTTGCCGCCGTGCAGGGAGAAGACCACATACCGGCCAACGAGTTCCAGCCACTCCATGTCTCCGACTTCGCAGATGCTGTCAAACGGATCATGGAAACCAGGGAACAGGACGTTTACAATGTCTGCGGCAGCGTCGATGTTTCCGCAGAGCGCCTGTACCAGTTGATCTGCAGGCAGGAAAAGCTTCAGGAGCAGGCCGTTCGGTGGGAAGATCCCGGCTGCGTCACTCTGGCGGACAGCAGCAGGATCAGGCGGGAGCTGGGATGGAGCAATTTTCGGAATCTGGAAGAACAGTTGCAAAAGGGTGAGATTACATATGAGCGGCTTCCGGCCGAAAGACGGAGAGAGAAAAAGAGGATTGTTCCGACGGGAATCCGACAGACGGCGGAAAATCTCCTGCTTTTTGCGGTGTTTTTTTTCCTGAGTTCCCTTTGCGAATCCCACAGCCTGTTTTCGCAGATCAACTGGATGATGATTTACGTTGTTTTGGTCTCTGTATCATACAATATTTACCAGAGCGCTCTGGCGGCGGTTCTGGCCAGCATTGCCTATCTGTACGGACAAAATATGAGCCTTCTGAAACTAAACACATTTTATTCTTATGCGGACAGTGTGCTGGTGGTCATGGAATTTGTATTTGTAGGGCTTATGGTCAGCTATACCGCCAATATGCTCAGGGAAGATACCAGGAACGTCCGCCTGGACTTAGAGATGCTAAAGGAGGAATATGAGGATTTAAAGGCCATTGACGAAGAAAATGTACTTATTAAAAACGAGTATGAACAGCGTCTCCTGACATCCAAGTCCGGATTTCCAAAGCTGTATGGACTGGTCAGCCGCCTGATGGTTCAGGAGCCGGACCGTATTCTTATGGAGACTATGCAGGTTATCTCTGAGATGGTCCGCACGAATACGGTAGCCGTCTACCAGGGACAGGAAGGAAGTCCCTGGCTCCGGCTGGTAGGCGCGCTTTCAGGCAGTTCAGCAATGGACGGAAAGACATGGAACCTTTCCGGTTTCCCCCGGATCTATGATGCCGTGGTGCGGGGCGAACTCTACCAAGGGGAGTTTGGGAGCGGGGAACCTGCCGTTGTGCTGCCCATTGTCTGCAGGAATGTCCCTGAGGCGGTGATTCTTATTAAGAGACTGCCCTATGAGTGCGAGACACTGTACCATATCAACTTGCTGAAAACTATGTCCCTGCTATTGCGGGACTCCATGGAAAAGGCATTGCAATATGAGGAATTATCCAGGGAGAAGCATTATGTGGAAGGTTCAGATATCCTAAAACCAGAGGAATTCCGTAAACGGGTTTTTTTGGCCGGGGAGAAGGCAGAAAAGTGTCTTGCGGAATATTGTGTGGTAGAGCTTAAATATTCCGGTTTCCTGGCGGAAGCCGCCGGTGCAGTCAGTAGGACTCTCCGCGTGACAGACTGCCTGGGAACTGATGGAGAAGGAAAACTCTTTGCCCTGCTGAACAATACCGGACCCGAAAACCTGGAAAACCTGCAAAAGCGACTTTTAGCCTGCGGCGTGGAAGCCCTTCCGGTTCTTGGCGAACCGGCGACGGTCTGAGTCCTGTGGGCGGAAAGCGAGGTTAGATTATGTTGATTGGGTTTTTAGTGGTAAATTTTGCTTTGGCGGTGTTATACGCTGTCATAAGAGGAATCCATCGGGAGGGAATCTTGGTGGCGGCTTTCTTCGTTTTTCTTCCGGGGCTTGGATTTGTCATTTATTATCTGCCGGGATTGCTCCGGGCGTTTTTAGAAAGGGCGGGGGTCGACCGGGAGGCTGTCCTGACACATGTTTTTGAGATTGACCGGCAGCCGGAACACCCCGACGTACGGGAAGCGCTGGACGTGGTGCCGGTGGAGGACGCCATGGCTGTCAGCGGAAATACAGAAAAACGGGCGCTTCTGCTGAAGCAGTTGAAAAAGAACCTAAAAGAAAATTACAAGATACTTCTGGCAGCAGAACAAGACGAAGATTCGGAATCTTCCCATTATGTTGCGGCCGCAAAGATGGAAATATACCGTCTCCTGCAGACGCGGTGGCTGGAGTGCCGAAGGGATTATGAGCAAGAACCGGGGAATCCGGAGAGATATCATACTGCCTGTGCTGCTCTGACGGAGATGTTGAAAAGTGACGTTCTTTCCGCCAGGGAGCAGAGCGCTTACCGAAAACACTTATGCAGTCTGGTACAGGGGCAGATTGACGCCGCAGAAGGTGAGGTTTTACCGGAAGAGTATGAGGAATGTTTAAGCTCTCTGGTGGAGCTTGGCCAGTATGCAGATGCGGAGATCTTCTGGCAGAACTACGCGGATCGGATGCGGAGCGAGGAATCTTATCAGGATATGTTAAAAATGTTCTACCAGACGGGAGAACGGCAAAAATTTGAGGACATCCTGGATGACCTGCGTAAAAACCGGCAGGTTCGGCTGTCTCCCAAAGGATTGGAGCAGCTGCGCTATTGGATGGGACGCCTCGCGGGAACAGTGATGGGGGAGTGAAAGCATGTTATCATTCAAACGTTTATTGTATATCGTCCTGGCGGTTGCCCTCCTGGGCAGTCTTTTTCTGATTTACAATATCAGTGAGACACGTCCGGCGAGTGTTCAGATTCAAAGCAACCTTACCTCGGAACGGGAATTCACCGAAGCAAGGAAGGTGGACGAAGGAGAAAAGCCCAGGGTATGGATCCTGGGAAATCCCGATGATGCGCGTTTTGGAGAGATTTACGGCAATGTCCGGCAGTTCTGTGAAGATCTGCATTTTACAGTGGCCGGGGAGGGAAGCTTGGACACAGACGCCCTAAAGGGGCAGGATCTGGTAATTATTTGTGATGTGTTCATCAGCCAATATGCAGACCTGGGCGATCTTGAGAAATTTATCTCTGAGGGAGGCCGGGTCATATTGGCGGCAGGACTTTCGGAAGAAGACGAAGATTCCCGTCTGTGGCCGGCCTTTGGCATCCGGGAAAAATCCGATGTGGCAGATTCCCATGACCTGGTCTTTGAAAAGCCTCTGCTTCCCGTCCAGCCGGAGCAGGCCTATTATGCCGGGAACAGCGGATCCACCCGGATCAAGGTCAGCGATGATGTGTCTGTCTACCTCCGGGATGCCAAAACCGATACTCCCATCCTTTATACAAACGACTGGAAGAAAGGCAGCGTCTGCCTGATCAATGGAAGTTTCCTTACAGACATCCGCTGCATGGGGCTTCTGAGCGGAGCTATCGGCGCGCTGCTGCCGGATTTCGTCTATCCGGTATTGGGAGTAAAGGCGGTATTTCTTGATGGTTTCCCGGAAATTACGTCTTCCGATGATGAGCTGTGCAGGCAGGAGTATGGTTATTCTGCGGAAGGGTTTGTAAAGGATGTGGTGTGGCCTTTTTTTCAGGGCATGTCCCTTCGCACGGATACGCCGTATACTGCCGGCATATTGGTGGCGGCATCTTCGAAAGAGAAGTTCGGGGCGGTGAATGACGCGTTGTTTGCGACGATCGGAAAATCCGTGCTGCAATTTAGCGGGGAACTGGTTTATGCCGCCAATTGCCCGGGGGATGGGAAGGTTGTTTTCAACGAAGATCTGATTGACCGGTTTGCCACAAGCTTTACCGGATATACTGTTCAGGGGCTGGCCATGGAAAGCGACAATTTCTTCCCGGAAATGCTGGATGTGCCCGGTGCGGATATAAGATCTGTCCGGGGAATGCTGGAAAGCAGCGATACACGCCTTTCCTGGGAGGATGGGCATACTGTGTTTCCTGTGGCTACGGAGGGAAACTCCATGGAAGATGGCAATCTTTTTACCGTCTGTTCCGTCCTGGGAGCCTATGGCATGGTCTCCCATGTGTTCGATGCCGGGATGTTGATTTCCAGGGATGGTGAAACTGCCGCCTGGGATTCGGATAAAAAACAGATCGGCACTTTTGAGTCGGAGATACTGGCTTATGTACCCTGGCTGGAGGGCAGGACATTGTCCCAGACCGAAGGAGATGTGAAGAGCTATCAGGATATGGATTACGGCTGGATCAAAAACGGCAGCCAAATTAAGCTTAATTGCAGCTCCGCCGCAAAGGGGCAGGCATTCTTTTATCATACCGACGGCCGCATTGCCGGCGCAAAGGGACTGACGTATGAGGATGTGGGAAACGGATACTATCTGCTGCGTATTCAGGAAAACCAAGGGTTTTACACTGGAGGAGGGAGAATAAAGTATGCGGGTATGTTTGATTTGTGAGGGGAGCTACCCCTATGTTCCGGGGGGCGTTTCCAGTTGGGTGCAAATGTTATGCCGCCAGTTTCAGGATGTGGAGTTTGTGGTATGGGCTTTTGCGACCACAAGGGAAGAGATGCCGGAGTATGTCTGCCCCATACCGGAAAATGTCAAGGAGATCCGGACACTTTACCTGGGAGACGCGACCTGGGGAAAGAGCGGCCGGAAAATCCGGCTGACCCGGGAGGAAAAGGAAACCCTAAAAGGGCTGTTATGCGGTTCTGTGGACGCCATCAACTGGACCGGTGTGCTCCATCTTGCAAAACAATATCATCGGCATATGAGCGACCTTTTGATGAGCGAATCCTTTTTTGATATCTGTATGGAGGAGTATCACCGGCAAAATTCCAAGAAAGTATTCCACCATTTTCTCTGGAATTTCCGAGGGGTTTATTTTCCCTTGATGTATATCCTCTCACAGGAGATCCCAAAGGCAGACATCTACCATGCCGTTTCTGCCGGTTACGCAGGGATTCTGGGAAGCTGCGCCTCCTATATGGAGGGCGTTCCCCTGCTGTTATCCGAACACGGCATCTATACGCGGGAGAGAGAGGAAGACATCATCCGGTCAAACTGGGTGGCTGGAGAGTTCAAGGGACTGTGGATCGACTTTTTCAAGAAACTTTCTTTCATCGCCTATCAGCAGGCCAGTGTGGTCACTACTCTGTTTGAAACCAACCGTTCTCTGCAGATAGAACTGAAGTGCCCTCCGGAGAAGGTCTCCATCATACCAAACGGCGTGAATGTCGGAGATTTTGACTCCTGCCGAAAAAAGAAAACGGGCGGCCCGTTTGTATTGGGAGCAGTGCTGCGGGTGGTGCCGATCAAAGATGTGAAAACCATGCTTCTGGCTTTTGATATCGTGAAGCGGGCAGCGCCGGAGACCCGTCTGAAAATTATGGGGAACTGTACGGAAGACCCGGTGTACTACCAAGAGTGCATGGAGCTTCTGGCAGAGCTTAAGACGGAGGATGTGGAATTTCTTGGTCAGGTCAATATCAAGGAGCATTTGCCGGATGTGGATCTGCTGCTCCTTTCCAGCATCAGCGAGGGGCAGCCTCTGGCGATCCTGGAGGGGATGGCGGCAGAGATTCCCTTTGTGGCTACAAATGTGGGCGATTGCAGGGCTTTGCTCGAGGGCGGGCGAAAGGACGACAAGTTTGGTCCCGCCGGGCTCATCGTGCCGGTTATGAACAGCGAAGCCATGGCGCAGGCTATCTTGCGCTGTATACGGAACCGCAGCCTGACTGCAAGTATGGGGCTGGCCGGCAGGAAACGGGTGGAGGCGTATTACAGCCGGGAGAAAATGCTGGATGCGTTCCGCAAGATCTATAAACACTTGGAGGAGGAATCCCATGGCAGGAATCGGATTTGAATTAAAAAAAATATATGGAAGAAAAACGCTTGCGGCAAACCTGTGGGGAACCATATATGCCACCATGACCACCATTGGCCCGGCGGTTCTGTCGGCAGTACTGATATTGGTGCTGAAGCTTTTGTTGGATCAGGCGGGGCTCACGGTACTGGAAGAACGGTTCTTTATCTCTACCACCACCCACGCCTTTATCATCGCTACACTGTCTGCCGTCTTTTTTGCAGCCCCTGTGTCGCGTTACATTTCCGACTGTATTTATCTGGGCAGGGAGTCGGATATTTGCCCTTCTGCTTTCGGCGTGCTGACGCTATCTACGATCGTGTCCGGCATTGTTATGTTCCTGCTGTGTGCAGGTATGTATTATTATCAGCACGAAGTAGCAATGCCCTTCCTGGTAAGCTATTATTTCCTGGGAGTGCTGGTGACAGATGTTTACAGCATGATGACATACGCCTCGGCGTTAAAGCATTACAAGGCTCTTACGTTCAGTTTCCTGCTGGGCCTTCTGCTGGCAGTAGGGATATACTTCCTCTGCACCAGGCGGCTGGGTATTGATAAAGTGACCGCAGCCTGCATGGCTCTTGCCTGCTGCTATTTTTTGATCGTATTCGCGTTGGTATTTCAGTGTATCAAAGCCTTTGGAGCGCCGCGGGGCCAGTATTTTGCGTTTCTTTCCTATTTCCGCCGGTATCCCAAGCTGGCTGTCGGAGGCTTTGCCTATACCCTGGGCATCTATTGCCCTACCATTATTTATTGGTTTTTCTCCGGAATTGCGGAACAGGTCAGCATATTCCGCACAGCACCGGCATACGACTTTGCCCTGTTCCTGGCCGTTTTCGTGAACATGCCGGCGCTGGTTATCTTTGTGGTAAAGGTGGAAACGTCATTTTATGAGAAGTACACGTTGTATGTTTCTGCACTGAACAACGGTACCCACAACCTGATCCGCAAGGAGCGGGACGTTATGGCAAGGGAACTCCGCTGTCAGCTCTTTTTTGTATATGAGATCCAGCTTATCATTACCGTAGTGCTGGTCTGTCTGATCAGCGTATCTTTTCCTTACCTGAGTGCCAGCACTCATATGCTGCATATGTTTGTCATTCTGAGCCTGGGAATATACACTGTGTTCTGTATGTACTTTACCATCATCGTATTCTACTATTTTTCAGATTACGGTGGCGCTTGTATAAGCGCGCTTGTTTTTCTGTCAGTGACCGTCCTGGGCGCAGTGGGCGCTGTCCTGCTGGACGATTTTTATCCCCTTCCTTTGTTGCTGGGAGGTCTTTGCGGCTGGATCGTATCCTTCTTGTTGCTGCGCCGGCGGATGGAAAAACTTGACAGTTTTTTAATGTGCTGAAACCCAAAGGAATCGTCATATAAAATGTAACTATTGACTGTATAAAACACTGCTGAACAAAAGACGCAAATATAGAGAAAAGCTCTTTAGATAATCATAAAGTTAACGGCGGGGCAGGTGTATAAATGACATCTGTCCCGCCGTTTTTCAAGAATACCGGCACAGACGAGATTATGTGAAAACAGGCGGCAATACAAATCCTGGTTTGTATTTTTACCCATTTTCTACTCCGGATCATAGCCGTTCCTTTTATATACCGCCAGGAAACAGATGACCGCCGCTACGATTTCTACGACCATCACCAGCAGCCCTTTCGTTTCCAGCGCTGAACCCTGCCCGGTAACAAGCGCCGTTACCGCATTCGCTGCGACCCCTGTGAACAACAGTTCTGATATCTTTGCAACGGTCTCACTAAATCCCGCAAACATGGGCACCATCATCAGGATCAGGATTCCCGGAAGTGTAACTGTCCCCGCACTCACCTGATTTTTGGAAAATATTCCAAACACCATACCGATCACAGCGCTTGCCAATGCGGCAAGAAGAGAAACCAGAAGATATGTGCCCCACTCGGCCGGTTCCATAGCCACCTGTGTAACTGCCACCAGGATCCCATTCACCACCATCATCATCACGATCACGGGAATGAGACTTCCGATAAAAAATTCCAGCCCATTCACCGAAGAGGTCATCAGCACACGAAGCGTATGCTTCTCCTTCTCCTCGGCCAATGCACCACATACACAATAAATGCCGGTCATTGAAACATTCATCAGAAACCCATACCCAAGAGCCATTGCCTTTGCCCCGTCGCCCAGGCCTCCAACCTCAAGAGAACCATAGATAAGTTTCATGACAAAAGTAAAGCTTATCGTAAATATCGGCATAACAATAAAATTTTTGGAAAATAATGCCTTCCACTTCATTTCCATAATAGCCATCAGTTTATTTCCATGTACCAATTTCATTGCAGTCCCCTCCCTGTCACTTTCAAAAACACCGTCTCAAGCGTCGGCTCACAGGAATGGACACTCGCCGCCTGATCCGTCCTCAGCCACTCTGTAAGTCTCTGGATATCCTCTTCGCCCTGGGTAAGCTCCGCAGTTTCCCCATTCTCCAGTAGGACACGATACCGTTTTTCCCGGTTATAGCGCAGGCAAAGCTCCTTCGGGGCTCCATATTCTACAATCTGTCCGTCATTGAGAAGAGCCACATGGTCACAAAGCTTTGTTGCCTCCTCCATGTTATGAGTGGTCAGGAAAATAGCCATTCCCTCCTCTTTCAGTTCCAGCAGCAGTCTGTGGATCTCCTGTGCCGTGGCCGGATCCAGTCCGCTGGTAGGCTCATCAAGAAACAGTAGCCGTGGCTTGTGAAGTACAGCCCTTGCGAGGATAAGACGCTGTGTCTGTCCTTTGGACAGCTTGCCGGCAGGCTGCTTTCTGTGTTCGTAAAGCCCTACCCTTTTCAGGATCTGATCAATCTCCTGCCTGTCCACCTTAAGGATCTTTGCAAAATATTTTATATTGTCATAAACATTCATTCTCTCATAAATACCGGACGCATCGGTGACAATCCCAATCTGCTCATAAATGGTCTCGTCAATCTGATCCATCCGGATCCCCAGAACAAATGCTTCCCCCTTCGTAGGCTTAAGCTGCCCTGTCAGAATCTTGATAGTCGTTGTCTTTCCTGCCCCGCTTGGCCCCAGGAAACCAAGGATCTCCCCTTTCTGCAAAACCGCATTCAAGTCTTTCAGCACCGGTGTCTTTCCGTAGGTTTTTGAGATATGTTCCATCCGGATATATGCTTCTTTCATTTTTCATCCGCTCCCTTCCCTGCTATATTACCACATTTTGCAGGAAAAGGAAAAATTACTTTACAGATCTTAAACCCTCAGCCAATCTCTTGTCCGCAATCCGGATCACCGCATCTGCCCGGTCAGCAAGAGCTTTCGTGTGTGTAACGGCAATCACACATTTCTCTTCCTCATGTGCCAGATTATACAATAATTCTATAATTTCAGCCGCAGTTTCATCATCCAGATTTCCTGTCGGTTCATCAGCCAAAATCACCTCTGCATCTGTAGCCAAAGCCCGCGCAATCGCAATCCTTTGCTGTTCTCCACCTGAAATCTGTTTCACGTTATTCAAAGCAACCCTCTCGTCTATCCCTACCCTTTCAAGTAGCGTATCTATCCACTCCCGGCTCTCCTTCCTGCCAACGATATGCATACCCAGTTCAATATTCTGATATCCATTCATATAAGGAAGCAAATTGTAATCCTGGAAAATAATAGACACTATCCTATTCCTGTACTCCTCTTGATTTTTTTTCGTAACCGGTTCGCCGCGATATAACACTTTACCCGCCTGAGGGAATTACACGCACCGATCAAAGACAGGGTCGTCGTCTTTCCAGCCCCTGACTTCCCCAAAACGGCATACATCTTTCCTTTTTCAAACTGGTAAGACGCATTTTCCAGAATCATATGTTTTTTCCCCTTTTTTTCATATGAAAATGTGACGTTCACCATTTCTACCAGAACATTTCCCTGCCCTTCCATCCATCTACTCTCCTTTCTCAAGCATTCTTTTTGTCTTCTGCCTCAATAGAACGGCACTCGCTGCCGCTACCAATAGAACAGCAATCAAAAGATTGCAGCAAAATAAAACAGCTATACTTCTTATATCCAACGGAACATTCCCTTCAATGCCCCATCTCGACGCAAAGGCCTTACCCGTCATAAATAACAAAATCCTGGCAATGGCCGCTCCTATGACTGCAGCACCTGCCATTACGATAAATATCTCACCCAAAAATTGCAGCAAAATCCGTTCTTTTTTCTCTCCTAACGCCAAAAGTATCCCAAATTCCTTCTCTCTCTCCAAAAGCTCGTGCAAATACAGAATACCAATAATAATCACCGACAAAATCAAAATCAGAATCAGACATCCCCACAAAAACCTTTGTACATTTTCTATCATAGCAAGTGCCTGTTGATATGCCAGAAGATTGGAGGAAATGTGAAGCGTATCGTATTCCGGAAGATTTAATCCCTTAATTTCTTCAATAAACTCCCCGGCTTTTTCGGCATCCTCGATATAATAACGCACCTCCCTGTATCCTGGAACCTCCATTGCAGCAAATACTGCTTCTTTGTTCATAAAGATACAGTTTTCAGACTCAATACCATCCATCACATCCGTAATTCCAACAATTTCAAGAGGAATCTCCTTTCCGCCTAACGACTTTACCGTTCCCCTGTCTCCAAGCCCGATTCTCCCTAAAAGGCTAAGAGATTCACTGACAGCAGCCTGCGCGCCACTCTCCCCTTCTTCTGGTAAATGTCCATTAATCACCTGATAGCCTGTCTCTTTAAAAAATGCATGTTCACTGATATCTGATGTATACAAAAGACACCCTGACGACTCCCACGCTTCCAGAGGTATGCCTCTGCCCTTATAACCAATAAACGCAAAACTGTCCCCCGTCACAGATACAGCACAGGACTCCCATATATCCACAATGCCATCCAATTGGTCAATCTTTCTCTTGGATTCTTCACTAAGTCCTACCGGACCAGGATAGCTTTCATCCATATCAACATTCCTGATACTGATATAAGCATCCACTTCTGTCCCGACCTGCCCTCTTCTCATCTCCAGCACATAATAAAAAGAAATGAAATAAAGAAACACAACCGCAAACACCGCAAAGATCCCCAGCATTATCATACTGCGCCATTTTTCAGCTATCAGTCTGCAACAGACTCTTTTCCATATTCTCATAGCCGCCTCCTAATTCCTTCGGATCCTCAGCCGACACTGGATAAACACAAGTACAGGAACCCCTGTGAACAGCAGAGCAAGATATACAATCATCGTCCGGGCCATCATTGCAAATTCCACCCGCATCTCTACGTTCATAGTCATACGCTCCGGTGCTGACATACTTACTTTACCATCATCATACAATTCTACATTTTCTGCAATCATCTCTTCTGCAAACGCCTGGCTGTTTTCATAATAAGTATCCGATATAGCGTCCCCGACTGCTCTTGAAAATCCAGCAGCAACTCCGATAGCAAGCACTCCTCCGACCAGAATTGGGACAACCTGCCCAATCATTACAGAACATATAATACTCTTTCTTTTTTCGCCAAGAGCAAATAATATCCGAATGTCATTCCTTTCTTTCTCAATTAAAAATGCACTCAAAATCAAAAGGATCATACAGATTCCCACCAAGAAAATGATCACAAGTGCTCTGGAAAAGTTCTTCATCTCCTTGAGCGGCCCGGATAAAATATCTGCCCATTCCTTATTAGTATAAAACCGATATTCTCCGGCCATGGCATTATGCGCCTCATCAAACCTTTTTATAAATTCTTCAGCGCTGGCATGATCTTTCAAAAAAATATTGATTCCAGCCACCCCCGGCATTCCGTCAGCATACTTGTGATAGAATTCATTGCCAAAAGGCTTATAATGCATAAACACAAAATTCTTCGGATCTTCATACAACCGGACATACGACTGGCCCGCCGGAGCATGGAAAACACCTGCCACCTCTAAAGTATATTCTTTCTCCGAACTATACCTGAAATCATCCTCCGCTCCTACCTTAAATGTATCTCCGATCTCTAATCCGTTTTGCTGTGCAAGCTCTTCTGACACTAACGCGGCATTTGAATCTGAATCCGCATCCGTAATATGCCGCCCCTTTATCAGCTTAAATCCCTGCGTCAAAAAATATGTGCATGTTTCCGAATCCCTCACGCCATATATACAGCCATCTAAAGGCTCCACATACTCCATTTCCATTTCCTGAAGTCTTTTCTTTCTATCTTCTACATACTGCTCATAGGCCGGCTATCCTCAATCACCGGAGTAGTTGATTCATTGTATAACGATTCATATAACTGAAATTTTCTTTTGCATTGTCATACAATACCACAAAAATCAAAAATGCACTGAACAGAACTGTAAAAAGCAACACTAATAAGAATGTCCGAAGTTTATAGTATTTCCACTTTAAAATATTCTGTTTTATTATCATATTCCCCTCCTACAATCTTGGCCTTTTCCTAATTCCAGTTCTCGTGGGATCGTTACAAAAACAGATGAAACCGTAAATTCTATATGCCCTTTGAAAACAACATATTTCTAAAAGTTTTTCCCACAGGCTGTTATGAGAAATTTCAGGTTTCTACCCGGCGGCGGTTTTGCATAAGTTGAGCTGTTTTCAGGTTAAGTTTACGCCTTCCCCGGAAGAGACTTGCTCTAAATGACATATATATATCTGCCACCTTCACTTGATATATACAGTATATCATATCGGGTAGAAAATAGGGTGCTTGTGTAAAATTTTCAAGGTACTATAATGGAGCTTTTGACGTCAACATCTAATTATAGGTTAATCATACTTTCTATAATCTGTTTATAGAATTCATCTTGTGTATTCGTTTTATCTAACTGATCCAAAATCTCTCCGTCCTTCAGCAACACAATGCGTTCACAATAACTGGCCATCTGCGGATCATGGGTTACCATAATTACCGTTTTGCCCAAAATACTATTAATTTTTTTCAATGCCTCGATCACGATGTGCCCTGATTTTGAATCTAAATTCTGTTTGATAATTTTTAACAAGATTTTCTGCCTTGATTAATTCCATTTTATCCCCTTTCCCATGCTACTTGTTACTTCCTTGGCAACCAATTGATATCCATAGTTTTTCATCCACATAATGTAGAGTAACTGCAATAAAACCAGAACAGAAAACATGATGATACTTTGTATAAAAAGATGTCTTACTGCATTTCGGGTCAGATAAATCAACGTTGTATGTTATGTGCATTTAGAAGTACTTGTTTGTCACCAATTAAATATTTCGAGTTTATTATGTCCTGTAAAGCTTTTCTCTTAACATTTAAGAAACCTGGGGGTATAATATATCTTAAATCGTATGAACAAACAATCTTCAACCAGAGGACACTTTACAACCTGTACTGGAGACCAAAACCAAAAGAGCAAAAAGCTTTTTTGAAATAGTTGATGATTTTCTCCTGCAAAAGAAAGAGTAGCCGGACGTATAAAAATAGTTTTTTAAGATAGGGAGTTGTTTTTATGGAGGAAGTGGGAATCTATGTTGCAACACACAAAAAATTTGATAATACCAGGATAACTGACTCTTGTTATAAATGTTTGTACATTGGTGCAGCGAATCATCCTGAATATTTCGGATATATATGCGACAACTCTGGATGCGATAATATTTCCGAAAAGAACCCGTTCTATTGTGAATTGACAGGATTGTATTGGATGTGGAAAAATGCACCGGAGCAAAAGTATATAGGGTTATGTCATTATAGAAGGTACCCTTCTCGTCACAGATTTGGGTTAAATCCTTATAACCAAATTTTAACGCAAAAGGAAATTCTTAAAAAAATTCAAAATGCTGACATTTTACTTCCTAAAAAAAGAATAAAAAACAAGTACAATGCTTTCTGCTCGACAGAAGAAGAATTACATAATTGTAAACCATACAAATATATTGCAAAAGCTATAGCGGCAGACTGTCCTGAATATTTGAATGAATTAAAAAAAACATTTATGGCTAAAAGAATGTGCTTTGCAAATATCTTTATTTCATCACGAGAAACTTTAAATGCTTATTGCGAATGGTTGTTTAGACTTCTATTTATGATTGAGAAAGATATTAAAGAAGAAAACAATGAACTACCCCGTGAATATGGGTATTTATCTGAATGGATGCTAAATGTTTGGGTTCAGCATAATAAGCTGAAGGTAAAGTATATCCCAATAATATTTACAGAAAACAAACCCAGCTTAAAATATGTATTAAAACGCATAAAAAAAATAATAGAATTAAGAATATGATTAAGATATCTTTTTAAACACTTCACGCCTATATACAACCGGACATACGGCTGGCCGCCGGAGAGTTGATTCATTGTATAACGATTCATATAACTGAAATTTTCTTTTGCATTGTCATACAATACCACAAAAATCAAAAATGCACTGAACAGAACTGTAAAAAGCAACACTAATAAGAAGGTCCGACGTTTATAGTATTTCCACTTTAAAATATTCTGTTTTATTATCATATTTCCCCCTCCTTACAAAAATAGAGTAAGAATAACCATATTCCCAAAGCACTCCTATACATATTCCCCTTTCTGCTCAGAATTCAGATACAAAAACTTCACCATCACAGCATTTATTATTCTATCTCCTTCATTTTTATCATCCAAAAAACAATATATTATATTTAAACTTTATAATCTTTATCAAATTCTGTCAATCGCAATAAATATTCACACTTAGAAAAAATATTGATAACTTATTGATTCAATCCCAGATTTTTAGTATAATAGACAAAACTACTATATATTATTTACAACAATACGAAAAGGAAGTGCTGCTATCATGAAAAAGAAACTTAGCAAACAACAGCTTGAAGTCATGAGCATTCTCTGGGACAGTGACGTTCCCCTTATTGCATCGGATATCGCCACCTATTACCCTGACCTCAACCTCAACACTGTCCAGACCTGCCTTAAGGTTCTTATAAAAACAAAAGTGGTTGAAGTTGCGGACATCGTATACAGCGGAACTGTCCTGACCAGAAGTTACCGTCCTCTGATATCCAAAGATGAGTATTTTGACGGTACCTACAATAAGATCATCGGGGATATCACGCACTTCCCTCTCATTGCTTCATTTGTTGAAGACAAGACAAGTCTGGAAGAATTAGACAACTTAGAGAAGATGATCAAAGAAAAAAGAACAGAAGTCGAGGATAAATAATGGATATATGGTTCATTAGCTTGCTATCGTTAGGGCCTTTTATTACGTGTTTTATAGGAATTGCATTTCTCACTGTTTACCTGTATATGATTCTATATCACTCAAACCATCATTTTATATATGGGGCAAAAATAATTTTTGCCGGTATTTTTATTATTTTTTTGCGAATGTGTATCCCTGTAAATTTTCCTTTTACCTATACGATAAATTCAAGCAGACTTCTTCTGCATCTCGTTGAATTGAATAGGGCAATCGTTGGATTGAGCAATTTTAGACTTCTTAATATAGGGATACTATTAGTATACTCTATTGCAATCGGAAAGCTAATCGTGTTATGTATCCACAAAAAAAGACTATACAATTATTTAGATGCATATACTGTCACAGACCGCAAGCAATATCCGCAGCTATTTGACGCTGTCGAAAGGCACTGTGTAAAACCAATCAGCATTGCAGTAATTCCCCAAAATGTATCACCTGCAATCACTGGAACACTCCACCCTACGATAATCTTTCCTGACACCTGGGACTCTTTTTCAACAGAAGAATTAGACTGTATCTGCCTGCACGAAATCCACCATTATAAAAATCATGATCTCTGGGCACGCTTGCTTTTAGACATCATATCCTGTATCCATTGGTGGAATCCTCTAGTATATCTGATGCGGCGGGAATATGCTTTGACGCTGGAACTTTCCAATGACTATTCCCTGATGGAAGATCGTCCCAGTCTCAATCATTTAAATTATGCGGATCTATTATTAAAGGTTGCCAAAAAAACTATGCCTTCCGTAAAAACGCCAGCCGGAGTGACGCCCTTTGTCAGAAACGGAAATTCCGATCTAAAGGTAAGGATATCTTTTATCCTAAAGAACCCGGCCATACAAAAAAAGAAGGAACTATCATCTCTTCGAATTCACACAGCCTTGATTTGTGCCGTAACAGCGCTTTCTCTTATATTAGTTGTAGAGCCGGTACCCCCGTCGCACATTCGGCCTGATGACGGAACATTCTATATGGAACCAGAAGACACTTATTTCATACATACCTCTGCAGGATATGAAATCTATGTAAAAGAAGCTTACAAGGGAACCGTCACAGAGCTCCCTGAAGACTTTAAAAATTACAAAATCTATCAACAAGGAGAAAAAAACAAATGAAAAAGAAACTATGTATCTTGTTTGCAGCTTTAAGTTTAACCCTGTCTTTGCCATTCGGCACGGACGTATATGCTTCTGACAATCCTGCTGACATCACCACCTCCTCATCTCCTGAAATCACTCCCCGTAAAGTTGGTTACGGATGGAAATATAAGATTGTCGATGGAGTGTTATACAAGCGGTTGTATAATTATACCTTCGGCGTATGGATTGGTGACTGGATCAAAGCATAGGGGACACGAGGACACGGATGGGGCCGTTGCAAAATAGATGAGTGCTCATCTATGGAGCAATGGCTCCACTTTTATGTCAAAAACAGGAATTTGGAAGCCTGCAAATATGACTTGCAAATATGAATGTGCGGGTGTATGATGTATCCGACAATAAAACACAGGGGAGCTTGTGAGGCAGGCTGAGAGGAAGTCGTCAACTTCGACCCTTTACCTGATGCGGATAATGCCGCCGTAGGAAGTCACAGCTCTAAGATTTTTTACAGGGATTCCGTATAGGGTTCCCTGTTTTTTTGAACTGCCTTTACTCTGTACCAGCTTACGGCTTTGTCAGAAAAGTAATATAAAACACAATGCAAAAGCAAGGAGGATCAACCATTATGTTTGACAAGATTCTTATGAATGTACGTTCCGCTCACCCTCTGGTTCACAACATCACCAACTACGTAACCGTCAATGACTGTGCAAATATAACTCTGGCCTGCGGCGCATCTCCCATCATGGCCGATGATATAGAGGAAGCAGCAGAGATCACGTCACTGTGCAGCGCCCTGAACATCAATATCGGAACCTTGAACCAGCGGACCATCCCCGCCATGCTCGCCGCCGGGAAGAGAGCTAACCAACTGGGGCATCCTGTCATCCTGGATCCCGTGGGCGCCGGCGCCTCCGCTCTTCGCACCGGCACTGCACTTTCCCTTCTGGAACAGATCCATTTTACGGTAATCAAGGGAAATATCTCTGAGATCAAAACTTTGGCCTTCGGGAACGGAACCACCAAGGGCGTAGACGCCGATCTGTCAGATCAGGTCACGGAGGAAAACCTGCATGAAGCAATAACATTTGCAAAGGCATTTGCCCAAAAAAGCAATGCAGTGATTGCCGTCACAGGAGCCATTGATATCGTAGCGGATCCCGGGAAAGCATTCTGCATCCGAAATGGGCACCCGATCATGTCCGCCGTTACCGGAACGGGATGCCAGCTCTCCGCTATGATCGCCGCCTTTGCTGCCGCCAACCCCGAAGATCCTCTTACAGCCGCTGCCGCCGCTGTCTGCGCCATGGGGCTGTGCGGCGAAATTGCCCACAGGCGCTTAAGTCCATCCGACGGCAATGCCACCTTCCGGAATTATATCATTGATGCAGTTTATAATCTGACACCGGCGCAGCTGGAGAAAGGAGCCGACTATGAAGTGCGATAAGAAACATATGCTTTTGTATGCTGTTACAGACCGTGCATGGACAGGAAAACAGAGTCTCACCGAACAGGTGGAGGCTGCCTTGAAGGGCGGTGTCACCTGTGTACAGCTCCGGGAAAAATCCCTGGATGAGGATGCCTTTTTGAAAGAAGCGATGGAAATAGCCGCATTATGCCGGAAATATCACGTCCCGTTTTTCGTCAATGACAATGTAGACATCGCCATTCGGTGCGGTGCCGACGGCGTACATGTAGGGCAGGAGGATATGGCGGCCTCTGACGTACGGAAAAAGGCAGGCGGACAAATGATGATCGGCGTATCTGTCCACAGCGTAGACGAAGCCCTGAGAGCCGTGGAAAGCGGTGCAGACTGCCTGGGAGTGGGGGCAATGTTCTCTACCTCCACCAAGGGGAATGCCTCCGTACTGCCCAAGGAGACCCTCCGCGCCATCTGTGATGCTGTAGATATCCCTGTGGCAGCCATTGGAGGCATCAATAAAAATAATATAAAGGAACTTGCAGACAGCGGCGCAGACGGTGTCGCTCTGGTAAGCGCAATCTTCGCTGCCGAAGACATTGAGAAAGAGTGCAGGGTACTTCGTGAGCTGGCAGAAGAGATAGTTGGACAATAAAAACCAAAGACCGGAAATTCCAATTTGTGAAAAAGAACATCTTTCTGCAACTATGCTATATTGGGGACAAGGAGGTGAACAGCACACATGTATTGTTATGACAAAACATATCCCCACAAGCAAACAGATTTTCCGCTCAGCATTAAAAAGGCGCCGAATTGCAACCCTACTGTACAAATGATGGAATCCATTAAAAACCACAGAAGGCTTGTACCTCCATTCACAAACATTATACACTGTCAAACTCCTCATAAAGGATACCCTTCTGACAAAGTAGAGGAAATAGTAAAGGATCGCATTGGGTGGAGCATCCCATATTCTCCCGATTGGGGACGATTTTATATATTTATGCCCATAACCAGGCATGTCATTTCATTTTCTGTAACTACCGATACTGCTACTGTTCATCATGCAGGCCCCTTCGGCGGGGAAACAACGGCACAATTATGATCAATATATGCAAAGGTACTCTCAGGGGATAAAATAAAAGTTTTCTGCGGATAAAAAATATCGACATTTGGTAAATGGATACTCATAATAGATAGAAAAAACTAAGGAGTATCCATTTATGAGCAGACTGGACATTTTAATTGCAGACTACATGAAAAACTGTGAATCCATCAAAAAACTGGATAAGAAAACCCTGAAATCCTACCGCATTGATCTGGCACAATTTCAGACATTTATGCTGGCATATCCCAACTTCGCGGATAAGACGGCCCTGAACAACTACATCTCTTCTCTTCATAATCAATATAAACCACGAACCGTGAAAAGAAAGATCGCCACTCTAAAAGCGTTTTTTCACTATATGATTTATGAAGTTACTATTCACAGCTGATTAATATCTGATTTTTAAGGAAGTCCCGTTGGGGCTTCTTTTTTTGGCAATATGTACTATATATAGTGGTTATATTTGTGATTTTTTACAACCACTAT
>JAETQR010000076.1 GCA_021770615.1 Lachnospiraceae bacterium | reverse complement strand
GCGGATACATAGTTCTATTGGTTATTTGACACCACAGCAAAAGGAGGATGAGGAACTAAAAAAAGCAGCATAATCTTTCGACTTTTTTTGTCCAAAGTATTGACATAGGTCCAATAGAGTAGATGGTCGTGCACGTGAATAATTTGGCTTTTGCAAAAGTACAGCGATTAAGGATTGTGCCAAATATGAAACGCTTACAATTTCTGAATTTTTTTTACCGAGGTTTTTATAATGATTTTTTCTTCTGTCATAAAAAAGCCCCTTTTGTTTAAAAAACATTTCAATTTGCCAATGAATAGAGTCGGAAACACGCAAAGATGATTTTGGTATAGATGTCTGATTGTTTGTTGCTAAAATAATATCATCGCGTGAGGTTTCATTTGTTGGTACAATTATTCTTACAAGGACATGACGAGAGTCGGAGTCTAATCTTTCTGGGTGTTCTGAAAAATAATTATATATTTCATTAGAGGTTTGTAATCCATTAACTATTTCGGGTTCCGTAATCATTAAAGATTTGCTCGTTACAGGTGAAATATCATTTGCCAGAATAGTTATACCGTTATTAAGCCACCAAAAATCTATATTATCATTTTTGGTCAATGTGCTATGTATTTTTTTATTTACAACAACACTTCCCTGATAATCACGTATATTTGATTCAAAAATAGATTGTTCGAGTGTATCACTGTTGTTGGTTATGAAATTATAATACTTTTTTAGAGAAACTAAAGCAATATAATCTTTATTGACCCCTAAGGAAATTGGGTTATCGGCAAGAGAAAGTTCATAGTCTTGTACAGATGGGGTATTAAGGATTTCCATCAGTCTTTTTGCGCCATAGTAGTCAACTGATATTTTGGCGGAGGGGAATAAAGATTTAATCTGTTCTTTTAATTCATCGCCTTGCTGTTCTACATTTGGGTGAATCTGTTCACCTTCGGAAATGTACCAATATTTGAGGTTAAGTTTGATTCTTTTCCTGATTAGAGTTGTATAAACATCTCGAAATAATTGAAAAGAATCACGAACATCTTCGTTGTAACGATTAGAATAATCGTCTATCTGCTTATTCAAATCAAAAAGATTATTAGATACGGCTTTCCATTTCATTATTGCATCTTCTTTGAATGAGGTACTGGTCTTTGATTGAATTATTATCATTTCTAGTGTGCTATCAGAAAGAATTTCCCTGTTTTCTAAAAAATCTTCTTTGACGAGTAAACCGTTACAAAAAATAAATATGGAGTCGCAGCCTCCATCGTTGCCAGAACCTTTTATTCCTTGTAAAATTTCTTCGTCGCTTAACGTATATGATTTTAGAACTGTTTTTGCCGAGAAAAATTCAAAGAAATCTTCAATTGTTGTAAAGCCATTGCTATCATCTTCGTATTCTAGTTGAATCAAATCTTTTAACAGGACTTGTGTATTTGTCATAATGGTACTCTCCCTTACATTTCAATTTTTAGTGTTTTATACTTGCCAAATAAGATATTGAAGTTAATTTGCAGAATAACATTTGGACAAGGTTTTTGTTTGGTAATCTATTCTATCATAAGAAGGTAGGTTTTAGTGAAATTAATTCACGTTTTGGAAAGGGCGTTGAAGGATGTATTATTTTAATTTTACTTTCTCATCAATGAATTTGAAAAAACAAAGACAGGATTTCATACTATATTGTCTTATTTTGTAGTTGATTTGTTTCCTCAACCAATAAATCAACCTCATTTTTTTCCATTCTTTTTCGATTCTCATCATAAAGCTCATATTGTTCATAGGCGTGTGCCTTTGCCTGTTTTGCAGAAATATGACCTGCCCCGGACAGCACTTCACGTCCTGTCATATTCAGAAAATTATTGAGGTAAGTTTCCCAGTCTTTCATATACATGGGGTTATGTCTGCGGGCTTGGTCTTCTGCAAAGTCCAGGTACATGGTTACCACCCTGTTTAATTCCTGCATTTCATCTTCATTGAGGTAGTTTTTTGCGACATCCACATCTTTTTTTCGGACTTTTGCCCCCTCAAAGGCAGTCAGCCCCATATTGTCTTTCGTGGCATCTGCCCTCTGCATGATGACTTCTGCCGCAGTATGCCCATGCACTCCGTAATGTATTTTATTCTGAACAGTTTTAAAGAATAATTCTGCTTCTTTATCATTGCTGGAATAGTCAACGGATGTTTTGTATATATCGCAGATTTTCTGGTAAAAACGCTTTTCGGATGCCCTGATTTCGCGGATGCGCTCTAACAATTCATCAAAATAATCTTCGCCAAACGGTTTTGGGTTTTTCAGGCGTTCGTCGTTCATGGAAAATCCTTTGCGGGAATATTCTTCTAAGATAGCAGAAGCCCAGTTCCGAAAATGCATTCCAACATTGGAGCGGACACGGTAGCCGATGGCAAGAATCATTCTAAAATTGTAATGCTTTTTCTTACGTTTAATCTGCCTTTTTCCCTCTGTTTGAACTTGTAAGAAATCCTTACAAGTTGAAAGTTCATCCAGTTCACCATCAGCATAAATATTACGGATATGCATGGTGATGTTTTGGGGAGTCGTGTTATAGAGTCTGGCAATGGCTGACTGATTCATCCAGATATCTCCATTTTGAAAAAACACATCAATTCTGGTATCGCCTTTTTCCGTCTGGTAGATAAGGATATCTCCTAGTCCCATCAGTTCATCATTGTTCATCTGTCAATTCTGCCTTTCTGCCGTTTGCCCGGCTTTTATACACATTATACTGGTTCTTGCACTGACCGCTGCAAAATACCGTATTCGGTCTGGAAGCAAGGAACACCTTGCCACAGTGTTTACAGACCTTTAGGGAAGACTTCTCATCCGTTAGCATGAAACTAAACATCATCTGTATGGCCAGTAACAGCGAATGAAAATCCCATACAATCGTGGGTTTTTCCAGCAATTCAATATGGTAGGTTGGCGCAATGCCGCCGAATGCCGCCATGCCCTGACGGTATAAATCTTTCTGCATATCGTCAAGCGTGTCCATATCCTGATAGTATAGGAAAGCAGATACAAATGTAAATGCCCAGTCGGTAAACTCTTTTGCCAGCCATTCATAGGATTCCGCATATTCCTTCTGGGAACTCATGGTGACTGCCTGCGGCTGGCTACCCATAGCCATTGTCAATGCAATCATTGATGGGTCGCTAACGTTCCAGCGGGATTCCACGCCACGCTTTACAAAATCAAGCCCGTCAAAGGGAAAGAAGTAAGACAGGTATTTTTCCGTTGCCATGCTTTCTTGCCTGATGAAATGGTTTTTCGGGAAATATACTGCCTCATAAGTAATAAATTCTGGTGTGGTGGGAAGCGCTGTCATAAATCCAAGAAGTCCATAGGAAGATACAAATTCCATAACCGCATCCTGTTTTGTCTGCTCGTTAGTATCTTTATTCATGCAGACGACACCTGTATTTATCGCATGAAGTACCATTTTATCAGAATCCTTTAGTGGATTATATAATTCTGGTTTTGCTTTTTCGGCAGGTGTGATATACAACACACCTTTATCATCTTTTTTCCATTCATAGCTGTCATACCGCACCCAATGGGAACTAGTCTTTTTGAAAAGGTTCATTATTTACACCTCACATATATGTAATTGGAAATTGTTATAAATATATTACTATCGTAGCAGACAAATTGAATAACGTCAATCATTACTTTCGGCAGTCTCCTTATTGTTATCAGTATCGGAAAGTTTTGCTTTGTTTCTGTCAACAAAAATAGGTGTATATTCCTCTAAAAACTCTGTTTCTCTCTGATTTAGTGGCAAGTTCATTTGCTGACGTTCATGTAAGGAAACATATAGTTTCTTCCGTAGCTTTTTCAGGATGGTATTTTTTACCTTGAGGATATTGCGGTCAGTCTGGCAGCGGATATGCGCAATCCTCTGGTTGGAATACTGCCGGATGGCACTGTAATACAGCACTTCCTTGTGGAGGTCTTTTAATTCAGACACAGCGTCTGCGATATCTGTATTTTCAATCAGTTCATGCATCTCAAAAGGGCAGTCAAAGACGGCATCCAGAAAGTCGCCTTTTATTATCTGTTGCCAGAATACATGATGGATTGGCTCAGGGACAATAACTTGTTCCGGCGTTGCGCCCCATTCCAGCGGCACATCGGAACGCCCTATGACATGGTAGTGGTATCTCCTGTCCGCATTTGCGTCAAGCCTGTCCCACCATGTCTGTACATTTCGGAAATCGTCTTCTGTCCGTGCGGAATCCTCTAGCCGGGTCAGGGCTTCTTTTTGTGTATCCCTTCACAGCTTTTTTCTTGATGTGGGGGCGAAGGCTGTTTCTTCTGTTAAGGAGTTTTCTTCTTTTTCCTGTTCTATTTCCTGTATGGCGGAGCGTTCCATTTCCAGTGCGTCTAAAAGTTCATTATCAAAATCATAATCGTCCGTTTTTAAAAACGATACTATTTCTTTTTGCATTATGGAGTCACCGCCTTTTTATCTATATATTAAAAATTTTTTTCAGCTTTTTTCAAAACAGTTCCGATTTGTTATGTATTTTTCTCCTATTGGTGACAGGGGGTAATTGTTTGTTTAATAAAACAATTACAAAAAGTCGGAAAGGAGAATCGGATTTTGTTTTATATGGGACTGATAAATGGGAATGGCTGTTTTTACTACAGACCACCGCCCCATAAGTATTATACAAAACGAATGTTCTAAAATCAATGGGAGGATTTTATTTTTATGGGAGACAGCAGGGAAGAAACAAAAAATAGCAGTTTTACAAAACGCATAGGGGCAGCTACTTATGTGGTGAATGTGCATTTTTCAGAAACAGATTCTGCCACGTTGGAAGACAGGCTGTTGCATCTTATCAGAAATGATGTATGTGTAAACGGTCTGCCGGTGATGGCGGAAAAGTGATTTGTAACAATCGGATTTTATTTTCGGCAGGTATCGGAGAAAAGGAGGCATTTATGGCAAAACAAAGAAAGACACTGGATGAGCGTATTCAGAATTGTACCACGAAAGAGGAAGAAATGTTAGAGAAATTGAAACAGTATCAGGCACAGCGGAAACAGTTGGAACGGCGGAAGAAAGAGGAGGAACGGAAAATCCGCACCCACCGCTTAATCCAGATTGGCGGTGCGGTGGAATCTGTCTTGGGCAGGGCTGTCACGGAGGAGGATATTCCAAAGCTGATTGCATTCTTGAAAAAGCAGGAGGCAAACGGCAGGTATTTATCCAAAGCCATGCAGCATTCTACTGTGCCGAAGACATCAGAGGGGGGCAGATGAGGGGGACGGTGCTTTGCCATTCCCTTTGTAGGGAAACGAAGAAGGGCGCACTTATAGACAGGCGGAGCCTGTCTATCCCACTGCGTGGACGCGCGCTCTGCGAGACTTGGGCTGAGTACTGTTTGCAGTTTTTGCCAGGAACCAGCCCCATATTCTGGCAGATATATTTTACTTGCCGTATATCTGCAAAAACAGCTTACGGAAAGGAGTGTGGTGTTTCTGGCGATTTATCATTGTTCGGTCAAGATAATTGGGCGGAGCAAGGGGAAATCTGTCATTGCGGCTGCTGCGTACCGCGCCGGGGAGAAACTTTGTGACAGGGAAACAGGGATTACCCATGACTTCACACGGAAAGGCGGCGTCATGCACCGGGAAATCTTATTGCCGGGACATGCGCCAAAAGAATATGCGGACAGGCAGACGCTTTGGGAATCAGTCACAAGAGCAGAGAAAAAATCCAATGCGCAGCTCGCACGGGAAGTGGAGGTTGCATTGCCGACAGAGTTTTCCGAAGAATTACAGCTTGCGGTTATCAGGGAATATGCACAGGGCAATTTTGTATCGGAGGGCATGTGCGCGGATATTGCCATCCACGATAAGGGGAATGGCAACCCGCACGCCCATATCCTCCTTACCATCAGACCCATTAAGGCAGACGGCTCATGGGGCGCAAAGGAGAAAAAAGATTATGCAAGGGATGAAAACGGGGAACGCATCCCGCTTATTGATAAAAAGACCGGGATGCAGAAGTTGGGTAAACGAAACGAGAAACTCTGGAAGCGGATAACCGTGCAGGCAAATGACTGGAACGACCAAGGGAACGTGGAGAAATGGAGAAAATCATGGGCAGATGTCTGCAACCGCTATCTGTCAATGGAACAGCAGATTGACCACCGCAGCTATAAAAGACAGGGGCTTGCTCTTGAGCCGACCATCCACGAGGGATACCGTGCAAGGCAGATGGAACAGCGTGGGGAGATGTCTGACCGATGTGAGTATAACCGAATAGTAAAACAACTAAATTATGTAACAAAGGAATGGTACTGCACCATGAAAGCGTTGCACCAAATGATTATGCAGAAGGTGAGGGATATGATTGGACGAATATATGGCAGAGCTGCAAGAGGTACTGGCTATTCTGGAAAAGCAGGGCGAGATTCTGGAACTGGCGGAAAACCAGCAGACGGAAATCGAACGGCTGCAAGCGGAGAACAGGGAACTCCCTATACTACGCCAGCAGAATCGGGAATTAACAGGATTAGTGGAGAGATTGAACAACGAGAATGCCATGCTCTCCAGACAGAATCAGATATTGCTAAGACAGACAGCAGAATTGCAGGACTTAAAGAGCAAGTCTTAGGGAAAGTGAGGGAAAGGAATGAACGGATTCGGAGATTACAGCAGCGGAGAGCAGATAGACAGTCTGCTGAATCAGCTGGAGGAAATGGAACAGGAACTGACAGACAAAAACGAGGAACTGAAAGACCTGTGGATTCAGGTGCAGGAGAAAGACGGGCAGATACGGAATCTTTCTTCCGGCAGTCAGAAACTGAAATCACAGATACAATCCATGAAATCCGTTCTCTCCGAGCAAGGGGAGACGCTGCGGCATCAGACAGAGCAGCTAGAGAGGTACAGCGGCAGCGACATCATCTTTCAGGAGAACGGGAGGCTGAAAGCAGAGATGGAAAAAGCAGAGAAACGCGGGAAGGAAATGGAAGAAAGAGCCGCAGCCGTTCTTGCCCAGGCAGGTAGGAAGGAGGAAACTGCTGAGCGGAAACTTGCAATGGCAAACCGACTGATGGCAGAATATGAGGAAACACTGGCAAGGGAAGTGGAGAAGGCGAGAAGGGTATTGCAGAAAAAATTGCAGGAGGATTGTAAGAGGGTTCTTAGCAGGGAGTCCGTAAAGATGTCTGGCGCAGTATTGGTTTTGATTGCCGCATATCTGGCGCAGATGGCGGCAGTCCTAATTACCGAGAAGGACATCATAGCCGCCATTCCGTTATGGTTTTTGGAAAGATGTGAGAATGCCATCTGGCTTTTGCAGAATTTAGGAAACCTTTATCGGAGTCTCTATCAGACAATGATAACTGTTATGCCATCACCGCTGGCGGTCGGCATACTGGTTTTTGCATCTGCTGTCATTGCGGTTAGTTTGTTTTTTGTTATCCGTATGGGAGCCTGCTGCCTACTGCGGAAATGGAAAAAGCGTTGGGAGTATTACGGGTACAAAAATATGGAACTGTTTAAAAAATCTGTGATGACAGGCATTGCATTTATGGGTTTTTCCCTTTCACTGGCAGTAATGAAGATACCGTTCATTCCAATTAGATTGAATGTGGTGAGTTGGTGGATGATAATTACCGGGATAATGGAATGCTTGTATTTCTATTATGATGGACATGATTTTTGGTAATTGTGAAGATGCTTATTTAATTTAATGTATGCGGGCTGCAAAACCATCTGGGATAATGGTTATGCAGCCCACATATCAATTATCTTATTAATGTGTGAAGAATGCTATCTCATTTATCATTCCCTAATTTCTCAAGCCTGCATTTTATATCTTTAGCACATGAATTGTCCGCTTTTCCAACAATTTCTGACAAGTACTTATGTGTTTCTTCTTCTGTAAATCCCCCTAAATCCCTCATATTTAACACACCGAGGGCAAGAGACATCAATTCTGGGTTTTTCTTTGCCCACAGTTCTATGAGTGCTTCATCCGCAGTCACAGGGCTGACAGTAACAATAAAATTTTCTCCATCAACGGATTTGATAAATATAGTGTCTGTTTCATCGTCCAATGATAGGTCAGAAAATAAGGAGTCATGTTCATTTAGCGTTTCAAACAAAAAATCCTTTAAATCTTCTTTGGTCATATTATTTTATCCTTTCCTTTTTGTGCTTATTTAAGCAATACGTTCCGTTTTATTTTCTATGTAATAAAAATGAATTATATAGGCATATTTTAGCCTTTGTAGTTTATGTAATAATACCATATTTGCCTATACAATTCAAGTAGAATTAAATTATATAGGCGGTGAAGTTTATGGATTATTACAAAATCGGGCAACGTATCAGGAAATTTAGAAAGGCATATCATTTATCACAGGAACAATTAGCGGAAAAAGTGGGTATATCAACAACTCATATGAGCCATATTGAAACAGGGAACACAAAATTGAGCCTGCCAGTTTTTGTGGATATTGCGAAAGCTTTATGCGTACAGACAGATGAACTTCTCCACGATACCCCAAAAAAGGACAAAACAGCCATAAAAGGGGAATTGGAAGAAATATTGGATTCCTGTTCGATGCAGGATATGCATATAATAGAGGATGTAGTAAAAGCAGTCAAAGTATCTCTGGATAAATACCGGGACTCATATTGAAATATAAACAATTAAGGGATATTCCTAAAATAGTGTATAGGAACATCCCTTTTTCTTATCCAGATTTTCAACATGATTCTTTTAACATATCAGCTTTTTTGACAATTTCGGATTGATAGTTCCTGTATTCATCTACGGTAATAATCCCTAAACTAAACAATTTTAATAAAGCAATTTCAATGTATACAGAAAGCGGGTTTTTCCTATACCATTGTAATAGTGTTTTTTCATCGCCTTTCAATTCTTCATATAACAGGCATTCGGTTTCATTTTTTTCCATGTCGCTCATCCCCTTTTTATAATTTGAATTATATAGATATATTTTAGCCTTTATAGTTTATGTAATAATACCATATTTGCCTATACAATTCAAGTAATATTAAATTATAAAGGCGGTGAAATTTATGGATTATTATAAAATAGGGCAACGCATCAGAAAATTTAGGAAAGCATATCGTTTATCGCAGGAACAATTAGCAGAAAAAGTAGGAATATCGACAACGCATATGAGCCATATTGAAACAGGGAACACAAAATTGAGCCTGCCACTTTTTGTGAAACTTGCAAATGTCTTATCTATACAGACAGATGAACTACTCCACGATACCCCTCAAAAGAACAAAACAGCTATAAAAGGGGAATTAGAAGAAATACTGGATTCCTGTTCGATGCAGGATATACAGATAATAGAGGATGTAGTAAAGGCAGTCAAAGTATCTCTGGATAAATACCGAGAACCAGACTAAAAAGTAAACAATCAAATTATTAGAAAAATGCATTGGAACAATCTTTTTAATTCTGGATTGTCAGGGAATGCACGTCATTCCGTACCCGTTGCTTGCTTTGTGGCTTTTTGAAAATTATTTAGATAAAAATTGTAGAACTTAAAAAGAACGATTCTGGAATGTACGTGCCAGAATCGTTCTTTTTGGGTATTCCATAGATATGCCGATTTCTAATATTTTTGTCATGTTGTCCTATAAATATCCTTTAGAAAGAGATACTCATATCAGCCTGTTGATTGACATGGGGTTCTCGGCGGTGGCGATTGCTGACCGAGTAGGGCATGAGAGCATTGAAATCACTTATAGATATGCTCACCTGTTTCCGTCAAAGCAGACGGAAATGGCAGACAGGCTGGACGATTTAGGGAAGGGGGGTTTTTGATATGTCGGCAAAGAATTTAGACAACTGCAACCGTTGGAGGAACAAGACAGTCGCCTTTCGGGTATCTCCCGAAGAAAGTGAGAGGATTGACAAAGCAGTGCGGCTTTCG
>JAETQR010000075.1 GCA_021770615.1 Lachnospiraceae bacterium | reverse complement strand
GTTTCTCTTTTTGTTTGCCATAGTAAAAGGCCTCCTTTGATAATTTGATTTTATCATAGAAGACCTTTTTGGAATACAGCTATTCTTTTTTTACAGAGATTTTTTCATAGTCCCATAATAGTTCTAAAGAATCTTCTGCATCCACCCACATCTGCATATTTCCCTCAAGATAGAGCCTTGCATATTCAAGCGGCTCATTTATTGCCAAAGCATTTAAGGCACATTCAGAGCAGGGGGTAGTTTTCAATCCATCCTCTGCTTTATTGCAATCTATCCGTAAAAAGTATCCTGCATAAGTGTATATATCAATGCTGTTATGGTGGATATTGTATGGTGCATAAATAATATTCATTTTATTTGTCATCTTTTTGTAGATTTTTTGAAAGCATTTCAATCAGTGTACCAATTACCGTGTATTTTGTGTTATAATGTTTTATGTGATTCTATTTCCCTTATTTTTCCCTTATCAGGGTTCGTAATGCCCTATGGGAAGACATAACACAAGGGAAACTTTAAGGGAAAGCTCATCTGCGATAAACTTAGTATTTTCAAGGGTTAGCGGAGAATTTAATAAACAAATATAACAGCTAATGTTTCCCTTAAAAATCATCAAATCACAATCGGAATTTTACAAGATGGTAAATCACAAAAAAATATTCTATATATCTTAGAGGAGATACACATTTCGTGTATCTTTTTCTGTTGACAAAAAAAAGAATGGAATATATAATTGTTCTAAATAGAACGATGAAAGGTGGCAGATATAATGCAATTTTGGGACATGCATAAGACAATAACATGTTATTATGAGAAACTTACAAGGTCAGTATGTGACAAATACGAATTAACTCAAATGGAGTATGACATACTAATGTTTTTATACAATAATCCACAGTATAAAACAGCGGCAGATATTGTTAAAGTGCGTAAATCTACGAAATCACATGTTTCGACATCATTAAAATCGCTAGAAGATAGGGGATTAGTTGAGAAGAAACAGAGTGAAGAAAATAAGAAACATATTGAAATAGTATTGTTAGATTCTACACAGGAAATTATTCAATCCGGTCTAAATATACAGAGTGAGTTCATAAGGAATATGTTTGAGGGGCTTACGGAAGAAGAGATGATAATATGTAAGTCTGTGTTCGGCAAGATATGCAATAATGCTGAAAGATGCTTAATAGACAGATGAGAATGGAGGTTGAGTGATGTTTTATGTTAAAAAGAGAACCCTTCTATTGATAGCCGGTATTGTATGGATTATAGCCGGTTTTAATGTAGCAAGGCTTGGAGTTTTGTCATATTTTGTAATTGAATCGCAGTGGTATTTATATCTGTTCTCAATGGTTGTATTTATGCTTTTTGGAATAATGTTTTTCAAAATGAGCCAAAAGCATACGAGGAGAATTTTAAAATATGAGGATTACAAGCCTTTTTGGAATTTCTTCGATTTAAAGGCATATATCATCATGGCTTGCATGATGGGTGGTGGAATTGGCTTTAGAGTTGCCGGAATATTTCCGGATATCTTTGTCTCTTTCTTTTACTCCGGACTTGGCTGTGCATTAGCCTTAGCAGGAGTGGTGTTTTTTAGAAATTATATTTGCTATACAAAATTATTGGAAAAGGAGACTACAACACTATGACAAAAGATATTTATCAACTGCGTGTACCCGACTTGATGGAGGGAGAGTAGATTCCGGACATCTCTTGAGCAGCATGGGACTTATGGTGCTTCGTGCTGCCGAGTATGCGGCAGGAGGCATGACGGCAGAATTTCTTCCAAAATCAACACGGTCTGCAAAGCCTTTCTGCTTCATCCGGTACTTACCTTGAAAAACAGTAGCATGAAAGTAGGCGCGATCCGGATCGGGACGAGAAATCATGCGTGGAAGAAGTACATTGCTTCCACATTCCGGGCGGTACGGGGAATTGATGCGAATACCCTGTTTATCACGCATGCCGGATTGACGAAAGAAGAGCTGATGAAGATAGAGAAACTGGCTGGCAATCAGGTGTCATTTAAGAATGTGATCTATCAGAAAGCCTCCCCCGCTATTTCCACGAATTGCGGACCAGGGACGTTTGGACTGTTGTTTATGTTGCAAAATGAGAGATAGGAGTTGAATGGGGGGGAAGATTTCGATGAAATGATCTGAAATGACCTGAAATGAAATTAAAATGGAGATGACGTTCCTGCCAGAAAATTGACGTTCCTGCCAGAAAATTGACGTTCCTGCCAAATATATTTTTTTTCGGCTGAAATACATTAAAATGGAAAGCGACGGCAGTGGTTAAACAATCCGAACCGGCAGTCATTTCAAAAGTATGTTTTATAAATTTTGAGGTATCAGTAGTAGATTGGAGGAAGAGGACATTGAAACAAGGAAATTTAAAGAGTAAAGCAGGCACACTATTGCTGGTAGCGGCAATAATCATAACTTCATTTCCGGCATTTTGCCCGGAGGTTCATGCGGCAGAACTCTCAGAACCCAGCCGGTTTGCGACAGCAAAACAGCTGCGGGATTTTAATACGGATGATTCAGATGGTAGTAGTAATTCGACAAAGCTCTGCTTTGGAAAAGATAATCAGGAATGGTGGATTGCGGGAAGCCAGGGTGAAGGCGGTCTGACATTGTTTGCGGCAAGTCCGCTGGCAAGACAGTCGTTTGAAGACGACTATGAATCAGATAAACCATATAGCGCAGATTGGGGGTGCCATTATCCAGGGGAAGCGCCATCTGAAGTATATCCCAACCATTACGGCGCCAGCCCGTTAAGGACTACGTTAAAGGGACTGGAGACTTCTTATTTTTCAACTGCTGAGCAAAACCTGATGAAGAATACAACGATCTATACGAAAGATACAAAAAAGGACAGCGTATATTCTACAACTGATAAGCTGTATTTGGCAAATTCCGTTTCTGATCAGAGTAAATATATCACGGTGGGAGCAAATGCATCGGATGATTTAAATAATGGCCTGCGTATAGATCCGGCGTATTGGATAAATTCGATGTATTGGGAATGCGATGGTTTTTGGCTGCGCACGCCGCACATGAACAAGGAGTATAGAGAGGTTGTGCTTCTTGCAGACACGGATCATGTTTCTAACTGCATGGTCGAAGGCAATGTGACCGGATTGGTCCCCGCTTTTGAACTGAATCTGTCATCTGTCCTCTTTGCATCTGCTGCGAAGGCGGCGTCCTCTGATGCTGTAGAGGTGGGTACGATAGCCGATGGCGCGGCAATGGCCTTGAGGCTGAATGATGCGGATAAAGCGATCGGAACCTTGAAATGTAATGAGGCGGCCGGCCTGATTTCAGCCCGGAAGGATGAGAATGCAGAGGGAGCCGTTTCCCTTGTGGTGCAGGGGGATGACGGAGAGAAAGAATGGTATTACAGCGTGCCGGCAGGGGAGGCGACGGCTGTTACCAAAAAACAGATCCAGGATGCCTGTAACATATCTGCAGAGATAGACTTTGGAAAATGCAAGATCTGGCTGGAAACGACAGTAGACAATGTAGCTTATGCAAGAATGGCAGAAAGACAAATAACGATAGCGGCAGGGGATCAGAGCATCATGTGGGGAAATGGCATTGACCAGAGCGCATACGCAGTATCGAGTGGACTTATGGCAGGCGACAGGATTTCGGAGATTACCCTCACGCCAAGCGGGGCAGAACTTACGGATAACGGTGCCATTACCGTAAGCGGCGTGAAGATTGTCAATGCGGAAGGGGAAGATGTGACAGGCAGCTATGACATTACATTGGCGAGGGGGAGCCTGAAAGTTATCCATAACACGAACCTTGCCCCGGACAGGATCGAGGCATCGAAGGCAAAGACGGCATACACGGCAGGAGAGTCCTTAAATGTGGATGACCTGGCCGTGACGGTGTATTATGCAGATGGCTACAGCGAAGCAGTTACGGGGTTTGCCACCAATGCGTCTGACATTGATATGTCAGTGGCCGGGGACAGGATTTTGACCGTTTCTTATACGAAGAATGGAGGGACAAAGACGGCGGATATTGCCATTCAAGTTTCAGCAGCACCGCATGCGCATGAATTTGGGACAGACTGGAAGTCAGACGATGATGGCCACTGGCATGAATGCGCCTGCGGGGAGAAGAGGGATGTTTCTGCCCATGCAGAAGACAGCGGGAGCGTGACGAAGGAGCCGACGGAAGCGGAGACAGGAGTTAGAGTTTATAAGTGCAGCGTTTGCGGCTGTGTAATGCACATTGAGGAAATTGGGAAATTGCCACCAACACCAACAGTGACACCGGAGCAGACGGAAAAGCCAATACCGACAGAAGCGACAAAGCAACCACAGGAGACCATCACGTCGGAGGAAATGAAGAAAAATTCTGCAAAACTGGATTCCGGCATATTCGTCAATTGGAAGGGAAATGCTCTTGTTCTGAAATGGACGAAGATAGCAGGAGTAGAGGGATATGACATTTTTGTTGCTCACAAAAAATCTTTAGCTAAGACAGTAACAAATGGAAAAGCTTCTGTTTCTCTTACGAAGATAGCCGGTAAAAAGATTTCTGGAAAGGAAGTGTATTCTGTCTGGATAAAGGCATGGAAGTATGTGGACGGAAAAAAGAGATATATCGGCAGCAGCAGGACTTACTATATAGTGGGAAAAACAAACAAAAAATACACAAATGCCAAAAAACTGAAACTGGCGAAAAAGAAGTATAGCTTGAAAAAAGGCAAGAGCGTTCGTATTAAGGCAACAATTGTCAAACAGGCAATCAAGAAAAAACTTCTTCCAAAATACTACGGATCTGCCCTGCAATACTGGTCTGGTGATAAGAAGATTGCGACGGTAACGCAGGAAGGCAGGATAAAGGCGAAGAAGAAAGGAAGTTGTTATATTTATGTTACTGCATTAAATGGGGTAAGAACCAAAATCAAGATAACAGTAAAATAGCTGTGCCGGAATGCAGACAGATACAGGAACAGTAGCAGAACCAGAGAGGGAGGACAGGCAGAATTATGATGCCTGCCCTCCCTCTCCTGTTATTACCTCCGGGTAGAAACTGATATACAAACAGAAACTTCTGTTGAGGAAAGGTCTGAGTTATATTTTAATTAGAATCAAAGCAGAAGGAGCTTCCTGATTTTTTGAAGTAAAAATGAATAAGGAAATCCGGGATTATCAGGAGTCCATTTGTGGATTTTTTAAGTACCACGGGATGAATGCAGAGCAGTTTTAATGGGCGGTTATCAAGTCGGAGGTGTTGTACCCGAAACGGCTTTTATACCAGACGCAGAATTTGTATCTGTCCTGTATGGAGGAGATCATCCTTGCCAGGGAAAAGTACGGAAGGAACGGGGCTGAAATTATGGGAAAAATATAGAAAGAAAAGGCAGAAAAAGAAAAGAAGTCATGCCTTTTATGTATTTCTAATAATGTAATATAAGCATTAGACTTTTGTTAGATATTGTAATAAGATAAGATAAACGCATGGTTGATCTTTAGGTTAAAAAAATGAATGGAGGTCTTAGTATGAAGGTCGGTAGCAAAGAAGAGTTTGACAAGTTGAATGTTTTTGGATTGGGAGATGCCAATACGGGATTTGCGGAGTATTTTATCGGTAATTCTTACTTAAAACCGCTGAATCATCCGGGAGAATGTGCGGTGTTTCTGGCAAATGTGACGTTTGAGCCGGGCTGCCGTAATAACTGGCATATCCATCATGCGAAAAGCGGAGGCGGACAAATTTTAGTCTGTACGGCTGGAAGTGGCTGGTATCAGGAGGAGGGAAAAGATCCGGTCAGCTTAGAACCGGGGACAGTTATCACGATTCCACCGGAAGTCAAGCACTGGCATGGGGCAAAGGCAGACAGCTGGTTCAGCCATATTGCCGTGGAAGTTCCCGGTGTGGATACCAGCAATGAATGGTTGGAAGCTGTTGATGATGAGGCATATGCAAAGCTATAGGAATGGAATACAGAGGTGAAAGAGAATGTTTAGCAATAAGGATTTAAGGAGACTCATTGTCCCTCTGTTTCTGGAACAGCTTCTGGTCATACTGGTGGGGCTGGCAGATACTTTTGTGATTAGTTTTGCCGGGGAAGCTGCAGTGTCCGGAGTGTCGCTGGTAAATTCCTTTAATACCATTTTTATCTTTTTGTTTACGGCACTGGCTTCGGGCGGTGCCGTAATCGTCAGTCAGTATATTGGCGGGAAAAAGAAAGAGTTGGCAGGGGAATCCGCCAGTCAGCTGTTGATGATTTCTATCCTGTTTTCTGTAGGGATTATGGTTGGTATCCTGTTTTTTGGATATCCGCTTCTTCGGCTGCTGTTTGGGAAAGTGGAAAAAGATGTGATGGATGCCTGTATGGTTTATCTGCGGATATCCGCTTATTCCTATCCGGCACTTGCCATTTATAATGCCGGTGCGGCGCTTTTCCGCAGCATTGGCAAAACGAGTACAACCATGTATATTGCAGTTGTTTCCAATCTGATTAACATTGCCGGAAATGTCATTGGCGTGTTTGTTCTTCATGCAGGGGTGGCGGGAGTGGCAGTTCCCTCTCTGATTGCGAGGACATTTTCAGCGGTGGCAGTTACCGTTCTTTGCTTTCGGAAAGAGAATGGTGTCTATTACCGAAAACAGTGGATTTTTCATTTTAATGCCGGGCTTTTGAAGCGTATTTTGGGAATTGCCGTGCCAAACGGTGTGGAGCAGGGGATATTCCAATTCGTCAAGGTGGCGTTAAGCAGTGTGGTAGCTTTGTTCGGCACATCACAGATTGCCGCGAATGGCATTGCACAGAGCATCTGGTCTTTAGCTGCTTTGGTCTGTGTCACGATGGGACCGGTGTTCATTACAGTCATTGGCCAGTGCATGGGAAGCCGGGACACGGAGCAGGCAGACTATTATTTTCGGAAACTTTTGAAGATAACGGTTCTGATTTCTGTTGCCTGGAATGCTGCAGTGTTTGTATTGACGCCTTTTGTTATGCAGTTTTATGATGTGACTGAGGAAACAAGAAAGATAACAATCATGTTGGTTCTGATCCATAACATTTTTAACTGTATTGCTTTTCCGTTTGCAGACCCGCTGGGAAAGGGAATGCGTGCGGCCGGAGATGTGAAGTTTACGATGGTGGTGTCCCTTGCCACGACGATTGGTGCAAGGCTGCTTTTTTCGTTGGTGTTTGCCATTGTCCTGAATATGGGTGTGATCGGCATTGCATGGGCGATGTGTCTGGACTGGTGTATCCGGGCTGTGATTTTTTATATCCGGTACCGGAGGGGGAAATGGAAGCAGTTCCGGTTGATATGAGATAGACGCAACTAAGACTGTCGGAGGAAGAAACCGCTTATCTGGAGGAACCGTATGTACCACACAGACTGGTAGGAGTGATGGCTCAGAATACAAAAGCCGCGGCAAAGGAAAGTAAAATGATTTAGAAAGGAATGGTAATGTGATGAGTGATTTGGGAAAGGAAATCAAGAAGCTTGGATTTGGGTTGATGCGTCTTCCGCAGAAGGATGGTGCTATTGATGTGGAGCAGACAAAGGAAATGGTTGATCTGTTTCTGCAGGCAGGATTTACTTATTTCGATACGGCATGGGCATATGCGGGCAGTGAGGATGCTATTCGCAAGGCGCTGGTGGAGCGTTATCCAAGGGAACGTTTTCAGCTTGCTACCAAAAATGCTGCATGGATTAACTGCAAGACGAAAGAAGAAGCGTACAAACAGTTTGATACCTCTTTAGAGCAGACGGGAGCCGGATATTTCGATTTTTATCTGCTTCACAATCTGGGAGAGGGAAGAACCCATTATTTTGATGATTTCGATATGTGGAACTGGGTGCAGGAAAAAAAGAAGGCGGGATTGATTAAACACGTTGGTTTTTCTTTTCACTCCACACCGGAGGAATTGGAAGAAATCCTGAATACACATCCGGAAATGGAGTTTGTCCAGCTGCAGATCAATTATGCCGATTGGGAGAATCCTGCGGTGCAGTCCCGGGGCTGTTATGAGGTGGCAAGAAGGCATGGAAAGCCGGTTATCGTTATGGAACCGGTCAAGGGCGGCATGTTAGCAACACCTCCGGAATCTGTGGTAAAGGTGTTAAAAGAAGCAGAGCCGGAATCTTCACCGGCATCGTGGGGAGTTCGTTTTGCAGCTGATTTGGAGGGAGTGATCACCGTACTCTCCGGTATGAGCAATGTGGAACAGATGAAAGACAATTTGTCCTATATGGAATCATTTGCCGGTCTGAATGAGAGCCAGAAGGAGACATTGAGCCGGGCACAGGATGAATTGAAGAAAATTCCATTGATTCCCTGCACCACATGCAATTATTGTGCAAAGGTCTGTCCGAAGAATATCGGTATTTCCGGTTCCTTTACGGCGAGGAATTACCTGACGCTGTATGGGGACAAAACAGCGGCAAAGGGACAGGAAGAATGGCTGGTGGGGCGTCATGGTCTGCAGCCGGCAAGTGAATGTATTAAGTGCGGTAAATGTGAGGAGGCGTGTCCGCAGCACATAAAAATCAGGGAACATCTGAGTGAGATTTGTGATACTTTGCTAAAATGATGTTTCTAAGTTTTTTACATACAATGCTACTGTTTTATTCCGGTTTTTCCACTGGCAGCACTAGCTGCGAGCAGTACCTTTGTGGATCAATCTCTCGTCCCACATAAGGTCCGACCAGACTGATAGCCCGGATATATCCGGCAGGAGTAAGCCTGCGTTTACGCACTTGTTCGCCCAGATACAGATAAGCTTCATTGATGTTGTTATAGTTGCCATAACAAAGCAGGGAAAGGGCAATGCAGGCAGGAAAATGAACCGCAACCTCCGGTGCCTGTTCCGGTAAAACCGGCATACAGATATAAGAATCAAAGGGTGCGGAAGAAAGTTTTCCTTCCAAATAGTCCGTGCGCTCATTGATGATGAAAAACGGTTCTGGTGCAAGTGTGATTCCTTTTTCCACACATTCATGGAAAAAATCATACGAGGCATGGTATTTATCCTGAATCAGAGGACCTTGAAACTTGCGGACACAGCATATCGTTTCAGGAATCTCTATGATGGACAGGGACATATCCGGCACATCATGGGAACGCAGACGCATTTCTGCAACCTGTTGCTGCAATATGGATAGCTTCTGTTCCAAAGTGGCGAGAAGATCGTCTGCTTTTCCGCCGCCCTCATAGTAGGAGAGGATTTCTTCCGGGCTGAAACCCATTCCCTGGAATTTCTGAATCTGCAGGATGCGGCTGATATTGTTGTTATCATAGTAACGGTATCCGCTGTTTGCATCCGTGCAGAATGGTGTGAGAAGCCCCTTTTCCTCCAGCCGGATCAGGCTGGAACGGGAAAGATTGCAGGCGTGTGCCGCCTGACGGATAGAAAATAAGCTGTAGTCGCTCTCGGTTGTAGTGCTGTCAATCGGGTTGTCCATAGTATAATCTCCTTATCATCTTTCTTATAAAAGTCAAAAATATTATAAGACCCATTGAGTTGTTCATGGGTGGTTATGTTATAATACCCTAAAATAGTGTATAAGTTATAGATAAAATTGTCAAGGCCGTTCTTGTGAGGGCTCTATTATTTTGTACCATAAATGGAAGAAAAAAGAGTTGATTTAGCAATCTGCAGATTTAGCAGATTTAGCAACTCCCCGGCAAATAATTACAAATTATACCTCAAAAATTACAATCTGTACCGAAATTTGCAAATTGATTTTCAGATATAGTATGAGTTGCCCGACAAATGGGCAATTTAAAGTAACTTTTTTTGACTGTACCTTGAAAACTTAACAAATTAGCTTCGTAAATTATCAGACGATTCTCTGGAGAGTATTTTCAATGCACCGCTGCAAGAGTGTGTCCCTTATCTTTCAGGCTTCCTGCGGATTAATGGCAGCACCAGACTGACTGGTCAGATACCGGATTAGTTTTCTTGCATTCATCCCGGCAATCT